>JALSQZ010000044.1 GCA_026985055.1 Sedimenticola sp. | reverse complement strand
TCACTCCCTTGAGTAAAATTGCCCAAACATTGCAGCGTCTGATCGCCCAGTTTGAGTTGTCTGTTCCTGCCCAAGGTCCTGCTCCATCCAATGGGCGTCCACGTCTGGCAAAGGTGCAGCGTAGCAAGGTTCAATACGCTTCGGCGAACAAACCAAAGAGATCTGTACCTGTGAACTGACGTGCGGTTCTAAGCAGCTGTTTCAACAGTTCAGTCGATGGCTGAAGCATTATTTGAGCTCAAGTATCGATAATTGACATTGATAATCAAGGAGTGGATCTGTGTTGAACATTCTTTCAATCGGACCGGTTCAATGGATCAAGCAGAGTGTTGTTCGCAAACTTGGTCTTGGATTAGCGGCCATGTTACTTGCCGTGTTGGTCATGGTCGCCAGTATCGTGGTGGCCGTGAACCAGCAGCATTCAGATGCCTTGGTTGTCAATGTGGCCGGACGGCAGCGCATGCTTTCCCAGCGGATAGCCAAGAATACGTTGCGCATCATCCACGGCGATTCCGAGGCTGCTGAGGAGTTGCGTCAGGCCACAGAACTGTTTGATCGAGGCTTGCACGGGCTGCGAAAAGGCGACCCTGAGCAAGGAATCCCTCCTGCGCCGGAGAAGATCCAGGAACAGTTGGATGTGGTCAACGATCTGTGGGAACCTCTGCATGCCGATGTGCAAATGGTGCTTGCCAGCGCTAACGATTTCCAGGAACTTCAACGTTTGACAGGGGAGATCATCGCCGAGAGCGACCTTCTCTTCAATGCCGATACCCGTTTGACTGATGCCTTGGAAACAGCACAGGCGCCCCAACCAGTATTGGATATGGCTGGACAGCTTGGGATCCTGGCCCTGAAAATCGCTCAAGTGGCTCCACAGGTAGCCCAGGGGCAGGTGGACCTGATTCCGGAACTGACAGCGCGAATCCAGCAGTTCGACGACACGCTCACCGTGCTGTTGGATGGTGATTCTTCTCAATCAATTCCAGTCGCCACTGGTCGTGTCCGGGAAGAATTGAGAGCGATGCGCTCGGAATTGGGACAACTCGTATCGCTCAGCGAGGCGATGCAGGAGCTGGCTGAACATTACTATTCCGGACTGCAGGCGGCGACAAACGTGGTGGAGAACAGCAACCCTCTCCTGGTGGAGAGCAACAAAGTGGTGCAGCTCTATGAAGATGACTCCACCCGCAAATTCGGGATCCTGTACCAACTTCTTGGAGGACTCTCCCTGGTCATTCTCCTGGTCGCTGCCGGAGTGTTCTGGAATTTGCGTCGAACCATTCTGCCTCTGAAAGCCATCGAAAAGGCCGCCAGCAACATCGCCAACGGCGATTTCGACCAGGAAATCCACTGCGGAGGCGAGGACGAGATTGGCCATCTGGCTGGATCGTTCCGGACTTTGATCGATTATGTGCAGCACATGGCTGATGTGGCGCACCATTTGGCCCAGGGCGATCTTTCTGTGGAATTTTCACCCCGCTCTGAACGGGATATGCTCGGAAATGCGTTTCAGGACATGGTCGCATACCAGAAAGAGATGGTGCAGATCATGGAGCGCGTATCCAACGGTGATCTGGCCGTCGAGGTGGAAGTTGATTCGGAACGCGATCTTTCCCGCCAGATGCTACGCAAGATGGTGGAGAGCCTGCGTCACCTGATCGGGCGCGTGAGCCAAAATGCTAAGAAGGTGGCGACGGCTAGCAGCAGCTTGAGTGCATCCAGTGGCCAGTCCAATGACAGTGTCCAGAAGATCGCCTTGAGCATTGACCAGGTTGCCATGGCAACACAGCAGGTGGCCGAAACGGTCAACCAGGTTGCCATTGGCGCTACTCAGCAGGCCGAGGAGTTGGACATCGCTCGCCGTGCAGTGGAAGAACAGTACCAGACTATCGAGCGGCTTGCTGACGGGACCCAGCAACAACGCGAGGCGGCCGAAGTGGCGCTACAGGTGCTCGAAGAACGCCTGGCAGCGGTGATCCAGAAGGTGCAGCATAGCGCTGCCCAAAACGAGGACTCCATCCAGAAAGCCGATCGAGTGGCCACCGATGGCTCTGCTGCTGTGGCTAAGACCATCGCAGGTATCCAGACTATTGCCCAAGCAACCCAGCAGGTGGCTCAGCGGGTTTCGGAGATGGGAGAACGATCTCAGCAGATCGGCGCCATCGTGCAGACTATCGATGAGCTGGCAGAGCGTACAAATCTCCTGGCTCTGAACGCGGCCATCGAGGCAGCCCGGGCAGGGGAGCACGGAAAAGGTTTTGCTGTGGTGGCCGATGAAGTGCGGAAGCTGGCGGAACGTTCAGCCCGTTCCGCCCAAGAGATTGCGGAGCTGATCAGCGCTGTCCAGGACACAGCAACCCAAGCTGTTGCGGCCATGGAGCAAGGCAATGCGGAAGTTGCTATGGGCCTCCAGACCGCCGAGGATGCCGACCGGGCGCTGGGCAGCATCCGCTCTGCTGTCGCCGAGGTGGGGCAACAGGTCACTCATTTGGACGCAGCGGTCGAGGAGCTGGGCAACAGCAAAGAGGAACTCTACCAGGCTATCGGCCAGGTGGTGAACGTCATCGAGCAAAACGTGGAGAACGTGGAACAGCTCACCACGGCGAGCGATCGAGTGATGCAGGTGATGGAGGGGATCTCCAGCGTGGCTGAGGAGAACAGTGCGGCGGCTGAAGAGGTCTCTGCTGCAGCCGAGGAGAATGGCGGCGCTATCGAAGAGATGTCTGCCGCTGTCCAGGAAGTGACGGTCCAGGTGAAGAAGACAGCTACAGCAGCAGGCGCCCTGGCGGAGACTGCCCAGTCTCTCGCGTCGGTGGTTCAGCAGTTCCGATTGGACGACAACGAATCTCTCGAAGAACGGGTGCTTACCTTCAAAAAAGCTCACCTGACCTGGGTGGAGCGAGTGGAGTCCATGCTGAACGACGGCCCTGGCATTCCTCGTGAGGAGCTTGTCTCGCACAACCACTGTGCTCTTGGACGCTGGTACAACGGCATCGGCGGCGAGGAGTTCGGCCACTTACCCGAATTCAAGGCATTGGGCGAGCCCCATGCTCGGATCCACCGCCTGGCCCGAGAAGCCGTGGAAGCCTACGAAGCGGGGCACCGCCAGGAGGCTGAACGGGCACTGGAGGGCATGCGTGACACGAGCAAGGAAATCCTGTCGTTGCTCGATCGACTCTTGGCTGCAGCCAGACGAGACGATACCAGCCATTCTCGTTCAACGGATCAAGGTGCAACAGCCACAGTTGCCCTTAACGGCAAGGCGCGCACCAATGGTCACAAGCTGTCGGCCCTGCCTTGAATCGATATCGAGGGTTGACTTGGCGTAAAGTTGTCTTTGGCACTGGCCCTGAATTTCAACCCTGACAGCACAGCTGGTCAGTGCCAAAGACAAACCTTCCAGGGACGCCTCTGGCCTTTTCGAGATGCGTTATCAAGGATGAGCTAGAACTTACGTCTCTCGATAGACTTCGCATATCCTATGCACCCCACATGGATAAAATCAAGGGGAAGAGACCATGACAACAGCATCTGTAGAATCGCCCGTCGCCACCAATGTACTGGCCCAGGACACTGTGAGTGAACACGCTAACTTCGCTGGCGAGGAACATCTGGTCATTTTCTACCTTGGCGATGAACAGTATGGGTTAGACATTGCCCAGGTATGGGAAATCAATGAAGTGCATCAGATCACCCGGGTTCCCCGAACCCCGCACTTTATCGAAGGAGTTATCAACTTGCGGGGACAAATTACGCCCGTTATCGATCTGCGGAAACGACTCAATCTTCCGTTCAAGGAACACGGACGTGAAACCCGCATCATCGTCGTGCAGGTGAACGACACACGACTCGGAATAGTTGTGGACGGGGTTCGTGAAGTGATCAAGGTGCCAGGCAATATGATTGAACCCCCTTCCCAGCTGGTGGCAACGGTAAACTCAACTTATATTCGAGGCATCGCAAAACTGGAAGATCGGCTGGTCATCCTCTTCGATCTGGAGCGCCTGTTGACCGAAGATGAGGGAACGACACTGAATGATATCAAAGAGACCAGTGCTGCTGCGATAGCGTAACATTGGATCATCCCCTCTTTACAAACCAGCCTCCATTCTTTCATTTGGGACTACCGAAAAATGCAACACTATGATCTTACACCAGAAGAAGCAGAAGTCTTTCTGGAAGAAACAGAAGAGCTTTTACAGTCTCTCGATGAGGATCTGATCCAACTGGAAAATTCCTCCGATCCCGAGCTGATCAATCGGATCTTCCGAGCTCTTCATACTATCAAAGGGGCGGCTGGTAGCATCAACCACACCGCTATGGCGCATCTGGCCCATGCAGCGGAGAACGTGCTGGATCAGGTTCGGAAAAGCGAGTTGGAAGTCCATGCTGGCTTAATCGATGTGCTGTTGGAGATCTTGGATGCTCTGAAGAACTACCAGGACGATGTGGTAGCCGATCGGGAAAGCACACTGGATAGTCAACCTCTGATCGATCGTTTGCAGGAGGCCGCCGCCCAACCTGCAACATCTGAGGCCGTGGAAACGCCTGTAGAGTTGCCCGAGTTAACAAAGGAGCAACATCAACAGTTACAGAAAGCTGTGCAGGACAACCGAAACATATTGGCTATCTATGCCTATGCCGACCCTGACGGTGCGGCCCCCCTGGCGCGTCTGCTACAACTCCATATGCTCATGGAGGAAATCGGAACGGTCCTGGTAAGCCGCCCTTCCCTGACAGAGATCGAACAGGGGGAAGGGTCCACTACCCTGGTGGCGTTGCTGATCACGGAAAAAGAGCGACAGGAAATCCACGATAAACTGAGTGATGTAGATGAATTGCGGGAGTTGCAGGTGGCTGAGATGACCGGGGCTATCGATCTGCTGGTCCGGTCCGACGACCACGCAGAACAGCGCCCTGTATCTGCGCCACAGACAGATCTCACAGATGCACCTTCCGACGCTTCGAAGGCAGAAAATATCCAAGATGCAACATCCACCTCTTCGAATCCTGCCTCGCAGGACAATGGCAAGGCACAGCCGACGAAACAGCCAGCATCTGCCGGCTCACGCAAGGC
>JALSQZ010000043.1 GCA_026985055.1 Sedimenticola sp. | reverse complement strand
GTGGCCACGGGCACCCCTCAAATTGGGGGTGGCCGCAGCGGGCATCATCCTCACCTTCTCCGGCCTCTTGCCACGGGCACCCCTCAAATTGGGGGTGGCCGCAGCACAAGATTTATGACACCCATACGCTCCTCGGCCACGGGCACCCCTCAAATTGGGGGTGGCCGCAGCAATCCAATTGTCAATGGGGATGAATACAATGCCACGGGCACCCCTCAAATTGGGGGTGGCCGCAGCAGGAACTCCCCATGCATTTGAAAAAATGCAGGAAAGCCCCGTGGGACTTAAACAAAAAACGCCCTCGTGCCCGAATCTGATGAAGACGCTGCCTGTTTTTATCATCTTCCATGGCCCTCGCGCAATACTTCTTTTCGGGCCTTTTCAACATCATTTTTCCATTGGGCGCAGATAGTCCGCACATATTTGCGCCTGTCCAGACGCCATTTATCAAAGTTCAGATATTTTTCCCGTTTTTCCACTGTCCATCTGCGGACGACATGCGGAGGATTGTTGTTTTCCCGTTCAGAAGAACGCTCGAAAACCCAGGCATAGTCCTGTTTTTCCAGCACGGTTCTGATGCGATTGCAAAGCTCGTTGACCTGCTCGCGCCAGTGCGGATTGTGCTGGCGCATCAGCGCACGAAAAACAGTTGCAAACAGTTCATGCACCGGAAGAAAGGGGCTCTCCCTGTTCCTGCTCCCGTCCTCGTTCTCTTTCCTGTCCGGGCGGTAAAAGCAGAACAGCCCGTTATGGGCGACATGATTGCGCAGGCCACGCACATCCCCTTGCAGACAGGCACAGGATCCCATCCTTTCCTTTGCCTTTTTTTTGCTCAAGCCTTCTTCGTCCCGCAGGCGTTTTCGCTCTTCCCCGTCGGCCCTGGCCATCAGCCAGAAGGCCTCATCGAGAATATTGTTCATGGCCATCGCGGTATTGTAAAGGGGTTCGATATCGCGGGAGAAATGCAGCTTGCCTTCAGGCGCGCCAAGCAGTTTCTTCAGCCGTCCCAGATTGACCTTGCCAATGAAGGCAAGACGGAT
>JALSQZ010000042.1 GCA_026985055.1 Sedimenticola sp. | reverse complement strand
CTGAATTGGTTCGAGCAACATCAACCAACCACAGAGAAGCCCGTCCTGGACAGCCTGCATGCATGGAAGATCAGGGTCATACCCAATATGGAGGGATATTTGAGCGGTAAAGAGGAGGATGTCGAACAATATCGACTGGGAGATCCTGATTACATGGAGGGAACCGCATTCAATGTTATGTCGTTAAATCGAAACATTTCCCAGAACGTCAGTGAAAAGTGGTGGGATTACGTTCCGCAAGAACTTCAGGATGCCTATTTCGATAATTTATACAAGGCCAGCAAAATGGCAGCAAATATTGCCTGGACCTTGGGGGATGCCTGGAATGATGACGAGATCTTGCAAGAAAGGATAACTGGCCCCATCGACGAACAGCAACTTCTGAAATACCTCAAGCCCGGGGAACACGCATAGACTTCATGAGTTTGCCTGTCAGGAACCCGAATTCAACCACCAGAGCAATCTCGTGGTCGGCGCTCCCTTCAAGATCTCCTTCTACGACAGGCGCATTCTCCATGACCGCCTCGCTGGCCAGAGCCGCGCCCGGCGAAGTGCGCAGGGAGCAATTCCGCCCATAATCTGCACCGTAGCGATTTGCTCGTTCCAGAAAGGAATTCGCCAATTTCATCGATGCCAAGCCGGTGGACCTGCCGCCGGGTACCGTCATCTACCGCATCGTGGACGAGACGGCGCAAGACGATGGTGACTGGTGGGCCTTTGAGCTGCCGAAGAACAAGACCGAATGGCGCAGGAACTACGCCGTGAAGGATTCATGGAACGACAACGGGTATTATGTGAAATACGAAGTCCCCGAAGGCGGCCTCAAGGCCTGGAAAGGGCCTGCGGCGGGCCAACGCTACGAGGTGGCAGATGGAAACGATTTTTATTTGCCTGGCGGAAAAACCCAGCTATATGTGGACCCGCCTGCCCTGAAGACAGAAGAGCTGACGATTGACCTGACCAACTGGCCGGAGCTGTGATGAATCCAGAATTGAGGAAGAAACTGTTGGAACGGATGTTTTTCAGTCCGGAATATATTGA
>JALSQZ010000041.1 GCA_026985055.1 Sedimenticola sp. | reverse complement strand
CTGTGTCAGCCCGCCCGGGAAAATCGGAACGGCTGCTCCCGAAGACCGCCATTCGCGCCGCCTGCGCAAGGAACAGGTGCGGCTGCGGGCAGATCATAAACATGTGGAGTTAATGATTTCTCATTGGCGGCCCAGATGGCCAACCGGGAGTCTTGAAAATACGCTTGCACGTTCATCCTCACTCCCCTGCCACCATCTCAATCATGGGACACTACGGGTGGTTGGCAGGGGGTGAGGATGCCCGCTTTCCAGTTTCGCACCAGCTTCGGCGCCCACAACAAGACAGTCAGCTTGCAATTGAGGGAGTGTTGAACGTGTTTTTTGCCTGGAAAGACAACATGGCCATAGATGGTGGCCTGATCGACAGCGATCATCAGGAGCTTATCGCCATCATGGACGGCGTGATGATCCTGTTGCACAACAAGGCTCCGAAAGCCGCCATTCTGACCATGCTGGATGGCCTGGCCAATTTCGCCCGCATTCATTTCGAGCGCGAGGAGGCGTTGCAAAAGGCCGCTGGATACCCCGATGCGCCCAATCACAAGCAGATCCACGTCACCCTGCTGAAGGATCTGGAAGACTATATTCGTGAAATGTCGAACATCAGCTGTTCGGCCTTGACGCCGCAAGAATGCAAGAACCGCATGCATGAGGCCAAGCGCTTCATGACCCGCTGGCTCATCGCCCATATCCTGGGTGAGGATGTCAAATTGCGCCCCCATGTGCAGAAGATGTCACCGGTGGCGGACTCCATGCCGAATCTCTTGCAGCAAGGGGTATGAGCAGGCCCGCTAGGGTCAGGACTCATAAAGAGGGATGGCAGATGCAGGATTTTGGCAAAATCACGGTGTCTTTTCGTCCGCAGGCAATACTTGAAGGTATTGGCAAGGGCGAAAAGGCTCCGGGATGAAGCATGAATCCTGCAGATGCCGTTCAAATTTATGGGTCCTGACCCTGGTGCGGCATGAAGAAATGGGCATGCTCACTCTGTCTCGCTGTCCAGGCAATGCCTGGCATGCATGAACAGGAGATGTTCCACAATT
>JALSQZ010000040.1 GCA_026985055.1 Sedimenticola sp. | reverse complement strand
GCTCCACCAGCCCATTGAAGCCGGCAAGCCGGCGGGATACGAAATACCGGCGCCGCAGAAGAACACCACACGACTCTCTTCGTGCGCCTGCAAGAGCGCATCGGGAATATCTGGGCCATTGGCTATAAACTGCATTGAGATTTACTCACGATCTTCAACAGCAGCAATGGCCGGATTTCCGGCACGATCTGCCGCGCAGATTGCAGTTCATTTCGCCATTCGGCTTCTTCAGCATCGCATCGTGCCAGGCGATATTGACGCACCTCAGGCAGTCCCACCCGCTCGATGGCCTTGCGCCTTGAGCCGAAGGCGACCGTTCCTCTTTCTTCTTCCCGGGCAACGGAGGACAGATGTTCCTGTTGCAGGGCGTCGAACAACTCATGCCCAGCCTGTTCGGCGGCTTCCTGCAGTCTTTCATAGGCTGTGGCGGATTCTTCAAAGCTAAGCGTATCCATCACCTGCGGTTCCGCTGTCTGAAGCGCATCCCATATATGCCGGGCGGTGGGCAGGAACAGCTTGCCTTCCTCGCTCAAAAACACGCTGACAAACCTAAGCCGTCTCATGGGGATGCGCAAGGATTGGGTCTTCTGGTGCATTCCTGCCTGGAGTCGGATCTCAAACAGCCCCCACAGTCCTGTAATGCTGGATGGCAGCCCGCTTACGGTCACACAGGGTAAAGGCTGACCTGCGGCCACCTGCGGCAGGTTGAGAGCCAGACCACGCACCCGGTTGTTTTCCAGATTGAGCAGTGTGGCATCGGTTAGACGATCCGCTTCTCTGGCGCTGAACACGCATTTGCGTTGCTCTTGTCCATCCGGCCAGCTCAGCTCCCACCAGGAGCGCTTACGGATCGCCGCGCCACCATGGGAGTTGAGGTAACCAACCGTCATACGCTCAACCCAATGGGGCAGCGGGTGAGAGCGCAGACGCTCAGCGATTTGCACATCCGGTTCTTCGGAAATGCCGTAGATCGCCGAGGACTCCCGCACCTGCTGGATTTCATTGCGAATCCGGGCCACCGTGTTATCGACGGAGGTTTCAATGCCAT
>JALSQZ010000039.1 GCA_026985055.1 Sedimenticola sp. | reverse complement strand
GCGCCTGTTCCCCGGTATCCGGCTGGGAAACCAGCAATTCCTCCATATCGACCCCCAGTTTCTCCGCATACTGGGGATCCAGCGCATGCTCGGCATCCACGAAGGCGCAGGTTCCCCCGACCTTTTGTGATTCCGCCACGATATGCAGGGTCAATGTGGTCTTGCCCGAAGATTCCGGGCCATAGATTTCCACCACACGCCCCTTGGGCACGCCGCCAATCCCCAGTGCGATATCCAGCCCCAGGGAACCTGTGGAGATGGCTTCTACATTACCGATGGCAGATCCATCACCCATGCGCATGACGGAACCCTTGCCGAATTGTTTCTCGATCTGGCCCAATGCGGCCGCCAGTGCTTTTTTCCGATTTTCATCCATTTGTGTTCACCTGTTCGATTGATGTTGCCAGGAGCCTGTGTTGCCTCACTCATCGTGAGTTTAGTTTGTTCTCTGTTTGTTTTCCAGTATTTTTTCTTTCAACGCCACTATAAACGACTCAGTGGCTCAACAGATGAGCCTGTAAACAGTTTTTTCAGGAAAAATCCCAACTATCCAGCACCCGGTACCAGGGCGGCTCACCGCCAGGGCGCGATTCCACCAGCACAAAATGATCGACCGGCCAGGAAATCGGCTGCGGCAGTTCCACAACCGCACCAGGCGTGGTTTTTCGCAACAGCGTGACATGGGGGCGATAGGAACGTCTTTCCGCCTGGAAACCACATGCCCGCAGGTTTTCTCCCAGCGCCTTCACCAGCTGTTCCAGCGCCATAGGCACCTGCTCCGGACCGGCCCAGACGATACGCGGTTTCGGCCAGAAGTCCAGGCGGGAAATCTTCAGTTCGAAGAGATGAGTCTGAATGGCAGCGGCTGCCTGACTGATGCAATGCTGCTGACTGGCAGGGACAGCGCCGAGAAACTGCAGGGTGATATGCAGATCCTGAGGATGCACCCAGTTGCCCTGAGCCTGGGGCAACAGGGTTTGCAGATTTGCCAACTGGCCGCGCACGTCTTCATCCGGCCACAGGGCGAAGAAAAGGCGTTTATTTCTGCTCAC
>JALSQZ010000038.1 GCA_026985055.1 Sedimenticola sp. | reverse complement strand
GAAATCCTGACACAGTCGCAGGCCGCAATGACGGCCCTGGAATCGGTGGCATTCGATCTGGAGATGACGTTTTCTGCTTCCGGAGAAGGGTTGGATTTACCTGAGGGGGCAGAGTCGTTTACCATGCTGATAGGAGCTGAAGGCGCACTGGCTTTTGATCCGGAGATGATCGCCGCCCTGCAGTCTTTCGCTGAGGACCCTGCCAGCCTGATGGCCAACCTGTCGGAAGTTTATGGGGATTTGCTGCGTAGTTTCAGTGGCAACGTGACCCTTAACATGGCACTTCCTCCGGAGATGATGGCTGACGTGATGCCTGGCATGGAATCCCTGGCGCTCGAACTGCGTATGGCCGAGGGGGTGTTCTATGTGAACGTAGGGTCCCTTATGCCTGCCGAATCTGGATCGCAAATGCCATCATGGATTGGCGTGGATGTGGCGACTCTGTATCAGAACATGCTGGCCGAGTCCATGGCGAGCGCGGGCGACATGGAGGAACTTTTCAGCAGTGACCTTTTCAGCTCCATGTACGACCCCGAATTTCTTGGGCAGTTTGTCACCATCAGTCGCCTGGGGGATGAGGAGATGATGGGCCAGACGATGGCCGTTTTCCACACTTCTCTGGACTATGCGGCCCTGATCGCAAGTGATGCATTTGCGGACTACCTGGCGGCTGTCATTGCGATGCAGGGAGAAGCTGCCCAGGACATGCCAGAGAATTTCGACGAGATCATGGCTGCAATTGTGGGTGGGCTCAGTGTGGAGAGCACCCAGTGGATCGGCCTGGATGATTACTATGTCCATCATGTGGAAGTAGATATGGCATTCAGTATGGACCCGGCTTTGCTTACTGAACTGGCTCCGGAGGAGAAAGCAGGCGATCTGCCTGGCCCCTTCACACTGACGTTCGATCTTATGGGCGATCTGAGTGATTTCAATGAGCCTGTCGAAGTCACGATCCCTGAGAACGCGCAGGTCATCGATCCGATGATGTTTATGCCAACGCCTCCGGCTGTCAATCAGTAGCGAAAAACTGACTTCTGGCGCTGGCGGGCC
>JALSQZ010000037.1 GCA_026985055.1 Sedimenticola sp. | reverse complement strand
CGCGGAAGATGGGGCAATGCCTGAGACAGTGGGGCCGTGGGACGGCCGGCCGATTGCCTTGCTGACTGGTGAACCGTGAGAAAAGGACTGCGGTCTTCTTTTCTCGCAGGAGAGCAGGCACCGCCTGAGACAGTGGGGGCCGTGGGACGGCCTGCCAATTGCTTTTCAGACTGGTGAACCGCAAAGAAAGGACTGCGGTCTTCTTTTCTCGCAGGAGAGCAGGCACCGCCTGAGACAGTGAGGCCGTGGGACGGCCGGCCAATTGGGAGTTTCTAAAAATGCTTGCGCGTCCATCCTCACCCCCTGCCAACCACCCCGATCATGGGATACTACGGGTGGTTGGCAGGGGGTGAGAATGGTCTTCAGACAGATGATAAAGATGCCTATATGGCTTGGAACACTTGCCATCATGTTTGCGCCCTTTGCCCATGCGGATCCGGGGCTGGCTTGTGGCGCCAGGCGCTATTGCCGGCAAATGCGCTCTTGCGCGGAAGTGGCCTACTATTTTGAAAAGTGCCGCCTGCTGCGCCTTGATGGGGATCATGACGGCATCCCCTGTGAACGAATATGCGGCAAGACATTGGCAGCCTATGAACGCAACAAGCGTTTGAAAGGAAGAAGATTGTTTTTCAACCCTGGTTCGGTTGTCAAGGACAGGGGGGCGAATACGAACTTCACATGTGGTGCAAAACGCTATTGTCGGCAAATGCGCTCTTGCGCAGAAGCGAAATTCTACCTTGCCACCTGCGGCCTGCTGCACCTCGATGGAATTCATGACGGCATTCCATGCAACCGCCTGTGCCGTTGAGAGGCTGGCCTTGGCTTCTGGGCGAGCTTGAAGCATCGCAACAGTTGGCGTTCTCCATCCCCACCATTACAAAAAGGCAATCCGGGTGCCCTTGCTGGAGGCGGCTTTGAGAGGGTATGAAGAGCAGGCCTGTTCAACTTGGTTCGATCAGCCGGGAAATGCCCATGCCTTCTTGCCGCCGCCTTGCGTCCTTGCTCCTTGCCTCTGTGCTTTTTGCCCTGCCCTCCGCCGCCGCCCGCGCCAGGG
>JALSQZ010000036.1 GCA_026985055.1 Sedimenticola sp. | reverse complement strand
GGGCGATTCGCCACTGGTGCTGGAAGGCAACGGCATACTCAAGAGTGAACCTGCCACCGGCCATGGCATCGCCCGCCATTGGTGGCAACAAGGAAACCTGGAAATCCGCTACCGGCAGGGTGGGGAAAGCTGCCTTCTCCCCAACCGGAAGGGGCATAGAAGCCTGAAAAAACTGTTTCAGGAATACCGCATTCCCCCCTGGCTCAGGGAACGTGCCCCATTGCTATACATTGATGGACAACTTGCCGCGGTGGCGGATTTTTGGGTATGCGAGCCTTTTTCCGCCAAGCGTTGTGAAAAGGCCAGGATTTTACTGTGGGAGTCCCCGTTCAAACCCGGCCGGGCCGCAATGCAGTCAAGAGGGTTGGTACAACCCAACATGACAGGCTGACCCAGATACCTGGTGATCGCCGACGGCAAATATCCCCCCCTCCTCCTGGAAAACGTTATCAGCGATCCCGACTCCGCGTCCAAGGCCGACCTGTCCTGGCAGGGATTCCAGTCTCTCGGCGGGACGGATAATCACGCCCCCTGATCTCACGGGCGGGAAGGGCATCGGCGGCGTTGTAGTAGTCCCGATCCTTATCGCGCGACAGCTTGTCCGCCGCCGTATGATGATATATCATCATGATGACTTATCGTCATCAGGTGGTAATAATGCGAACGACACTGGATCTCGACGAAGACGTGCTCGCGGCGGTCAAGGATTTGGCCCGCCGTCACCGGCATTCCATGGGAAAGGAGGTTTCCAGACTGATCAGGCTGGCGCTTCAGGCCAAAGCCGACACTCAAGGAGAATCGGTTGCGGGCTTCGAGCCGTTGCCGGCCAAGGACAGAAAAGTAGTGACCGACGATTTGGTCGAACAGATCCGCGACAGCGAAGGGGTCTGATGCGGGCATTACTGGATGTCAACGTGCTGATAGCTCTGTTGGATGCCGCTCATGTCCATCATGCCCTGGCCACCGAATGGCTGAAACGGGAGGTCGACCGGGGTTGGGCCTCCTGCCCGATCACGCAAAACGGCTGCATCCGTGTGCTCTCTTCCTCGGCCTATCCAGGTGATTTCTCTCC
>JALSQZ010000035.1 GCA_026985055.1 Sedimenticola sp. | reverse complement strand
TGATTGACGATCAGGACTGGGTGATGCTTTCCGATCTGCTCGAGGAATGGGACCAATCGCGTGCATCAGCCCCTGACGGCACAAGACTGGCCCGGGCGGCATTGCATTTGGCGGCAATTGAGCTGTCACAGGGTATGGCCGGTGGCAATATGTGCCACCCGGGGGATGTGCCCTTTATATCCGGGGAAATGCTTGACCATATGGAAGGCGTGGCCGCCCTTCACCCCAAATGTTACCCGCTTGCCGCTCTTTGTGCCTATCTGCAAATCTGTCGCGGCTGGACCCATCGCGGACAGGATTACGCCTATTCCGTCAGCCAGGAAGGCTGGGCCGGTATGGGGAAAAGTTTCGAGCGCGCCCTTTGGATGCTGGAGCCGCATGATGCAGAGACGTGCAACTCGCCCCTGCTGGCCTCGGTGCGCTTCGAATTATTGGCCTTTATGCCGGACGGGCATAACCATGTGCATGAGTTTTATCGCACCTGGAGCAGGCTGGATCCCACTGACCACACCCCGCATGCTGAATATGGCTTCATGATGTTGCCCCGCTGGTTCGGCAGTTACACACTTTTGGAAGAATCCGCCCAGAAAGCCTTTGCCGCAACTCACAATATCACCGGGGCGGCGGCTTATGCCGCAATCTATATCAAAGCGCTGGAATATGACGTCGAGTTGCTGATGTATATGGATCCGGACCTGCTCACAAAAGGCATCAATGATCTTGTCACCCATGCCGGTGCCGACCCTGTGCTGGTCGCCAGCATCGCACAAGAACTGCATATGTCATCTGAAATCCCTCTTTTATCAGGACTGGGCAAAGAACAGAAAACGCGGATAAAGGAAGTGGGGGAAACCCTGCGCCGATTTTCATATCATCTGGCCCGCACGCGCCTGTCTTCCATTCACCCGCCAAGCTGGGGCGAAGGCATAGACGAAGCCCTTGATTTTATTTCAGAAGATATACGGGGTGAAATCATGGCAGGGCGCCGGTTTACCATGGGAAAGAATGGTGTCGAAATGCTGCCCGAAATGCCTTGATATGTTCTGGAGCAGATACAATTGAGATACTATCTAATCAT
>JALSQZ010000034.1 GCA_026985055.1 Sedimenticola sp. | reverse complement strand
GAAACAGCACAAACATGCCAAGCGTGCGTCCGGCATCCAGCGTGTGCGGAAACCGCACCCCCTTGTCATCCATGACCGGCCAGAGCTGGAACATGTAAAGCGCCAGAATGAGCAGCAAAAGAACGCGAACGGGCCATGATGCCCGGCCCGGAAAATCCATGACCAGCCGCCAGATCAGAGGCAGGGCAAGGATCTGCAGGATGAAATCCGACAACAGGGCGGGATAGGTGCCACCCCCCAGCACGAGTGCAGCGAGAAGAAACAGCCCCACCCCATCAAGGATGGCCCGATGTTTTCTTCCGGACATGGATCGTCTTGAGCGTGCGGTCATGGCATTGCCGTCTTGCCGGCCACCTTGCATGAAAGATCATTGCGCGGAGGCGGAAAGCTCCTTCTTGATGCTCACCTCGTGGAAAATGACTTCTCCCTGATAGCGGGCGCGCCAGCTTGGCGTGCGCACTCCTGTGCGCAAAACCAGAAGCTGGCTTGGGCAATCTTGCGGAATCGTGAAAGGCGCCTTCAGGGAACGCTCGCGATAGAGACCATCGGGAATGGAGAGCCTGACCCGTTCACCCCCCTTTCCGAAACAGACAAGCTGCCAGTAAAGTCCCTTGGGAGCCGCCAGGGAGCGGGCTGACACGCGGGTTTTCAGATAGAATTTGCCGGGAGGCAAGGCCAGCCTTTGAGAAATGTTGCCAAGACGCACCGGCGCATCCTGGAACTGAATGGACAATCCGCCTTTATCATGCTTTCCAGCGCCGAACCAGGGATAGGCCGTTTCCACATAAGCCGCCTTGGAGACCAGCCAGGAGAAAGGCCTTTTCAAGGGTTTCAAAACGAATTGCGGATCAAAGACATATTCCGCATAGCGGCGTTGAGCATGTGGCAGGGTGAACAGGAATGTGCGATAGGCGGAAGGAACGTCATGTGCTTTCAGGAAGGCGCTGGTCAGCTTGGAAATATCGTATGCATTTGCGCCAGCGTCTGATGCGGCTTCCTTGAACAGGAGATTTTGCACCAGAAAGCGCCCCTGGGCATCCTTTACGAGGGCGGAAATGGCCTTGTTGCGCCAAGGGGGAT
>JALSQZ010000033.1 GCA_026985055.1 Sedimenticola sp. | reverse complement strand
TGTGATTACCAATGGCGTTGATTTGTCCCGTTTCCATCCGCAGGAAAAAGACTCGACGCTGGTTCGGCGATACGGGCTGGAAGAGAAGTTTGTCGCGGGATATATCGGTACACATGGCATGGCGCACGCGTTGGAAACAGTGCTTGAGGCGGCTGACAGGATCCGGCGCAGTGATGATGGAGACCGCTTCAGGTTTCTGTTTCTTGGGCATGGCGCCAACCGGCAGGCGCTGGTGGACAAGGCGAAGAAGATGCGGCTTGATAATGTGATCTTCATCGATTCGGTATCGAGGGAAGAGGTGAGCCGTTACTGGTCGCTGCTGGATGTTTCGATCATTCACTTGAAGAAAGAGCCCACGTTTACAACGGTGATCCCTTCCAAGTTGTTCGAATGCATGGCTATGGGCATCCCTGTTTTGCACGGTGTGGAAGGGGAGTCAGCCAGGATTGTTGAAGACAATGGCGTGGGCCTGACCTTTGAACCGGAGAATGCCGATCAACTGGTTGAAAAACTCGAGCGTCTGTATCGCGACCGGCAACTCTACCAGCAAATAAAGGAAAACTGCGCCACGACCGCACCAAAGTACGAACGATCGAGACTGGCTGGCCATATGCTGGAGATACTGGAAGATTTCCACAGCACGGCAACTCCGGAAACCTCCACCGTTTTCCGTACAAACCACCCCGAATGACCCATGTCAGCCCAACTGGGGGCTTGGGGCGCCATGTAGCCGGTTCAAGTCATAGATGGATGTGCTCTTGTTGGGGGACTGGATCATCGGACGGGGGGATGTCACCACGCAACGTTAGTGGTTTGTTATCCCGTCGGATGTGGGGATCCAGGGTGTGAATTACCTAAGATGGAAGCCTTCCATGGCACTGGATTCCGGCATCCTGCCGGAATGACGAGGGCGTGGATAAGCATCGGGGGCGTGCGTAAACCTCGGCGGCGTTGATTCGTGCTTGCCGCAGGTTATCGCTGCAACGCCGTCATCCCCGCGGGGCGGGGATCCAGTCACAGGGATGTGGCCCACCGGCGTGGTTTGCCTTCCATGGCACTGGATTCCGCCATTCCCTGGCGGAAT
>JALSQZ010000032.1 GCA_026985055.1 Sedimenticola sp. | reverse complement strand
TCATCTCCGAACGCGGTTTTTCTTCGGGCCAAGTGGGAATCTCTATGGCGTAGACCCATAAAGACGCTTGCGCATCCATCCTCACCCCCTGCCAGCCACCCCAATCATGGGATACTACGGGTGGTTGGCAGGGGATGAGGATGGTCTTCAGACAGTTAATAGAAACCCCAAAATGTTCCGGATCAAGGGCGGATATAGGTATAGCCGGCCTCTTGCAGTTCCATGATGTGCACCACGCCGCCTTGTGAAATGCGCGCCGTTCCGGGCGGCAGATCGTTCAGGCTGACCTTCAGCGCCTTCATGGTGTTGCCGCAGGCGCGAAAGGCAATCCCGGCTTCCTTTTGCAGTTTCGCCAGTTTGCCGAGCGCCTTCTGATTGCCGCTGATCATGTTGAAGGCCTTCAGGCCCGGCCCGTGAACCACCAGAACGATCTCCACGTTCTGCGGCCCGCCCACGCCCTTGACATGATTGCGGATGTTGTTGAGCACGAAATTGGCCTTCCCCGGCTCCGAGAGATGATAGACGACATGGTGCTTCTTGCTCTTGTCCATGCCGCCAGCCATCTCCTGCGTGGCCGAGGCGCGGGCCCGTCTGGCCGCGCCCGATGCCGCACCAAGGCCCGCGAGTGCTCCGGCAAGAGACATGAAAATGCGCCTGTTGAGCATGTTGTTTCCTCCCTGAGACTGTCTTGACATGCCCAGCCAGCCTATCGTGGAAGGAAAGGCATTGCAATTCATTAGCAACACATTCGGAAACGCTCATGAAACAGGCTTGCCGGCTTGTCTTCTGGTGCCATCGGGTCAGGGTACAGGCGCTTCACCTAGATCCGCATGGTTCCCTTCCCATGGGGTCCGCCTCATCATGCTCCCTGCGCAGCCGCATGAGGGCCTTCAAGGTGGCGTGAAATTCGTATCTGTTAGGGTGCGGATGGTGCCGCTGGGCAGATCCCAGGCATTTTCCACCGGCTGACAGGTTTTGGTTTATGGGCTTATGCCCTAGGGTCAGGATCCATAAATTTGAACGGCATCTGCAGGATTCATGCTTCATCCCGGAGCCTTTTCGCCCTTGCCAATACCTTCAAGGTATT
>JALSQZ010000031.1 GCA_026985055.1 Sedimenticola sp. | reverse complement strand
CATAAATCCCGTGCGGGTTTTCCAGCTTGTATTTCAAAACCTCGGCATGGCGATTGCGGGCCAGCTTGTCCCAGTTCTTTTGCGACAGATCAAGCTCCCACTCGCCGCTGATGCTGCACTGGCGAAACTCGCAGCCAAGGTAGTCGAACGGGCCACCGGTTCCGGCGGCTTTTTTTCTGAGAGGAAGCGGGCCGAGCTTGGGACACTCGAAAAAATCAACCAGCATCTGTTCTACCCGGTCCAAGATGCCATCCTGCCTGGCCACCACGATCAGGTCATCCGCGTAGACGAACAACAACCAGTCTTCACTGTCCGGGCATGGCGCTTCTCGCAGCAGCCAGGCAAGGATGACATTGGAGGCCGGGGAACCCTGCATAAGTCCGGCTGGCCCGCTCTCAATGCTCTCAATAACAGGAGTATCTGAAAGAATATCTCCCGGCTCAGTTGCATTCTGTTTTGCAACCCGTTGCAACGACAGGTTCTCGATTATCAGGGCATTTTCTATGATCCTCCTTGGTAGTGGCAGTTTGTGGATGACCTCGGGATTGACGTTCTGAAAGCAGTCTTTCACGTCAAACACGCGGTAGCTGTTGAACCCGGCATTCAGCTTTTCAAACAGGCCGAGCACGGCCTTGTTCCGGCCCCGGCCGCGCAGGTCAAAGATGAATGGGGGGATTTCCATCTGCGCATAAAGCGCATCGGCAATCATGTAATGGGTGGCTTTCAACGGGCGCGGCAGATCGCACACGATCCGGTAGCCGCCCCTGGCCTTCGGTTCCGGCCACCAGTTCACCGGCTCGGGGAAGGGGGTGCGCGGGTCGAGCGATTTGGCGGCATAGTGCCAGCCTTCAATGTTCGGCTGTCGTTCCCCCGCCTTGTGCAGGGCCGACATTTTCACCTGTGTATCCGTGAAGAAGCTGTTCAGCGCCTTGCGGAGTTTTCTATCATCCCCGGAGCGGAAAGCCCTGGCCAGGTATTTCCGGCGATCCGCGCGGATGCTGTGCGTCTTGTGAACCATGCGCTCGGCTTCCTGGGCGGGGGCGAGCACCGTCATCGGGGTTACGATTGCCATCTGGGATACCTTTCTTCTC
>JALSQZ010000030.1 GCA_026985055.1 Sedimenticola sp. | reverse complement strand
AGTGGCGTCAGGGCCACGGCCACGCCGATGGCTAAAAGCCACATGCGCAGGCGCGAGCGCTCTGAGCCATAATAACATTCTTCGATGGCCCCCAGGGTGCAAAAATGTGCCTTGCGGGCGGCAAAACCTATGGCTGCGCCTCCCAGAAATCCCAATAATGTAATAACCAGCTCAAGCTGTGAATCCGTCACGCATCGACCCCGCGCTGTCTCTCCCCCACATGAAACTGGCCCCGCCCGGTGCAGCCGGGCAGGGCCATCGTCGTTGAAGATGCGGGCCTTGTCCGTTCAGTGGGCGGTGCTGGCGCCCTTATTCTTGAACAGTTGGCACAGAAAAGCAATGATGGCGCGGACATCCTCGTCCGCTATGGAATAATAGATCAGCTTGCCTTCCCGCCGGGTTGTAACCAGCTTGTCGCCACGCAGGCGGGCAAGCTGCTGCGAGACCGCCGGCTGGCGCAGCTCCAGGATGGATTCCAGTTCGGAAACGGATTTGTCGCCCTCGAAAAGGGTGCACAGGATGATCAAGCGGCCCTCATGGGCCATGGCCTTGAGGATTTCACTGGCGCGGCGGGCCTGGGGGATCAAGTCACGTACGGATATCGCATCTCTTCGCGCGGTGTTTTCCAGCACATCGCCGATCTGCTGGGCCATGCCGGCTGCTAATGTTCTGCTGAGTGTCGCCATTTTTTCATGTTCCGTGTTGCGGTTTTCCATGAGGCATCATCCCGGGAGCCGTGACTGACATGCCTTCTTATCTTAACGCCTATGCAACTCATTATTGTGACAATATCATTGCAGCTTGTCAGATACGCTCAGACCATCAAGCCATGCCAGCCTGGTGGCGCTGCGCGCCATCATGCGCCATGACCGGATGCCTTTGCAACTCATCCGCAAAACAGGGATTCGCACTTCCCCCTGTGTTCATGCGAATATTCTTATATATGATATTGGATATTCTTTCGAGAAAAAATTACTTTTGCTGAATCGTGGAAAAGAAAAAATTGCTGCCCGGCAACATGCGGCGCGGTGAAGACCTTTCGGGCGCTTCCCATGTGGCAATCATGGCCATCATGAATCCAATTGGAGGTCT
>JALSQZ010000029.1 GCA_026985055.1 Sedimenticola sp. | reverse complement strand
AGTTTCGTCGGCGCCAGATGCTGCGTATCATCTGGCGGGACATCACGCACAAGGCGCCGCTGGCAGAAACCCTGGAAGATCTTTCAGAACTGGCGGATATCTGTATCCGTCAAAGCCTGGACCGATTGATGGCCTGGGCGGTGCAGCAGTGGGGCGTGCCCCGGGATGCCGAAGGCCAGGAGCAGGCCATGGTGGTACTTGGCATGGGCAAGCTGGGGGCCAGGGAGCTGAATCTGTCATCGGATATCGACCTGATCTTTACCTTTCCCGCCCATGGTGAAACCGACGCCCCACGTCCCCTGAGCAACGAGCAGTTCTTCACCCGGGTGGGGCGGCAGCTGATCAATGCCCTGGGCAAGCAGACGGAAGACGGCTTCGTGTTCCGGGTGGACATGCGCCTGCGTCCCTTCGGTGAAGCGGGTCCCCTGGCCCTGAGCTTCAATGCCATGGAAACCTACTATGCCTCCCAGGCCAGAGAGTGGGAACGCTACGCCATGATCAAGGCGCGGGCGATAACCGGCGAAGCGGTGTACAGGGAGCAGCTGTTGGGCATCCTGCGACCCTTCGTGTACCGGCGCTATATCGACTTCGGCTCCATCGATGCCATTCGGGACATGAAGCGCCGCATTCAGGCGGAAATGCATCACCGCGGCATGGATGCCAACATCAAGCTCGGTCAGGGCGGGATTCGGGAAATCGAGTTTATCGGCCAGGCCTTTCAGCTGGTCTATGGCGGTCGGGACAGGGATTTGCAGATCCGTCCCATTCTGCGGGTATTGCAGCAGTTGCAACAAAAGCAGCTTATGGAAGAAGGTGTAGTGACCAGCCTTTCCCGGGCCTACGAATTTCTGCGGCTGACCGAGAACCGGCTACAGGCCTGGAAGGATGAACAAACCCATCTGTTGCCTGCGGACGAGGAGGGGCAGGCGCGTGTGGCGCAAAGCATGAGGCATGCTTCCTGGGCAGAATTTCTGCAGGCCCTGAATGGCCATCGGCAGTTGGTGGAAGAGCAGTTTTCACAGGTGTTTTCCGAAGCAGCCGATGAGCAGCATCCGTTGCAGAAGGCCTGGCTGATCCATGATGAAAACCAGGC
>JALSQZ010000028.1 GCA_026985055.1 Sedimenticola sp. | reverse complement strand
ACCCAGAAAACCGATGAGCAGAAAGGCACGCACTTCCGGCCCGCTGGTCAGGCGATCCAGCAACAGGATGTAGAGTACACCCATGACAAAGGAACCGAGCACATTGACCGCCAGCGTTCCCCAGGGAAACCCCCGTCCCAGCCAGGCATAGGTGGCTGTAGACAGCCAGTAGCGCATCAACGCACCTAAAGCGCCTCCAGCGGCAATGGCCAGTGCTTGCATCTTGGATCCCGGTGATTGGCAAAAGGCTTATTCTACACCTTCATTGGCTGCGGCTTCATCCAGTTCCCGCAAGTGCGCCAGTTTTTCACGGATGCGAATTTCCAGTCCCCGGTCAACTGGCTGGTAATACCGGGTATCCTGCAATTCATCGGGAAGATACTGCTCATCTGCCGCATAGGCTTCCGGCTCGTCATGGGCATAGCGATAAGCCTTGCCATAGCCCAGTTCCTTCATCAGCCTGGTGGGGGCGTTACGCAGATGGATGGGTACTTCCAGAGAGCCGGTTTCCCTGGCATCACGCATGGCTGCCTTGTAAGCCATGTACACGGCATTGCTCTTGGCGGCACTGGCCATGTAGACCACCGCCTGGGCGATGGCCAACTCACCTTCCGGGCTGCCCAGACGCTCCTGCACCTGCCAGGCGTTCAGGGCCAGTTCCAGTGCGCGGGGATCGGCATTGCCGATGTCTTCCGAAGCCATGCGTACCACGCGCCGGGCAATGTACAAGGGGTCACAACCGCCGTCGAGCATGCGACACAGCCAGTACAGGGCCCCATCGGGGGAAGATCCCCGTACAGACTTGTGCAGTGCGGAAATCTGGTCGTAGAACACCTCACCGCCCTTGTCGAAGCGTCTAAGCTGACCGGCACAAACTTCGGTGATAACTGCATGGGAAATCTTGCCGTCCTCCGCCAGGCCTGCCGCACTCTCCAGAAGATTCAATGCCCGGCGGGCGTCGCCGTCCGCCGCCTGGGCGATGCTTTGCAGGTCATCATCTGCTATTTGCAATTGCTCCTTTCCCAGACCTCTCTCCTCATCCTGCAAGGCAAAATGAAGCACTTCCAGCAACTCGGCCCGGGCAAGTGACTTGAG
>JALSQZ010000027.1 GCA_026985055.1 Sedimenticola sp. | reverse complement strand
GTTCGGGCAAGCTGGGTGAAAAGATCCCGGGAAAAACCGGATAGCATGACAGGTACGAACTGTATCCAGCATAATCGTCACGCAACATACTGTAATTCAGAGTAAAAAAACCCACATTTTGCGCGTTCTGGTGAAATATGCGGGTTAGGCAGACCGGAATCCTGCCGGTCTGCCATGACCTCAGCTGGCTTCCACGGGAAGGGCGCAGACATCCGCAGCCTCTTCCAGGGCATCCCTGTCCAGGAGATGTACCTTGCTTCCCTTGATCTCAAGAATATTGCGTGATTTCAAGCTCTTGATGATTCTGGAAAAGGTTTCCGGCTTTACCGATATGCGCGAAGCGATGACGTGCTTGGGGATGTCCAGCTCGAAATCATCCCGGTGCGCCGGGGCGCGCGCCAGAATGAAGGCCGCCACCCGACAGGTAGCGCTGTGCAGACTGAGATCATCGATCTCGCGAATCAAGGCACGCAGACGGAAGCTCATGTCCCCCAGCAGCGCCATGCACAGATCCACGGAGCCTTTGAGGATCTCCTGAAAATGGGGCGCATCGATGCTGATGACATCGGTTTCCCCCAGGGCAATGGCGCCCACCGGATAGCGGGGTTGTTCCAGAAACATCAGGGCTTCGGCAAAGGTATGCCCGGCATCCACCAGTTCGATGACCTTCTCGTTACCGTCCGGCGCCAGACGAAACAACTTGATATGCCCCCGAACCACAAGATAGAAGCGACTGAAATCATCCCCCTGCTGAAACAGTGCATCGCCGTCAGACAGGGTGATCATTTTCGCCCGACTTAGCACACGCTCGAACTGATCGTCCGTAAGCCTGTGAAAAATAAGGTTGTTTTTCAAAAAATCGCGCAAGACCGTTTCACCTTAGCATAGTTTCGGTTGATTAACAGGCCGTTGAAAAACACAGTTTTTCGACAGCCTGTGAGCGGTATAGGGATATACCGCCATTTTCAGTGGCTGTAAGCCATTGAAAATGAAGGAACCGGGAAATCGCATTTTCCGGTTCCGGGGTTGAAAAAGTCCAGGGAAGGACTTTTTCAACATCCTGTTAAGTAACCGGGGCTTCTTCCCTGTCCCGGGAAAAAACACGGATCGGGAGACAGGCCCCCCGCTTCCACTCTTCCCCAAAAAACCCCTTTATCGTCCTGTAATTGACATCCATCATTATAACAATTGACCTGGGTCAAAGCGCTTTTTTTATGCCCTAGGCACATTAGCAGTACCTAAATTATCAAGGGAGACGACTCTTATGGCACAGGCATTTACCAAAGCCATGGCGAGGAATATTTTCTACGGAGGAACCGTGTTCTTCTTTCTGTTGTTCCTGGCCCTGACTTTTCAGACACACTCGGCATGGCCTGACCGCGACAACCGTCAGGCAATCAATGACACGGTAGCGCTGGGCAAGAAGGTGTGGGAAGACAATGACTGCATCGGCTGTCACACCCTGCTGGGCGAGGGCGCGTATTTTGCCCCTGAACTGGGCAATGTATACAAGCGTTTCGGCAGCACCGACGCCATCAAGGCCTTCATTTCCAGCCGTCCCAAGGAGGGTATCCCCGGTCGCCGCTCCATGCCTCAGTTCAACCTGAGCGACGAGGAACTGACCGCCATCGCCGAATTCCTGAAGTATGTTTCCGGCATCAATACCGCCAATTGGCCACCTACCAACCAAGGCTGATGCAACCCGGATCTGCAAGGAGAAAATATCATGAAATATGAATCTCAAAAGGTTGCCAAGCTGTATTTTACCGCGGCAATCGGACTGTTCGTGGGACAGATACTGTTCGGCCTGATCCTGGGCGCACAGTATGTGATGGGAGACTTCCTGTTCCCAGAAATCCCCTTCAATGTGGCCCGCATGGTCCACACCAACCTGCTCATCGTATGGCTGTTGTTTGGTTTCATGGGCGCCGCCTATTATCTGGTGCCTGAAGAAGCGGAAACCGAACTTTTCGCTCCCTGGCTGGCCAAGCTCATGTTCTGGATCTTCCTCGCTGCGGGCGCGGCAACCATTCTTGGCTATCTGCTGGTTCCCTACGCCACCCTCGCCGAGCTGACCATGAACGATCTGCTGCCCACCATGGGCCGCGAATTCCTGGAACAACCGACCATCACCAAGATCGGTATCGTCATCGTGGCCCTGGCCTTCCTGTTCAACATCGGCATGACCATCCTCAAGGGGCGCAAGACGGTTGTAAACCTGGTGTTGCTCATGGGTCTGACCGGTCTGGCGGTATTCTTCCTGTTCTCTTTCTTCAACCCCGTGAACCTGGTAATGGACAAATACTACTGGTGGTGGGTAGTACATCTGTGGGTGGAAGGCGTATGGGAACTGATCCTCGGCGCCATCCTGGCCTTCATCCTGATCAAGACCACCGGCGTGGATCGCGAGGTGATCGAAAAGTGGCTGTACATCATCATCGCCATGACCCTGATCACCGGCATCGTCGGCACGGGGCATCATTACTATTGGATAGGTACTCCCGAGTTCTGGCAGTGGTGGGGCTCCATCTTCTCCGCCATGGAACCGATCCCGTTCTTCATGATGACCGTGTATGCATTCAACATGGTGAACAAGCGGCGCCGCAATCATCCCAACAAGGCTGCTGTACTCTGGGCTCTGGGTACTGCGGTAATGGCCTTCCTCGGCGCTGGCGTTTGGGGCTTCCTGCATACTCTGGCTCCGGTGAACTACTACACCCACGGCACCCAGATTACGGCTGCTCATGGTCATATGGCCTTCTATGGCGCCTATGTGATGATCGTCCTTGCCATGATCTCCTACTCCATGCCGATGATGCGCGGTCGCGAAGCCTGCAACAGCGCTCGGGCCCAAAGCATGGAAATGTGGTCTTTCTGGCTGATGACCATCTCCATCGTCTTCATCACCCTGTTCCTCACCGGCGCGGGTATCCTGCAGGTCTACCTGCAGCGTTTCAGCGACAACCCCATGCCGTTCATGGTGGTGCAGGACAAGATCGCCCTGTTCTACTGGCTGCGTGAAATCACCGGTTTCGTCTTCCTCCTGGGACTGGGGCTCTACATTGCCAGCTTCTTTGTCGGCAAGAATGAGCCGGAGGCCACTGTGGAACTGGCCAAGTAAGATCTGTCGCAGGGGAGGTTTTTTCACCTTCCTTGCGATTTGACATGTTGTTGAACGAGGCGGATGTGTATCATCCGCCTTGTTCAGTTCTGCACTTGCGAAAACCGGGAAACAATCATGGAAAAGAACAAATGGCCGCCTGGTGATCTCGTCATCTGGTTCTTCATCATGGCGGAACTGCTGGTGTTTGGCGTATTCTTTGCCGCATATGCCTTCACCCGCGCCAACAACATCGAGCTGTTCAATGAATTTCAACTGACGCTGGATCGCAACGCTGCTCTAATCAACACCGTGGCGTTGATCACCTCCAGCTACTTCGTGGTACGGGCCGTGGCCGCCATTCGCGATGACAACAGCAAACGCTGCTTTCACTGGTTGTTGGCCGCCTTGTTCATGGGCCTGGTGTTCCTCGTGGTGAAAGGCTATGAATACCATCATCATTTCTCCCTGGGGATCAATCTGAACACCAACACCTTCTACATGTTCTACCTGTCCCTGACCTTTTTTCATTTCCTGCATGTAATCCTGGGCATGATCATTCTCCTGGCGGTCGCCCTCAAAGCCCGCACCGGCGGCTACAGCGCCGCGGAACACACTGGCGTGGAAACCGGCGCCTCCTATTGGCATATGGTGGATCTGGTATGGATGATCCTTTTCCCGCTGGTTTACGTGATGAGGTAATGTACATGGAAGACA
Source organism: Sedimenticola sp. (assembly GCA_026985055.1). Lineage (GTDB taxonomy): Bacteria > Pseudomonadota > Gammaproteobacteria > Chromatiales > Chromatiaceae > Thiolapillus. Next base: position 1,521 of record JALSQZ010000027.1, on the reverse strand, counting down.
AGAAATTCATTCGCCCCTGCACGATCATATACCTGTTGTTGCTGGCCCTGACGGTCACAACCTGGTTCATCGGCACCAAGGGTTTTTCCGGCATGCAGATATCCCTGATGGTTCTTGGCTTTGCCCTGATCAAGGGGCAGCTCATCGGAGACTATTTCATGGGCCTGAAACAAGTCGCCGGCTTCTGGCGCTGGACTGTTACACTCTGGCTGATTCTGGTTGGCTGCCTGGTCAGCTATGCCTTCAGTCTGAACGCTTGAACCACGGAGAAAAGATTTGAATCAGCAACAGATTCCGTTTTACCTGTCCCAGGGAAATGAAACCGAGCTGTTCCAACATGCCTGGAACAACCAGCTTCCAGTAATGATCAAGGGCCCCACGGGCTGCGGCAAAACCCGTTTCATCGAACACATGGCGGCCAAACTGGGACGCCCACTGTACACGGTCTCCTGCCATGACGATCTTACCGCGGCCGATCTGGTTGGACGGCATCTGATCGGCGAGCAGGGCACCTTCTGGGTGGACGGCCCCCTGACCCGTGCGGTACGGGAAGGCGCGATCTGCTACCTGGATGAAGTAGTGGAAGCACGCAAGGATACCACCGTGGTTATTCATCCCCTCACCGACGACCGGCGCATCCTGCCCATCGAACGCACCGGGGAAACCCTCAAGGCGCCACCGGAGTTCATGCTGGTGGTTTCCTACAATCCCGGCTACCAGAACATCCTCAAGGGCATGAAGCCTTCGACACGACAGCGTTTCGTGGGCATGACATTCGACTTTCCCGCCCCGGAACTGGAAGAAGAGATCATCCGGCGCGAAAGCGGCGTGGATGAAAAAACCGCCAAGGCGCTGGTAAAACTGGGCAATGCATTGCGCGTACTCAAGGATCACGATCTGGAAGAAGCCGCTTCCACGCGCCTTCTGATCTATGCAGCGCGTCTGATCAGAAGCGGCATGAACAACAGCGATGCCTGCCTGGCGGCCATGGCGGAGCCTCTTACCGATGATCTGGAAACCCGCGGCGCACTCATGGAAGTCATCAACATCAGCTTACCCAGGTAATCATTATGGAAGAACAACGCACACCCGAAAAACAGGGTCTGGCCATCACCGCCGAGGCGCTGTATATGCTGAATCTGCTGTTCCCGTTCCTGCCCCTGCTGGCATTGGGCATCATCTATTTCCGCAATCGCAACAACCCCAGCCTGTTCCTGCGTTCGCATATCATTCAGCCCTGGATCGCCGCCTTGATCAGCACTGCCCTGTTCATCCTCATCAATGTGATCGCTGGCATCGCCGGCGGCTACACCAGCATGGACAAGCTGATCAGCATCCACAGTCTGGTAGCTCTGGAGGTATATACCCTGCTGGTGATTCTGCCGTTTCTGGTACCTGGTCTGCTGGGCCTGACCAAAGCCATGTCCGGCCTGGCCTGGCGCTATCCGCTCATCGGCCGGTTTTTGTGACCACAGACATATGGCCTGAAAGGGTACGCCTGAGAACAAGACGACGCATCCT
>JALSQZ010000026.1 GCA_026985055.1 Sedimenticola sp. | reverse complement strand
CGCATATCTGTTAACCCAGCCGATAATCCTGGCCTTTTTCGCGCCATCGAGGGCCTTGGCAATGTGCGGCACGATGATCCATGAATCCACTTGGCCGGATTTCAGCGCTCCGATGATGGCCCCAACCTTGTGCAATGGAACCAGGTGCACGTCCTTGGTGGAGAACCCTTCCTTTTTCGCCACCCGGGAAAGCATGTAATGAAAGGATGAACCTGCCTGGGTAATCGCAAAGCTGTGGCCCTTGATGTCCGCCGGAGTTTTCAAGCCCGCCGCATATGCCTTCGTGGAAGCCAGGATGGCCGAGCCATCGATCTTGGGATCTTCATGCAAAGCCCCGCCGATGATCTTGGCCGCGCCCTTCTGTGCCAGGGAGAACAGGCCCGCAGTCACTGCCGTGACGCCCAGATCCACATCGCCAGATGCAATGGCTACGGCCATGGGTTGGGCTGCCTGGAAGAACTTGAATTCAACATCCAGTCCGGCATCCTTGAAATAGCCGCGCTCATAAGCAATGAAACTTGGCGAATGAGACGTGAACCGCAATGCGCCCACGACAATTTTTTCAGATGCCGAAGCCGGGCCGGACAAGGCGCTCAGGCCGCTGACAACTGTTGCCGCCACCAATGCGATGAAGGATCTCCGGGCCAGTGAAAACATGACAACCTCCCTGTTTGTGGTCAATTTTACAGACCATAACACAGAGCCAGCGGACAAGGAATGATGGATGCGCGGGAGCTGTCGCAAACAGCTGATGGTGCCCCTGGCCCGACTCGAACGGGCACGGCCTTGCGGCCGGCAGATTTTGAGTCTGCTGCGTCTACCAATTCCGCCACAGGGGCTCAACAGGCATTCGTTATCGGGACAGATCGTCTGTTCGTCAAGAGGCTTTTCCAGCAAGAAAGTGTTTCTCTCATCTGGCCAACCCCGTGGCGCCTTGCGGTCATGCCGGGGTTGGAGGAGCTTGCAGAAGTCTTGCCAGGATTTTGCGCAAGGCGCCATAAGGGGCCAGCAGCACCAGCGCCATGAGCAGCTTCACGCTCAGATCGCCCAGGGCCCAGGAAACCCAGCGCGGGGCCTGAAGGGACAGCACGCCGAACA
>JALSQZ010000025.1 GCA_026985055.1 Sedimenticola sp. | reverse complement strand
CCTGCCCCAGCGCGCCAGATCCGGCTTGCCGTCCGGAGCGGGAAGCTACCGCGACGGCGGAAACAACGGGAAAAAACGCAGGATTTTCCTTGCGAAATGCATCATATATTAATACCTCAGGTTGCTATTTTAGATAGTTGCAAGTTTTGCATTTGTTATGGATATAATAATGAATATTACATGATGATTTCTGAATTTAAATATTGATATTTACCATAGTAACATATTTGTCATTGGATCCGAGAGAAAAAACATGGAATTGGAACATTTTTTGCCTTGCATGACGCAGGCGCATGCCGTAGAGGAGCCTCAACTTTACGAAGGACGAGTGCGTTGAAAGATCAATATGACATCTCGAGACGGATCAGACGCCAGGCCATGGAAGAGCTTCTGGCTCATGCCCGCCAAAGATATGGCGAAATCTTCTTCCAGGTGGCGCGTCAATGCTATCCCGGTCTGGCGGAATTGCAAGATGGGCGGTTCGAGGCGCTTTTCCTGCCCTGGGCTCTCTACCGCTGGAAGCCCCAACAATCCGCTCTGGCTGGCATTGACAGCCGCAAGGGGGCGGCCCTGCCCGCATCCATTCTGGCAGAGGAATATCTGCAGGAAATGGGAGAAGGCAGCAAGATCATGCGCGCCCATGTTCTATCCTGCATCCGGACGATTTTCCGCTTTCTGAAAGCAGGCCGGAAAGATTCGGGCATTTTCATCATGGAGGACATGCTCGATCAGCGCAAATTGCGCATTCCCGCGGCGGAATTGCCGCAAGGAACGCAAAAGGGGGACATCCTGTTCGCGCACACGGCAACCGTTGAGGGAATGACGCTGCCCACCCATCCGCCCCTCAGGATGGAAGGCTGCAAGAGTGATGATGCACGGGATGATTTCGAAAAGCTGCAAGCCATGGTTTCCGCGCAATGGCGCAACCCGCCAGCGGGAGACCGGGATGAGCTGCGCACAATTGTGGAACATCTCCTGTTCATGCATGCCAGGCATTGCCTGGACGGCGAGACAGAGTGAGCATGCCCATTTCTTCATGCCGCACCAGGGTCAGGGCCCATAAATTTGAACGGCATCTGCAGGATTCATGCTTCATCCC
>JALSQZ010000024.1 GCA_026985055.1 Sedimenticola sp. | reverse complement strand
AGCCGGAGGAGGTGGCCAAGGCCATCTACTTCCTGTGCACCGAGGCCTCCTCCTATGTCACCGGCGCGGAGCTGCACATCAACGGCGGCCAGCACGTGTGAGGAGATAGGCATGGCCGCAAGGCTTGTCAGCGTAACACATTCGTGTTACATCCTGATCAAGGCAGGCAAGGAAGGATGAAGTCATGGCCAAGACGGCATATCTCAGTGTTCGGCTGGAGCCGGATGTCAAGACCGAGGCGGAGGAAATCCTCAGCCGTCTGGGCCTGAGCACCAGCGAGGCCATAACCATTTTTCTGAAGCAGGTGGCGTTGCACAAGGGCGTGCCTTTTCCCCTGCGCATCCCCAATGACGAAACCAGAGCGGCCCTGAATGAAGACCCGCACAATCTTCCCGGATATGATGATGCCGGAGCATTGCTGGATGATATCCTGAACAAGGCGGGCTGACGTGCAAAACCGGGAGCTGCGTCCCACCGCCCGCTTCCGGCGCGATGTGCGAAGGATGAAGAAGCGCGGTCACGATCTTTCAAAACTGAAAGAGACGCTGGACATCCTCCAGAAAACGGGATGTTTGCCGGACAAATACCGCCCCCATCCCTTGCGGGGGGATTTTCAACAGTGCATGGATGCCCATATCGGACCGGACTGGCTGCTCATTTATGAGGTGCTTGACGACGGTCGCATGATCGTTTTGCGCCGCACCGGCACCCATCAGGACATCTTCCGGATATATTGAAGAGGGATGTTCTGGATAATCAAATGATGCATCCCATAACCTTTTGTTGCTTCATTGCCTTTTGATGTATTGGCCAAGAGAAGCGCCAATTGCGATTTTTCGCCAAACTGTTCTATTTGTGACTGCCCTTACTGAAAGCCGACCCGCTGCATTTGCGGACTCTTCCCTCTGGCCCCATGAATCTCGCAAATGCCATGCAAATTCATGTGCCCGGACTCTGATCCTCCACGTCCAGCGGCTCGCTGCCTGTGGGCTTGCCGTCCTTGTCCAGGGTGATCTTTTCGATGCGCGCCTCGGCTTGCCTCAACAGCGCCTCGCAGCGCTTCTTGAGCGCCTCGCCGCGCTCGTAGATGGCGATGGACTTCTC
>JALSQZ010000023.1 GCA_026985055.1 Sedimenticola sp. | reverse complement strand
ACGGCACGCGCGAGCGCATCCGCCAGATCGAGGCCAAGGCCCTGCGCAAGCTCAAGCACCCCTCCCGCTCCCGCAAGCTGCGCAGCTTCCTGGGGGATTGAGGCTTGACGCACAAGGAAAAGCGTCTCTAGGATGGCGCATCCGCCTTCATCATCAGAATGGCAAGAAGAGGAGCTATACGTTGTTCTTGTTGCAAAGGCTTCAGCAAGAGAAATGGAGAAAATCCTCCCGGCGCAGTGTCGATGATGACCTCTTCGACCTTGAAGGGGTGCGCAAGGACATAAGGAAGGCACGACACCTTGCCCATGAACGAGTGGGTGCACATGCTAGGCGGCAGGAGGAGCCAGGTGCGAAGCCAGATGACGAGAGCGGGAATAATGCGTTTGCCGTGCCCGAATCCGGCAAGGAGCGCCAAGGCTGCTGATTTGCACTTCCAGGATGCTGTTGCATGCGCCCCCGCATCATCGTTGTTGCCGGCTGTAATGGTGCTGGCAAGTCAACATTGACCAACAGGCGTCGCGATCCTTCCCTGCCTGTCATAGACCCCGACAAGATTGCCGTCAGTCGTGGGCTCGCCCCGATTGCCGCGGGACGCGCGGCACTCCGGCTGCTTGATGAATACTGCCGGCAGCACAAGACATTCCTCATTGAAACCACCTTGAGCGGCAAAGCGTTGATGAAGAAGCTGTCAAAAGCCCAGCAGGATTGCACAGGTCTCTGCCCCTGGCAGGATCGCTTCCCAGGGATCTGAACATTCCTGCATGGTTGGCAAAGGCACTGCGGGAATGGAGCCGCTTGCGCAGAATATCCACGCGCTCCGGAAACCGTTCACGGTAAGACAGGCGAAGCCTGCACTTGCCAATCCACGCCCTCAAGCGCTGGTGGATGAAGAAAGAGCCGGCCCGGAACGCCCTTGGTCAGCAAGAGTGAAAACCCACGAAGCCTGCACTTGCCAATCCACACCCTCAAGCGCTGGTGGATGAAGAGAGAGCCGGCCCGGAACGTCCTTGGTCAGCAAAGGTGAAAGCCCACGAAGTGGGTGGTTGGGGCGGCAGGATTCGAACCTGCGATCACGGGACCAAAACCCGCTGCCTTACCGCTTGGCTA
>JALSQZ010000022.1 GCA_026985055.1 Sedimenticola sp. | reverse complement strand
TCGCGAACGCCAGCCATCACACCACCTTGAGCGGCCTCGCTACGCGACCCTGTGAGAAATCCAGGCTGATAGTTATATAGCAGAAGATTTCAACCTTTTCTTTTGTGTGGGGTATGGATTCACAGCGAATTCACGCTAGCCCGATTCAAAAGCCCAGCTTTCCACCCGCCAATACGCCGGTTATCTTCAATGATCTCTTGTACCAAGCGGCGTCATTCCGGCACGGACGCCGGAATCCAGCGCCATGGAAGGCAACCACGACGTTGTTACACATCCCTGTGGCTGGACAGAAATGGGGCGCTCCACAAAGCCTGCTGCTGGTGCGCTGGGCTTGTGGCCAAGTTGCAGTCGTTATCCAGACTTCTGGCATACCCTTTTGTTTTCACCTGGGTTTGATGGGAGCGTGAAACAGCCGTGGGTATGGAGTCAGGATAAAACTCCGGGTTCCTGATAGAATCCCGGCCCGGTCAGCTGTGTTGCCTGGCATGGTTGCCGCCGAGAACGAGTAAAACTTCGGGCCATCAGTCAAATGAGGGAAGATATTGTGACCATTCAAAAAATCATTGGTGTGTGCTCCTGTCTGTTTCTGCTGGGGGTGGCAATCGTGCAAGCGGATGAAAACCCGCCAGGTAGCGAGTTGCAATCGATCCGCAGCGAGTCATTGCATGGCGATGCGGATGCTCAATTGCTGTATGGGCTGGCCTATCTGGAAGGCCGGGATGGTCTTCGGCCGGATACCACAAAGGCGCTCCACTGGCTGCGTCGTGCGGCCCGTGGCGGTAACGCTTACGCACAGTATCGCTTGGGTGAAATCTATGCAGCGGGTCGAGGCGTGAAAAAAGATCCGGTCGAGGCGCTGAAATGGTGGCGCAAGGCAGCCGCCGCAGGCAATGCGGATGCCCAGTATCATGTCGGCAAGGCGTTGTTCGAGGGCGAGGGCGCCGCCAGAAATCCCCAGCGGGCGGTGGATTGGCTGGTTCGCGCCGCGCACCAGGACAATCGCGATGCGCAGTATCTACTTGGCAAGATGTACTACGAAGGCTATCCGGTGCCCTATGAAAAGGAAGACGCCATGGACTGGCTGCAACGTGCCGCTGCACAGGCTCAT
>JALSQZ010000021.1 GCA_026985055.1 Sedimenticola sp. | reverse complement strand
GGGGGCGAATTAAATCAGTTTATCGAATGAGGCGAATAGTCAGTCTATTTAACGAATTCGATAAGCTGAGTTAATCGCCCTCCAGGGATTTGCAGCCGATCAGCGTTAAATCCGACAGACTCCTAGATCCTTTTGCATGTTGCCCAGCAGTTCCGGATCCGCCTGATTCTCCAGCAGTTCGACGATGATCCGCAGTCGCGCCAGCGGGATGCCCAAATCGTGGGAAATGCTGCGCCAGATGATCAATTTCCCCTTGCCTGGTTCTGGCAGCAGAATGCGCATGCTTTTTTCCCAGTGGATATGAGCCCTTGCCGTGAACATGGAATAAAATAGCCGTTCAATCATCCATCGGGAAAAACAAATATGTGCAAATTTTGCTGGACGGTGTTACTACTGTTGTTGCTGGCCCTTGGCGCCGCGGTTTACAAGTTTGGTCTTGTAGGCAGTGTGGAACCGGCGCCGGATGGTCGTCAGGCTCTGCTTCTGAGCACGGATGAGCGGAATATGGTTCTGGCTGAAATGCGCGCTTTTCTGGTGGCGGTTCAGAATATTCTCTCGGCTGCCAACCATGAAAACATGGATACTGCCGCGGAGGCGGCCCGCCAGGTGGGCATGGCCGCCCAGCAAGCCATTCCACCGGCGCTGATGGGCAAATTGCCCCTGGAATTCAAGAAACTGGGTTTTTCAACACACAGGAAATTTGATGAACTGGCGCTGGATGCGCATCAACTTGGTGATGCCGATCATACTCGCCAGCAGCTTGCCGATCTGATGAACAACTGTGTTGCCTGTCATGCGGCTTACAGCCTGAAGGCTGTGGATTGATCGGTGTCGCCGGCAAAAGATGCGTTGCCAGGCGCCTTGCGATTGATGTTTTGGCATCCGGCTTGATCAGATGCAAGGACACCCGTGTCCGGGACCGGGATAATAGGCATGTCCCTGAAGCCATGAACTTATGGCCTCGGGGTATCTGTTCGGGACATCGATAGATCCCTTCCACAATCACCCATGGTGATTGATAATGAAGGGAATATTCTCGTTCCGTACTGGCGCCCTGGCGTTTCGCCATGCCATTTTGTTTATCTACCCGGATGTTCCCATGAAAAAGTTGTTGCCTGTGGTTCTTGTTTTGTTGGTGGCTGGTGCTGCTGTGGCCTGGTTCAGGCTGCGTCCCCAGGAGGTGCAGGGCAACTCGCTTACCCTGTATGGAAACGTGGACATCCGCGAAGCCCAGCTCACTTTCAATGCTTCCGAGCATGTGGGCGAGGTGTTGGTGGAAGAAGGTGAGCATGTGCGCAAGGGGCAGCTTCTTGCCCGCCTGCACCAGGAGCTGTTTCGTTCCCGGGTTGCGCAGGCCCAAGCCCAGGTGGAAGCGAAGCGACAGCAGCTGATCAAGCTGAAGGCGGGCAGCCGTCCGGAAGAGATCGAGAAGGCGCAGGCCGAGGTGGCCGCGGCCCAGGCCCGGGCCAAGGCGGCGCGGGACACGTGGCAGCGTCTGCAACGCCTGGTTGAGAAAAAACTTGCGTCCCGGGAAGAAGTGGAAACCGCCCGTTCCAACGCCAGTGCCGCTCAGGCTCAGGTGGAAGCGGCCCAGGCGGCCTTGAAGCTGCTGGAAGCGGGCCCGCGCAAGGAAGATATCGCGGCTGCCCAAGCCGATCTGAAGGCGGCCGAGGCAAATCTTGCACTGACCCGGCAGAACCTGGCCAATACCGAATTGCGTGCGCCCACGGATGGTATTGTCCGCACCCGTATTCTTGAGCCGGGAGACATGGCCAGTCCCCTCAAGCCCGCCTTGACTCTGGCTTTTGCCAACCCCGTCTGGGTGCGTGCCTGGCTGCCGGAAACCCTGCTGGGCAAGGTGAAACCGGGCATGCCCGCAAGCATCTTCAGCGACAGCTATCCCGGCAAGGAATATGCCGGTTGGGTGGCTTATATTTCACCCACGGCGGAATTCACTCCCAAGAACGTGGAAACCCCGGAGCTTCGCACCCGCCTGGTCTACCAGCTGCGGGTCATGGCCTGTAACGGCAATGAAGAGCTGCGCCTTGGCATGCCCGCCACGGTGCAGATCGATCTACAGGCCGATGTTGCCGCTATCCCGAACTGCCAGAAACCCTGACATGAGCCAGCCCGCGCTCATTCTGCGCGATGTGCACAAGAGCTTCGGCAGTGGAGAGAGGCGTCTGTGTGCGCTGGATGGGGTCAGCATTCAGGTGGCGCCAGGCAGTGTTACAGGTCTGATCGGCCCTGACGGCGCGGGCAAGACCACTCTCATGCGTCTGTGTTGCGGCCTGTTGAAGATGGATGGGGGAAGTATCGAAGTGCTGGGGCTGGATGCCGCGCAACAACCAGCCGAGGTACAAGCAGCGGTTGGATATATGCCCCAGCGCTTTGGACTCTATGAGGATCTCAGCGTACAGGAAAATCTGGATCTGTATGCGGATTTGCAGGGCGTACCGAAAGACGACCGCCCGGAGCGATATGCCCGGCTCATGGAAATGACCCGCCTGGCGCCGTTCACTTCCCGTCTGGCGGGCAAGTTGTCTGGCGGCATGAAACAGAAACTGGGATTGGCCTGTGCCCTGGTGCGCCCGCCCCGGCTGTTGTTGCTGGATGAACCTACAGTAGGTGTTGACCCGGTATCCCGGCGGGAGTTGTGGGAGATTGTCTATACCCAGGTGCAGGAAGAAGGCATGAGCGTACTGCTCAGTACCGCCTACCTGGATGAAGCGGAGCGCTGCGACGAGGTGATTCTGCTGCACAAGGGCAAGGTGCTGGGGCAGGCTTCTCCCGGCCGCTTCAGTGAGGAAATGGTGGGCCGGGTCTGGGAGGTTGCTGCCGAGGGACTGCGTCCCCGGCGTCTGCAGGCGGAACTGGCCCGGCACCCCGGGATCGATGACGCCATTATCAATGGTGACCGGGTACGGATCATCAGCAGCCAGGGTTATCAGCCCCAGGCCGGTACACTGCTGCCAACCGTGCAAGGACTTCGCCTGGAGGCGGCGGCGCCACGTTTTGAAGATGCCTTCGTCGACCGCCTGGCCGATCCCGATGAGGCACAACGGGCAACACCGGAGATCAACAAGCTGGCGCCAGCCGAGCGCACCGGCAACCCCATAGAAGTCGAAAAACTGGAACGGCGTTTTGGTGATTTCGTGGCGGTGAAGCGCATCAGCTTTTCCGTTGGGCGTGGAGAAATATTTGGGCTGCTGGGAGCCAATGGCGCAGGCAAGACCACCACTTTTCGCATGCTGTGCGGTTTGCTGCCCCTGTCTTCGGGGCGTGTGTCCGTGGCCGGTCACGACCTGCGCACGGCGGCTGCCCGGGCCCGCGGGCGTATTGGCTACATGGCGCAGAAGTTTTCCCTGTACGCGAATCTTACCGTGGCGCAGAATCTCAGGTTTTTCTCTGCCGCCTACAAACTGCGGGGCAGCCGCCAGCAGGAAAGAATTGAATGGGCCCTGGATGGGTTTGAGTTGGCGTCCTATGCCGACACCAATGCCGGCACCCTTCCTCTGGGTTACAAACAGCGGCTGGCTTTTGCCGCAGCGCTCATGCATGAACCGGAAATCCTGTTTCTGGACGAACCGACTTCGGGGGTCGATCCCCTGGCCCGGCGCGAGTTCTGGGCGCGCACCAACGCGCTGGCGGAGGCCGGCGTCACCGTGCTGGTGACCACCCATTTCATGGAAGAAGCGGATTATTGTGACCGGCTGGTGATCATGGCGGAAGGCGCTGTGCTGGCCGAAGGTACGCCCCATGAGATTCGTGCCCGGGCGCGGACGCCGGACAATCCCGCCCCCAGCATGGAAGATGCTTTTATTGCCCTGGTGCAGGGAAGGGAAACGGCGGCATGAAACGATTGAGGTCAAAAGCCGGAAAAAGAATGCGTCTCGCTGGCATGATCCGCAAGGAGTGGCTGCAGATCCTGCGAGATCCTTCGAGTATCGCCATCGCCTTTCTCATGCCGGTGGTCTTGCTGTTTCTGTTTGGTTATGGGGTTTCCCTGGACGCAAAAGATATTCCTCTGGGGTTTGTCATCGACAGTCCGGACGGCAACACCGCCAGCTTTCGCGCCTCTTTTGATCACTCGGATTTCTTCAGACCAAAGCGTTTCAACAGCATTCAGGATGCCCAACAGGCTCTGGCGGAACGACGCATCGACGGTATCATCTGGTTGCGCAGCAATTTCTCCAGCCAGCTGCTGTCCGGCCTGGATGCTCCCATTGCCATACGGGTGAACGCGGTGGACGCCAACCAGGCGCGCATTACCCAGGGTTATATTCAGGGGGCCTGGCTTTCCTGGCTTAGCCAGTATGCGCGGCAACATGGACGTAGCCTGCCGCTTCCGGTGGCGATGGAACAGCGGGTCTGGTTCAATGCCGCGCTTATCAGCCGTCATTATCTGGTGCCCGGGCTGGTGGCCATCATCATGACTTTGACCGGCTCCTTGCTCACCGCCATGGTGGTGGCGCGGGAGTGGGAGCGGGGCACCATGGAGGCGCTCATGGTTACGCCCCTGAACATGCGCGAAATGCTGGTGGGGAAACTCGTACCCTATTTCTTTTTGGGCATGGGGGGCATGCTGTTTACCGTGGCCCTGGCGGTCTGGCAGTTCGACGTGCCGTTCCGCGGTTCCTTCCTCGCACTCCTGGGAGCCAGCGCCCTGTTCATGCTCGTGGCCCTGGCGCTGGGTCTGCTCATATCCATTGTGTCACGCAATCAGTTCGTCGCGGGACAGGTGGCCATTATCGTGACCTTCCTGCCGGCTTTTATCCTTTCGGGCTTTATCTTCGACATCAATTCCATGCCCGCGCCCATTCAAATGGTTACTCATGTGGTTCCGGCCCGTTATCTGGTGTCCATATTGCAGAGTCTGTTTCTGGCCGGAGATGTGTGGCCGGTGTATTGGGCCAATATGGGCGGCATGGGCGTGCTGCTGGTGATTCTAACGCTGGTGGTGCGGCGCAAGGCATACAAGGGAACCTTTGATTAAATCATGAACTCGCATCTTGCGCCCAAAATGTCCCGCTACTGCGTTGCAAATCTTCGCAATAGCGGGCTACAAGGTGAATTGCGCTTGCGCAAGAGAGAGTGCCCTGGGGCATTACGCGCGATTTGCGCCTTGTATCGGAACATTTTGAATCACAATCTGCTTCGCTCAGAATTAATCAGAGGTTCCCAAGAGGCTGGACTGAGATGTTGAGGCATATTCTGGCGCTGGCTGTGAAGGAGTTTCTTGCGTTGCTGCGGGATCCGCGCAGCCGTTTCGTGCTCATCGGCCCGCCGATCATGCAGCTCATCGTCTTTGGTTATGCCGCCAGTTTCGACCTGGATCATGTTGCCGTGGCCATTTTCGATGAGGATGGCGGTGGCGCTGCCCGTGAACTGGTGAGCCGGATTCAGGGATCTCCTCATTTCGAAATCATTGCGCATATCAAAGAGGAAGCGCAGGTAGCGCCTTTGGTGGACAACAAGAAAGTGTTACTGGTGTTGCGCATCGAGCCGCGATTCAGCGATCATCTGGCCAAGGGACGCGGCGGCAGCCTGCAGCTCATACTTGATGGCCGCAACTCCAACACGGCCATGCTTGCGCTGAATTACATGCGTGCCATCGTCCTGGATTTCAATCAGTACCTGGGTAAGGTGCGGGGAAGCACCGGCCCGCCGGTGAAACTGAGCATGCGTGCCTGGTATAACGAAGACCTGAATTCCCACTGGTTTATCATTCCCGGCATCGTGGGCTTGCTTACCCTGGTGGTGACGCTGGTGGTTACGGCCTTGTCCGTGGCCCGGGAGCGAGAGCAGGGCACCTTCGACCAGTTGCTGGTAACCCCCCTGAGGCCTACAGCCATTCTCATGGGCAAGTCCCTGCCGGGACTGGTGATTGGCGTCATTGAAGCCAGTTTCATCATCGTCGTGGCCATGCTCTGGTTTGAGATTCCCCTGCGCGGCAGCCTGGGGGCGCTGTATCTCGGCTTGTTGTTGTTCCTGTTTTCCGCAGTTGGTATCGGACTGATGATTTCGGCGATCTCGGTTACCCAGCAGCAGGCGGTGCTGGGCGCTTTTCTGTTTCTGGTGCCGGCAGTGATATTGTCAGGATTCGCCACACCCATCGCCAACATGCCCGAAGCCGTGCAGTGGCTTACCTTTCTGGATCCCTTGCGCTATTTTCTGGTGATCGTGCGCGGGGTATTTCTGGAAGGGGACGGCTATGCGCTGCTCATGGATCAGTACTGGCCCATGGCCATCATCGGCCTGTTGTCCCTGGCGGCGGCGGGCTGGCTGTTCCGTCATCGCATGTATTGATTGACCCGAATACCAACAGGATGTTGAAAAGGTCCAGGGCAGGACTTTTTCAACATCCTGTCAAGTTTCCATATATTTATCCGGAGCAAAAAAATCCCCGCCGCAGCGGGGATTGTTGTGCCATGCAGGGAAAAGCTATTTTCCCGCGATGTCTTCCAGCTTCTTGGCCTTGATCAGCTGACCGTCGAGAGCGGCATCGGAAGCGGAGCGGCCATAGGCCACGGAGATCAACTGGCTGTAGTACACCACGGGGATGTTGAACTTGGTGTCGTACTTTTCGTTGATCTGGTCCTGGTAGATTTCCACGTTGGCCTGGCACAAGGGACAGGGGGTGGCGATCATGTCCGCTTCGTTGTCATAGGCCGCTTCGATGATGCCCTTGATCATTTCCTGGGACTTCTCCGGCTCGGAGAAGGCCAGGGCGCCGCCGCAGCACTGCACCTTTTTCTCGTAGCTGGTGCAGGCATCCGCGCCCAGGGATTCCACCAGGTTGTCCAGATACATGGGGTTCTCGAAGGACTCGCCGGCGATACCGAAAGGCCGGTTGGTCTGGCAGCCCACGTAGCCGGCAATCTTGATGCCTTCCAGGGGCTTTTTCACGCCGGCCTTGATCTCTTCCAGGCCAATGTCTTCGATGATGACTTCGGCCATGTGCTTGATCGGGGTGGTGTTTTGCAGCTTCAACCCGGCTTCGGCCAATGCGGTGTTGGCCTCCTTGAACATGGTTTCGTCTTCCTTCAGACGCTCGGCGGCTTCCTTGGTGGCCAGCCAGCAGGCGGCACAGGTAGCGACGATTTCCTGGTTCTTGTTGTGCTCTTCGGACAGGGCGATGTTGCGCGCCGACAGGGTCAGACGCGGCAGCTCGGAGCCACTGGCGTAGCCGATGGATGCGGAGCAGCAGTTCCAGTCCGGAATTTCGTTGAGCTGGATGTCCAGCTCCTCGCACATGGTGTCCACGGACTTCATCAGGTTGGATGAGGATGCGCCTTTTTGCGAGGAGCATCCCGGGTAGTAGGAATATTCTCTTTTAGCCATCTTGGGATGCCTCCGGTTAGTCGAATTTCTTCATGCGCGCGTCTTCCAGTTCCTGCGCCTTCTTGATCATTTTCTGCAATCCGCTGACGTCCTTCACGCCATGCCCGCCGAAAAACTCGCTGGCGGCCATGCGCTTGGCCTTCATCATCTTCATGCCAAGATCCTTGTTGCGCAGGGCTTCCTTGATGCCGGGGCCGAAGCCGTCCTTGAAGTACAGGGACAGACCCAGCTTCAGCTCGTTGACCCGGCCCTTCTTCATCATGTTGTTCCAGAAGATCTCCGCAAACTTGGCCGTGGGCTGGTTCTGCGGGACAAGCCCCAGTTTCCTTGCGTAGGTTGCCAGGCCGTGCATGATGTGGGTGATGGGCAGTTCCCGCGGACAGCGCACGATGCAGTTGTAGCAGGAAGTACACATCCACATGGAATCGGAAGTCAGTACCTCGTCACGCTTGCCGGCGCGGATCATCATGAAGATTTCCTGCGGAGGATGCGCCCAGTGCTTGCCCAGGGGGCAGGAACCGGAGCACACGCCACACTGCATGCACATCTTCACCCATTCGCCTTCTTCGACGTTGGCTTCAACTTCGCTCAGGAAGCTGTTGCGATATTGCTCGATCATTGCTTTGTTCAGTTCACTCATCGCCAGTCTCCTTAGAACTTGAATGGGCTCAGGCCGATCTTTTCAATGGTGTCTGCCATATCCTGGATCAGCTGGGGAGCTCGGTCGATATCGGTGATGGCGACCTCTTCCACCACGACCCGCTCGGGTTCGAGGTTGAGGGACTCCAGGGTATCGCCGACCTTGGCCATGCGCTCATTCGCCATGGCGGAACCGCGTACGAAGTGACACTGGTAATCGTCGCCGCGCTTGCAGCCCATCATGATGATGCCATCATAACCGTTGTTCAGGGCATCAGTAACCCAGGAAAGACTAGTGGAACCCAGGCAGCGCACGGGGATGACCCGCGCCCAGGGACTGATCTCCACGCCGGAGATGGCGGCCTGATCCAGGGCAGGATAGGCGTCGTTTTCACAGGCCAGCACCAGAATACGGGGTTTCTCGTCCCATTCCTCGGGAATGTCGCATTCCTTGATCTGGGCGCCCACGGTGTTCACCGAGTAGTTCTCGAAGGAGATGACCCGTACCGGGCAGGCACCCATGCAGGTGCCACAGCGGCGGCAGCGGGCTTCGTTGTACTGGGGATAACGCTCTTCGTCCTCGTCGATGGCGCCGAAGGGACATTCCACGGTGCAACGCTTGCACTGGGTGCAGCCCTCCTTGCGGAAAGTTGGATAGGACAGGTCGCCGACACGCGGATGTGCGGCGCGACCCTGAGCGGCGTTCTCGATTTCCTGGATGGCTTTCATGGCGGCGCCGGTGGCGTCGTCCATGGCCTGCCGTATATCCATGGGACGGCGAACCGGGCCGGCGGCATAGATGCCGGTGCGGCGCGTCTCATAGGGGAAGCAGATGAAGTGTGAGTCGGTAAAGCCATGTTTCAGGTGGGGCAGATCCGTTCCCTGGCGATAGTCCAGGTTGAGTATGGATTCCACCTTGACGGAAGTTTCGTCGGCCGCATGGGCTTCCTGGGCTTCCAGCTCTTCGGCTCTTTCCTCATCGGTCATGCCTTCCAGTGCTTCGTTGGCGGCATAGGGGTCGGGGCCGGAATTGGGCACCATGCCCAGATCCAGTACCACCAGATCCACTTTCACCTCGGCATCATCGTCGAGGATCTTGTCGTGCATCTTCACCGTGAGGCTGTCACCGGGAACGATTTCCTTGACGTCGCTCTTGGTGAAGATCACCCCGTTCTTCTGGCCGCTGCGGTAGAAATCCTCGCCGGGCGCGCCGGGGGTGCGCAGGTTGTTGTAACAGATGGTAGTATCACAGCCGTCACCATTGTGATGCTTGAAGTACAGCGCCTGCTTGATGGAAACCAGATCGCCAATGCCGGAGTCATAGGGCAGGCGGTCTTCGTCGCTGGAGTTCTGGCCGGCATCCTGCACGAACAGCACGGAAGTGACTTCCTTGCCGTCGGAAGGACGCTTGATGGGGCCGTCACCGGCGGCATTGGCCAGCTCTTCCATCTCCAGATTGGTCACGATGTCCGGAGAACCGGCGTAGTTGAACTCGGGCAGGTTCTCTGGATCGTAGAGCTTGAAACCCGTGGCCTGGACGATGGAGCCGATGTTTTCCGTGGTGGTGTCACCGGATTCGGTGCTGATATCCACGCTGAAACGCCCGGGCGCGCCAGAGGTCTTGGTGATGGTGCTGTTCAGATATACCTTGATGTTGTCGTTGCCTTCCACGGCGCTGATCATGTCTGCAATGCCGGTGTCTTCGGGCATGGGCAGATTGGCGTCCGGGGAATTGGGCGTGCCCACCGGCGCGGCCTTGAAAGGCACGCGCTTGTGCAGTTTGGCCACATGGCCACCCAGGGCGCCGGTTTTTTCCACCAGATGCACGCTGTATCCGGCTTCGGCCGCTTCCAGGGCCGCGGTCATGCCGGTAACGCCGCCGCCGACCACCAGCACATTGGGGTTGCGCCCCTGCTGGCCGGAAGGAGAAGGCTTGTTCATCTGCTTGATCTCGCCACAGGACATGCGAATGTAGTCATTCGCCATTTCCTGGGTGGTTTCCTTCGCTTCGTCGGTATCCGGGCGGGCCCAGATGACTCCCTCGCGGATGTTGCAGCGAGTCATGGCGATATCGTTGATGTCGAAGGCTTCGACCTTGGCCCGGCGGGAACAGGCAATGATGACCGCATGGGTGACGCCTTCATTGGCGATGTCGTCACGGATCATCTGCACGCCTTCCTTGTTGCACAGCATTTCATGCTGCTTGACCAGGTTCATGCGCCCGTCACGGGAAGCGGTCTGCTCCAGTTCGCCGGCATCCAGACGGTCGCCGATGCCACAGCCTGTGCATATATAGGCCGCGTATTTCTTTTCTGCTACTTCAGACATTTTTTCAGCCCTCCGCACGTGCTACACGATTGACAACCTGAATGGCCTTGAGGGCCGCGCCGGTGGCGCTCTGCACCGCCCGGTTCACGTCCAGGGCGTCGCTGGCGCAACCCGCCGCGAACACGCCGCCATTCTTCTCCGCGGGCTCGATGAAGCCTTCGCGGTTGATTTCCACATCGACGGGGAAGCTGTCGATGGATACGGAAGGCTCCATGCCGGTGGCCAGCACTACCAGATCGTGCTCATTGGCATAGCGGTGATAGCCTTCGGTGTCCACGCCGTTCAGGCAGGGGTTGTCGTTTTCGCCCCTGGTGATGGAAGCCACCTTGGATTTGATGAATTTGACATTCTCCATGGCCTGTACTTCGGCGTAGAAATCCTCGAAGCGGTCGATGGCGCGGATATCGATGTAATAGATGCTTACCTGGGCATCCTCATAGGCATCCACGACATAGTGGGTCTGCTTCAGGGAAGCCATGCAACAGATGCGCGAGCAATGATACAGGTGATTGCGATCCCGGGAGCCGGCGCACTGGATGAAAGCCACGTTCTTCGCTTCCTTGCCGTCGGAAGGACGCACGATCTTGCCGCCGGTAGGCCCCTTGGGGTCAGCCATGCGCTCGAATTCCACGTTGGTGATGACGTTTTCATAGCGGTCGTAGCCATAGGGCTGGATTTTTGCCGCATCATAAGGTTTCCAGCCGGTGGCCCAGATGATGGCGCCGGCGGGGAACTGGATTTCCTTTTCCGTATCGTCCAGATCGATAGCATCGTACTTGCAGGCATCTTTCGCTTTCTGGGCGTCATCGGTGCCGATAATGCCGGGATCCAGCACATATTTCATGGGATGGGCCATGACATGGGGAAGGTAGGCGCCCTTGCGCTTGCTCAAGCCATAGTTGTATTCATCGTCGAACTCGGCTTCCACGGCCTTGGCGCATTCACCGCAGGCGGTGCAGTTGTCGTTCACATAGGTGGGCGTGATCTTGACGGTAGCCGTGTAGTTACCGGCTTCACCTTCCACCTTGCTGACTTCTGCTCCCGTGATGATGGTGAGATTGGGGTTCATCTTGGCGCGGCGCTGGTTGATTTCCAGGCCACAGGTCGGATGGCACAGCTTGGGGAAATACTTGTAGAGCTGGCTCACGCGACCGCCCAGATAGGGACGTTTCTCGACCAGGACGACCTGGGCGCCGGTTTCAGCAGCTTCCAGCGCGGCTGTCATGCCGCTGATGCCGCCACCGACGACCAGAATGGTCTGGTTTGTGGCTACTACCTCCGTCATGGAATTACCTCCGTTGCGGATTACTTTTCAAGGATGGCTGGCTTCGCGACCGGGGTCGAAAAGCCGGGAATCTCGTTACCGGGACCGGCCGTTTGCGTGGGGCAAGACCTCCCGTGCAGGCGCAAGCCCGCATTCAAGCTCGTTACGATACTCCCGTTCGCGCCGAATCGCCATGCTTCTACAATCGAATTTTCAAATATGCTAATAGATGTGTCGTATGTAGGAACCTCTGATTAAATCTGAGCGAAGCAGATTGTGATTCAAAATGTTCCGATACAAGGCGCAAATCGCACGTAATAGCTGGCTATTGCGAAGATTTGCAACGCAGTAGCGGGGCTTTTTGGGCGCAAGATGCGAGTTCATGATTTAATCAGAGGTTCCTGTAGCACCGGCAAGACCGGCAAATCGGGTTCTGGGCAACTGCCGGTTGACGCCTTCCCCAGCGTTAACGCGAATGCCCTGTCAGGCCGCAAACAGTCTGCCGACAGGGTATCTGGCCTACTTATTTCCTTGACCGGGATTCCCTTGTATGATGAGCCGTTGGCAAAGGATTGTGCAGTCGGGTTTGCCATGTGTTTCTCTGTCAGGGGATAGAGAAAAATTCCTTCCATGGAATTTTTCACGTCGCAAAGAGAAAATGTGATTTCCTCTTTGCTCACATTTAATCACTTGTAGTGATCGAAAATGGTGGGACATCCCTGTCCCACGCGGGCATCTCCATTTTTTCGAGATGCCCTTCACTCGCTCACAACTACGGACGGCGGTATTTCAGGTGAACAGGATTTTGTTATTGCTGGCTGGCATGCTGGTTGCGCTGGCGGTTTTCTTTCAGTGGAAGATCGCTGACGACGCCTTGCGCTATTCCAGGTTGCAAACGGAATATCAGCAGGCCATGGAAGATTACCGGGAGCGTAATATCTACTATACCCCCGCCACCACGGTACAGTGGATCGTGAGCCGGCAGAATCCGGCGGGATATTTCGTGCCCAACCCGGACATGCTGTTCGAGCCCTCGCAACTGAATGACAGCACCTTGCGCGGCACCCGTTATGCCATCAGTACCCTGCGGGATCTCGATGCCCTGCAGTCCATCAATCGACAGGCGGTGGCGAGCTATGTCATGAGCCTCTACCAGGCGGACATGGACTGGCATCCGCCGGATGCCCCGGAACCCGAAGCTCACCCCGGTTATGCGGGATTTGCTACCCTTCCCGGGGAAACCGCCGGGGTGCGCCCGACCATGGATGCGCTCATCATCCTGGCCGCATTGGAAATGCTGGATGATCCGCGCCTGAATCTCGAACATATCTGGAACTTCATTGCTGGCCACCAGAATGCCGATGGGGGTTTTTGGGATGAGCACTATCCGGAATTCGGTCAGGGTTCCAGCATGAAAGCCACCTCCTTTGCCGCACGCGCGCTGGGCATTCTGCATCGTCATCTGAAGCGCCCTTTTTCCACGAAGCTGACTGATGGGGTGCGGCGTTTCGTGCGTGACCTGGAAGATCCCGATCATGGTGGGTATGGGGCAAGGCCGGGAGAGCCTGCCACGGACAGCTACAACAGCTTCAGAGCTTTCATCTCTGTGATGGGCACCAGCAATGGCGATGGCGCGGAGCAACGCCGGTCGGTCATGGAAAATCTTGATATGGACCGTCTGGTGGCAAGCTTGCTCGACGATTATTATCTGGCCGATATCGGCGCCTTTTCCCGCTTTCGCGAGGCAAAGAGGAAAAAGCCCTCTCTCAAGGCAACGCATCTGATCGTCTGGATGCTGGCGGAAGTAGGTTATCTCGGACATCTGGACACCCATGCCATCAGCAAGTATGTCATGACCCTGCGAGCGGCCAACGGGCAGTATGGCGGGGACATCTACACCACCTATTCGGCAATTGGTCTGTTGCGCAAGCTGGGGGTGCCCACGGAGCCTCTTCCTGTGCCGTTGAAGCCGCAGAAGCCTGCCAGCATTCCCGGCTATGTGCCGGCGGTATTTTTCGTCGCCGCATTGCTCGTGCTGCTGGTGGGGCATCAGGTGAAGAAAATGGAATTGCAGAATATCAATCGGGCTCTGAGCATTCAGGCAAGCATCGACGGACTCACTGGCGCCTACAATCGTCAGAAGTTCGAGGTCTTGCTCAAGGAGCAATATCACAACTTCGTGCATCACCGTCATCCGGTGTCCGTGGTGATGTTCGATGTGGACAACTTCAAGTCCATAAACGATGAGCGCGGGCATCTGTTCGGGGATGAGATTCTGAAGGAAATCACCGCTGTCATCAGGGAAGCGCTGCGTGGCGCGGATGTCTTCGCCCGCTGGGGTGGAGAGGAATTCATCATTCTGCTGCCGGAGACCGACCGCGTCGGGGCTTACCAGCTTGCGGAGAAACTCCGGCAGCTGCTGGCAGACAGCAATTTTCCCGAGGGACAAAAGGTTACCGCCAGCTTTGGCGTCACCGAGTTGCTCGAAGGAGATGATACCGACGATTTTATCGAGCGGGCGGATATGGCCATGCTGTTTGCCAAGGCGCAGGGCAAGAACCGGGTCGTCAGTGTGGTGTCTGATGTTCAGGCGGAACTCATGTCCACTTCCTGCGCCTGAGTCAGACGGCGAATCAGGGAATACCCTGTCGATGTCAGGCATATGTTCCCGGCGAAATCAGGTTACACTACATATGATGTGACGCTCGTTCAGAGACAGATTGTGAATCCCAAGCATGCCCGAGTCCTGGCCCCTGAAGAATACGTCTTTGCGCAAGAGCCGTATTATGAACCCGTGGGTGACGAAATCGCCGTGTTCGAGGCCGCCTATCGCAATGGCCTGCCTGTATTGCTCAAGGGGCCGACGGGCTGCGGCAAGACACGCTTCATGGAACACATGGCCTGGCGGCTGCGATTGCCGCTGATTACCGTATCCTGTCATGACGACCTGACTGCATCTGATCTTGTCGGACGCTTTCTGGTTCGCGGCGGCGAGACCGTCTGGGTGGACGGCCCCCTGGCGCGGGCGGTGCGCAATGGCAGCATCTGCTATCTCGATGAAGTGGTGGAGGCGCGCAAGGATACCACCGTGGTCATTCATCCCCTGGCGGACGACCGCCGGGTCTTGCCCATGGAAAAAGTTGGCGAACTCCTGGAAGCACCGTCGGAGTTTTGTCTGGCCATGTCCTATAACCCCGGTTATCAGTCGGTGCTCAAGGATCTCAAGCAGTCCACCCGCCAGCGTTTCGTCGCTTTGGAATTCGACTATCCCGAAGCCGCCCTTGAACAGATCATCGTGGAGAAGGAGTCTGGCATTGACAGCCAGATGGCCCGCCAACTGGTCAAGTTCGCCCAGATGACCCGCAACCTCAAGGGACAGGGGCTGGACGAAGGCGCCTCCACCCGTCTGCTGGTACACGCGGCCAAACTCATGGCCGCGGATGTGGCCCCGGTCGTCGCCTGCCGCAGCGCCATTGCGCAAGCGCTCACGGATGACCCGGACATGCTTTCCGCGGTAAACGAGCTGAGCGCTTCATTGTTCTGAGAGGATTGCATGCACAAGTACATCAGCGTCCAGACCCGGGTTTTCGATTCTGCTGAAGAAGAACGCCGCTTGCGTCAGGGAAACCCCCGCATCGGGGCCGTGGTTAGTTTTCTCGGTCTGATGCGGGACATCAACGATGGCGCGCAGGTAAATAGCATGACCCTGGAGCATTATCCGGGAATGACGGAAAAGGCGCTGTCGGCCATCGTGGATGAGGCCGGGAGGCGCTGGGAGCTGGAAGGCATACGGGTTATACACCGTGTTGGAGAGTTATTGCCGGAAGAGCCCATCGTGCTGGTCATGGCCGCCAGCCGTCATCGTGGCGAGGCATTTCGCGCCTGCGAGTTTGTAATCGATTATCTAAAGACCCGGGCGCCTTTCTGGAAGAAGGAAGGCACAGCTGAAGGAGATCGCTGGGTGGAAGCCCGGCACAGCGACAAGGACGCCGAAAGTCGCTGGGACGACTGACAGAAATTCTGAAACAATTGGGGGCTGCCGATTTCCGGCAAGCATCAACAATCAACCTGAACCATGGATTCAGGAATCAACCGAAGAGGGACGATCATGGCTATAGATGCAATGAAAATTCTTGGCAGCCTGCTCAACAGCGGCGCGCTTTCCCGGGGCTCTGGCTCCAATGTGCTGGGCTCGGTATTGGGTTCCGTTCTGGGTGGCGGCACCAGCGGCGCGGCGCTCTCTGGTGGCGGTCTGGGCGATATGCTCGGGGGGCTGCTCGGTGGCGGCTCGTCGTCCGGCGGGGGCATGGCGGATATGCTGGGTGGTTTGCTTGGCGGCGGGAAATCCGGTTCCGGGATGGATCTTGGCGCCTTGCTGGGGATGGCCATGAAGCAGTTTGGCGGTTCTTCCGGCGCCATGGGACTGGCGGACTTCGATGCGCCGGAGCCGGAGCAGGCGAACCAGCAGGCAACTGTCATGATCCGCGCCATGATCTATGCGGCCAGGGCCGATGGGCGGGTGGACGATGAAGAGCAGCGCCATATCATCGAAGGTCTGGGAGAAGACATCACCCCGGAGGAAATGGCCTTCGTCCAGGATGAGCTGAACGCGCCCATGGACGTGGATGCTTTTGCCCGCGATGTTCCCGACGGCATGGCGGGGCAAGTCTATCTGGCCTCGCTGATGGCCATCGATCTGGACACCAATCCGGAGGCTCAGTACCTGCACCAGCTGGCCCAGGGCCTGGGGATGTCCCCGGAAGCCGTGAATGCCATTCACGACCAGTTGCAGGTGCCCCGTCTCTACTCCTGAGCCAGGCTGATCTTCGCCTCGCCGCTGGCATGGTCGAGGCGGATCAGTATCTCGCAGTATTCGTTTTCCCGTTCCAGGGGCGTGGGGTCATCGGCGCAACTGCAGCCTGCGACCACCCCGGTATAAAAAAGACCGGCGTGGATGTGAATGATGCCGCTGGTTTCCTTGGAGGAAAGAATGATGGCCTGCATCCAGTCGTCCAGGGCGACGCTGCTTGCGGACAAGCCTTGTTGCAGGGGCAGTTCATCCAGTCCCAGGGCTTCCAGTTCCCTTTTCAGGGTTTGGCTAAAATCCGGCGTCCGCCAGGCTTGGGCGCTTTTGGGCAGGCGGAGCCCCGGCTTCATGGCGGACAGGCTTGATCGATGTCCACGGGGTCATCGAGTATTTTTCGCGCCTGCGGCAGCCCCAGCCGCGCCGCCTTGCAGTACCAGGTTCTGGCTCTGGCCAGATCCTTTTTCACCCCGTAGCCATTGGCATGAAGGTTGCCAATGGCATACATGGCCTTGGGGTCTCCCTGGGCGGCGGCGGTTTTGTACCATTGCATCGCCTTGGCAAAATCCTGATTGACCCCTTCGCCATTGTCGTAGAGAACCCCCAGGGCATACTGGGCGTCTCTGGATCCCTGAATGGCGGCGCGTGACAGATAATCGAAGGATGTGTCGAAATTTTTCTCCACCCCATCCCCGTTTGCATGGGCGATGGCCAGGCGGTACAAGGCCGGCGCGAAGTTTTTGCTGGCGGCCTTTCGATACCACTGGAAAGCCTTGTCCTTGTCCCTGGGAATCCCGGTGCCGGTTTCATACAGCCAGCCCAGGTCATAGAGGGCGCGGGTGAATCCCTGTTGCGCCGCCTTGCGCATCCATAAAGCGCCCTGGGCGGGGTTCTTTTCCAGCCCAAACTGTCCCTGCACAAAGGCGACCGCCAGGTCGTATTGCGCCGGTGCGTATCCCAGTTTGGCCGCGGCTTGCATTTTTGCCCGCCATTGCCCGGGTTGCCCTGCGCTGTCCAGCCTGGCCAGGGCATAGACGGCATCGGGGTTTCCGGCCCGGGCCGCCTTTTCCAGCCAGGGCCGGGCGGCTGCCGGATTGGCATCGCTCATGAGCAGCTTGCCCAGGGCAAAGGCGGCATCGGCGTTGCCTTGTGTCGCGGCTTTTTCCAGCCATGCCTTGGCTTCGTTTTTGTCCGGTTCGGCGCCGCGGCCCTGCAGAATGGCCAGGCCCAGGGCCTGTTGCGCCTCGGCCAGATTCTGCCGCGCGGCGCGGCGCAGCCATTTGATTCCTTCGGCCGGCGCGGCTTTTACGCCCTGGCCTTCCAGCAAGCGCATCCCAAGCCGGTATTGGGCGGGCGCGTATCCCAGTTCGGCAGACTTTCGCAACCAGTGGGCCGCCAGTTCCGCATCAGCCGCCAGTCCCTTGCCCTGGGCGAAGGCCAGCGCCAGTTGGTATTGGGCTTCAGGGTCGCCTGATGAGGCTTTGCTGCGCAAGCGGTCGATATCACGTTGTTGAGAGGCGTTTTCTGCATGGTTGATGTTGTCAGGGCTTGAATCGGCATATAGAGGTTGCAACCAGACAAATCCGATACAAAGAAAAACAATACTGTGCTTGAGTGAGTTCATGGGGGAAACAGCAATCTGGGTCGAAGATGGAATGGCAGAAGAAGCCAATCCGGACACAAACATGGCAAGCGGGCGAAAACCGGGTTTTCGCCCGCCTTGTCCAGCCTAAACAGGACGCATGAAAGCGGCTGCCGGATCAGATGCCCCAGTGCAGGCCCAGCGCCTTGGACAGGAATACCGCCATCTGCGCCCGGGTGAGATTGGCGTCCGGGCAGAAATTGTTGGCGTCACAGCCGCTGGTGATGCCGCTGTTGGCCAAGGCCTCGATGGCCTGAAACGCCCAGTGACCCGTGGGTACGTCATTGAAGCTGGCCGTTGCGGGGGCGGGGCTGATGGTTCTTGTCCATCCCACCGCGGCGCCAAAAAATCGAATGTCCGAAGTGCTTGCGTTTGCGTCCACGGAGGTAAGAACTGTTATATTGAAATATGTGTTTCCGGAACCATCACCGTCAAAATCTCCGTATTCATGAATGACCATGGGCTCTGATGGAGTAACGCTGATGTTGATGTATCCCGGCATTTCGGTGGTGCCTGTGCTGCCTGTGCCGAAAATTTTGGATTCAGGCGTACTGTCTCCCAGAATATATGGGGGATAGGTAGGGGAATAGGCTTGAACGCCATATAACCAGAAGGTCACATAGCTGTTTGCGTCCTTGTCGTACAAGGGCATATATACCGATTTTACCTCGGCTCCGTTGGGTAAATTGATTTGCGCCCAATAAATCCCCGCACCCTTCTGCCCAGGTTGCACGTATCCGTTGCCAAACATGGTAGGAACAACGCTGCCCGATCTGGGCATGAATTCCGGCGCGCCAATGGATGTCCATACCTGATTGGGACCAAAGGCCATGTTTGTCTCTGGGGCCTGGTCAGCGGTCATCGCTCCTTGTTGCGGCACCATGGCGGGAAATTCTTCTTCTTTGGCGCTGGAAATACCGGCGGCCAGGGTGAGACTGGCCAACAGGGTAGTGGTAATTTTCAGTTTTTTCATGATAGGACTCCTTAACTCCTTGAAACTGTTGCAAACGGAGAAAACATGTCCAAGCAGAAGCCTTGAAAACCATTTGAAACAAGGGAAATCGCGAAGGTAACCTGCTGCATTTGTAGTAATCTGCTTCTGGTTTTCAAACCGCTTGAAACACCTCCGCTTGATCAAATACTACCTTCATTCTGAGTGTAATAGGGGTTTGGGAAAAAGCAAGACCGGTCGCCCAAGGTCGGCAACCTTTTGTTGATCTGGGACAAAACAAGGAAAAGGGATTGTTGCGGAGTTTCCACGGGAGGCAGTACGACGGTTGGCATTGCCGAGGGCAAGAAAAACCCCGGACTGATCCGGGGTTTTCTGCGGTGCTGAAGCGGAAAAATTCCGCCGCGGCAGGGTTACAGGCTGTAATACATATCGAATTCTACAGGATGGGTGGTCATGCGCAGACGCGTGACTTCTTCCATCTTCAGTTCGATATAGCCTTCGATGAGGTCATCGGTGAACACGCCGCCAGCGGTAAGGAATTCACGATCCGCGTCCAGGGCTTCCAGGGCCTGATCCAGGCTGTGGCAGACGGTGGGGATGGCGGCCGCTTCTTCCGCGGGCAGGTCGTACAGATCCTTGTCCATGGCATCGCCGGGATGGATCTTGTTCTGGATGCCGTCCAGACCGGCCATCATCATGGCGGAGAAGGCCAGATAGGGGTTGGCGGTAGGATCAGGGAAGCGCACTTCGATACGACGCCCCTTGGGGTTGGAAACCCAGGGAATACGAATGGAAGCGGAGCGGTTGCGGGCGGAGTAGGCGAGCATTACCGGCGCTTCGAAGCCAGGCACCAGGCGCTTGTAGCTGTTGGTGGAGGCGTTGGTAAAGGCGTTCAGGGCGCGAGCGTGCTTGATGATGCCGCCGATGTAGTACAGGGCAGTCTCGGACAGGCCGCCGTACTGGTCGCCGGCAAAGATGTTTTCGCCGTCTTTGGCCAGGGACTGATGCACATGCATGCCGGAACCGTTGTCGCCCACCAGGGGCTTGGGCATGAAGGTAACCGTCTTGCCGTAGGCGTGCCCCACGTTCTGGATCACGTACTTCATGATCTGGTTCCAGTCGGCGCGTTTTACCAGGGTATCGAACTTGGTGCCGATCTCGCACTGGCCGCCGGTGGCCACTTCGTGGTGATGTACTTCCACAGGCACGCCCATTTCCTCCAGGGCCAGGCACATGGCGGAACGCAGGTCGTGCAGGGAATCGACCGGCGGTACGGGGAAGTAGCCGCCTTTCAGACCGGGGCGGTGGCCGATGTTGCCGTCTTCATAGACGCGCTCGGAGTTCCACTCGGCTTCTTCGGAATCGACCTTGTAGAAGGCGCCGGACATGTCCGCGCCCCAGCGGGCGTCGTCCAGAACGAAAAACTCGGGTTCGGGACCGAAATAGGCGGTGTCGGCGATGCCGGTGGATTTCAGATAGGCTTCGGCGCGCTTGGCCACGGAGCGGGGATCGCGCTCGTAGCCTTCCATGGTGGAGGGCTCGAGAATGTCGCAACGAATGTTGACCATGGTTTCGTCCGCAAAGGGATCGACAATGGCGGTGTCGGGATCCGGCATGAGGATCATGTCCGATTCATTGATGCCTTTCCAGCCGGCGATGGACGAGCCGTCGAACATCTTGCCTTCGGTAAATATGTCTTCATCGATTTCGCTGACGGGCAGGGAAACATGTTGCTCCTTGCCGCGGGTATCGGTGAAACGTAAATCAACGAACTTGGCGTCGTTGTCCTTGATCAGTTTGAGGACGTCTTTTGCGGACATTTGTCCCTCCAGTATGGTTATTAAGAAAATAAAAGCTGGCCGCGCGGAAAAGCATGACCCTTACGCGGCCCGGTCTCAAGTCTCGATTTTTAGTGCATGAACCATGCCACCATGAAGGGGCACAGGTCAAGGAGAAATACTTGAGTGATGCATATAAGAAAATTTATGAATTGACGTGAGAACCCTGCCTGGACAATTCCTGTCTGGCTTGCACCAGAACGGTGCGAAAATCGCGCTTATGCCCTTTCCAGGTGCGAGACGCCGCCAAAATATACGCGTACTTCGCCGAAATCAGGATGTTTCCGGAGTGATTTCTGCATGGCCTGCTGCAGATTCACGGCGTTCTCCCGGCTATCGTAGCAGTCCAGGGGGAAGAACACTTCCAGGTCGATTTTGCCACCCAGGTAATGGAACAGAATTCGTTCCTGCCGGCCCAGGCAGTCCAGGGGTTTCCAGGCTTCGCCAAGGATCCGTTCCGCTTCGTCGCGCAGGGGGAGACCCTTGCAGGTGGGCATGGTTTCGTCATCTTCCGGATCGATATGCACGGTGACATCGGAGATTTCTTCAATGCCCGCCTTGATCTGTTCCTCCACGGCAATGGCGACCATATGTCCTTCGGACACGGAAATCATCGGATCCACCTGTACATGCACGTCCGCCATGGCCTCATGCCCCTGGCGCCGGGTGCGCAGCATATGCAGGGAGCGCACGCCGGGGATGCCGGTGATGATGTGGCGGATTTGCTCTACCTTGTCTTCCTCCAGGGATTCGTCCACCAGTTCGCGCATGGCGCCCCAGCCCAGATCCCAGCCGATCTTGGCCACCATGGCGCCGACGATGAGGGCCGCCGCCAGATCCAGCCAGCCATGCCCCAGCATGGCGCCGGCCACGCCCACCAGCACCACGATGGAAGAGATGGCATCCGAGCGATGATGCCAGGCATTGGCGCGCAGCAGATCGGAATTGATGCGCCGGGCAACGATCAGGGTGTACCAGTAGAGCGCTTCATTGGTGAGAATGGAAAACAGGGCGGCATACAGCGCGATTGGCTTTGGTGTAACTGCGTCTGCAGCATGGGTAAGGCGTTCGATGGAGTCCCACATGATGCCCCCGGCCACCAGCACCAGGAACGCGCCCAGGGCCAGGGTGGCGGCGGTTTCGAAGCGGCCATGACCGTAGGGATGGTTTGCATCCGGCCCATGGGAGGCGTGATGGGAGGCCGCCAGCACCAGAATGTCGGTCATCAGGTCGGACAGGGAATGTATGCCGTCGATAATCAGCGCCTGGGAGTTGCCCAGGATGCCGACCATGACCTTCACCGCGCTGAGGATGAGGTTGACGATGGCGCCGACAATGGCCACCCGGCCGGATTCCTGTTTGCGCAGATCCCGGTGTTCCTGGGAGCCGATTTGTGGCGTCTCGCTCATCGCTCAGTCTCCCTGCACGCGGATGAGAAGAATGTACTCGTCGTTGACGATCTTCTGTTCCAGCACCTGATGGCCATTGATCCGGCACCAGGCGGGAATATCCTGCATCACACCGGGATCCGTGCATACCGCTTCCAGTTCATCACCGGGTTGCAGTTCGGTGATTCTGTCCTGGACCCGGATCACGGGCATGGGACAAAGCAACCGGCGGCAGTCCAGGCTGATGCGGCTCATACGATCCATTCCTTGTTCAGTTCGTGGGGTGGCAGGGGCGCTACCTGGATGTTGCGCGTATTGCCATCCGTGTCACGGTATTCCAGTTCCACTGTGTCTGCATTCTTGCCCTGACTGTAGCGGGCCACGATGCGCGCCGCCTGTTCGATCTGTTCTTCGGCAAAGTCTCCGTCGATGAGGCAGAGGGGGCCGGCGTGGCTGGTGGTCTTGAGACTGGGGTACTGCTTGCGGTACCCCTGCAGGAATTTGCCTTCTCCTTCTTCCCGGGAAATGATGAGCTTGTAACCGGGCTCCGGCCGGATATGGCGCCCGACCTTGAGCAGCATGATGTCATCCATTTCATATTGCTTGTTGCCGCGCGCCTTCCACAGATCCTGCAGTTTGACGGAATACTGCGCGTCTGTGAGAAAGCAGCAGCCGCCGGCGGGCTGGGCGTAGTCTTCGAAACCGAATTTCCTCGCCAGCGCCATTTGTGGCTTGCGGCTGCGGCCGGAAAAATCGTAAAGCTTTTCCCTGTCCACCCAGCCTTCGCGCTCCGGCAGGGTTTGCGGCAGGTTTTTCGCGCACAGGGGGCGCAGCAGCCGGTCTTCGATGCCGGAATCCTTCTGCACCACCGGCATGGTGTCCTTGCGCTGGGATTTGGGCCGCTGCCCCACCACTTCGCCGGTAATGATGAAATCGAAATCGTGAGCTTCCATCCACTCCCTGGCCTTCTTCACCATGAAGATCTTGCAGTCCAGGCAGGGGTTGAGGTTGGCGCCATAGCCGTATTTCGGGTTGAAGACGACATCCTTGTACTCTTCCACGATGTCGATGATGTGGAGTTTTATGCCAAGTTGCTCCGCGCACCACAGAGCGTTGTTGCGCTTGGGCTTTTTCTGGTCTTTCTTGCGGATGGCGTGGGTGTGTCCCTCTACGCAGAATCCGGTAAAGAAATTGATGCCCTCCACATGGATGCCCTGTTCCTGCAGGACGCGCACAGCCAGCAGGGAATCCAGGCCTCCGGAGATCAGGGCTACAGCTTTGCGTTGCATGATGGAATAAGGGCGTCGGCTTGCAGAAGTCAGGGAAGAGCATTATAACGGGAAACGCCAGTTCCATACTTTCCGGTATTTTTTTGGGTTTTTTGCGGAATGGGGACGAGTTTGGGATAAAATGCGAAGCGTTTGGCATTTTTCCCGGCAGGGGATGGTGCTGTTCGCAAAGGGGGGCGCACGCGACGCCCAAGGGTCGGGAAGACCAGGAGTATTCATGTTTTGGTTGGTTTTGCGCGGTTGTGTGCTGATGGTCTTGTGCGGCCAGATGACACTTGCAACGGCGAAAACCGTGGTAAATGTCGGCATCTATCCCAATGAGCCAAAGATTTTCCTCGATGAAAAAGGACAGCCGGACGGCTTTTTTCCGCAACTTCTGAAGCGCATTGCAGAGCAGGAAGATTGGACCCTGAACTATCATTCCTGCGAATGGGAAAACTGCCTGCGACAACTGCAGCAGGGCGAAATCGATCTGATGCCGGACGTGGCCTATTCTGTGCAGCGCGCCCGGCTCTTTCCTCTGAGCAAGGAAGTGGTGCTTTCCAGCTGGTCTGCGGTGTATGTGCGTGAAGGCGTGCACCTGCCCAGCGTCAAGGAGTTGCAGGGCAAGAGCCTGGCCGTGGTCAAGGGCAGTATTCAGTATCGGGCCCTGGCGGAAAAGCTGGAAAAGCTGGGAGTTCAGGCGACTTTTCATGAGGTCAGCAATTTCAATGAGGTGTTTCGCCTGATTCGTGTTGGCTGGGTGGATGCGGGACTGGTGAATAC
Organism: Sedimenticola sp.; assembly: GCA_026985055.1. Lineage (GTDB taxonomy): Bacteria > Pseudomonadota > Gammaproteobacteria > Chromatiales > Chromatiaceae > Thiolapillus. The sequence continues at coordinate 67,628 of JALSQZ010000021.1, read as the reverse complement.
CTATTTTGGCCGTCGTCATGCCGATGAATTCGGCCTGGAGCCGACGCCCATACTGGTCAAGCCTTCCCTGCTGATGTTTGCCGCTGCTCCGGGGAAAGAGAAGCTGCTGGATGTGCTGGATACTCATGTCCGGCAATGGAAGAATGATCCACGTTCTTTCTACTATCGGGCCATGCATGACTGGTTCAGTCCCACGGAAGAGGCGCAAAGGATACCCACATGGATCCAATGGCTGCTGGGGCTGGCGGGTATCGCCGCACTGGCGCTGCTGGCGCTGGTGTTCCTTTTTCGTGCGCTGGTGCAGCGCAAGACGCTGGAGCTGGAAGAGAAGGCCCGTAGTCTGGAGCATCTGGCCAATCATGATCTGCTCACTGGCCTGCCGAACCGCAAACTGTTTTTTGATCGTCTCAAACAGGCATTGCGCAGAGTCAGCCGCAGTGGCGAACTGCTTGCGGTACTGTACATAGACTTGGACCAGTTCAAGCAGATCAATGACAGTTTTGGTCATGGCGTGGGCGACGAAGTACTCAAGGAGGTCACCCGGCGCCTGCGTACCGCAGTGCGTGAACAGGACACCATCGCCCGTCTCGGCGGGGATGAATTTGCGGTGGTAATGGAAACCCTGAAGGAGCCCGAGAGCACCATGCATTGCGTGAAGCGGTTGCGCGAAGCCTTGCGCGAGCCCTTGATCGTTCAGCAGGTTCAATTCAATATCAACATCAGTATCGGTATCAGTATTTACCCACAGGATGGTCATGATGCCCATACCTTGCTGCGAAATGCCGATACCGCCATGTTCAAGGCCAAGGAAGCCGGGCGCAGCACCTTCCAGTATTATGTTGAGGAAATGACGCGCACCGCCATCGAGCGCAGCAAGATGGAAGCCGACATGCGCAAGGCGCTGCGTGAAAATCAGTTCACCGTCTGTTATCAACCCCAGATCTGCCTGAATACCGGCAGGGTCGTGGGGTTCGAGGCGCTGGCGCGCTGGCATCATCCCGAGCATGGGCAGATTCCGCCCAGCCAGTTCATTCCCCTGGCCGAGGATACCGGCTTGATCCTGCCTCTCGGTGAATGGGTGTTACGCACTGCCTGCCGACAGTTTGCCCAGTGGCGCAAGGAAGGTATGGATACCGGTCTGGTCTCGGTGAACATATCCGCGTTGCAGCTGCGTGGCTACGGATTGCTGGATGTGGTGCGCGATGTCGTGAGGAAAACCGGTTTTGAGACCCGCTGGCTGGAACTGGAGCTGACCGAAAGCTTCATTATGAGTCACACCCAGCAGGCGATTTCGGTAATGACTGAATTGCGCGGACTGGGTGTTTCCCTGGCCGTGGATGATTTTGGTACCGGATATTCTTCACTGGCCTATCTCAAGCAGCTGCCCCTGTCCAAGCTGAAGATCGACCGATCCTTCATCATGGGCGTGCCGGCGGATGAGAACGACGTGGCCATCGTTCGCGCCATCATTGCCCTGGGCAAGACACTGAACCTGCAGATCATCGCCGAAGGCGTGGAAAGCAAGGAACAGGAAGAAATGCTCCGCCGGGAGCATTGTGATCAGGCCCAGGGTTACTACTATGCCCGGGCGCTGGAGGCGGAAGAAGCAAGGGAGTTTCTGCGGGTCGCGGGTCAGGGCGCGGGGTTGGTATAGCGGCGGTGAATCTGCTCCACGGCGTGCAGCAGTTCTGCTGAAAGCTCCAGTTCCTGACTGGCGATGTTGCTGCGCAACTGCTCCAGGCTGGTGGCGCCAATGATATTGCTGGTGACGAAAGGCCGGCTGGTGACAAAGGCCAGCGCCATCTGAGCGGGATCCAGCCCATGCTCGCGGGCCAGTTCCACATAGGCCCGGGTGGCAGCCCTGGCCTGGGGGCCGGAATACCGGCTGTAGTCGGGGTACAGGGTCAGTCGGGCGCCGGCAGGGCGCCGATCATCCAGATATTTTCCGCTGAGTACGCCAAATCCCAGAGGCGAATAGGCCAGCAGCCCCAGCTTCTCCCGATGGGAGATTTCTGCCAGACCTACTTCAAAGCTCCGATTGAGCAGATTGTAGGGGTTTTGGATAGCCTGAATGCGTGGCAGGTTTTTGCTCTCGGCCAGGCACAGGTAGCGCATGGCCCCCCAGGGGGTTTCATTGGAGACGCCCACTTGCCGCACCTTGCCCGCGGCTACCAGGTCTGCCAGAACCTCCAGGGTTTCTTCCAGGGGGATGCTGTCGTCCTGTTCCGGCCAGGGATATCCCAGTTTGCCGAAGAAATTGGTTTTCCGGTCGGGCCAATGCAGTTGGTAATAATCAATGTAATCCGTTTGCAGGCGGCGTAAACTTTCTTCCACTGCGCTTTCAATATTGCTGCGGTCCAGGCGGTTGTTGCCGCCGCGAAAATGGGTCAGCCAGTCACGGCCCGGTCCGGCTACCTTGCTGGCGATGATCACCCTGTCGCGGCAACGGCGTTTTTTGAGCCAGTCGCCAATGATGGATTCCGTGGCTCCCTGGGTTTCTGCCCTGGCGGGAACCGGATACATCTCGGCGGTGTCCAGAAAATTGATGCCCTGGTCGAGAGCGTAGTCGAGCTGTGCGTGTGCCTCTTTCCGCGTGTTCTGTTCTCCCCAGGTCATGGTGCCCAGGCAGAGTGCGCTGACGCGGATGTCGGTATTTCCCAGTGGTCGGTAGTCCATAATGGTACAGGTTGAGTGGCATGGAGTTGTCCGGTAGTTTATTCCATCCTTTCTGGCAAGTGTTGTTTGCCGGTTTGTTTTTCTTCGCCCTGTGGTACGCCCTGCGCTGGGCCAACTGGCAGCGTCTGAAGGAAAAGAGCCAGCAGCATGTGTTCTTTGGCGCGGTGGTGTTCCTGTTTTTTCTGTGGAACCTGCGCGTGGAACTGCTCCCGGGCTTCTATTGGCACCTTTCCGGCATGGTCATCGTTACCCTGATGTTTGGCTGGTCTCTGGCGATGGTGGCCGGGAGTCTGGCTCTGGCGGGCATCATGCTGGCCGGCTTGAACGATTGGGGAGGCTGGTTTCCTTCCGTGGTTTTGAGCGTGCTCATGCCGGCATCCATCACCCAGGTCGTTCTTGGCATAGTCCGGGTCTATGTGCCCAAGCATTTCTTCGTCTATGTGCTGGTGAATGCGTTTCTGGCCGGCGGGCTGGTATTCGTTGTTATGGCCAGCCTGATCACCAGCGGGCTGGTGCTTCTGGACGTTTATTCCTGGTGGGATCTGAAACACAATTTCCTGAACGTGACGCCCATGATGTTCTTTCCCGAGTGCATGCTCAATGGCTGGATCATCGCCATGCTGGTGGGTTTCAAACCCCAGTGGGTCGGAACCTTCAGTGATGAGGAATATCTGCAGGGGAAATAACCCGGTTGTGGGCATTGTGGCCTGATTCACCCCGTCGATGGCGTCGTGGCCGTTGACATCATGGCTCCGGCAATGCTTAATTCATGAAGTCTATTGTCAAAGGTTTTCGCTATGACTTCATCTCTGGATCCGGTGGTTCTCAATGTTTTGTACGCCTGCATGGGGGGCATGCTTACCCTGCTGTTCATGTGGCTGGGCTGCAAGGTGTTCAGTCATATCGTGAATTTCAGCATTCCCGAGCAGCTGGCGCAGGGCAATCAGGCAGTGGGGCTGATGATCATGGGCATGTTCATCGGGATAGGCACCGCCATGGGCCTGGTCATCGGCCTGGGTCTCAACTGAATGCGCCTGCCGTCCCGGCCATGGTTGCTACTGATGCTTCCGGCCCTTGCCTGGGCGGGAGGATTCAAGCATGTCGATCACAAGCACTGGACGGACAAGTACGATCACTATTTCCGCAAGAACAGTAAACATTATTTCGGTCCTCTCGTGAACTGGCGCTGGTTCAAGGCTCAGGGAATTGCCGAATCGGGATTGAATCCCGAGGCCCGCAGCAAGGTGGGAGCGGTCGGCATCATGCAGATCATGCCGAAGACCTTTGATTACATTCGCAAGAAAAACGCTTCTCTTGAGAGCCTGGATGATCCCAAATGGAATATCGCCGCAGGCATTTACTACGACCGTTATCTGTATGACAAATGGATATTTCTGGAAACGGACAATCGGGAACGGCTGTTTTTTGCTCTTGGCAGCTACAATGCCGGGTTTCGCCGGGTGCGCAAGGCGTATAACAGGAGCGCGAAGAAGAATGAAAATGTCATGACCTGGGAGCAGGTTCAGGCTCATGTTCCGGGCGCCACCAGGCATTATGTCAGGCGTATTCGAAAATTGATGAGCGACATCCTGTAATGACCACCGGGCTTTGGTGGCTGGCTGTTTCCTGGCTGGCCTATTTCTTTATCCATTCCTTCCTGGCTTCCCTGTCGGTGAAATACCGGGTTGCGCGCAACTGGCCAGGGTTGATGCCCTGGTATCGCTTGTTCTTCAACCTGGTTGCCACGGTATTGCTGGTGGTTCCCCTGTGGCTGACCTGGCGACTGGGAGGTGAAACAGTGTTTGCCTGGAAAGGGATATGGTGGTGGCTGGGGAATGGCCTGGCCCTGGCCGCAGTGGCCGGGTTTTTGTATTCTCTGCGTCACTATGATGGCGCGGAGTTCCTTGGTTTGCGTCAGTTGCGCGAGCAAGAGCAACGGGTTGAGGATCAGGAGCGCTTTCGTGTATCCCCTCTGCATCGCCATGTCCGACATCCCTGGTATTTTCTTGGCATTATCCTCATCTGGACCCGGGACATGACTGCGCCCATGTTGTTGTCGTCGGTGATGATGACGCTGTATTTCATCATTGGTTCACTTCTGGAGGAGCGCAAACTCCTCGCTTACCACGGGAATGTCTATGCCGAATACAAAAGCAGGGTGCCTGGACTTTTTCCGCTGCCCTGGAAAAACCTGAACCGGCACCAGGCGCGGCAACTGGAAACCCGAGGCAATGAAAAAAACGATGAAGCCCGGGCGGATCGGATGCGCCCGGGCAAGCCGTGATCTGACCTTTTCTTGAAGCCCTGAATACGACATGGATTGTTGCCGAGTTAATAGCAGGGTGACATTTTGGTTAACGAACCGGATAGGCGGGTTTTGCCGGATATCCATACGGGGCATAGGGGCCGTAGGGCGGATACACCGGATAATAGGGCGCGGCAACCGGTGGCCGGCCAATGCCATTTATGGCGCTGTTGATGCGGGCCTCCATGGCTTTGCGTCGGGCATCCATCTCTTCACGCCGGGCCTTGATTTCTTCGTCTTGCTGCTTCTGCCGGGCCTGTCGATCCGCCATTAGCTGCTTGTCCAGTTCCGCGCGTCTGGCACGCATCTTTTCGCGCAAGGCGTCGCGGCGGGCTTGCATGGATTTGAGCAGTTCTTCATGCGATTGACGAATGCTCTGGTAGGGGTTGGCATATGCAGGTGCAGGCGGCTGGATGGAAGGAAGCTCCCGGGCCGGTTGTACGGAAGCTGTCCCGGATTCCGCACTGACCGCGGGTTTTTCCGGTGCGGCGGCAGATTTTTCTGACGTTGATGCCGCTTGTGCGGGTACGATGCCGGCCTCTGTTCCTGCCTCCGCCTTGGGCGCGGGAGCGGTTGTCGGGGCTGGTGGCGGGGACGGTTCTGGTTCTGCTGCCGGAGCGGGAGGGGGTGCTGGCGTTGCCGGTTCCGTCGGGGGCGTGGCCGGGGTTACGGGAATGGGCGGAATGGGAGCCGAGCGTACCGGATCGACGGCAGCTTCCTTGGCGGAGGCCAGGGGGGGTACGCTATATCCTGCTTCCAGCGCCCGTTGTTTGAGCTTTTCGTATTCCGCCTGGCGCAAGGCTTCCCGTTCAGCGCCTTCCACGCTGCCCAGTTTCTTTTTCAATGCCGATGCTTCTTCCGCGCTCAGCAGTCGAAAATCCGGGTTCTGCTGCGGGGCGGATACCGCCAGGCTGGCGCCGCAAAGCAGCAGGCCAATGGAAATCAACAGGGGCTTTTGTGTGCTCATAAGCAATCCTCCATAGTTATTATGCGCTGAACCCGTTGTTGCGCGGGTTCGGGACGAGTTATTGCGACCGAACCGGTTCGCCAACTCTTCCTGAGCAATAGCCTTGATTATTGTGTGCGCAAAACCGATGTCTGCGCGCGAGTTTTTCCGGTACAGTGTCTGCCCGGAGAGTCTTGGGAGCCTCTGATTAAATCTGAGCGAAGCAGATCGCGCGTAATGCCCCAGGGCACTCTCTCTTGCGCAAGCGCAATTCACCTTGTAGCCAGCTATTGCGAAAATTTGCAAAGCTACCGCTCCTGCTAACGCCCCTGACCTACATCCCTGTAGGCCACGCTGTATCGGGGCGTTTTGGGCGCAAGATGCGAGTTCATGATTTAATCAGAGCTTCCCTTACCCCTGAGCATGGCGATAAGGAGCAAATATGTCAACTTCTGTGCTGGACAAGGTGCTGGAACAGGTGCGGCAGGCGCCTCATTCCGCCACTTCCCTGGTTCTGTATGCGCTGGTGAATACCCTGGAATACGAAGCGGCGGGCTGTCTGTTCAAACTCACCAAGTTGCGCGATCTGGACGAGAATGGCCGCCGTCTGGCCTATGCGCTCATGGAGCTCATGGCGGAAGGGGGCAACCGGGGACAGGTTTGGGACGATGCCAAAGCGAGAATGGATGAACTGATCCGTGGCGGTTGAGGCCAAGGTGGAAGCCGTGCTTTTCCCGCTTTCTGCTAAGCTTGAAATGTGGTTTCCGGGCTAGAACAGATTGCACAGTGAAAAGGAGAAGATGGCGGCATGAAATGGAGAAATGATGCCCGGTCCTGGGGGCTGCCCAGTATTTTGTTGCACTGGGGAATGGCGTTGCTCGCCACGCTTCTGTTTGTTCTGGGAAAATACATGATGACCCTGGACTACTATCATCCCCTGTACCAGCGAATTCCCGACCTGCACCGCAACCTTGGCGTGTTGTTTGCCCTGCTGCTGTGTCTGCGTTTGCTGTGGCGCTGGAGCAATCCCTTGCCGGCCATGCATGCTGTGCCTCGGGAACGGGTTCTGGCCTTGCTCATGCACAGGATGTTCTATGTCGTGATGTTCGCGATTGTGATCAGCGGTTATCTGATCAGTACCGCGGATGGTCATGATTTGCTTCTCTATGGTGGAGTCGAGTTGCCGGCCCTGGTTTCGGGAGTGGACAATCTCGAGGATCGCGCCGGCAGGGTGCACTGGTTTCTCACCTGGTTGCTGACTGCGATGCTGGTATTGCATGCCGGCGCGGCGTTGAAGCATCATTTTGTGGATGGGGATGCTACCCTGATTCGCATGTTGGGGATCCAATCAAGAGGAGAGTGAAATGAAAAAGACCATCATCGCCATGCTGCTTTGCGCAGCGTCCCTTTCGCTGGCAACGGTGGCGGCAGCAGTGGACTACGAAATTGACACCAAAGGCATGCATGCTTTCATTGAGTTCAAGATCAAGCATCTGGGCTACAGCTGGCTGTTGGGGCGCTTCAATCGCTTCAAGGGGGATTTCAGCTACGATGCCGGCAACCCGGAAAAAAACCATGTGCAGGTGAACATCGATATCGCCAGTCTGGACAGCAATCATGCGGAACGGGACAAGCATCTGCGCAGTGCAAGATTCTTCGATGTGAAAAACTATCCGCAAGCATCCTTCATGAGCACTTCCTGGGAGGATCGTGGGAATGGCAAGGCGGTGCTGAAGGGTGATCTGACCTTGCGCGGGATTACCCGCAACATCAGCATCGATGTTACAGATGTTGGTAATGGCCCGGATCCCTGGGGAGGTTACCGGCGCGGTTTTGAAGGACGAACCGTACTCAAGCTGTCAGACTGGAAAATGAAAGAAGCAAAGATTCTCGGTCCTGCCGCCGAAGAGATCCATGTCTATCTGTCCATTGAAGGCATACGCAAATGATACGTCTGTTCTTCGCCGGCCTGCTGGTGGCTCTGGGTGGCTGTAGCAGTTGGCTGCCCGACTACACCGCTCAGGACAGCGGCTGGCGACTGGTGCTGAAAAAGCCGCTCACCGTGTCGGCGGACAATACCCGGGTGTTTCTGCAGGATGGCCAGATGCTGCCTTCCCTGGGCTTCAATCAATACAAACCCGCCTGCAATCTGGAAGTGCGCCAGCTGAGTTCTCAGGTGCGCACCATCGAGCCGGATACTTTTGTCATAAACCGCATCCAGCCTTTGCGTGAAGAAGTGGCTTCCTGGCGACCGGTTCAGCTGGTTTCCCTGCGCCTGGCGAATGCGGCGGTGGATACCAGCCCGGCGGACATTTTCCTCGGCTATCATTTCTGGTTGCATTCGGACAAACAGCCGGATGTGCTGCGCATGACCTGCCGGGGCGTGTTTGCCGAGCCATGGGAGGCGGAATATCCAACCCTGGAAGAGATTGCCTTTGTGCTGGGGGCTTATGCGGACTTGCAGCCAGGATCTGCCCGGTTGATGCCCGGTCAGTACTGAGGCTGGCAGGTTGGGCACAGGTAGCAGCCCTGGCCGCCCTGGCGGATCTGGACGATGGCCGTGCCGCACCGATAGCAGGGCAGTCCCGCCCGGCGGAATACATGAAACCGGGCGGCCTCGAAGCTGCCGGCCTGGTCCATGAGCCTGGCGGCCCGTTGCAGATCATTGGTGACCCCGCCGCTATGGTAGGACTGGCGCGGCAGAGCCAGTATCTGTTGCGCCAGCTGCTTCAGTTCATCATCCGGCAGATCCCGGGGGCGCCGGACGGGATGCTGGCCGGCGCAATGCAAAATTTCACAGCGAAGATAATTGCCCAGTCCGGCCACGAAGGACTGGTCGGTGAGCAATGCGCCCAGGCTGCGGCCAATGAAACGCTTTTCCCGCAGGCGTTCCCGTATCAGGGCGCTGCTGGTGCTGGGTTCCAGCACATCCGGCCCCAGTTTTTGCAGAAAAGGGTGCTGATCCAGCTGTTCCGTGGGCCAGACCTCAATATCCGAGGCGCTGTAGAGCAGGGCCGAATGGTGTTCGCAGTGAATGGCCAGGCGCAGCTGGCGGCGGGTATGTGGCAGTTGCCCGGCGTCAGTGACCAGCCATCGGCCATACAGCTGATTGTGACTGTAGATGCTCAGGCCATTGCTGAAGCGGGTCAGCATGGCTTTTCCCCGGGAGCGGATGCTTTCTACCTTGCAGCCATCGAATTTTCCGTTCCAGCTTTTCAGGGCGGGTAGCAGAAGATCGACCCGCTGGACGGTGCGCCCTTCGATGGCGGCCGCGAGCCTGTCTCTGGCGCGACGAATCTCCGGCCCTTCGGGCATCAGTCCACGAAGTTGGACAGAAACTGCGCAGTGACATTGTCCATGCTGTTTACATGCATCTGGAACCACTGGGGCCAGGTGTTGAACACATAGCCGCCGAGAGCATCCAGATCCTGGTCGGAATGCCAGTTTTGCTGGAGCCGATGAAGATTCTCCAGGGCGTTGCTGTGCTCTCCGGCATGCACCGGAAAGGGAGGGAAACCGTATTCCTGCATGAGACGGTTTTCCCGCTCGAAGTGGGATTCCGTGTGCCTGATCCAGTCGTCCAGGGCCTTGCCGATGGCCTCCTTGTCCGGATTGCCTTCCCTGGCCTGCAACAGCAGCCTGCCCAGGGCATTGACCAGAGCTACTTCCTCGTGATGGGTATCGTTCATGGAACCTACGGCGATATCGGGAATATCCTCGGGCGCCATTACCGGATGTCGTTCTGACATGATTTGCTTCCAGATTGTCCTCGAAGGGAAAATTACACTCTTATTGGCCGGGCTTGGCTTTGAGAAATGTCAAAATTGCCATCTTGGCCGTTGAGGATTTATCCGCTTTTCGGGCATTCTGAAATATCGGCAGCACTTTGTTCATCTGGATGATTTTTCAGCCAGGCAGCAACGCTGGCGCGCAGTGCTCTCAGGGCGGCTTTCTTGCCTGACAGACCGCTTGCCTGGGTGCTTTCCCGCCAGTTGCGTCCCTGCAGAACCTTGATCGTCAGCAAGGCATTGGAGGTTTCGCAGCGGGCCAGCCGGCGCAGCGCTCCCAGGGCATCCAGATACTGGCGCTGTCCGGCGGCAAAGGCCTGGAGAATCTCTCTGTCCCTGTGCCGTAGCAGGGAGCGGGGTTGTTGCGTCAGCAGGCGCTGAATCAAGGCATGCGGCAGTTGCCGGAAAGGCTCGGCCAGTTGCACAGGGAACAGCTCCTGAAAGGCCGCTTGCGCCTGGGACTGAAGCGCCTCGCCCGCCGGACTGATGCCGCGCAGCATGGTTACTGCATGGGCGCCACTGCTGGCTTCGCGCCTTTGCCCGAGGCGTACCGGAACATAGCCGCCCCGCCGCCAGAAATCCAGGAGCGCTGGCGTGGCGCCAAAACTGCTGCCCAGCAGATCCACGTTTCTGTCTCTGGCGCCCGAGGCCAGATAGTCCAGCATCCGGCTGCCTATGCCCTGTCCCTGAAGCGCGGGATGCACCGCAATCCGCAGTATGCGTTCCCAGTTCAGGCTCAACCCCTGGGGAAAACCACAGTGGCTGGCCAGTATCGTGGGAAGCAGCTGGCCGCGGGGACGCCGCTGCGCGCAAATCACTTCCCGGTGCAAGGACTCCGGGAGCGCACCTTCCGTGGCCACCAGCAGGGCGGCAACGACATCGCCGTTGAGCCGGGCACAGTGAATGGAAAGATCAGGGGCATCCAGCAGGTGTTTCAGGTCGGTTGGCGTGGTGCGGTAATGGGCGTCCACCAGCAGACCGAAAAGCTGCTGCAGAAGGGTGGGATTTCGCGCCAGGCTTTCCCGCGCCAGCGGCCTGATTTCCAGATCGGAAAGAGACTCCTGCCGGGTCACCCGGGCTGGCTCTGCATCGAGAAGCAGGGCTTCGAAGATGAACGCTTCCAGTGGATCCCCGGCGGCCCAGCGCACCGGCTCGCTAAGGGTCAGCCGTTTCCACTGGGGGCAATATTCATCCAGTGTTTTGCCGAAGCGCAGGCTGAACCCCCGGCCACTGCCTTCATAGCCGTGAACCGTGGTGGCAAAGGCGACCCGCCGGTAATGGGTCAGAATTTTTTCCAGCATGGGCAGGGGAATGCCGGCCGCTTCGTCCACCAGCAGCAAGGAGGTGGCGGGCAGTTGTTGCAGCAGTTCATCGGGGGGGATGAACCGAATCCGGGTCTCGCTTGGCTGCGTTTTTTCCTGTGGTTGCCCTGTGATGTCCAGTTCCCGGGCGGCTTCGCGGAACAGGGTGTCGACTGCGTTCCTGCGGGGCGCGGTAACCAGGATCTGATCCAGTCCTTCGGCCAGCAGTCTGGCCGCGCCAATGCCGAAGGCCGAGGACTTGCCCCGGCCCCGGTCGGCAATCACTACCAGGGGCCGGTTGCGATGTCCCCTGGCTACCCGGCGCAGGGCCTCAATCACCTGTTCCTGCCCGGTGGTGAGGGCTGCATCTGGGTTGCAGGGAACGGGGTCGGATGGTGGCGGGGAATGGGTCTGGCACAAGCGCGCCATGCGTTGCAGGAACAGACTGTGTGGCTGTTGCCCCCAGCGGGAAAGCTCCGGGGTGAGGAGCAGGAAGTATCCGCCGCCCCGTACCAGCCCCGCGGCAATGGCCAGGGCATCCGGATTCAGTGCCTGACGGGCATCGAAGACCAGATGCTCGATGTCCTGTCCCAGATATTCCGCCACCTTGGATGGCGATATCGCCCGCGTATTTTTTGGCGGGCTGTCGCTCACCCAGAGCGCTTGTTGTTCTCCCAGCAGGGTTAGCGCCTGTATCAGGCAAGAATCGTCATCAGCGCTGAGAATCCGGAAGTTCCGCCACCGCTGCCGGGCCGTTCCGGTCATGACCCGGGAGAAGTCCCTGGGTTCGCGGGACTGCTGTCTTTCATCAGTACCTTGTCGATCAGGGACTCACCCTCCAGGTAATGCTGTTCCACATATTTGAGAGCAAACCAGGCGCCCCCCAGTATCAGGCCGATGGCGAGCATGGGGCCGAGCAATTCCGCAAGCCAGAAGATGCGGATGTTTCTGCGCATCCGTCGCAGTTCCCGCTGCATGTCCAGCAGACGGGTTTCCATGGCTTCGGAATTGCTGCGGATGGCCTTGAGTTGCTGTTCCAGGGCGTTGCTTTTTTGCAGTTGCAGCAGGGTGGCGTCCTTGATGATGGACTGATCTGTCGCGGGCTTTTGCTCCTTGCTCATTTGTTATGCTTTTCCTCTGCCTTTGATTTGTTGGTTACTGAAAATACGCACAAACCATAGCATTTTTGCTGGCTTGGCGGTTTGATCCGGTTCGACTAATATAGAGGACCTCGAAAAATTCCTTCCATGGAATTTTTCTCGTCGCAAAGAGAAAATGCGATTTCCTCTTTGCTCACATTTTCAATCACTTGTGGTGATTGAAAATGGTGGGACATCCCTGTTCCACTCGGGCACCTCGATTATTCGAGATGCCCTGTAGCGCGATTCCAGACCTTGACTGACAGGAAAAACCATGTTGCTCGAAGATCCTCAGGTATTGTTCGATCAATTCGTTCCTCAGGCAAAGGCGTACCTGGATTCACCGGGAGTGATGGCGGCGCTGGAGTTGGATGCCATTTGTGCAAAGCTGTACCCGGTGATTGCCCGTGTCCTGGAGAACGTGGAACTGTCCAACCAGATACGCGATTTCGGCCGCAATCTGCCGCGCAAGGAGATCGATGAGTTGCGCGCCATGCTGGACAGCATCCTGGCCGATGCCAAAACTGCGGGATTGAGCGTCTCCAGCTAACTTTTGCGTAACTCCAGCACCCGAAGATCATTGCCTTCGAGAGACCATGCCTGGCCAAACCCCTTGATATAGCTGCCGCTTTCGACATGAAAACGAAACAGCAGGAAATCCGGCAAGGATCGCAACAGGCCGATGGTGTTGCCCAGTTGTGCTTCCATCTGCTGCAGAACCGGCTCGGCTTCCGCTTCGCTCACCTGCTCCGCCCGGCACTGGAGAATCAGACGCTGGCGGGCGAACAGGTTGCGGCTGTCCTGCTCTGAGGCGATGAACATCAGGCTGGCGCTGGGGCGCTGGAGCAGATTGCGCGTATGCCGGGCCAACTGGCTGACATAGACGCAAATGGATTCGGAGGCATCCAGCACGCAGGGGGCGTAGCTGATATCCGCTTCGCCATCCGCCGAGCTGGTGGCCAGAAGCACGCTCTGGAAGCTGTCACGGAAATCCCGCGCCTGTTGCTGAAGGATTTTCGGATCCTGTTCCGCCATCAGTCTTCCGGCTCATAGGCCAGGTTCTGCCCCAGCCATCTTTCCAGTACCCCAGGTTCCATGCCCTTGCGCCGGGCGTAATCGAGGAGTTGATCCTTGTCGATCCTGCCCACGGCAAAATAGCGGGAATCCGGGTGGGAGAAATACAGGCCGCTCACCGCTGCGGTGGGCACCATGGCCTTGCTCTCGGTAAGCCAGATGCCGGTGTTGGCTTCGGCATCCAGCAGTTCCCAGAGAATGTCCTTTTCGGTGTGATCCGGGCTCGCGGGGTAGCCCATGGCCGGACGTATACCGTCGTATTTTTCCGCGATCAGGGCATCATTATCCAGTTGTTCATCCGCCGCATACCCCCATAGCCGGGTGCGCACCTGCTGGTGCAGCCACTCCGCCAGAGCCTCGGCCAGGCGGTCGGCCAGGGCCTTGAGCATGAGGCTGGAATAGTCGTCGTGGTCTTTTTCGAACCCGGCAATCCTTGCGTCTATGCCTTCGCCGGCAGTGCAGGCAAAAGCGCCGATCCAGTCAGCCTTGCCGCTGTCCTTCGGCGCAATGAAATCCGCCAGGGATTCGTTGTACTTGCCCTTGGGCTGCTTGCCCTGTTTGCGCAGATTGTGGAAGACAGTAAGCACTTGCTTGCGCTCTGCATCCTGATACAGCTCGATATCGTCACCCACGGCATTGGCGGGGAAGAGGCCGACCACAGCGCGGGCGCGCAGCCATTTTTGCGCTTTGATCTTTTCCAGCATTTCCTGCGCATCCTTGAACAGCTTGCGCGCTTCCTCACCCTTTTCGGGATCGTCGAGAATTTTGGGGAAGCGCCCGCGCAGTTGCCACGCATGAAAAAAGAAGGTCCAGTCGATGAAGGGAATCAGCTTATCCAGGGGGATGTCTTCATATACCGCCAGCAGCCCCGCGCCTTTGGGGACGATCTTCACTCCGGCTGGCGCCTGTTGCAGGGCGATTGGTGCAGTGGGCTGCCAGTTCGTCCAGTCGATGGGAGTGGTGTTGGTTCGTGCCTGATCGATACTCACCAGATTGCGTGCATCATCCTTTTTTGCCCGGCTCTGGCGCACGGCTTCATATTCCGTCTTCAGTTCCGCGAGAAAATCCGGCTTCTGATCGGCAGAGAGCAGGGCGCTGGCCACCCCCACGGCGCGGGAGGCATCCGCCACATACACCGCGCCATGCTCGTACTGGGGTTCGATCTTGACCGCCGTATGCGCCTTGGAGGTAGTCGCGCCACCAATCATCAGCGGAATATCGAAGCCCTGGCGTTTCATTTCCTTGGCGACGTGAACCATTTCATCCAGGGATGGGGTAATCAGACCGGACAGGCCGATGATATCGACCTGTTCCTCTTTTGCGGTTTGCAGGATCTTGTCCGCGGGTACCATCACCCCCAGGTCGATGACCTCGTAGCTGTTGCATTGCAGCACGATGCCGACGATGTTCTTGCCAATGTCATGCACGTCGCCTTTTACCGTGGCCATGAGAATCTTCCCCGCGTTTTCCGCCGGACATTCCGCCTTTTCCGCTTCCAGGTAGGGCTCCAGCCAGGCCACGGACTTTTTCATCACCCGGGCGGACTTGACTACCTGGGGCAGAAACATCTTGCCCGCGCCGAACAGGTCGCCGACCACATTCATGCCCGCCATCAGCGGTCCTTCGATGACATCGATGGGACGCCCGAGTTGTTCCAGCGCTTCCTTGGTGTCTTCGTCGATGAACTCGGTAATGCCTTTTACCAGGGAATGCTCCAGGCGCTTGTCCACCGGCCAGGAGCGCCATTCCAGGTCTTCCTTGCGGCTCTGCACGCTGCCATCGCCCACATAGTTGGGTGCAATGTCCACCAGCCGGTCGCCTGCTTCCGGGTCGCGGTTGAGAATCACGTCTTCCACCGCCTGGCGCAGCTCTTCGGGCACCTCGTCATACACCACCAGCTGACCGGCGTTGACGATGCCCATGTCCATGCCGGCGCGTATGGCGTGGTACAGGAACACCGCGTGGATGGCTTCGCGCACCGGGTTGTTGCCGCGGAAGGAAAAGGACACGTTGGACACGCCGCCGGAGACCAGGGCGTGGGGCAGCTGTTGCTTGATCCAGCGCGTTGCCTCGATGAAATCCACCGCATAGTTGTTGTGTTCCTCTATGCCCGTGGCCACGGCAAAGATGTTGGGATCGAAGATGATGTCTTCGGCGGGGAAGTCCAGTTCGTCCACCAGAATCCGGTAGGCGCGCTCGCAGATCTCGATCTTGCGCTCGTAGGTGTCCGCCTGACCGGTTTCATCGAAGGCCATGACGATCACCGCCGCGCCATAGCGGCGGCACAGGCGCGCCTGCTCGCGGAACTTGTCTTCCCCTTCCTTCATGGAGATGGAATTGACGATGGCCTTGCCCTGTACGCATTGCAGGCCGGCCTCGATGATCTCCCATTTGGAAGAATCGATCATGAACGGCACCTTGGCGATGTCAGGCTCCGCGGCGCACAGATTGAGGAAACGGATCATGGCCGCCTTGCCGTCCAGCATGCCCTCGTCCATGTTTACATCGACGACCTGGGCGCCTTCCTCCACCTGGGTACGGCACACGTCCAGGGCTTCTTCGTATTCCTCGTTGAGAATCAGACGCTTGAATTTGGCCGAGCCGGTGACATTGGCGCGTTCGCCCACGTTCACGAACAGGGAGTCTTCGGTGATATTCAGGGGCTCCAGGCCGGACAGCCGGCAGGCAGGCGCGATATCCGGCAGTGGCCGGGGCTTCCTGTCCTTGACCTGCGCATGGATGGCGGCGATATGCTCCGGTGTCGAGCCGCAGCAGCCACCGACGATATTGATGAAGCCCGACTCGGCCCATTCGCCGACCTCGGCAGCCATTTGCCGGGCCGTCAGGTCATATTCACCAAACTCGTTGGGCAGCCCCGCGTTGGGATGGGCGGAGACGAAGGTCTCGGACACCCGGGACAGCTCCTCCACATACTGCCGCAGAAGATCCGGGCCCAGGGCGCAGTTGAGGCCGATGGACAAGGGTCTGGCGTGGCGCAGGGCATTGTAGAAGGCCTCGGTCACCTGCCCCGACAGGGTGCGTCCCGACTGGTCTGTGATGGTGCCGGAGAGCATGATGGGCAGCTCGACGCCGGATTCCCGAAACACATCCTGTACCGCAAAAATGGCGGCTTTGGCGTTCAAGGTGTCGAAAATGGTTTCGATGAGGATGATGTCCGCGCCACCTTCCATCAGTCCGCGGGTGGCCTCGCGGTAGTTCTCCGCCAGTTCCTCGAAGCGCAGGGCGCGAAAACCGGGATCATTCACGTCCGGGGAAATGGACAAGGTCTTGCTGGTGGGACCGAGCACCCCGGCGACGAAGCGGGGCTTGTCCGGCGTGCTGTACTTGTCCGCCGCCTCCCGCGCCAGACGCGCTGCGGCGACATTGATCTCGTACACCAGCTCTTCCATGCCATAGTCGGCCATGGAAACCCGGGTGGCGTTGAAGCTGTTGGTTTCGAGAATGTCCGCTCCGGCTTCCAGGTATTGTTCGTGTATGCCGCGAATGATGTCCGGCTGAGTAATTGCCAGCAGGTCGTTGTTGCCCTTCAGGTCCGACGGCCAGTCGGCAAAACGCGCCCCCCGGTAGTCTTCCTCGGTGAGTTTGTGGCGCTGGATCATGGTGCCCATGGCGCCATCCAGAAGCAGGATACGCTGTTGCAGGAGGGTTTGCAGGGACGTGGAGTTCACAAGATGAGCCAGGATAGGAACAAAGCCGGAATTATATCAGGGCTTGGATTGCCAGGTTTCCCGTTTGCCAGGGTGTTTCATTTGCCGGCTGCCGAATGTGGCCGAGCGTTTATCGTGGGGTTCGACCGGGCAGTGCGGTATGATAGGCATTTTCCTGGCATTCCATTCAGAGGGACGACCATGCGCCATAAGCCCGGAACATACCCGCTGCTGTTCCTTGCCGGATTGCTGTTGTCCGCCTGTTCTCCTCATCCCGGTGCGGGCAACTGGGTAGCAATGGAGAAGAATGAACAGGAAGTGTCTGGTCTGACGCTTTCCTATGATGGGCGGGCTCTGTTTGTCAGCCGCAAGCCCGCCGCCACCTGGCACTGTTTCTGGAGTGGACGGGACAGAGACAGCGTCCGGCTCGATTGTACGCCATCCACGGACAAGAAGCGGGAAGAGCACTTTATTTTCAGCATAGAAAAAGATGGCTCCGGAATTCTGAAAAGCGGGAATCGGGTATTGGGCCGCTTCAGGCGAGTGGACGGCAGGCCGGATATTTCCTGAGGCTTGAAAACCTTTTCCTATTTCATGTATTCCTTGAGCTTGCTTACCAGCTGGCTTGGGGTGATGCCATGGGCGAATTTGGTGATGAAGCGCCCGTCCGGGGCCATCAGATACAGGCTGGCGGTATGGTCGATGAGATATTTTTCCGGATGGGCCGGGTCATCCACCACTTTCTCCACGGTAACATTGAACTCCTTGATGAGCCGCTGGGTCATGGCTTCGGTGCCGCGCAGGCCAATCAGGTTCTTGCCGAAATAGTTTACATAGTCCTTCATGATCTTCTGCGTATCCCGCTGGGGATCGACGGTAATGAAATAGGGCTGGATGCGTTTCGCCTCCGGATCGAATTTTTTCAGGGCGGTCATCATGGTGCTCAGTGAGGTGGGGCAGACATCGGGACACCAGGTATAGCCGAAATAGATAAGCTGGTATTTGCCCTTCATGTCGTCTTCGGTAACCATCCTGCCGTTGTGATCCGTGAGCAGGAAACGGCCGCCGATCTGCTGGTTGTCCGCGCCGGCCGGGTTTGCCGGTTGCTGCTCTTCATCCTGCTTGAGCTTTGCGGCGGTTTTGTTTACGCAGGCCTTGATCAGGCTGGTGTTGTGATTCATGACGTCCAGATAAAGGTTTTCTCCCGGTTCCAGCTGGCTGCCGAAGCTGTCCAGTTCCACATGGTTGATGTTGACGCCGTTGATGAGCAGATCCAGGGCGGGCATCTTCATGCCGGCTTCCGTGAGCAGGCAGGCGTACCAGCCTTCCTGCAGTTTATGCCTTTCCTTGAGCAGTTTTTCCGCGCTCACCGGGACATCCGGAGCAGGCGACAGCACTCCCCCGAGTTTGAGCGCATAAGCCTGCTCGAAATACTGCTGGGTATCATAGTATGCCAGTACCACGCCCCCCTTGAGGCCGCGGTAGCCATATTCCAGGCGGCGGTCCAGTTCCGCCAGTTTTTTGAACAAGGCGTCCCGGTTGCGCTTGTACAGATGTGCCCGGCTGTAGTCCAGATCCATGAGCATCTTGGTCAGGGTGTCGATGAGTATCAGGGCGTTGCGGCTGTCCAGCCAGAAATAGGGGTCCCGTTGTTCGTCGTTCCAGCGTGAGGGGAGAATTTTCAGTTCCAGGCTGTCCAGCAGGGTCAGTACCGGGGCGTCGTCTGGCAGAGTCTTCAGCAGCGGAACCAGGCTCTTCTCCAGTTCCGGGCCGACCCAGATCAGCAAGTCCGCGTCCCTGATGTGTTGTTCCTGTTCCTTGCTTGGCTTCCAGCCGTAGGGAATTTGACCCTTGCCAATGAGCAACTCCGGAGGACGCACGCCTTTCATCAGGCTGGTGAGAAGGGAGTGCACCGGTTTGATGCTGACGACGACATGCAGTTCCCTGTCAGCTGCCTGAGTGGGAGAAACCGCGAACAGCAGCAGAATGGAAACAAACAGGAAAAAACGGCGGAACAACGTTTTCATGGGGAAACCTTCAGGATGGGTATGACTTTGCCCGGTTGTCAATTGGGAGGATAGATTTCGGCAAGCGTGTGAGTGGCCTTGTCCACTTCTGCGGCAAAGGTCGCGGGAGAGGGACAGGCTGAGCCGGACTGGATGAATGCCTTGAAAGATTCATCGGTCTTTTGCTCGAATATCTGACCCAGCTCCCGGCGTTTGGGCAAACGGTCGATGAGGGTCTGTTTGATGTTTCTGACCTGATCGAAATACCGGCAGTTCAGGGCGATACCATTGAGCCGCCCCAGTTCTTCCACGGCGGCCAGCCCGGCCTTGTCCAGAGGGGCGGCTTGCGCCAGCAGGGGCAGAATCAGCGCGAGCAAACTGAACGGGATGCTGACAATCTTCATCGGACGGTATGTACAATAATCATGATGCGCCAAAGTATACCCTTTCAGGCGGGACCGGGGATTGACATAAGGCATTTTCTCCAAAGTTCGGGAAATGGCCAAATCCCGGGGAGGCGTTGAACGAGTCAGGCCTTCTGAGAGGAAGTCATGCTAAGGAACCTCTGATTAAATCTGAGCGAAGCAGATTGTGATTCAAAATGTTCCGATACAAGGCGCAAATCGCGCGTAATAGCCCGCTATTGCGAAGATTTGCAACGCAGTAGCGGGACATTTTGGGCGCAAGATGCGAGTTCATGATTTAATCAGAGGTTCCCCTAACAGGCGGTGCATCTGTTCCATGCCGAAACGAAGCAGTTTGCGCACCGTATCCGGTGTGGTGAGATAGCCGGAGCGTTTGGTGGTGAACTGGCGCAGCACCAGCACTTCCACACCGTCCTGCTCGCGGAATTCCACCACTGTCTTGTCCGGCGGATCGATCCGGTCGCGCAGTTCTTTCAGGCCAAGTCCGGGGCGGGCGACCAGCACCACATAGAAATAGGGATAGGATTTTCCCTGGACATTGTTGAGCACCACCTGCCCGTACAGGCCGAGAAAGTCCTGGGGCGCATCGGCGGGTTCGATTCTGATCTTGATGTCATCCGGCAGTTTGGCCTCGCCCTTGAGGAGCATCAGTACGTCCAGCTTGAGTCCCTGGTCTTCCGGATTGGTCTCGTTCAATGCCTTTTCCAGGGTTTCCGCCTTGATCAGCAGTCCCGGCAGCCGCAGGATGCGCCTTGTGCCGGTAAACCAGTGAGGCAGAAACAGAATGGCCATGTCTATGGGTATGGCTACCAGTTGCTGATAGTGCCGGGAATCGCGGAATCCCACATACATCAGCACCAGCAGGAAAACCAACAGCAGGAAACTGATAACTCCCCGGATGTTGGTGATATCGATGAAGCTGCGATCCCAGCGGCGAATTTTTTTGTCGAAGTCTTTCAGTTCTGTCAGGCGTGAACGCTCCACCCGCTGCCACTGACTGGACGGACTGAATCCGGCAAATTGGGTTCGGTTGTCATAGCCTCTGACCAGCAGCAGCGCATTGCCGGCGACAAGGGGAAAGAAACCGGCAAAAACCTCACCGGAATACCATTGCAACAGCAGTCCCAGGAGGATGAGACCAAAGGCGCTGAGCATGCGCTTGCGGTAGGCCAGATTGCGCCATAGCCAAAATACCACCGCATCGGCATCCCGGGCAGCGGTTTCCGGGGCGTGGCTCATGATGGATCCTCCCCGCTTGGGCGCACATAGCCCACGGCCTCGGCGGGGCTGAACCCGTTGCGCGCTTCCAGCTCCGCAAAACCCAGCTCGCGCCAGTACAAGGGGCAGGCGCCATTGCAGATGTCGAACTGGCTGCATGTCCGGCACTGCGGGTGGGCCAGCGCCTTGTCCCGGTAGCCTCTGGCCTTGTCGCTGTTCCACACACTGCGCAGATCGTCATCCAGCAGATTGCCCACCTCGTCATCATAGGAAGCGCAGGGGATCACCGATCCGTTGGGCGCCACGGAGATCAGTCCGTCGCAGGCGCTGCAGCCGTGATTGCCCAGCCCGGCGGGAATGGGGTTGAACATGCACATGGGAGTGGGGGAATACCAGAGGAATTCCACATCGTGGATTTTGCTCTGTTCCTGGATCTTTTCCAGCCAGGCGCCGATTTCGCTGTAGCGCACCACAAGATCCGGATGCACCACTGCGCTGCCCGTGGGCACCAGCAGGTTCATGCTGAAGCGCTCGTTGTCCAGTATTTCACGTACGAAACGCGGCATGTCCGGCATTTCATGCAGGTTCATGCGGTTGATGGTGGTGTTGCTGTGAACGCGGATACCCACGGTTTTCAGGTGCCCGATGGCGGCCACGGTTTTTTCGAAGGAAGCCTGGCCCTGAGTGACCAGATTGTGAATTTCCGCGCTGATGCCTTCCAGACTCACCTGGGCGGAGTCCAGGCCAGCATCGGCGAGGCGTTGTGCCAGTTGTGCGTTGATGCGGGTGCCGTTGGTGATGAGGTTCACGCGCATGCCCAGTTTCTTGGCATAAGTGATGAGTTCCGGCAATTCCTTGTGCAGGGTGGGTTCGCCTCCGGTGAAGCTTATGGACGGCACCCGGCCTTCGCGCCAGAGTTTGTCCAGCACGCTGCGGATTTCGGCAGTACTCATGACTTTTTCGTCATTTACCGGTTGAGTGGTGCAGTTGCAGCCGGCATAACAGAATACACAGCGCAGATTGCATTTGTAGGTAATGGCCACCTCGGAAAGTATCGGCAGGTCGGAAAAGTGCCGGTTGAACACTTCTACTTCTACTCCGGGGTGAGCGGAATCGGCGTTGACATGCCCTTCGAGAAAACCACGCACCCCGTGCAGGAACAGGGCCACCTGTTCCAGCTTGCCCCGGTCGCCTCCGAGCCCTTTGATCAGGCCCGCGATCTTGCCACCGTCAAGGAGGAACTTGAGTATCTGCGCTCCCTGGGCATTGAGTTTCTGTGCCTGGTTGGGACGCTTGATGAGGATGTTGTCTTCGGTGCGGACAAAGATGTAAGGGCCGACGTTGCGGATGAATTCGTCCACCCAGGACAGGTCGGGCATGGGCGTATTCGTTTCTGCGGCCAGAACCTCGCTGCCTGGCTGGCGGCGGACGATGCGTTTCCATTGTTCCCGGAAAAATCCCATCAGTGTGATCCTCCGCTCACGCAGGCCGAATGGCAGGCGCTGTGGCAGGCGGAATGGCAGGCCGAATGACAGGCGCTGTGGCAGGCGGAATGACAGGCATCGTGGCAGACATTCAGTTCCATGGCGATATCCGTGTCCAGCGGCCCGTGAATGATGTGATCCGTTTCCACGGGTATGTCCGTGGCATAGCGGGCCGGGTCGTCCCGGTAGTCCCAGTGCCGCTGATAGTAGCGATGACGGTTGTGATACCAGAAATACCAGTCATTGGCTTCGTTTCTGTGAGCCGCGGGCGCACTCACCGCAGCGGCCTTCAGGTAGTCGGCTACCTGCTTGCGATAGTATTTCTGGGTGGCTTCGATATCAGCGTCCCAGGCCTTGAGCTGTACTTTTTTTACCGCGGTATTCATCAGTTCTTCCAGTTCCGCCTGGGACAGTTCCCCGTCATCCTTCAGGGCCTGGTAGAAAAGGCGCTCGTAATCATCCAGTTCATGCAGATTGGGAGGATTCAGCGTTTTCACTTTCAGGGGAGATGCGGACAGCACTTCCACGAAACCTTCCAGCACCATGGAATTGAGCATGGCGGCCACGATGAGCTTGAAGGGGATTTCCAGGTAGAACGCCGCTTCCAGGGGTGTGAGATCCTTGCATACCTTGCCGGGTTTGCGGAACTCGGAAAGGATCAGTTTGGGCGGTGTCCAGTCCAGGTTTTCCCAGCGAATATCCTCCAGCCCTTCTCTGGCCTTGAGCATGGAGCCCTGCTTGCCCCGAACCACGCCAAAGAATGCGCCGATTACCGCCAGTCCCAGAATCAGCAGCAGGGAACTGCTCCCGGAGCCACGCTCTTGTTTCCGTATCAGAGGCTTGGCGGCCGGGGCGGGCGCCGCGCCAAGCCGGAACCAGTCTGCGGGCATGTAGAACTGTACCTGCATGTGAAACCGGTTGCCGGGCCGGTTTTTGTGAAACAACAGCAGCAGGCGGTTGTTTGGTCCCTGCTGATAATCGATGAGATATTTTTCGTTCACCCAGGGCTCGGTGAGTATCAGGCGCTCCGTATCCACCACGCTGCGGGGGTTGACCTGTTCATCCGGCAGCCGGTAGGGGGTGAGGATCTTCAGGCTGTAGTGATCCTGGCTGGCGGCTTCGTCCCATTGGATGGGCGACCAGTTGAAAAATACCAGCGCCCGGCCGTCTTCCGCCGTGGTTGGGCCGAGATAGCCCGCCCGGTGGAAATCAGTGCGGAAAGGCAAATTGAAGGTGACGCTTTGCCCCGCGGGAACACCCTGGCCATCCGCGAGGAGAACATCCCATTTGCCGCCACCCATGGGGCGGATATCCAGCCGATAACGCTTGCCGTGACTGTCTACGGCAGCAGCCTGATCGACCGCCATGCCGACCTGGAGTTTGTCCTCGTTTTTGAAATAGAAGCCATGCAGTTCGCCCGATACGACCCGCCACTGTACCTGGTAGAGCACCACGGCGCTGCCGTCGGGCTTGAGATCCACTGTGGCTTCGACGAAATTGACCTGCCCCTTGCCGGCCAGGGCGGTCAGGGGCAGGAGCAGCAGAATGAAGAGCATTTTCAATGCAGACATGGCCTGATTGTGGCAGGAAAAGCAGGGGCATTCCAGCCGCGGCGCGATTTTTCCGGCGTCGCGGGAATTCAAGAAAGCGCCCCGGTGCTGTATCCTTAGCAGATTGTCTCTGACACATTGTTCAATGCACATGCTAGCAAGTTACGATCCCAAATCCGTGGAAGCGGAGGCCCAGTCTTTCTGGGAAGAAAACAAGTCCTTCAGGGCAGTGGAAGATCCCGCCAGGGAAAAATTCTACTGTCTGTCCATGTTTCCCTATCCCAGCGGCAAGTTGCACATGGGGCATGTGCGCAACTATACCCTGGGAGATGTGATCGCCCGTTACCAGCGCATGCTGGGCAAGAATGTGCTTCAGCCCATGGGCTGGGATGCTTTTGGCCTGCCGGCGGAAAATGCCGCGATCAAGAATCGGACCGCGCCGGCAAAATGGACCTGGCAGAACATCGCCCACATGCGCGCGCAGCTAAAGGGGCTGGGTTTCGGCTATGACTGGGACCGGGAGTTCGCCACCTGTCAGCCGGACTATTACCAATGGGAGCAATGGCTGTTCACCCGTCTTATGGAGAAAGGGCTGGCCTATCGCAAGACCGCCACGGTGAACTGGGACCCGGTGGATCAGACCGTGCTGGCCAATGAGCAGGTCATCGACGGACGTGGCTGGCGCTCCGGCGCGCTGGTGGAAAAGCGTGACATCGAGCAATGGTTTCTCAAGATTACCGATTATGCCCAGGAGCTGCTGGATGATCTGGACAAGCTGGATCAGTGGCCGGAGCAGGTGGTCACCATGCAGCGTAACTGGATCGGACGCTCCGTGGGCGTACAGATGAGTTTCGACATCGAAGGCTGGGATGAGCGCCTGGAGATCTTCACCACCCGCCCGGATACTCTCATGGGAGTAACCTATGTGGCGGTTGCCGCAGAGCATCCTCTGGCCCTGCAACTCGCCGCTTCCAACCCCGAGCTGGAGGCTTTCATCGAGGAATGCCGTCAGGGAGGCGTGTCCGAGGCGGAGATCGAGACCATGGAGAAAAAAGGTTTTCCCTTGGGCGTTGATGCCCTGCATCCGGTCTCTGGTGAACCCGTGCCCGTGTACGCCGCCAATTTCGTACTCATGAGTTATGGAACGGGAGCTGTCATGGCGGTGCCTGCCCATGATCAGAGGGATTGGGAATTTGCCGAGAAATACGCCATTCCGAAAAAGCAGGTCATCTTTCCCGCCGACGGCTCCGAAGCGGGCATAGACGAGGCGGCCTACACGGCAAAAGGTGTGCTGGCCAATTCCGCGCCCTTCGACGGCCTGACTTCCGAAGCCGCCTTCGACGCCATAGCCGCCTGGCTGGAAGAGCATGAAAAAGGCGGCAGGCAGATCAACTTCCGCCTGCGCGACTGGGGTGTGAGCCGCCAGCGCTACTGGGGCTGTCCCATTCCCGTGATCTATGATGACAAGGGCAAGGCGGAAGCGGCAGAGACCTTTCCCGTCCTTTTGCCGGAAGAGGTGGTGCCGGATGGTTCGGGATCGCCACTGAAAAAGATGCCTGAATTCTATGATCTGGGCAACGGCTACCGGCGGGAAACCGATACCTTCGACACCTTCATGGAATCGAGCTGGTATTACGCTCGTTATTGCTGCCCGGATGCCGATCAGGAGATGCTGGATGAACGCGCCCGTTACTGGCTGCCCGTGGATCAGTACATCGGTGGCGTGGAGCATGCCATTTTGCATCTTTTGTACGCACGTTTCTTCAACAAGCTCATGCGTGATGAAGGGTTGCTCAACTGTGATGAGCCGTTCACCCGGCTGCTCACCCAGGGCATGGTTGTCGCGGATACCTATTTCCGGGAAAAGGATGATGGCTCGAAAGAATGGTTCAATCCTGCAGACGTGGAAATCGAGCGTGATGAAAAAGGCCGGGTGATACGCGCCGTGCTCAAGTCGGATGGTCTGCCCGTGATCCATGGTGGTGTGGAGAAGATGTCCAAGTCCAAGAACAATGGCGTCGATCCCCAACCGTTGATCGACCGTTATGGAGCAGACACGGCGCGCCTGTACACCATGTTCACCGCACCGCCGGATCAGTCCCTGGAATGGTCGGACGAGGGCGTGGAAGGCGCCTTCCGCTTTCTGCGACGGCTGTGGAACCTGGCCCGGGAGCGGGCGGATGTGATTCGCGCGGCAACCGAACCGGAAAATGATCTGGACGACAGCCTGCGCACGGCCCGCAGGGAAATACACAGTGCGCTGAAAAAGGCGCTATTCGATTACGAGCGCCAGCAATTCAATACCGTGGTGTCTGCCTGCATGAGCATGGTAAACATCCTCAACAAGCTGGATGATGCCAGCGTGCTGCGGGAGGGGCTGGGGATTGTCCTGCGTCTGCTCGCTCCCATAGCTCCGCATATCAGCCACAGCCTGTGGCGGGAACTGGGCTATGGTGAGGATGTGCTCCGGGCGGGCATGCCCGCCGTGGATGAAGAGGCTCTGAAGCAGGACAGCATCGAATATGTGGTGCAGGTCAATGGCAAGCTGCGCGGCAAGGTCAGTGTGGCCGCCGATGCAGACCGGGATACTGTCCAGCAAGCTGCCCTGGAGAATGAAAATGCACGGCGTTTTATCGGAGAGGCCAGGGTGCGCAAGGTGATCGTGGTACCCGGCAAGCTTGTAAACATCGTGGCCAAATGATGAACAGCGCAAATCCAGGTTCATTCCGTTTCATGAATGCCGTGACGCTGGTGTCGGGACGCTTGCCTGCTCTGGCGCTGCTTGTGTTTATTGCTCTGTCCCTGGGGGGCTGCGGCTTCCATGCGCGGGGCCAGTCCGGGAGTGGTGCCGCATCGGCGGCTGGCCCTGTGCTGCTGGCGGGTCTGCCTTCCGGCAATCTGTTCCTGCGCGAACTCCGCCATCAGTTGCAACTGGCGGACGTGCTCATCACGGACGATCCGCGGCAAGCCGCCACGGTACTGCGCTTGGAGCCGATGGATCGCAAGCGCTCGGTATTCTCGGTAAACGCCAACAACAAGGTGGTGGAATACGAAATTCGTCTGCGCCTGCGATTCCGCATCGAGCATCCACCCGGGCGCAAGGGCGAAATGCAATATCTGGAAAGCCGCTATCTTGCCTACGATCCGGGTGGTCAGTTACTGGGGCGAACCCGGGAGGCCCGCTTGCGTCAGGAGGATGCCTGGCGGGACATGTCCCGCCGCCTCATCGAGCGTCTGGGTGCTGTTGCGAAGCCATGAAACTGCGGTTGGAGCAACTCGCTGCTTCCCTGGGCAAGGGGCTGGCGCCGGTTTATGTCATCACTGGAGACGAACCCCTGCAGCTGGGAGAGGCGGCGGATCAGATTCGTGGTGCCGCCCGGCAGGCGGGCTATCTCAGCCGCGAGATCATGGAAGCGGATGCGCGCTTCGACTGGAACCGCCTCGGCGATGAAGCCAATGCCCTGTCCCTGTTCGCCGAGCAGAAAATCATCGACCTGCGCCTGCCCACGGGCAAACCCGGTACCGCCGGAGCCAGGGCCCTGGTGGAGTATTGTGAAAACCTGCCCCAGGACACCCTGCTGCTGCTGACCATGCCCAAAGTGCCGTTGACCAGCAAATGGATAAAGGCGCTGGAAAAAGCTGGGATTTTGGTTCAGGTATGGCCCGTGGATGAGCGCAATCTGCCGCGCTGGATCAGCGCGCGCATGCAGGCAGCCGGTTTGCGCCCCGGGCGTGGGGTGGCGGAAATGCTCGCCGAGCATACCGAAGGCAATCTGTTGGCGGCGCGCCAGGAAATCGAAAAACTGTTGCTGCTGCATGGCGAAGGATCTGTAAACGTGGAGCAGCTGCTCGCCGCAGTATCCGACAGCAGCCGCTTCGATGTGTATGCTCTGGTGGATGCGGCTCTGGCCGGGCGCAGCGGGCGCTGTACCCATATTCTTGCGGGACTGAAGGGCGAAGGCATTGCTCCGCCGGTGGTGCTTTGGGCCCTGGCCAGGGAAATACGCAGCCTGGCGGGCATGGCGGCGGGCATGGCAGCAGGTGCGTCGGAATCACGGGTCATGGGGCAGGCGCGGGTCTGGAAGAACCGCATGCCCCTGGTGCGACAGGCGCTCAGACGCCTGGGCGAAGATGACTGGAATTGCTTGCTGGATGCCTGTCAGCACACGGACGCGGCCATCAAGGGCGCGGCTCCCGGTGATCCCTGGCTGCTGCTGGAGCAGATTACTCTGGGTATTGCGGGAATACCTGTATCTGGAAGGAAGTTGGTAAAGGAACCTCTGATTAAATCTGAGCGAAGCAGGTTGTGATTCAAAATGTTCCGATACAAGGCGCAAATCGCACGTAATAGCCCGCTATTGCGAAGATTTGCAACACAGTAGCGGGACATTTTGGACACAAGATGCGAGTTCATGATTTAATTAGAGGTTCCTAAACTACTGATCGATCTTGAATTCACCGGATAAAAGCATGACCACTATAGATGTAACTGAATACATGCAGACCGTCGGGCAAAGAGCCCGCGCCGCTGCCCGTGCCCTGGCCGCTGCCAGTACCGGACGAAAGAATGATGCCCTGAACGCCATTGCCGACCGGCTGGATGCGGATCGCGCGCGTCTGATGGAAGAGAATCGCAAGGACCTGGAGGCGGGAAAGGAAAAAGGTTTGTCCGAAGCTCTGCTGGACAGGCTGGAACTCACTCCCGAACGTATCGACGCCATGATCGAGGGCTTGCGCCAGATTGCCACGCTGCCGGATCCCATTGGCGAAATCTTCGATATGAAGTATCGTCCCACGGGAATCCAGGTAGGGCGCATGCGCGTGCCTCTGGGGGTCGTGGGTATCATCTATGAATCCCGTCCGAACGTGACTGCCGATGCCGCCGCCCTCTGTCTCAAGTCGGGCAATGCTACCGTGCTGCGGGGTGGATCCGAGGCATTTCATTCCAACCAGGCGATTGCCGCCGCCATCCGCGAGGGGCTGGAAAAGGCCGGCTTGCCAGCAGATGCGGTACAGGTGGTGGAAACCACCGACCGCGAGGCGGTGGGCGCCATGATTACCATGCCGGACTATATCGACGTGATCATTCCCCGGGGCGGCAAGGGTCTTATCGAGCGCATCAGCCGGGATGCCCGGGTGCCGGTGATCAAGCATCTCGATGGTATCTGCCATGTGTACGTGGATGACGAGGCGGATCCGAAAAAAGCCTTCGATGTGGCTCTCAATGCCAAGACCCAGCGCTATGGAACCTGCAATACCATGGAAACCCTGCTGGTGAACGACACCATTGCCGCGGATTTTTTGCCGCGCATCGCCCAGGCCCTGTGGGAGAAAGGGGTGGAGTTGCGCGGCTGCGAAAAGACCCGCACCATCCTGGGCGAGAAATGCCTGGCGGCTACGGAAGAAGACTGGGACACGGAATACCTGGCGCCCATACTATCCATCCGGGTGGTGGATGATGTACAGCAGGCCATGGATCATATCGAGGCGCACAGCTCCCGCCATACGGAAAGCATCATCACCGAGAACATCAGTAAGGCGCGACGTTTTCTACAGGAGGTGGATTCCAGTTCCGTGATGGTGAATGCCTCGACCCGCTTCGCCGACGGATTTGAATACGGACTGGGGGCGGAAATCGGCATTTCCACGGACAAATTCCATGCTCGGGGGCCAGTGGGACTGGAAGGGCTGACTTCGGTGAAATTCATCGTCCTGGGCGACGGCCATGTGCGTACCTGAATGATTGGCATTTTCGGCGGCACTTTCGACCCGGTGCATCTGGGACATCTGCGCACCGCGCTGGATGTCTTCGAGGCGCTGGTGCTGGAAGAGCTGCGCTTCATTCCCCTGGGGCAGGCAGTACACCGGGATCAGCCCCTGACTTCGGCGCAACAGCGTCTGGCGCTGCTGCGTGCTGCCATAGAGCCGCAGCCGGGTTTTGTCGTGGATGAGCGGGAAATACGCCGGCAAGCGCCTTCCTACAGCGTACATACCCTGGAAGAGTTGCGTGGCGAACTGGGAATGGATGCTTCCCTGTGCCTGCTCCTCGGACGGGATGCCTTCAACGTCTTCCATACCTGGCATCAGCCAGAGCGTATTCTTGAACTGGCGCATCTGGTGGTCATGGATCGTCCCGGCCATGCGCCACCACAGGTACCTGAACTGCGGGCGTTGATGCAAAACCGGGTTGTAGAAAATGTTTCTGCCCTGCGCCAGCAGCCGGCAGGGCGCATTTTGTTCCACGCCGTGACCCAACTGGATATCTCATCCAGCGACATCCGGCAGCGCCTGGCCCAGGGACGCAGCATCCGCTGGCTGGTGCCGGAAGCGGTCCACAGGCAACTGAGTCCAGGCCGGGATACAAAATGAATGAACCGGGCAATCGCATTTTTTCGGTTACGCAGTCGAAATGGGCCGGGTTTTTTGACATTCTTGAAAAGGATTGACATATGAACAGCCTGCCGACCTTCATGGGTATCGGGATACTGATGCCACTTCTGTTACTGATTGCCTTGCCTGCATCCGCCGAAGATGATCCTGCCCTGGAGGCGATTCAGGAATATCTGGAATTTGCCGAATTTTCTGATGGCGCTATTACGCCGCAACAGTTGGAGACCGTCGATGCGGACAATGTCCTGTTCGTCGATGTGCGCATGGCGGATCGTTTTGCCGCGGGCCATATTCCCGGAGCCCTGAATATCGAATGGAGGGGGATACTCGAACACCGGGATCAAATCCCCCGGGACAGACCGGTAGTACTGTATTGTGATACCGGCTTGTCTTCTTCCAAGGCGTATTTCATTCTGCGTCTTGCAGGATGGGAGAACGTCAAGGTTCTGCGTGGCGGGTATCTCATGTGGAAGCAGCGGCAAACAGGAGTACACTGAAAGATCAGGTTCCCTGAACGAGGCTGACATGAAACGCCGCTGGCCAAAACTGCTATTGCTTCTTTTCTTTGCGGGTGTGATCGTCGCTGCGCTCAGTTACTGGTTGATGCGGCCCCGGCCGATACCGGTGCGGCTGGTGAAAGTGGAGCGAGGTCTGGTTCAGAGCAGTGTCGCCAATACCCGCGCCGGCACCATCAAGGCCTGCCGTCGTTCCGGACTGTCGCCTTCCCAGGGTGGACAGATCGTGCGCATGCCGGTAAAGGAAGGGGACAGGGTGAAACAGGGCCAGGTGCTGCTGGAATTCTGGAATGACGATCTCGCCGCCCGGCTGGTGCTGGCGCGGCGCAAAATCAAGGCGGCCGAAGCCCAGGCCCGGCAGGCCTGTGTTCAGGCGGAAACGGCCCTGCGGGAGTCGAGCCGGCTGCGCAAACTGCATGAGCAGCGTCTGGCCTCGGCCGAAGCAACAGACAAGGCGGAGGGTGAAGCCCGCGCCGCCCAGGCGGCCTGCGAGGCGGCGCGGGTCAACGTGGAAGTCAGTCAGGCTCAGACCGATGTGGCGCAAGCGGCCCTGGATCGCACGCGCCTGGTAGCGCCTTTCGACGGCATAGTGGCTCAGGTAAATGGTGAAATCGGAGAGTTTGTCACGCCTTCACCCGTGGGGGTGCCCACGCCGCCGGCGGTGGATCTCATCGATGACAGCTGTATCTATGTCTCGGCGCCCATGGACGAAGTGGATGCGTCCAGGATTCGTGTCGGCATGCCGGCGCGGATTTCCCTCGATGCCTTCTCCGATCGGATTTTCCAAGGCCGGGTGCGGCGTATCGCTCCCTATGTGCTGGATCGTGAAAAGCAGGCGCGCACTGTGGAGGTCGAAGCGGAATTCAGTGATCCGCAAGTCACTGCAAACATGCTGGCGGGATACAGCGCAGACCTGGAGATCATACTCGCGCGCAAGGAAAACGCTCTGCGTGTTCCCACGGAAGCGGTTCTGGAAGGCAACAAGGTGCTGGTGCCGGACGGGGAAAACCGCTTGCATGAACAAGCCATCGAGAAGGGCCTGAGCAACTGGGAATATACCGAAGTCCAATCCGGACTGAAGCCTGGCCAGCAGGTGGTTCTGTCTGTGGACAAGGATGGCGTGGAAGCCGGTGCTTTGGTGAGGCCGGCAGATCAGAGCCAATGAAGCCGGTCATAGAACTGCGCCAGGTACACCGGGATTTCCAGGTTGGCGATCAGGTGGTACATGCCCTGGATGATGTGAATCTGAAGATCGCGACCGGGGACTATCTGTCCATCATGGGGCCATCCGGCTCCGGCAAGTCCACTCTACTGAACCTCATTGGGCTGCTGGATCGCGCCAGTAGCGGTCAGTACATACTCGATGGTCGGGATGTGACCTCTTTGAGTGACGGCGAACAGGCGGTCATACGCAACCGCAGCATTGGCTTCGTATTCCAGGCCTTTCATCTGGTGCCTCGTCTGACCGCGGCGGAAAATGTGGAATTGCCCCTGATGCTGGCCGGGATGCCCCTGCATGAGCGCCGTTCCCGGGTGGCGAAAAGTCTCGAGGCCCTGCATCTTGCCGACCGCGCCCAACACAAGCCGGATCAGCTTTCCGGTGGTCAGCGTCAGCGCGTGGCCATCGCCCGGGCCACCATCATGGAGCCGGCGGTGCTGCTCGCGGACGAACCCACGGGAAACCTCGATCATCGTTCCGGCATGGATGTAGTGGAAATTCTCGAAACGCTCAATGCCCGGGGCATCACCCTCATCGTGGTTACCCATGATGCAGAACTGGGCCGGCGCGCCCGCCGTCGATTGCATATGCTGGACGGGCGCATTCACGTGGAGCAGGGAGCAACCGTCTGATGCGGCTGCGTGCCGGGGATGTGCTGCATTTCGCCTGGGGCGCCCTGCATGGCTATCCTTCCCGGGCGTTGCTCATGTTGCTCGCCATGTCCATAGGCGTGGCTTCGGTGGTGATGCTCACCGCCCTGGGAGAAGGAGCGCGCCTGTATGTACAGGGTGAGTTTGCCTCCCTGGGATCGAATCTGCTCATCGTTATTCCCGGGCGCTCGGAAACCGCGGGTTTCAATCCTTCCACACTCATGGGAGAAACGCCCAGGGATCTTACCCTGGAGGATGCCGCCGCCTTGCGCCGCAGTCATCTGGTACGGCGGGTCTCGCCCCTCAATATCGGCTCCGCCGAGATCAGCCGCCAGGGCAGGGTAAGAGATACGGTGATCATGGGCGGCACCGCCGAGCTGTTGCAGATTCGTCACTGGCGTATCGCCCAGGGGCGTTTTCTTCCCGCCGGACGCTGGAATCGGGCGCGCCCGGTGGCAGTCATCGGTCGCCATGTAAAAGAGGAACTGTTTGGCGCGGAACCCGCGGTAGGGCAATGGTTGCGTATTGGCGACCGGCGCTTCCGGGTCATCGGTGTGCTGGAGTCCGAGGGGCGCTCCATCGGCGTGGATGTGCAGGATGTGGCCATCATTCCTGCGGCCAGCGCCCAACAGCTGTTCAATACCCGCAGCCTGTTCCGTATCCTGGTGGAGTCCCGTAGCCGTGCGGCCATAGCGCCCACGAGAAAGTTCATTGTCGATACGCTGCAGACCCGCCATCAGGGGGTGAAGGATGTCACTGTCATCACCCAGGATGCGGTACTGGCCACTTTCGACAGGATACTTGGCGCCCTGACCTATGCCGTAGGCGGAATTGCCGCCATCAGTCTCATGGTGGCAGGCATTCTGATCATGAATGTGATGCTGGTAGCGGTGTCCCAGCGTACTGCGGAGATCGGGCTCCTAAAGGCGCTGGGTGCGGACCGGCGGGAGATCCTTGGCCTGTTTGTCGGCGAGGCCTTGCTGTTGTCTTCCCTGGGGGCAATGGCAGGCCTGTTGCTGGGGGAGGCGGGAGCGCTGATCTTGCGTCAGAGCTTTCCTGAATTGCCGGCGCATGCGCCCTTGTGGGCAGTGCTGGCTTCACTGACCGTGGCGTTGGTGACTGGTGTTCTGTTCAGTTTGTTGCCGGCGCGCCGTGCCGCAAATCTGGATCCCGTGGCCGCCCTGTCGGGGAGATAAGCCTGATGATGTCCAGGAGTGAATAGATGCGGATTCGGGATTTTCTGGGGCTTACCACCAGCGCCATCATCGCCCACCGCCTGCGCAGTTTGCTCACGGCGCTGGGGATTGCCGTGGGAATCGCCGCGGTGATCCTGCTTACTTCCATCGGGGAGGGCATACACCGTTTTGTGCTTCAGGAGTTCACCCAGTTTGGAACCACGCTGGTTGCCATCAACCCCGGTAGGGCGACCACGGCAGGCACCAGCATGGGTGTGTTCGGTACGGAGCGGCCGTTGAGTATCGGAGATGCCGAGGCCCTGTCCCGCCTGCCCTTTGCGAAGGCGGTGGTGCCTTTTGTGCAGGGCAATGCGGAAGTGAAGGCGGACAACAGGAGACGCAGAACTGCCGTGTACGGCAGTGGTCCGCAGATGCCCCAGGCCTTCAGCATGTCCGTGCGTCTGGGGCGTTTTCTGCCCGCGGACGACCCCGTCGCGCCGCGCGCCTTTGCCGTGCTGGGCAGCAAACTGCGCGCCGAGCTGTTTGCCGAGGCCAACCCTCTGGGCAAGCGCATTACCATCGGCGGCAGCCGCTACCGGGTGATCGGCGTCATGGAACCCAAGGGGACGGTGCTGGGTTTCGATCTGGATGATTCGGTATATATCCCCGCCGCCCGGGCGCTGAATCTGTTCAACCGAGGGAGTCTGTTCGAAATCGATGTCCTGTACCGGGAGACTGCGGCGGTGGATACCGTGGTCGCGGGAATCGAGCGGGTGCTCAAGGCCCGCCACGGCAAGCATGATTTCACGGTTACCACCCAACAGCAGATGCTGGATGTACTCGGCTCCATTCTCGACATCCTTACCTTTGCGGTAGCCGCCATTGGCGGCATCTCCCTGCTGGTGGGTGCAATTGGCATCGTTACCATCATGAGCATTGCCGTGAATGAGCGTATCCACGAGATCGGCTTGCTGCGTGCCCTGGGCGCCTCCCGGGGACAGATACTGGGACTTTTTCTGGGAGAGGCGCTGGTACTGGCGGCCATCGGTGGCGTTGGCGGATTGGTGATGGGAATTGGAATTGCCTGGCTGCTGCATCTGCTGCTGCCCGCATTGCCCGTGCATACCCCCATGCTCTATGTACTGCTGGCGGAAAGTCTGGCTTTGTGCATCGGCCTGCTGGCGGGGGTGGCTCCGGCGCGCCGGGCGGCGATGCTGGATCCCATTGAAGCCCTGCGCACCGCCTGAGGTCGTTCTTCTGGGTCTTGATAAATTTTCCCCTTGTCTCCATTTCCCGGAGTGACCTGGCGATATTCGCCAATTCCAATTTCAAGGAGAAAAAACGATGTTGACTGTGAACGGAAAGACCCTGGAGACCGATGAAGAAGGCTATCTCCTCAATCCCGAAGACTGGGACGAGGACGTGGCGGAAGCCATAGCCGAGAAAGAGGGGCTCCAGTTGACCGATGCCCATTGGGGCATGATTTATTACTTCCGAGATTTCCATGAAGAGCACATGCGCCATCCCAGCATGCGTGAATTCCTGCGCACCCTGGGGCGACGACATGGCAAGCGATTCCGTGATACCGACGCGTATCGGGATTTTCTTTACAAACTGTTTCCCAATGGGCCGGTACAGATGGTATGCAAGCTGGCCGGCCTGCCCAAGCCGGTTCAGGATGTAGAAGCGTGATGGAGGTGATAAATATGAAAAACCTGTTGAGCAAAACCTTGTTGCCTTTGCTGCCGGTACTGTTTTTGGCGGCGAACAGCATGGCCAGTTCCGTGCCTGAAACAGCCCAGAAAAAAAGTGCTGAGAGCAAGGCAGTACAAACCCAGGTGGAGCAGGCATCTTCGGCCAGGGCGCAGAATCAGCGCAGCAAGATTACCGAGGAAGCGGTTGCGGCCATTGCCCAAACAGAAACTGCCCTCAAAGCCCTGGACGAAGGCAAGACCGATGAGGCCATCAAGGCACTGGAAATCGCTACCGGCAAGCTGGAGCTGATTTTGGCACGTGATCCCAATCTGGCCTTGGTGCCAGTTGATGTCAACATGATCACCTACGATCTTTATGCCGATGTGGATACCGTAAAGGCTGTCATCAAGGAAGCGCAGGACGCCCTTGACCATGGCAAGATTCAGGAGGCCAGAAGTCTCCTGACAAGCTTGGCCAGTGAAGTGGTGATGAGCACCACCAGCATTCCCCTGGCTACCTATCCGGCGGCGATCAAGGCGGTGTCTCCCATGCTGGACAAGGGCCAGACAGAAAAGGCCAAGACAGCGTTACGCGCGGCCCTGGATACCCTGGTGGTTACTTCCGAAGTGGTACCTCTGCCCCTGCTTCGCAGTCAGTACATGCTGACTGCCGCGGAGAAACTCGCGGAGAAGCCGAATCGTACCGACGAGGAAAACCAGCAATTGAACAATCTGCTGAAAGCCGCCAAAGGGGAATTGAAACTGGCACAAGTGCTGGGATATGGCAAAGGCAAGGATTTTGCCCCTCTCTACCAGCAGATCAAATCCATCAAGGACAAGGCAGCAGGTGGCAAGAGCGGCAAGGGATGGTTTGATGAGCTGAAGAAAAAACTTGCTGATCTGTTTTGAATCGCGTTTGTTGACAACTCTGTTCGACTGCGCCCATGGCGGTCATGCCATGGGCGCATTGTTTTGTTCGGCATTGGGTCTTTTTCCGGATCGAACTGAACCAGGTGCAAGCACACTTCCAATCACGCCTGCAACAATGATGCGATATGGCAATGCCAGCTCCTTTTCTCTTCTATCCCTGGCCTGGTTCGGGATCGATTGATTCCCAATGTGAGTCTGCAATGATTTTTTCTTGTTTGATCGGGTATGCTTGGGGGTACGGAACAATCCGGCTGACCGCGGAAGATGGTTGGCTAATCTTTATGGAGGTTGAATGATGAAATCTGAGAAGAGAAACGGAGCCGGGATTCTGATGCTGGCATTGATAGTGGCTGGTGGGTGCGTGGAGGCAGACTCGTCCCGGCCCGACTGGGAGAGTAGCCGTGGCTATTCGGAAGCCAAAAACGCATGCCAGAACAGGATTCGTGACAAGATTCACCAGGATCGTCGCAAAGTGGAAAAGGTGCGGTTCGGGGAGACGGATGCTTGGCGTGAGGAAGGGGCTCGCATTCGGGTTCGGGGCGAAGGGCGTTTTCTGCACCGGAAGAACGGCTGGAAGAGCTTCAAGTTCAAGTGTAAATATCGTCTCGACCGGCGTCGGATCATGAGTGCCTCCTACCACAAAACGGAGAAGGGAGGTGGATACGGAGGGAGCGGCAGTTACGGTGGCTATGGTGGTAGTGGCAGTTATGGTGGCAGCAGCGGCCATGGCGGTAGCGGCAGTTATGGTGGCAGCAGCGGCCAGGGAGGAAGTGGCAGTTACGGTGGCTATGGTGGTAGTGGCAGTTACGGTGGCAGCAGCGGCCAGGGAGGAAGTGGCAGTTACGGTGGCAGCAGCGGCCAGGGAGGAAGTGGCAGTTACGGTGGCAGCAGCGGCCAGGGAGGGAGTGGCAGTTATGGTGGCAGCAGCGGCCAGGGAGGAAGTGGCAGTTATGGTGGCAGCAGCGGCCAGGGAGGAAGTGGCAGTTACGGTGGCAGTAGCGGTCAGGGCGGTAGTGGCAGTTACGGTGGCAGTGGCAGCAAGGGGGGACGTGGCAATTATCGTGGCAGTGGTGGATAGAAAAACGGGATCAAGTCCCATCCGGGGAATTACTCATTCACCCCGGTAGGGAAGAATGGGGCTTGGTTTCGTAATCAGGCATTTTTAACAGGATGTTGAAAAACACATTTTTTCAACATCCTGTCCCACGCGGGCATTCCGATTTTGCGAGAAACCCTTTATTCCGCCTTCCAATAAGGCGTCTCTATGCCTTCTCCCAGGTCGGCCCGAACCAGGCGCCGACGCACTTCCAGCAGCTTTTCTATCAAGGCGGGCTCCGCCTGTTCATAGGCGCCGGCATCAGGGACGCGCTTGACCACCACGCCCAATAATTCGGTAATGGCGTTACCAATGGAGTTTTGGCTGATGGTGACGATGAGCTTGCCTTCGTCGTTGCGATAGATGAGCTGTTTGAAAGCGGGCTGCCAGCGGATGGCATTGGCGTATTTGGCGTCGGTGATGCAATGGTCCCGCACCTTTTTGGCGGTTGCCAGAAATTCATTGTTGAAGAGCAGCTTCTTTTCGATGCGGTCGGGAAAATAGGCGTCCTTGGGAAGGGGGGCATTGCGCGTGGATACCTGGGTGAAGAAAGTCCGGTAGAAATCGATGAAGCCTTGCAGTATCAGATCGTATT
Organism: Sedimenticola sp.; assembly: GCA_026985055.1. GTDB lineage: Bacteria > Pseudomonadota > Gammaproteobacteria > Chromatiales > Chromatiaceae > Thiolapillus. Next base: position 29,784 of record JALSQZ010000021.1, on the reverse strand, counting down.
CCCGCCAGAAACAGACATCCTTGAGGCGTTCCACTCCTCCCTGAATCTCCCAGCTGGGCAGGCCCTGGGGATAACCGGTTAGGTCGATGCGTGAACTGCGTTCTTCCGCCAGCCGGAGTATGTTCAGATCCAGTCCGTCGAAAAAGTCCCGGTACACATCGCGCATGTGTTTCTGAAACAGACTGTGCTGACCGCCATCCGTGAGGTTGGGATTGTCCCTGTCCGCCAGATCAGCGTTGCGCAACTGCTCCATGTCGAAAGCCATGAAGTGATTGTGCAGCATGCGAATGCTGGGTACGCCGGGCGCGGTCAGTGGCCAGGTGGCGTCCAGACTGGCTTCCCCGGCTAGAATCAGGTTTTGCTCCGGGTCGGGAAAGGTTTCGACCATGAATTCGATGATGATCTGGTTCATCCGGTTCCAGACGTGTTTCACCTCCCTGGGAACCTGGGTGCGGCGCACCGGCCTTCCCAGAGGATTGAGAATGCACTTGGATGTGTTGTAGATGATGGAGGTATCGAACAGGTTGGTATGTCCCAGCGCCTTGCGATACAGCAAGAGATTCTCCGGATTGCGCAGCAGGCCGTTGTTGTTCTCCAGGTCGTTGAGGTTCTCGGTGCTGTTGAAGAACTCGTTGGGCGCCATACCCTCGGGTACATCCAGGGGAATGGGGCGGAAAGGAGTGACGATTTCCCGGGGGGCGATTTGCATGGGTGGATCCTGCTGACGACAAAGCAGGGATTGTAGCCAGTGTTCTGTAGTGGTGGTAATGGGTGATTTGTATTTCCTCATAGGCGGAATCAATCACGCCCGGATATCCGCCTGGCCACCGTGCCATTTGATTGGCTCTTGCCTGACATGGAAAGCACCAGGCATCTGTTTTCCCGACCGCGCCACAACTGGAAAGGCCTCGATGTGACCCCCTCCTCATCTTCATGCAGGGGATTGAATAAACTTGAATTTTACCTGTCCAACGCCGGACCAGGGCATCTGCCTTTCACCCAGCATTCAAGCAGCAACAACCAATTATGATGTACAAAATACTGATTTTTATAGCAATACTTGTGTTTTCCAGCGTCGGCCGGGCAGTGGATGTGCCTCATCGGGGAGGCAGCTTTTTTGATACGCCGGAGCGTTTCAACCGATATTACACCGATCCGTCCTATATGCCATCACGCACCATCCACGTCAGTCCCAATGGCAGTGGTGACGGCTCTGCAGGCAACCCCATGTCCGTGAGCGATGCCTTCGGCCAGGTAACGGCAGGGGAGGAGATACGTTTTCACGCGGGAGAGTATGCCGGCTGCTGGGCGCTGGACAGTGATTCTTCCGGTACCTATGACGCGCCCATCGTCCTCAAGGCTGACCCGGGGGTCACCGTCAATTGTTGCGGCAGCGGTCGCGCCACCTGTTTCAATCTGGAATACGCGGATTATGTCGCCGTGGATGGCTTTACCCTGGTAGGAGGTAACTATGGTGTGCGGGCGGTAGGGGGGTATTCCACCAGTGCGCATCAGAAGGGTATTGCCGTACTCAACAACCATGTCCGGGATCAATACAAGGACCCCATTTTTTCCGGGGGATCGGACTGGATCGTGGTGGAGAACAATATTGCTCACGGTGCGGGCAACGGGGACGGGCATGGCATCTATCTGTCAAACGGCAGTGACTGGATGATTGCCAGAAACAATGAGCTGTATGACAACAGCAATTCGGATTTTCAGATCAATGCCGATCCTCTCAGTACCTGTGCGGACGAGGGTATTGCTTTCGATGATCCTCTGTGCGATGGCAGTGCCCGGAACGGACTGGGGCAGGGCGTATCCGAATTCGTCCTCGTGGAAAACAACTACTTTCATGATGGCCAGGCACAGGGTCCCAATCTCACCTCGCTAAGAAACTCGGTGTTCCGCAACAATATTGTCGGTCTGTATGCCGCCCATGGCACCAGTTTCTGGCAGGAAACGGACAATCCCAAACTTGGGTCCAGCAACAATCTCATCGCACATAACCTGTTCATTGGAGAAAGCCGCTGGGATCATGTGCTGCAGCTGATCAACGATTCCACCGGCAACCGGGTGGAGAACAATGTTTTTCTGGGCATTTCACGATCAGGTGGAATCGTGACAGCGGATGACAGAGTGCTGCTGATTCAGCAGGACGGTTCCACCGAGGGTCGCAATGCTTTCGCGGGCAACTATTTTTCCGGTGGCTATTTCGAGCAATTCACGCCTTCTGCAACGGATCAGCATGTGCAGATATTCAATGCCGGCTGGTATGAGGATTTCCCCGTCAGCAGCCCGGTTGCCCGTACCGGGTTCAGGCCAACTGCCAGCGCGCCTTTTCTGGAGATGGGCAATTTGCTCAGTGATGTACCGCTGGATATGACGGGCGCGTCCCGCATGGACCCCGCCGATCTTGGTCCGTGGCAGATAACAGATGCAGGCAGCAGGCAGACGATACTGAAGGATGGTTTTGAATGACGGCGTGATGCACCCGGTCGGCTGTCAGGGGTGCTTTTCGTCATCGGATTCCGGCGTGTCGGTGCGGATCACTTCCAGACGAAAGTCCTTGATCAGCGCGGCGAGGGCGCCAATGGCGGCCAGAACCGGGGCGACCAGGGTGACAACACCGCCAACCGCCACGCCGGCGGTAAGAGGGATTTCCAACAGGCTTTCTCCATCGGGCTTGCGGATAATGAGGCGCCGCACGTTCCCTTCCGCGACCAGTTCGCGGATCCGATCCACCAGTTCGTTTCCTGCGACGAGGATTTCCTCACCCCAGCTTTTGTCGTCCCTGTGTTGATCATCGTTCATGCTGGCTGCCTTCAGGTCGGGTAACTGCGAAACATCGTCATAACGGATTTTGTCCATTGCAGGGCAGGTATGCTGGCTTTACCGCTGTTATCAGCCGGCGCTTCCCAAGAGGCATCATCATTCTGCTTTTTGTGAGAGAAACGCGAATACCTCGAAAGCAATGACTCGCGGAGGGAGTTCTCCGAGAAATGCCAGTACCTTGTTGAGCATCCCGGGGATAACCACGGTTTTCCCTTTCTGGCTTGCCCGGTAAGCCAGAGTGGCGGTATGTTCCGCGGATGCTCCACCGGGTGACCGATAGGCGCGCATGTCGGCAGCATTCGCTGTTTTCACGAAGTCGGTCGCAATGGTACCGGGAGACACTGCTGTAGCCGCTACGCCTGTGCCTCTCAGTTCCCTTGCCAGTCCCCTGGTAAACGCGAGTACATAGTGTTTGCTGGCTACATAAGCGGCCCAATTGGGTGCACCAGAGAAGTAAGCGACTACGGAAGCAACATTCAAGATGCGGCCGCGTCTTCTCTCCAGCATTGGCGGGAGGAAAAGTCTTGTGAGCCGGTTGAGCGTCAGGATGTTGAGTTTCAGCATGTTTTTCATTCCTGGATCGTCCGCCTCGGCAAAGGGGCCGGTCATGCCGGTTCCGGCATTGTTGACCAAAATGTCCACCATCAATCCTGCTTGGGCAACGGTATCGAACAGTTTCTCGGGCGCGTGCTCTGTGCTGATGTCCATGGCGATGGTTTCAACGCTGACGCCATAGCTTTCCCGAAGCATTGTGGCGCTGTCGGTCAGTGCTTCTTCTCCGCGGGCCACCAGAATCAGGTTATGCCCATGGCGGGCAAATTCTTTCGCCAGGGCCAGGCCGATGCCTTTGGAGCCGCCGGTAATGAGTACGCATGCATTTTCAATGGGTTTCATTTTTTGATCCTGATTGTCGAGGGAAGTCGTGCAGCAGCGCGGCTACCTTGTGCGCCTTGTCGATTTGTACGAAGTGTCCCGCATTTTTCAACAGGAACAGTTCAGAATCGGGGAATTGTTTGTGCAGCTCTTTTGCTACGCCAGCGTTGAGATAGGGGTCGTCGTTGCCAAAAATGATGCGCACGGGTCGGGGGAATGAAGCGAGATGCGCAGTTTTCATCCTGCGTTTTTCTACTTCATCAGGCAGTCGCCGGTTCAGGGCATAGAATGCAGGACGGATGGCCAGGGATTGATGTCCCAGGATGTTTTGAAAAGTTTCCCGCAGTTCTGGTGTGCTGATGAAACGGGCGATTTGCTTGCGGTAGCCATTCAACCACAGACTGTCGAAATGACTTGTCATCCATACGGAGATATCCCGGCGAAGACCGGGAGTGGAGAAGCGGGCGATGGCTTCCGGGGCTTTCAGTGTGGGAGTGGGGCCATAATAGGTGTTGAACAGCACCAGAGCCGCAACCCTGTCCGGATTGTCCAGTGCCCAGTCCAGCCCTGGTTGCCCTGAAGCGTCATGTACCACCAGTATCGGTTGTTTCAACCCGAAATATGTGAGTACTGCCTCCAGGTCACGCCGTTGGCTGGCGACATCATAGTCGTGATTGACCGGTTTGTCTGAATTTCCCCAACCCAGGAAGTCGAACGCAATCACATGCCGGTTTTCGGCAAGCAGTGGCGCCAGCCGGTCATAGAGATGCAGACTGTCGGGAAACCCATGCATCAACACAAAAGTCGGCCGGTTGTCACGCACGCCGTATTCGCGGGCGTATAGCCGGAATCCAAGGCGTGGCACGGAGTGATTGCGATAGTCCACCTGCTTCTTGTAGTTTTTTTCATAGTCGCTGAAGTAGCTTCCATAGTCGGTGGTCGAGCAGCTTTGCAGTAGAAGTGTGCCAAGCAACAGTAATACTGCCCCAGGAGTTATTGTTGTTTCCGTAGCCATGCGGTGATTATCTCCAACCGACTTGCATATTGAAAGTTACTAAAGCATAGGCTAGTCTCTTGCTAATTGCAAGTTACATTGGTGTATGCCAGGGAACCTATGATTAAATCAGAGCGAAGCAGATTGCGATGCAAATTGTTCCGATACAAGGCGCAAATCGCAGGTAATGTCCCAGAGCACTTTCTCTTGCGGGAGAAAAAACCTGCCACGCTCCTGACCTGCATCCTTGTAGACCACGCAGTAGCGGGGCGTTTTGGACGCAAGATGGGAGTTCATGATTTAATCAGAGGTTCCCTGGCTTGCATTCATGGCGGCAAAGCAAAATATGAGTGACAACTTCAGACGCTCTCCCTGCCCGGTAGCAGGTATCCTGGATATTGTTGGTGACAAATGGACGCTTCTTGTAGTGCGAGATCTGTTTGCCGGCAAACAGACGTACAGCGAGTTTCAGAAATCTCCAGAAAGGATTCCTTCCAATATTCTGGCAGATCGCCTGAAGCGTCTGCTCGAATATGGAATCATAGAAAAGGAACCGTATCAGACCAGGCCTGTTCGTTACCGGTATGCGCTTACAGGAAGGGGGAGGGAACTTGGGAAAGTGCTGAAAGCCATGGTTGCATGGGGTGAAAAGCATATTCCCGGGAGCAGGTCGGTCATCAAGCCTTGAGCAGTCTGCCAAGGCGTTTTGCTGACAAACCTTTGAGGCTGTAGTACTGTTTTCGTTCGCTCATGTTCGAGTGTACTTGTTTGAAACTTTTCGTCGTAATTCTGTTTCTGCTGCTGTATCCCCTGGTGACTCCGGCTGCCGATCTTGCGGGGCTGGAGGAATGCTTTCTCAGTCACCCCCGTATTTCCCGTGTTGTGAATGCTCTTTGTGTCGATTATCAGGTTCCCCTGGATCCCGAGCGGACAGATGCCGGACGAATCCGGCTGCATGTGGCGGTGATTCCTGCCAGTGGCAAAAAGCCGCGCCCCGATCCCTTGTTCTTCTTTGCCGGCGGACCGGGGCAATCCGCAGTGGATTCGGCGCTGCTCATGTGGCCGCTGTTCCGTCGGGTTCTCATGCATCGGGATGTGGTGCTCATCGACCAGCGCGGCACGGGCCAGTCCACGCCGCTGTTGTGCAAACCGGATGATGAGACGGAACTGGCTGCTGATGATGAAGCCCTGCAACGGCGTACTCGTGAATGTCTGGATGGCCTGACCCAGGACGTGCGCTTCTTTACTTCCCGTCAGGCCGTGGCGGATGTCGAGTTCGTGCGCAAGGCGCTGGGATACGGACAATACAATGTCCTGGGCGTGTCCTATGGAACCCGAATGGCGCAGTTGCTGTTGCGGGAATATCCCGGGCAGGTGCGCAGCATTGTTCTCGACGGGGTATTGCCCCTGGAACTGGTGTTGGGTCCGGAGTTTGCCGCCAATCTTTCTGCCTCCCTGGAAAAACTTTTTTTTCGCTGCGCGGCGGATGCATCCTGTCACCAGGCCTTTCCCCGGCTACGGGAAGACTGGCGGGAATATCTCAAGCTGCCCCTGGATGAAACGCGTTCCATGAACCTGCGCCAACCGCGCACCGGGGAAAGACTGACGCTGGACGTGTCGCGTCAGGCCATGGATGTGGCAGTGCGTCTGCTCAGCTATGCCAGTGAAACCCGCGCCCTGCTGCCCCTGCTCATTCATGAGGCGGCCCAGGGTGACCGGGAAGCTTTGATGGCCCAGGCCTTGCGGGTGGCGGACAGCCTCGAAGGGCAGATGGCGCAAGGCATGCACAATTCCATCGTCTGCAGCGAGGATGTGCCGTTCTACAAGGAAATCCCTCCTCCGGACGGGCGGGTGCTGGGACGCATGATGCAGCAGCTAGAGCTGATTTGCCGAACCTGGCCCAAGGGAAAGAGCTTTGCCGATATTCACCGGCCCTTGCAATCCGCCGTACCGGCTCTGCTTTTGTCCGGCGAGCTGGATCCGGTGACGCCGGCAAGCTATGGCGAACAGGCGCTGAAACAGTTTTCCCGGGGGTGGCATCTGGTGATCCCCGGACAGGGGCATAATGTTTCTCCCCGGGGCTGTGTGCCGGAGTTGATTGCCGATTTTCTCGAACACCTTGTGCTGGACGAAGAAAAAGCCGCCTGTGTGCAGAATACCCCACGGCTACCCTTTTTCATCGACAATATGGGGCCGGGCGCATGATCAGGGTAGAGAACCTGAAGAAGCATTTTGGCGCGGTGAAGGCCGTGGACGGGGTAAGTTTCGAGATTGCCGATGGGCGCATAACCGGATTGCTCGGCCCCAACGGTTCGGGCAAGACGACAACATTGCGCATGCTCTACGGTCTGCTTCGACCGGATGCCGGCCGGGTTCAGGTGGATGGCGCGGATGCGATCCGCGAGCCTCTTCAGGCCAAGGCCGCCATGGGGGTCGTGCCGGATGCCCGCGGCCTGTATCCGCGTCTCAGCGCCCGGGAGAATATCGCCTATTATGGTGAATTGCAGGGCTTGCGCGGTTCGGCGCTTGCCCGTCGTATCGAAACGCTGGCGCAGGAACTGGACATGGGGGCGTTTCTGGAGCGTCCCTGCAAGGGTTTTTCCCAGGGGCAGCGCGCCAAGGTGGCCATTGCGCGCGCCTTTGTCGGCGATCCACAGAACCTGGTGCTGGACGAGCCGGGCAATGGTCTGGATGTCATGAGCAATCGCGCCCTGCGTCAATACCTGCGTGAGCAAAGGGCGCGAGGCAAGGCAGTGCTGCTTTCCACCCATATCATGCAGGAAGTGGCTGCCCTTTGTGATCAGGTGATCATCATCAGTGAAGGACGCATTCGCGCTACGGGCAGTCCGGAAGAACTCATGATCCAGGCAGATGCGGACAATATCGAGGACGCCTTCGTACGTCTTATCGGTACCGACGAGGGGATCATGGCATGAGCGCCTGGGTAGTGGTATTGCGCAAGGAGCTCAGGGATCTGTCCCGGGATCGCCGTACCATGAGCAACATTCTGATTCTGGGCGCCCTGCTTGGCCCGGTGCTGGCCATGGGGCTGCTCATGCTCAGCATGAAGATGGTGGCGGATGAAGCGGAGAAGACCATCGAGCTGCCGGTGCAAGGAGCCGCGCATGCGCCGGTAATGCTCGATTACCTGCGTGCCTTCCGTATCCAGGTAACGGATGCCCCGGAAGATCCCGCCGCCGCGGTGCGCGCCCAGGAAGCAGAAGCCGTGCTGGTGATTCCGGCACAATTTGCGGAGCGTCTGCGGCAGGGGCGGCCGGCGGAGCTGACCCTGCTCTCCGACCATTCCCGCACCCGGGCGCGGATTGTGCGTGAGCGTATCGAGAACGCCATCCAAAACTATGCCAGCGCCATTGGCAGCTTGCGCCTGAGCCTGCGTGGCGTCGATCCCGCCATGGTTCAGGTGATGACCCTGCATGATCAGGATCTGTCCCCCGGTGGCAGTGGAGCGGCCTTGCTGTCTCTTCTTCCCTACCTTCTCATTATTGGCATCATGCAGGCGGCCATGGTGGTGGCTGCCGATTTGACCGCCGGCGAGCGGGAGCGTCAGTCCCTGGAGCCGCTGATGGCCAACCCGGTGGCGCCGGAACAACTCATGGCGGGCAAGCTGGTGGCCAATGTGCTGCTCAGTCTCGTGGTATTGCTTCTGTCCCTTGCCGGTTTTGCCCTGGGCAGCCGGATGGTGAATCTCGGAGAGGCCGGGCTGGAATTCAGCCTGTGGTCCATTCCTGTGCTGTTGCTGCTGCTTGCGCCCCTGGCTTTCATGTTTGCCTCCCTGATGAGTTTTGTCGGCGCTTTCGCCCGTACCGTGAAGGAGGCCCAGACCTATCTCAGCCTGCTGGTGCTGGCGGCTCTGATGCCGTCCATGTTGCAAATGGTATTACAAACCCGGGTGCAGGATGTACAGCTGCTGCTGCCGGTGTGGTCGCATAACTATCTCATCAATGAGGTGCTGCGGGGTGAGTCGCTTTCCTGGGGAGAATGGCTGCTGCCCTCGGCCGGCGCCCTGCTCGCCGGCCTGCTGTTTGCCCTGCTCGCCGCCAGGCTGTATCGCAGGCCTGGTTTTATTTTCTGAATGGCCTGTTTCGTTGTTGTTACAGTGGTGAAAATAAAGCACGAATAAACATTGACGTCATCAATAGGCACGTCCATAATTGAAACAGCTTGAAAGTACGTCTTATGCAACACCCTCGAAGTCCATTTCTGGTACCTCGTTCTGTTTTTCATAAGTAAACGCAACACTTCCAGCAAAACCCGCCTTCCGGCCCCTATTGGCCGCGAGGCTTTAAATTACTATTGATTCATAGGATAAGATTATGTCTACCACTACTGGTACCGTAAAATGGTTTAACGAAGCAAAAGGCTTTGGTTTCATCGAGCAGGAAAATGGTCCTGACGTGTTTGCACATTTCAGTGCTATTCAGGGCTCCGGCTTCAAGACCCTGACCGAAGGTCAGAAGGTCGAGTTCACTGTTACCCAGGGTCAGAAAGGTCCCCAGGCAGAGAACATCGTTGCCATCTGATTTCAGATTGGTGCAGTTTGGCTGATGGCCAAACTGCGACGGTACGATGAAAACGGCTCCTTCGGGAGCCGTTTTTGTGTCTAGGAGCCTGTCGGATTTAACGCTGATCGGCTGCAAATCCCTGGGGGCGAATTAAATCAGCTTATCGAATTCGTTAAATAGACTGACTATTCGCCTCATTCGATAAGCTGATTTAATTCGCCCCCAGTGATTTTCGCTTCGATCGGTCAAATCCGACAGACTCCTAGCCCGAATATTGCACCAGAACGCGCAAAATGTGGGTTTTTTACCATGAATTACAGCATGTTGCATGACGAGCATGCTGGATACAGTTTGTACCTGTCATGCTATCCGGTTTTTCCCGGGATCTTTTCACCCAGCTTGCCCGAACACCCTGCAAGTCGATGAGTAACATCGGCTTTTGTCCGTTCGAACAATCTGGGCAAAAATCTCTCCGGGAAAATTCCGGATTCCGGTGCAATATTCGGGCTAGGGCAAACAGTTGTTTCCGTGTTTGGTGTTTGTGGCGTCCTTCCCCGATCCAGGGTTTTCCCTGCGAAATTGCTGATACAATGGAAACAAGCTGGGGGTGCCGTTAGGAGTCTGTCGGATTTAACGCTGATCGGCTGCAAATCCCTGGAGGGCGTTTAACTCAGCTTATCGAATTCGTTAAATAGACCGACTATTCGCCTCATTCGATAAACTGATTGAATTCGCCCCCAGTGATTTTCGCTTCGATAGGTCAAATCCGACAGGCTCCCAGGCTGAGACATACCCTTTGAACCTGAACTGATTCGTATCAGCGTAGGGAAGCTGCCGCCGATTTCAGCGCTTGCTTCCCCGTCATTCATCCGGAGAACATCATGAGCGCGATTCCCGAAGATTTCGTCAACCAGACCACCCGTCTGTCCGAGGACGTGACCGGGCCTTTTCCCAACTCCCGCAAGATCTATGTGCAGGGCAATCAGCCGGGGGTAAGCGTGCCCATGCGGGAAATCTCCCAGGATGTCACCCATGCCTTCGATGGCGATGAGGAAAACCCTCCCATCTATGTCTATGACACTTCCGGTCCTTATACTGATCCGGATGCGGAAATCGACCTGCTCAAAGGCTTGCCGCCCTTGCGCGAGGCCTGGATAGAGGCCCGGGGAGATACGGAAAAGCTGTCCGGACCCAGTTCCGAATTTGGCCGCAAGCGCCAGAGTGATCCCGAACTGGCGCATCTGCGCTTCGAACATATCCGCACGCCACGCCGCGCCAGGGCCGGCGCCAATGTCACCCAGATGCATTATGCCCGCCAGGGCATCATCACTCCGGAAATGGAATTCGTCGCCATCCGCGAGAACATGAAGCTGGACGAGCTGCGCCGGGATCCACGCTATGCAGCCCTGCTGAAACAGCACCCCGGCCAGTCCTTTGGCGCCAATCTGCCCGAGGAGATCACGCCTGAATTCGTGCGTTCCGAAGTGGCTGCCGGCCGGGCCATCATTCCCGCCAACATCAACCACCCGGAAGCCGAACCCATGATCATCGGACGCAATTTCCGGGTCAAGATCAACACCAATATTGGCAACTCCGCGGTTACATCTTCCATTGCCGAAGAAGTGGAGAAGATGGTCTGGTCCGCCCGCTGGGGTGGTGACACGCTCATGGATCTGTCCACGGGCAAGAACATTCACGAGACCCGGGAATGGATATTGCGCAATGCGCCCATGCCGATTGGCACCGTGCCCATCTATCAGGCGCTGGAGAAGGTGGACGGCAAGTCCGAGGAGCTGACCTGGGAGATGTTCCGCGACACCCTCATCGAACAGGCGGAGCAAGGCGTGGATTATTTCACCATCCATGCCGGGGTGCGCCTCGCCTATGTGCCCCTGACTGCCCAGCGTCTCACGGGTATTGTCTCCCGGGGCGGCTCCATCATGGCCAAGTGGTGCCTGGCGCATCATGAAGAGAGCTTTCTCTACACCCATTTCGGCGAGATCTGCGAGATCATGAAGGCCTATGACGTGGCCTTTTCCCTGGGGGACGGCCTGCGCCCCGGCTGCCTGGCCGACGCCAATGACGCGGCCCAGTTCGGTGAGCTGGAAACCCTGGGAGAGCTGACCAGATTTGCCTGGGAACAGGACGTGCAGGTGATGATCGAAGGCCCGGGGCATGTGCCCATGCAGATGATCAAGGAGAACATGGACAAGGAGCTGCAGGATTGCTTCGAAGCGCCTTTCTACACCCTGGGGCCGCTGGTTACGGATATCGCCCCTGGTTACGACCACATCACTTCCGGTATCGGCGCGGCCCAGATCGGCTGGTATGGCACAGCCATGCTCTGCTATGTGACACCCAAGGAACATCTGGGATTGCCCAACAAGGATGACGTGCGCACGGGCATCATCACCTACAAGCTGGCGGCCCACGCGGCGGATCTGGCCAAGGGACTGCCCGGGGCGCAGATTCAGGACAATGCCCTGTCCAAGGCGCGTTTTGAATTCCGCTGGGATGACCAGTTCAATTTGTCGCTGGACCCGGATCTTGCGCGGGAATACCACGATGAGACCATGCCCAAGCAGGCACACAAGGTCGCCCATTTCTGCTCCATGTGTGGCCCCCATTTCTGCTCCATGAAGATCACCCAGGATGTACGTGAATACGCCGCCAATCTGGGGGTGGAAGCCGAAAGGGCGCTGGATGAAGGTATGAAGGAAAAGGCCGAGGAGTTCAGACAGCAGGGCGCGGAGATCTACAAGGAAGTGTAAAAGAGTCTCTGATTATGCCCCGGCATGGCCGTGCCGGGGCGATTGCGGTTCAATGGGTTCGGTTTTTGCCAAAAAGAATGCCCAGGCTGATGGCCAGCATGCCCATGAGGAAAACCAGCGTCCAGCCGGGAATACTGATGCCGAACAGGGACCAGACGATTTCGCCGCAGTCTCCGGTGCCTTTGAACACATCCTCGATGACTTTCATCAGCGGATCGTTTTCCAGCATGAATTCCAGGGTGCCGCCACAGGCCAGTTCCTCATGACTGCCATACTGGAGCCACAGATGACGAACGGCGATGCCAATCCCGGCGAGACTGGCCAGGCTCAGCAAGACGCCATATACGCGCCGCATCATGCCTTGCGGGCCGTGCAGCATGCCAATGAAAAACAGTACGCCGACGACCATGATGGAAATGCGCTGGAATATGCACAAGGGGCAAGGCTCCAGTCCCAGATAATGCTGGAAATAAAAAATGGCGGTGGCAATAGCGGCGGCACAGGCGCCAAAGCCCAGAAAAAACGGGCTGCGTCCCTTGAACATCATTTTTGTCCTGCGGGTGGTTGTTGTTTGCGCATCTGCTCCATGCGTGCACGCATGGCTTTTTCCAGTGCCTCGATTTCGCCCCGGTCGACCGCGCCATCATGGTTGCTGTCCATTTGCGCGAAGCGTTTTTCATAGGGCGCCAGGAATTCCGTCTTGCTTACCTTTCCGTCCTTGTCGCTGTCCAGCATCATGAAGGCATCCGCCATACTGCGTGGCTGAGTGCCGGGTTGGGCCTGAGCTGTAGCCAGGAAGGGGAGCAGCAGGGAAAGCCCCGCAAGAATTGTTTTTTTCATATTTGCTATCCTGAAAGATTGGGTGAATTATTGGCCGGGATCATCTTTGCAGTAATTCCACAAGCCGGTTTTTGGTTTGTCCGATGAGACGACCTGTCTGTATCTGTAGTTCTTTCTTTTGATCGGAAGACAAGGCTGAAGTTTCCAGCTGCTCCCGCAGGTCATGCAGCAAGTCGTTCATGATACGCTCGATCTGACTTGGAGTTGGCGCTGGAGTTTCTCCGGCGGCCGGCTGATCCGGCACTTCGACCCGGGTCGATCTGGGTACCAGGACCGGTTTTTCTTCGCCCTGGGCGCAGGCCAGAATGGGGCTGGTCTTGTACCATTCCCTGTTCTGCCAGTGGAAACGCGTGCCCGGAGGCAACTGCCCGAATTTCAGTTCAGCCACCGTGCGCCATTTCCGCGATATTGCCTGCCATGTGCGAGCTTTGCACCTTGTAACCCAGTTGTTTGCTCAATTGGGTTGTGGAAAGCACGCCGCGAATGATCTGCTTGCCGGAGCTTTCATCCTTTTCCACCACAAGGGTGTGCTGGCGGCCCATGCGCTTGAAGGTTTCCAGCAGGTCGCCTACCTTTGCGGTTGACAGGTCCTCATAATTCAGGGCTTCGAGCTTGAGACGCGGGGTCATGATGTCGCGCACCATCACATCCTCCATTTTGCCTCCGTTCTCCGAAACGACCTGCATGGGCTTGGGGCCGCTCAGATCATTGACGGTGATCAGCCCCATGACTTCATGGTACTGGTTGGTGACGAACAGCATCTGTACTCCACTGGAGACCATGCGCTCTCGAGCCTGCTCCAGATTGGCGCAAGGGTTGATGCTGATGGCGGTAACTTTGGTGAAGTCGGTCATTACTTCCAGGGCGGGATCATCCAGGCTTACCCTGTCACGAAAGACCTGGCGGGGCTTGTGATAACTGACATCGGTGTCGATCATGGTGACCGGGATGGGCTTGTAGGAAGACATGCTTGGCTCCTTGTTTCGTGGATACTGTTTCTGCGGGATGTTTTGTATGTTGGGGATCTCGATTTTTCGAGATGCCCTATTGTTTTGTCCCGGCTCTTTATCATATAGCAGTCGGCGGCAGATTTCCCCCTGTTATCCACTAGCCCGAATATTGCACCAGAACGCGCAAAATGTGGGTTTTTTACCATGAATTGCAGCATGTTGCGTGACGAGCATACTGGATACAGTATGTACCTGTCATGCTATCCGCTTTTTCCCGGGATCTTTTCACCCAGCTTGCCCGAACGCACTGCAAGCCGATGAATAACATCGGCTTTTGTCCGTTCGAACAATCTGGGCAAAAATCTCTCCGGGAAAATTCCGGATTCCGGTGCAATATTCGGGCTAGTCTGCCAGGTGCCAATTGTTGGCGGAATGCTACCTTGCCTGTGGAAGAACGCTATTAAGAGAGCATGCGATTTCCTCTTCACTCACATTTTCAATTGCTCGTGATGATGGAAAATGGCGGGGGATCTTTATTCCACATTGGCATAGGGAAGAATCCAGATGTCCTATACTTGGTTGGTGATACGAAGAAACTGATGCCAGCCACTGTCCCGTGGATAGTAGTGATTTGATTACATATGGGCTTTCCCTGAGGCGGGTTTACTGGTTTAATGCCAAGGGAGGCATATAATGCCTGATCTGGAAGGGAAAATTGCTGAATTTCTGCAGAACCGGAAAGAACTGCTACAGTGTGCCGGGGGGTGCGGCCACTGGCGGGCCGATTCCATGGAATTCGATATTCTGGAAACCGGGGAGCGTGCCGTCGTTATTGTGGTGCGATTCATAGAAGTCATGATGGCTCCTGCCGGGCAGATCGACAGATGTGCGCGCATGTTGCTGGAGCTGGATGAGTTTGGGGAGATTGTTTCTGCTCGTGTGTATTGAGGGGCTTCTGATTGCATACGCTTTTTTTGCTGCAAACGGCAGTATATGCCCCACATCGCCACAGAGAAGGGAAATCATGTGTTTGTGCCATGGGTCAGGCTGGATATCATCAGATCATGAGTGAAAGGCCGCTTACATCGCTTCCACCTGGAGAACCGGATCGCGACAGCGCCGTGCATGGGCGCAGCGCCTGGTTGATTCCCCTGGTGCTGGGTGTTTACGCCTTGCTCGTTGTTCTCGTGGTGCTCGATGGATTCCAGGAATATCAGGCCTGGCTGTCCGCGCATGCGGCATCCGCCGAATCCGGGAGTCCGGTGATGTACCGGCTGCTGGCGAGCCATGGCGTGGTGTTGGCGCTGATGCTGGCCGTCCCGGCGGTACTGCTGTTTGTCCTGGTGAATCGGGATCGGGAAATTCAGCAGATGATGCTGCGCCAGGAAGATTTGCAGACCCAGCTTCGTTATCAAAGTTTTCATGATCCTCTTACTTCCCTGCCCAATCGCATGCTTCTGGAGGAACGCCTCAACAACAAGATTGCCGAGGCGCGCCGCTCCGGGAAGCGTTTTCTGTTTCTCCTCGCCAGTCTCAGTGATTTCAAACGCATCAACAAGAATCTTGGTTATGAAGTGGGTGACGAGGTTTTGCAGCATGTGGCGCACAACATCGTGGACTGCCTGCGCGACGCGGATACGGTAGCCCGTTTTGATGGCGACATCTTTGCCGTGGTGGCGGACATCAAGGAAAAGGTGGAAGCCAGCATTATCGCACGCAAGGTGCAGAACAGCCTGAGTCGTCCCATTGATGTCGCGGAATCGCCGCTTACGGTGACTGCGGCCATAGGTGCGGCGATTTTCCCGGATCAGGGCGAGGAAATGCCCGTGCTCATCGAGCATGCTGACAATGCGGTGACCAAGGCCAGGGCTGCCGGCAGCAACAATATTGTCTTTTCCAAAGAGGATGCGAGCAGTGGCATGGACCGTCTGGCCCTGATCACCGGCATTAAGGACGCCATGATGGGCGGACATCTGAGTATGGTTTTCCAGCCCAAGCTGGCACTCACATCACCGGATACCCATGCTTTCGAGGCATTGCTGCGCTGGAATCATCCCGAGCACGGTGTCTTGCCCTGTGATGTGTATATCCCACTGGTGGAGCAGACCCGGCACATCATCGATCTGACGCACTGGACTGTAGGCGCGTGTTTCGATGTACAGCGCAAGCTGCTGGATCAGGGAATACGCGCGAGCATTGCGGTAAACCTGTCTGCCCGGGTGCTGGATGAGGATGGTTTTCCCCTGTGGGTGGAGCGCATGATCATGCAGTACGGCCTGGATCCGGCTCTGGTGCGTTTCGAACTGACGGAAAGCGCCATCATGCAGGATTCCGAGCGCGCCCTGCAGGTGCTTCTGCAACTGGCCGCCATTGGCGTGGGGCTGAGTATTGACGATTTTGGCGTGGGACATTCCTCCTTGGCCTATTTGTCCCGTCTGCCAGTGGATGAACTCAAGGTGGACAAGAGCTTCGTGCTGAGCATGATCAAGTGGGAGAGTGACCGCGCCATCGTGCGCGCCACCATCAATCTCGCCCATGATCTGGGTTTGAATGTGGTGGCGGAAGGCGTCGAGGAGATGGAACAGGCCACCATGCTGCGGGAAATGGAGTGCGATATGCTGCAGGGCTTCTATATCAGCCATCCTCTTACTGAAGAACAGTTGCAACAGTGGATTTCCTCACAGGCCGCGTGAAGCGGAAAGGCGAGTCAAGTCGTTGTTTTATCAGTATTATTCTCGGTTTCTTTTCAGGTTTTCCTGTTTTTCCCGGTAGGCTGTCATTGACCTAAATAAGCATTTTCTGTTATACATACGGAGTTTGCCGCCCTGCGGATGGGCGGCGGCTTATACACAAACAGACAACTTACGGAGTTGGGAAATGAAAAAAATTATCGTGATTGCGGCACTGGTTGCCGGTATGGGTTCCCTGGGTTCTGCAATGGCCGCCGGCGACGCCGCCGCAGGCAAGGCCAAGGCCACCGCCGTATGCGCCGCCTGCCATGGCGCCAACGGTATCAGTGTCAACGCCATGTGGCCCAATCTGGCCGGTCAAAAGGCGGATTACATCATCAAGCAACTGAAAGCCTTCAAGGCAGGTACCCGCAAGGATCCCCTGATGTCTCCTCAGGCAGCCCAGTTGTCCGATCAGGACGTAGAAAATGTAGCGGCGTATTTTTCCAGCCTGAAGTAATCCTGAAGCAGGGGTTGCCTTCGGCAATCCCTGTTTTCGGGTCCATCATTCAAGAAATTATTTAGTATGTACTTGGAGTATGAAATGAAAAAAGCACTGTTGATTGCTTCTTTTGTTGCCATGGCTGCTACCGGTGTTGCGCAAGCAGCAGGCGATGCGGGTGCAGGCAAAACCAAATCTGCGGCCTGTGCCGCCTGTCACGGTGCGGATGGCAACAGCGGCGTGAATCCACTCTGGCCCAAGTTGGCGGGTCAGCATCCCAAGTACATCAAAAAGCAGTTGCATGACTTCAAGGCAGGGAAACGCAAGGATGGCACCATGGCGCCCATGGCCGCGCCTCTCAAGGATCAGGACATCGAGGACCTGGCAGCCTACTTTTCCAGTCAGACGCGCAAGATTGGAACGGCTGCCGAGGACAAGGTCGCCCTGGGAGAAAAGCTTTATCGCGCCGGCAGCAGCAATGGCGCTCCCGCCTGTTCCGGTTGTCATGGTCCCGCGGGCGCAGGCAATGCAGCTGCCAATTTCCCCAGTCTGAGCGGTCAGGGCGCGGCTTATGTGGCCAAGCAGCTCAAGGACTTCCGCTCCGGCGCTCGCAGCAATGACATGAACGGAATGATGGCTGGCGTGGCCAGCAAGCTTACCGATGCCGATATCGAAGCGGTATCCCAGTATGTCCAGGGCTTGCATTGATGATCGTGCGGCACTGACCTGACCGGATATTCCGGAAGCCCCGTCAGCCTCAGGTTGACGGGGCTTTTTCATGGCCGCAATTCCGGATTTTGTTCATTGTTGACCCGGCACCAATCTATGTCACCCTCAGCCACCACGAGCGCACCCCTGTCGAGGTGCGGCAACGACGTCCACGGGGGCGCTCGTGGTGGCCGAACCGACTGAATTTCAAAAAGATCGGGATATCAGACAAAAGCCAGCACTTTGTTGCGCTTCTTGCCAATGGAATCACCATTGCCTGCAAAGCGTGCCGCGTTCTGACTTTTGTCAGACGTCCCGAGGATGGTACAGATTGATGTCGGGCCAATATTTGGCGTGAAGGGTTAACTAATTCTCTGTCCTGCCGACCTATGATGATGCAGGAAAAACCGATGTATGGGGACAGAGAAAGATGCAAAGCAAAACAGTTGGTGCCCGATCCCGAAATCTGATACTCCATTTTTTCATCCTGCTGCGGGCACTGGACGGTTGTGCAGGCTATGTCGTGCTCTCCATTGAGAGGATGTCGAAAAAGTCCTTCCATGGGTTTATGCAATCCGGAATCGGAAGATACTTTTTTTCAACAGTGTCCTAACCGTTGAATGCTGACTGCAAAAAATACGGGAATCCAATGAAAAATATCATCACAAGAACGGAAGCGGTTGTCGCTGCAGCCTTGCTCCTGGTCCTTAGCGCGGGCGCACTGGCCCAGTCGGAGGCGGATTTTCTGGATATGCCGCTGGAAGATCTGCTGCACATGGAAATCACTTCCGCGGCGAAGAAGGATCAGAGCATCAAGGAAACTGCTGCCTCGGTGTTCGTCATCACCCGGGAAGATATCCATCGTGCTGGTGTCACCTCAATCCCGGAAGCCCTGCGGCTCGCTCCCGGGGTGCAGGTGGCGCGCATAGACAGCAACAAATGGGCCATAACGACCAGGGGATTCAACAATCAGTTCGTGAACATGCTGCTGGTGATGATCGATGGTCGCACAGTGTACAGCCCGACTATTTCCGGAGTGTATTGGGATGCCCAGGACACCATGCTGGAAGACATCGAGCGCATAGAGGTGGTGCGCGGTCCCGGTGCCGCCTTGTGGGGAGCGAATGCGGTCAATGGCGTCATCAACATCATCACCCGAAATGCGCAGGATACGGAAGGTGGTCTTCTGGCAGTTGGTGGCGGCAATGAACAGCAAGGGCTGGTCGGTTTGCGTTATGGCGCCCAACTAGGCGAGCAGGCTCATGGAAGGCTCTATTTCAAATATCGTGATCTGGACAGCTTCTGGTCTCCCGTGGCCGGGCGCGATGCGAATGATCAATGGCGCAGTGTGCAGGGAGGCTTCCGTGCAGATGGCTGGGTTTCCGGGGTGGACAGCTGGACCTTTCAGGGAGATATCTATCGATCGGATGAAAACCAGCTGGCCAATTACTGGGCTGATCCTGCTGATCCGGCCAGTGCTCCCTATGCGCCTTACTATGTGATTCCTTTGGTGGAAGATGCCATTGAGTCATCCGGATGGAACCTCCTTGGCCGCTGGAATCACCAGCTGGCGGAAAACTCGGAGACCTCGCTGCAGGTATATCTGGATTCCAATTATCGAGCTGAAGCCTTTGCTTCTCAAAAACATCTGACCTTGGATGTCGATTTTCAGCATCACCTGCAACCATTGACAGGTCATGATCTGGTATGGGGTGTAAATTTTCGTCGTATCCAGGACGATTATTCCGGGAGTTTCATGGCTTCCATAAATCCGTCTGGCCGGAATCTGAACCAGTACGGCATTTTCCTCCAGGATGAAATCAGCTTGTCGCCGGAAGGCTTGCGCCTGGTGCTGGGTTCAAAGTTCGAACACAATGAATATACCGGTGTGGAGATCCAGCCTACAGCCCGGCTGCTTTGGCTGGCCAATGATCGAACCACATACTGGACGGCGGTTTCCCGGGCGGTGAGAATGCCTTCCCGCGTGGAACGGAATGCAGATATTGTTTTTGGTATCGTGCCCACCATGCCTCCCCGGTCTCCTCTGGTGATTCACGCCTACGGCTCGGATCGGTTTGTTTCCGAGAAGGTACTGGCCTATGAATTTGGCCTGCGTTATCAGCCAAGAGACAATCTTGCCCTGGATCTGGTGGCTTATTACCAGGACTATGAAGATCTGGAAACGTTTGAACGGAAAACCGACCCCTTTGGTCTGCCCTATCTGGAATTTGCCAACAAACTTTCCGGAGACAGTCAGGGACTGGAGCTGTCTTTGGACTGGCAGATCATGGAGTGGTGGCGTATACAATTGGGCTACAGTTATTTTCAGATCGACACGCAACTGGATCAGGGTTCCACCCTGCCTGGTCAAAAGGCACCGAATGGCCGCTCCACGCCGACTCACATGGGTTCAATCCGCTCCCTCATGGATATCTGCAATGATGTCAGCCTGGATGCCTGGATCTACTATAACGGCGCTATCGACCGTCCTGCCTTCATGCAGGATATCGGCGTACCCGCCTACACCAGTTTGAATCTGCGCCTCGCCTGGCGCCCAAGCGAAGACCTGGAGCTTTCCCTGGTCGCCCGGGATCTGCTCGATCATCGCCATCTGGAATTCGTGGGTGAAAGCTATCTCATGCCCACGGAAATCGAGCGCTCCCTTCTGGCTCGCTTCCAGCTCCGGTTCTAGGGAAAGCGCAAGGCGACAGACATGGGGTTCCAACACGGCAAAGGCATGACAGGCTGGCCGGGCGTGGCTCGGCTGCTGCTGATCCTGTTGATGTTGCTTCCAGCAACTATCGGCTCGGCGGCGCTTGTTTCTTCCGAATATCGTCTCAAAGCGGCACTGATCTACAAGTTGACCCGCTTTGTGGAGTGGCCTGATGCAAAGAACCAGACAGAGGAAGATTTTGGTATTTGCATCCTGGGGCGCGACGATTTTGGTGGAGCGCTGGATGCGCTGGAAAAGAGAACGGTCAATGAACATCCTATTCGCATTCACCGTTTTGTGCAGTCCGAGGCAGTAGATGCCCGTTGTCAGATTCTGTTCATCAGTGAGTCAAAGCGTCCTTTTCTGCGCAAGATCCTGCGTTTTGTATCCCAATATCCCGTACTGACCATCAGCGACATGGAAGGTTTTGCCCGTCGTGGGGGCATGATCGAATTCACTCAGGGTGAAAAACGCATCGGATTTCGTATCAATCTTGGCCAGGCCGTCAGCGCCGGCCTGAAAATCGCAGCCCCCCTGCTGGATCTGGCTGCCATCATAGAGACAGAACAGCCATGAATATTCAAAAAAGCACCGGCATTGCACAGAAACTGCGCCACATGATACTGCTGGTTACCGGAGTGGCATTACTGCTCAGTTCGGTAATCTATCTGGCTGTAGAGTTTGTCAGCTACCGGCAGACACTGGTGGAACGGGCGGAGGTGCTCGCCGATTTCATTGCCACCAATTCCACAGCGGCCTTGAGTTTCGATGACCGCAAGACCGCCAATCGCCTGCTCATGTCCCTTCAGGCGGAGCCTTCTGTGGACTATGCGGTCTTGCTCCGCGCTGATGGTTCTGTCTTTGCTGAATTCGGTTCGCGGAGGAAGGGCAAGGCTGATCTGCGCACGGAAGCGGCGAGCCGGATACAGGGGTTGCGCGAGCATGAGCAGGCCGGGGCGGTACACCACCGGGTGCGCCACGACCGTATCGAAAGCTTCCAGGCGGTACGCATGGGCGGTGAAACGCTGGGGTATATCGTCCTGGATACCAATCTTGGGCAATTGTTCACGCGCATTCAGGACTATCTGCTGATGGTTTCCGTGCTTTGGCTGGCAATCATGGGTGGCGCTTTTCTGCTTTCCAGTGAGCTGCAAAAGCGAATTACCACACCCATTCGCAAGCTCGTGGAAGGTATGCAGCAAGTATCGGAAACACAGGATTTCAGTATTCGCCTGGAGCCGGGGGAAAACGATGAGATCGGTATCATTATCAACAATTTCAACAACATGCTGGGTCAGCTCGAAGAACGTGACAATGCGCTGGCGTCATATCGCGAGGAATTGGAGCACAAGGTTGAGGAACGCACCCGCAGCCTGAAGGTGGCCAAGGAGGCGGCAGAAGCCGCGAGCAAGGCCAAGAGTGAGTTCCTGGCCACCATGAGCCATGAGATACGTACACCCATGAACGGTGTCATGGGCATGACCGAATTGTTGCTGGACAGCGGTCTGGATCTGCGTGCTCATCGTCTTGCGGATACAGCGCATCGCTCAGCGGAAGCCCTGCTGGGCGTGATCAACGATATTCTCGACTTTTCCCGTATCGAGGCCAACAAGCTGCATCTCAACAAGGAGGATTTCAACCTGCGCTCTCTCCTGGAAGATACCCTGGAGCTGGTCGCGAACCAGGCCTATCGCAAGGGGCTGGAGCTGGTGCCCAATCTGCCTCCCGATCTACCTGTCTGGGTGCATGGCGATCCGGTGCGTTTGCGCCAGGTGCTGGTGAACCTGCTTGGCAATGCGATCAAATTCACCCAACGGGGTGAAGTGCGCCTGTGGGTTCGGGCTGGTTCCTGCCATGATGGTCAGATCCGGGTTTCCTTCGAGGTCTCGGACACTGGCCCCGGTATTCCGCAAGAGCAGCAGGAACGTATTTTCAAGGCCTTCAGTCAGGCAGATGGCACCAGCACCCGCAGGTATGGTGGCACCGGACTGGGACTGGCCATAGCCAGGCGGCTCGTGGAACTCATGGGAGGGAAGCTGAAGCTGGAAAGCACGGAAGGAGAAGGCGCCCATTTCCGTTTCACCATCTGTCTGGAGCAGGCAGTACTGCCCAAGAATGAGCCGGCCAGTCCGACGGTTTTGCAGGGTGTGCGAGTGCTTGTCGTGGACGATCATGCAGTGAATCTGGAGATACTGCATAATCAGGTCATTGCCTGGGGAATGCGCAATGGTTCGGCCACCACGGCTGAAGAAGCCCTGGATATTCTGCGCCGCGCGGCTCGGGCGAATGATCCCTACAAGGTCCTCCTGTTGGACTGGCATATGCCGGGCATGGATGGACTGGAACTGGCCAGGCGTGTGGAGGAAGACGAGGACATTCCGCCCCTGTATATCATCATGCTCAGTTCTTCCGGCGCTGATCCGATGGCAGCGGGCAATGCCTCCATATCCTGCTTTTTGCAGAAGCCCGTGCGCCAGAAACAGCTCCTGTCCTGCCTGAGCAGTGTTTTGGGAGGCGACAGTGAGGAATCGTCCTCCGGTAACAGGCTGCGCCCGAATTTTGGTGCAAGGATTCTGCTGGCCGAGGACAACCTGGTGAACCAGGAGGTGGCCCTGAGTATGCTGCTGGCCATGGGCTGTAGTGTGGATGTGGTGGAAAACGGCATGGAGGCCGTCCAACATTTTGCCGAACACCGATATGACATGGTGCTCATGGACTGGCACATGCCGGAAATGGATGGTGCGGCAGCCACGCAAAGAATACGTCAGATGGAAAAGGCGCAAGGCAGCGTGCGCACACCAGTGGTGGCATTGACCGCTGACGTGCAAAAGGGAATCCGGGAACAGTGTCGGATTGCTGGCGTGGATGATTATCTGAGCAAGCCTTTTTCCCAGACCCAATTGGCGGATCTTCTCGCTCGTTGGTTGGGTTCTCCGCATGATGGCGACGATCAGGGTGGAATAGTCGCAGCCCCGGAGACGGAAGCTTCTGTAATCGACGATGACGCGCTGGAACAGCTCCGTCAGCTGGGAAAGAGCAGCGGTCGTGATGTCCTGGGGAAAGTAGTGGAACATTTTCTGCGCCAGGTTCCCGGAGAGCTTGCGGATCTGGATCATGCCTTGAAGGAGAAGGATGCGGAAAAGCTGCGGCGTGTGGCTCACGGACTGAAATCCGCCAGTGCCAACCTGGGGGCGCAGGCTTTTTCCGCCGATTGCGCACAGCTGGAGGCCTTGGCCCGGGAAGGCAAGCTCGATGTCGCACAAGAATCCCTGTATGCCCTGAAGTCTGGCTTGCCTGGCGTGCTTGCGGCTTTGCGCGAACTGGCTGGAATGAACCTGGAGACAGAGCGAACTGACCCGCCTTCCGGTCGGGAACAGGAAGACCCGGAACTGATCATGCTGGTGGATGACGATCCGGGCTTTCGTCTGGCGATGGAAGAAGTGCTGAAAAATGCCGGCTACCGGGTTGTTTCCGTGGACAGTGGCCACGCTGCCCTGGACCAGGTTCTGCACAAGCGTCCTGATCTGGTGTTGCTGGATGCTCTCATGCTGGACATGGATGGCTTTGAGGTGTGCCGGAGTTTGCACCGAATCGCGGGTCTGGAGGATCTGCCGGTGATGATGGTTACCGGGTTGGAGGACACCGAATCGGTGGAGAAGGCTTTTGAGTCTGGAGCCAGCGGTTTTGTCAGCAAGCCGGTCAACTTCTCCATACTGCTGCACCGCATCCGCTTTCAGCTGCGTGCCGTAAGAAACAGCAGGGAATTGCGTGAGAGTCAGATGCAGCTGACCCGGGCCCAGCATATCGCTGGTCTGGGGTACTGGCGCTGGGATTCGGCCCGGGATGAGCTGAGCCTTTCAGAGAATCTGGCCGCCATGCTGGGAGTGCGGGCGGATGACTGCTGCGCTACCCTGCCGGCCTATCTGGAATATGTGCATCCCGAAGACAGAAACTATGTGCAGGATGTGATTATCGCGGCAGCCGAAGGAGCACCGCTGAAACCGGTGGATTACCGATTGCTCGCCAAAGATCGCCCGGCAGTGATCGTACATCAGGAACTGGGCGTGGCGCCGGACAGTACCCAAGTGGTTCTGGGCACGGTGCAGGACATCACCCAGCAGCGCGCCACGGATCAGCATATTCGCCAGCTGGCCTATACTGACAAGCTTACCGGACTGGCGAGCCGGGCATATTTCTACAAGCATCTGGAAGATCTGATAAAGGCGGCTTCGCGCCGGGATGAACGCTTCGCCCTGTTGTATCTGGACCTGGACGGATTCAAGGACGTCAACGACAGTCTGGGGCATGACATGGGGGATGAATTACTGAAGATTGTGGCAGAGCGTCTCCAGAACGCCCTGCGTGATACGGACTTCATCGCCCGTCTCAGCGGAGACGAATTCTGCATATTGGTGGACAGCGTCAGTGACCAGTATGATGCAGCCGAAGTGGCTGGGCGTTGCCTGGAGGAAACCAACCGACTGGTAATGCTGGGCAAGCGCGAGGTTCGCCCCAGATGCAGCATCGGCATCGCCCATTTTCCTGAAGATGGTACTGATCTGCAGTCGTTGCTGAAGGCTGCAGATAGCGCCATGTATGCGGCCAAGGGGGAAGGAAGGCATCGATATGCCTTCTATTGCCAGGAAATGACAGCTGAAGTGGAGAGGCGTCTGCAGATGGAGCAGGATCTGCGCCTCGCAATCGAGAGGGAGCAGTTCGTGCTTCAGTACCAGCCACAGGTGGATATGGCCAGCGGTCGTATCGCAGGAGTGGAGGCGCTGATTCGCTGGCATCATCCCGAGATGGGCGTGATTCCGCCGGTCGATTTCATAGAGGTTGCCGAACGCATCGGCATGATTCATTCCCTGGGAACCTGGGTGCTGGAACAGGCCTGCACCCAGTTGCAGGAGTGGCAGAAGGCGGGGCTGGAGGAGTTACGCATGGCGGTGAATATCTCGCCCTTGCATTTTCGTGATCCGGTTTTGCTGCGCACAGTGGAGGATGTACTGGAAAGAACCGGTGTGTCTCCGCACTGTCTGGAACTGGAGATTACCGAAAGCGTGGTGCAAACCGATGGTGGCAATTTTGGCATGTTCCATCAGCTGCGCGAGCTGGGAGTCGGTATCGCCATAGATGACTTTGGCACCGGTTTTTCCTCCCTGGCCTCCCTGAAAGCCCTGCCGGTGGATTGCCTGAAGATCGATCGTCTTTTTGTCACCGACCTTCTCAGGGACGCCAAGGCTCCAGTATTGCTGGAAACCATTATTGGCCTGGCTCATGCCCTGGGGCATCGCGTGGTCGGTGAGGGCGTGGAGGAAAGCGCCCAGCTGGATATGCTGAAAAACGCGGGTTGTGATCTGGTGCAGGGGTATTACCTCAGTCGACCGGTAGTGGCGGAAAAGATTCCCGGACTGGTTAGCAGTTTTCGTCATGGATACCTGGGCAGGCTGTCCGTGGCTCAGGCGTCATCCCCATGAATCGGGAATGTTCATGATCTTGCGCTTTGCTGTTCCAGGATTTCGTCCAGCCACTCGATCCAGTGTTTCACCGGCCGGGGTGATGTTTCTTGCAGGTGCAGCAGGCAACCGATATTCGCACTGGCAATACAATCGATGCCGATTTCCGTCAGTGCGTCCAGCTTGTTCCTGCGCAGCTCATCCGCCAGCCGTGGGTGCTGCAGGGAATAGGTGCCGGCGGAACCACAGCAAAGATGATTGTCTCTGGGAACATGCAATTCAAACCCCAGGCGTGACAGCAGGTCGGTGGTGTGTTCGGCGGATACCAGCCCGTGCTGCAAGGTGCAGGGAGCATGAAAAGCCATGGAACGGGGTTTGGCCAGCTGCAGATTTTTGGTCTCCTGCTTGTGCAGAAAGCTGCCGATTTCCTGACAATGCTGCAGAAGTTCGATGGCTTTTTGCTCCAAAGCCGGGTCATCGGTGAACAGCTGCGGATATTCCTGAATTTCCAGGGCGCAGGCGCTGGAGGTGATGAGCAGCGCTTCCGCGCCATCTCGCAGCAGGGGCAGCCACTGGTCGATGTTGTGTCTGGCCATTTCCCGGGCCTGGTTTTCTGCATCCAGGTGATGGGGCACCGCGCCGCAGCAGTGTTCACGTGCTACCGTCAGGCATTCTATCCCCAGCCGGTCGAGAACCCGGCGCGTGGCGTCATTGATGCCTTGCGCCACGGCGGATTGCACACAACCCTGGAACAGTAATACCTTGCGCGCATGGGTTGTCCCTGGTAGCGGCTTTCGCCGCTGCCTGGCCGGGATCTTGTTGCGAATTTTTCCCGGAAGCAGCGGGCGAGCCAGGCGTCCCATGGCTGCCAGGGCGCGCACCCGTCGCGGATAGGGAAGTATGCCCCGAAGCGTGGCGCGCAGAATGCGCTGCGGCAAAGGCAGGGGTTTAAGCTTGCCGGACAGTTTGCGTCCCAAATGCAGCAGCTGATGATAGTTCACCCCGGAAGGACAGGTGGTCTCGCAGGAGCGGCACAACAGGCAGCGATCCAGATGCACCCTGGTCTGTGCGGATGAGCGACCGCTTTCCAATAGCTGCCGGATCAGATAGATGCGGCCGCGGGGACCGTCCAGCTCGTCTCCGAGCAGCTGATAGGTGGGGCAGGTGGCGGTGCAGAAGCCGCAATGTACGCAGCTGAGTAACAGCTCCCGGGCTTCGAGAGCTGATGCATCGTTGCTGAGCAGAGCTGAGAGTCGCGTATCCATGGCTTGCCGGAACTAGGGAAAAAGCCGGCCCGGATTGAGGATGCCGGCAGGGTCGAAGGCGTTTTTCAGCCGCTGGTGCAAACGCATCAATCCGGGATCGAGAGGAACCGGCCGGTTAGGATGGAAAGGGCTGGCGTGACCACCGGCATTTGCGGCGATTTGCGACAAGACTTCCATGGAGCTGTCGCTGAGCAGCCAGCGCTGCGCGCCACCCCAGTCCACGAGGATCTCGCCCGGAAGTTTCATTGCCGGGCAGTCCCGGGGCAGGGAGATGCGCCACAGGGGTTTTGCCGAGTGAAAGAAATCCAGCCGATGTTCTTTCAGTTGCTCCCAGAAACCGGTGTTGCCGGAGCGTTCTCCGCCGATACGAAGGCGGCCTTGTGCAACCGCGGCTGCGTTGCCGCTCAGCCGGATGCGCAACAGGCCCTGGTGCCAGACAGCGCCACACAAAGGCAGTGGCTGCCGGTTCCATTCCCTGATTTTTTCCAGGGCGTCGCTCTCGTCCAGTTCCAGTTCCAGGGTGATTTCCTCTTCGGGCGCCGGCAGGGTCTTGATGCTGATTTCTTCCAGCAGCCCCAGCGTTCCCCAGGCGCCACATTGCAGTCGGGAGACATCATAGCCGGCCACGTTCTTGATTACTTCACCGCCGAAGCGCAGGCGTTCTCCCCTGCCGTTGATAAGTACACAGCCAAGCACGAAATCCCGGGCGGCTCCCCACCAGGGCCGAGAAGGGCCGGAAAGCCCGCTGGCGATGCTCCCGCCCAGGGTGGCGGCGGGAGAGAACCGGGGGGGATCAAAAGGCAGCATCTGTTGTTTCTGGCGCAGCAGTTTTTCTATTTCCTGCAGCCGTGTTCCGGCCCGGGCGCGCACAAACAGTTCTTCCGGCTGGTAGTCCAGAATCCCGGTCAGATCCGTGGTATGCAGGGTCTTTGCAGGGACCGGAGCAGGTTGCAGAAAACCCTTGCTGCCTCCCCCCTGGATGTTCAGGGGCGTTTTGCTGGCAAAGGCGTCCCGGATCAGCTCCCGATGGCTCATCAGAAGCGTTCCAGATCAGGAAAGGGCAGTTCGCCATTGTGTACATGCATGGCGCCCAGTTCAGCGCAACGATGCAGGGTGGGAATGGCCTTGCCCGGGTTGAACAGAGCGGTTTCATCAAAAGCCTTCTTGATGGCGTGAAACTGTTGCAGCTCCATGCTGTGGAACTGCACGCACATCTGGTCGATTTTTTCGCTGCCCACGCCATGTTCGCCGGTAATGGTTCCGCCCACTTCCACACACAAGGCGAGTATTTCTCCACCGAATTTTTCCGCCCGGGCAAGTTCTCCAGGCTTGCTTGCGTCATAGAGAATCAGCGGATGCAGATTGCCATCGCCCGCGTGAAAGACGTTGGCGACATTCAAGCTGTATTTCCCTGACATGGCTTCGATGCGCGACAGCACTTCCGGGAGCCGATGTCGGGGGATGGTTCCATCCATGCAGTAGTAATCCGGTGAAATACGTCCCACGGCGGGAAAAGCCGCCTTGCGTCCGGCCCAGATGCGGGTGCGTTCTTCTTCGGAATCTGACGCCCGCATGCTACTGCAGCCGTATCGGAGCAGGATTCTTTCGACCCTCTCCAGTTGCTCGTGAACTTCGGTTTGGGTGCCGTCCATCTCGCACAGCAGGATGGCGGCGGCATCCACGGGATATCCGGCATGCACGAAATCCTCGGCTGCGCGCAGGGAGCGGTTGTCCATCATTTCCAGACCGGCGGGAACAATGCCTGCGGCGATGATTGCGCCTACTGCCTGACCGGCCTGCTCCACGGAATCGAAAGCCGCGAGCATGACCCTGGCGGCGGGCGGGATGGGCAGGAGCTTGACCGTGACTTCCGTGATGATGCCCAACAGGCCTTCCGAGCCGGTGAGCAGCGCCAGCAGGTCATAGCCGGGACTGTCCAGGGCGTTGCTGCCGATCTCCAGTAATTCGCCTTCGGCGGTAACCAGTTGCAGCTGGAGAATATTGTGTACGGTGAGTCCGTATTTGAGGCAGTGCACTCCCCCGGAGTTTTCCGCCACGTTGCCGCCGATGGTGCAGGCGATCTGCGATGAGGGATCCGGTGCATAGTACAGGCCATGGGCGCGTGCGGCATCGCTTACCGCCAGGTTGCGTACGCCTGGCTGCACCCGGGCGCTGAGGTTGTCCGGATTGATTTCCAGAATGCGCTGCATGCGCGCAAGACTCAGCACCAGTCCATTGGACAGGGGCTGTGCGCCGCCGGACAGGCCGGTGCCCGCGCCTCTGGGGACGATGGGCAAGCGGTGTTCATGACACAGGCGAACCACGGCCTGAACCTGTTTCCCGGTTCGTGGCAGCGCAACCGCCAGGGGCAGGCCGCGTTTGGCGGTCAACCCGTCGCATTCATAGGCGCGCAGCATTTCCGGCTCCAGGATGAGTCCGTCATCGGGGAGAATGTCTTTCAGGGCGCTACCTAATTCCGGGGTCAAGGACATGGAATTGAATGGGTTTATGTTGTTATATTCCAGCAAAGCATACTCATATTAACTCGGCAACAATCCATGTCGTATTCAGGGCTTCAAGAAAAGGTCAGATCAAGGCGCGGCTCGCAGGCAAGGGTTGTTCCCTTGGCAAGAGCCGAAACGCGGAGCTGGCCTTTTCTTGAAGCCCCTAACGGATTGATCTATA
>JALSQZ010000020.1 GCA_026985055.1 Sedimenticola sp. | reverse complement strand
GACATGCCGCCCATGCCGGACATACCAGACATGCCGCCCATGCCGGACATACCAGACATGCCGCCCATGCCGGACATACCAGACATGCCGCCCATGCCACTAGCCGGATAGAAGAAGATTTGTCCGCTTGGGGTAATCTTGAAGTAGCCGCTCATACCGGACATCCCAGACATGCCGCCCATGCCGGACATACCGGACATACCGCTCATGCCGGACATACCGCTCATGCCACCCATGCCGGACATCCCAGACATGCCACCCATGCCGGACATACCGTTCATGCCAGACATGCCGCCCATACCGGACATACCGCCCATGCCAGACATGCCATACATGTTGGCTCCGGCTGTAGTGACCATTGCGGTACTGACAAAGGCTGCAATGCCTACGGCCTTTTTGATTCGTTTGCTTATGCTGCACATTCGTATTTTCATGATGTTCCTCCTGATTGGGGGTATTACTGAGCTTTCAGCTCATGGTGTGTGAGTTTCTGGTCCCCAAGGAAAAGAAATGGCGACCGGAAACAGAAAACTATTTCTTGTGCCATCCCCGCAGATCGTAGGGTCCTGTCATACCCGGGCGGGTGAATGGTGTGTACCAATTTCCCTGGTTATCCAGAAAGTAAAGGCTGCGAGGGAAAGGGGGCTGAACGCCCGTGAGGGCATGCTTGAACCAGGATTGATCGTGCCTTACCCATTCGATAACCGGAGCGCCCGCGGGTCGGGCATCGGGTCGGGTGCCTGCAATGGGATAGGAGTCGTTCGCCTGGGACAGGCCAGTGACGGAAAACATGATTGCGAAACAAGCCGGATATAGGATTTTCATGGGACAGGATCCTGCTCAAAAGGGAGACTTGTCCGCTATTTAGCAATCCTTGTGCCATGTTTTTGTTGTCTATTTAAGTCGATGAAAACGTGACAAAAATATTTGATGACGAGTTGTTGTCTGAATGTCGAAAAAGAAAAAACCTGACAATTCGTCATGATGAATGCGGCGTGAAGCTGTGATCATGGTCTGCCGCCACCGCCATGGGTCTGAGAAGGAAAAAATGATGTATTGAAAACAGTGGTTTGCGGATCAATCCTGAGACGGCTTTACATTGCTGACATCTTGTCATCTTCGGCAGTTTCAGAGGAAACCCTGGCCCACGGCTGGGCTGGCAGCAGACTTTTGAAAAACTTCTGGGAAGGACTTTCCCAATAATCTGGGATCAGTCCAGAACAATCACTGCTCCATCACTGTTGCGAATGGCTATCTGGTGCAGGAGGCGGTACGGAGGAGAAGAAGAAACGATGCTGATGATGTGTATTCCCAATATTCTGCGAATCTTGCCGACACTGGCCTGCAAACCGTCCTGTGCGTTTAACCAGCTGTCGGCGACATCATGAGCTTTTTGCCAGGAATCGACAGGCAGAAGCGGACGGTACCGGGTAATAATGCCGGCACAATGAGGTGCCTTGCGGGGCGTGTTTTCCCCCGGGGGATACAGCAGCAGGCCATGATCGGATGATTCTTCAACCCGCCAGCCTGCAGTCTTCAGTTGATCCTTGATGTCATGCAACGCCGCAGAATGATCTGTTTTGGTCTGACTTTCCCCTTTTGGAGGGCTTTTCGGCGGTTTCAGAACCAGGTAGCCATCACTGTCTTCAAAGGTTTGCCATCCGCCAGCCTCCAACTGCTGTTTCAGTTGTGCCCAGCGATTTTCCCGGGAGGTGGAGGCTGATTCATCGGTATTCGTGGCTTTTTCGGGATGCAGAATCAGACTCCCGTCCGTTGTTCTCGATGCACTCCAGCCGGCAGCCTGTAATGCTTCAACAAGCTGATCCTCACCCATAGGGGGCAGTTGAAGGTGGGAACTTGGATCAGACGGTTTTTCGGGCTGCAGGGCTTGCTCCAGTTCCGATACCGAGGCGGCGCCGAGTGGCGTTCCTTGCAGGGCGAAAGAGATACAAAGTAATTTGCCTGCAGCAGACGGGCATTTTTTCAGATTCATGGTGGTTTTCCCCTTACGTACATGAACAGGTGTTACCACGCAATCAAGCAAGACTTGAGCCAATACCGGAAAAATCCCGGAATCTGGCGCAGTCGTGGGAGGGGGAGCGGTACAGGCGTGAAAATCATTTGCCGGCCATCTTGTCTGATCATGACAAAATGTCAGAGATTTATTTGTTCCACGGCGTAGAATCAAAGAGGATCTTGAAAAATTCCGGTTCTGGAATTTTCTGGTCGCAAAGTGGGAATGTGATTTTTACTTTGCCCTCGGCTGTTGAAACAGGGTTTTTTCAGCAGCCTGCTATGGATACAACTGGTCGCCGGAGCAATATATGGCGTGGTTTGGAAACAGCCTGAATCGAAAATTCACCCTGGCCACCTTCGCGGGTTTCCTTGCAAGTTCCATGGTGTTCATGCTGCTGTTTCTGACTTTCTATCAGGAGGAACTGAAACAGGAACGCGCTCAGGCGGTGCGTGAGGTCAACAATCTGCTTCAGTCTTCTCTGGAAAATGCCATGCTGAAACGGGATCTGGACGGGCTGATTTATATTGTCCGGCATCTTGGCAGCCAACCCAATATTTCTTCCGTGATGATTGCCAATCCCCAGGGCGTGGTAAGGTTTGCCAGCCGCAAGGAGGATGAAGGTCGAACATTGCCCGGGAAGATGGTCGAAGGGGAAGAAGCGCACACGCTTTTTACCCGCGATAGGCAGGGGAGGGAAGTTTTGCGCAGTATCAATCCGGTGCATAACAAGGTGGTTTGTCAGCAATGTCATGGCCCCCTGGAACAGCATCCGGTGAATGGGATTCTGCTGGTGGACTATGATGCGACTTCCATTCGCCGGCAGGCCCGGAATACCACGCTGATGCTCCTGGGTGCGGGTTCGCTGATCGTCATCATCAATCTTGTCGGGGGCTGGTGGTTTATTCGCCGCTTTATCCTGAAACCAGTGGCTTCCCTGAGTGAAACAAGCCGGGCGCTTGCCAAAGGTGATCTGGCGGCCAGAGTGCAAACCAGGGGTGGGGATGAACTGGCCCGCCTGGGTCAAACCTTCAATCAGATGGCTGAGAGCCTCCAGGAATACACACGCAAGCTGGATGAAGGCAAGGCGTTTCTGCAGGCCATGATCGATGCCATTCCCGATGGAATACGCATAATCGATGCGGACTACAACATGTTGCTGGTCAACAAGGCATTTGAACAACAGTGCGGCGGCAGTCCGGATGCCAGAGTAGGAGGCAAGTGCCATTCCTCCTCACATGGACTGGAGTCCCCTTGTCCGTCTGAGCTCTATACCTGTCCCGTGGAAGAAATCCGCCGCAACGGAAAAGCGCTGAAAGTCATTCATCATCATCTTTGCGAAGGGGATGCTCAACTGGATGTGGAAGTCTATGCTGCGCCCATGCGCGTCGTCAGGAAAGGCAAGGAGGAGCTCCTGGTGGTTGAATCCATTCGTGATTTGAGCAAGGAAGTGCGTTTTACCCATGAACAGCGTTTGTCCGAACTGGGCAGGCTTGCGGCTGGTGTGGCTCATGAGATCTACAATCCTCTGAGCTCCATGAAACTGGCCCTGCATTCACTGATGCTCAATATCCAGAGAGAGAGCGATAAACCCGCGGATATCACCGAAGATCTGGCCATCGTGGAAGAGGAAATGGATCAATGCATTCATATTACGGACCGGTTGCTGCGTCTCAGCGCCACGCCCATGGAAAAGGAAGAGCTGGTGAACATGCAGGAAGTGCTGATGGATACACTCAGCCTGCTGCGCTGGGATGCCGAGCAGGCACAGATCCGCGTACACAGGAATTTTCCGGAAACTGCCCTCAGGGTTATGGCCAGCAACAGTGAAATGCGTATGCTCATGCTCAACCTCATACAAAATGCTTTTCATGCCATGCCCGATGGTGGTGATCTGCACGTGGATATGGAATGTCTGAATGGACAGGTGCTGGTGCGCATCACGGACACCGGCGTAGGGATAGCGGAAAATGAGTTGCCTTACATCTTCATGCCCTTTTTCAGTCGGCGCGCCGATGGCGTGCATGGTACCGGATTGGGGCTTTCCATTTCCAAGGCGATTGCAGAGGCCTATGGTGGAACCCTTACGGTTACCAGTCGTGCAGGGCAGGGAAGCAGTTTTCTTGTCAGTCTTCCTGAAGCGGGGGAGGGCGACGCATGGCACTGAAAGCCAGTATTCTTGTGATTGAGGATGACCGGGTTCTGAATCGGATGATCGTGCGCCAGCTGGAATACATGGGGTATCGGGGGCAGGGCGTGGAGAGCCTGTCCGCTGCACATGCCTGGTTGCGAGAAAATGAGCCTGACATGATTATTTCCGACATGCGTCTTCCTGACGGGGATTGCATCGATGAACTTCAGGCCCTGGGAGAGTCCCACCCGGTTATCGTGCTGACCGCTTACGGCACGGTGAAAAATGCCGTGGAAGCGATACGAGCGGGGGCGGCGGACTATCTCACCAAACCGGTCAGTCCGGAAGAATTGTCTCTCACGGTAGAGCGGGTGCTGGACACGGAAGCATTGCGCAATGATCACCAGTTTTGCAAGTCCCGTCTTGCCGCGCAAACGGGTTCTCATTCCTACATGATTGGTCAGAGTGAAGCGCTCAACAAGGTAAAGGAACTGATCGATGCAGTAGCAGATACTGATCTTACGGTATTGGTGCTGGGTGAAAGTGGCGCGGGCAAAGAACTGGTGGCGCGTGCCATTCATGATCAGAGTTTGCGCGCCAAGAGAAATTTCGTGGCGGTAGATTGCTGTACGTTGCAGGAAAACCTGTTCGAGTCAGAGCTTTTCGGTCATGAAAAAGGGGCATTTACCGGAGCAGACAGACAGAAAAAGGGGCTGATAGAGGGTGCATCCGGAGGCACACTGTTTCTCGACGAGATCGGTGAAATTCCAGCACCTATTCAGGCGAAGCTTTTGCGCGTCCTGGAAACCGGGAAATTTCGCCGGGTAGGAGGCAATCGTGATCTTGATTCTGATGTGCGTATCGTCGCCGCCACCAATCGAAACCTGAAAAAGATGTCTGAAACCGGCGAGTTTCGCGCAGATCTCTATTATCGTCTGGAAGCCTTCACCATCTATGCTCCGCCGTTGCGGGAACGTCGCGAGGACATTCCCTGGCTGGTGGAACACTTCATACGCAATCACAATTTTTCCATGCGGGTCAAGAAGACGGTCACCAAGGAAGCGATGCGCAAGCTGATCGCCTATGATTGGCCGGGCAATGTGCGTGAGCTGAAGAATGTGGTGGAACGGGCCATCATTCTTTCCCGCAGAAACAAGATGATACGCAGTCAGCATCTCACGTTTGGTGCTTGCGAACAGGAGGCAGGCCTGCAGCTGGATCTTCCTGGAGGGTCATCACCTACGTTGGAGGAGCTTGAATCCAGTTATCTCAGAATGTTGCTGGAAAAACATGCGGGACATCGCGCCACTGTGGCGCAGATCATGGGAATCAGCGAACGGCATGTGTATCGCCTCATCAAGAAGTATGCATTGGGAGACGTAACCGCGGTGGAAAAAAAAGCCTGATGCAGGGGACGACTGCACTTTCTTTGACTGCGCCAATGAAATTCATTATCATTTCCGCCATGCATGCTTTTTCTGCAAAATTTCTGCTACTGATTCTGTCCTTGCTGCTGGTCATGGCTCCGCTGCAGGGCGTTTTTGCCTGGGAGATGAGCATGCCCCCCACTCACCCGGATGTAATGTCCGGCATGCAGTCTCATATGGATCACGCGCAGAATGCCATGCTGGATGCAGCCGATGAATGTGGAGATTGTTCCGGTGACAGCAATTGTTGCACTGGTGCCTGCAGCATGCATCATTGCACATCCTGTGTAACCATGGCCTTTTTGCCCGAAACCTTTAGCTTTCAGCTTCCCGACTCCGTTGATGTGTTGGCCGAATATCCTGTCGGCAATGAACTGATCTTCAACACCCTCCCGTACCGCCCTCCTCAAGCCTGATTCCCTGCTACAGCTCCCTTTCCGGAGTCAACTTCATCGCGTTATACACAAGATGTTTTTTTGGTGGCGTACTGCGTCCCGAAATGCAGAGGAATGAGAATTCATGAAATACAGGAAAAACAGTTTTTCCGGAGGCATAGTGTCTCCATCACGCCGGCGTTTTGTACAGGGCATGGCCATGGGCGGCATGGCCGCAAGCCTGGGGCTCACCTCCCGTAGTCTGTGGGCAAATGTCGAACAGCAGCAGAAGATCCCGACATTGACTGGCACAGAGTTTGATCTGGCCATTGGTGAACAGGTGGTCAATTTTACCGGCACACCACGTATCGCAACCACCGTGAACGCTTCTCTTCCCGCGCCCATCCTGCGCTGGAAGGAAGGGGATACGGTCACCTTGCGAGTAAAGAACAATCTGCCGGAAACCAGTTCCATTCACTGGCATGGCATCATTCTGCCCAGTAGTCAGGATGGCGTACCCAATATCTCGGATGGTTTTTCCGGCATTGCACCGGGAACCACCCATACCTATCAGTTCAAACTGGTGCAAAGTGGTACCTACTGGTATCACAGTCATTCCGGATTTCAGGAGCAGACCGGACTGTATGGACCAATCATTGTTGATCCGCTGGAGCCTGAGCCGTTTACCTATGACCGTGATTACGTTGTCATGCTGTCCGACTGGACCGACGAAGACCCCACGGTGGTGTACGCCAAACTGAAGAAGCTCAGCCACTACTACAACTTCAATGAGCGCACCCACAAGGATCTGATGAAGGATCTCAAGGAGAAAGGGTTGGCCAGAACCTGGTCCGAGCGCAAGATGTGGATGCAGATGCGCATGAGCCAGCGCGATCTGGCAGATGTGACCGGTTATACCTATACCTATCTGATGAACGGACAAACGCCGGCGGATGGCTGGACGGGACTGTTCCGCAAGGGAGAGAAAATTCGCCTGCGCTTCATCAACGGCTCGGCCATGAGTTTCTTCGATGTACGTATTCCCGGGCTGAAAATGACGGTAGTGGCTGCGGATGGACAATATGTGCAGCCGGTTTCCGTAGATGAGTTCCGTATCGGTGTGGCAGAAACCTATGATGTCATCGTTGAACCAGATGAAGCTGCCTATTCGATCTTTGCCCAGTCCATAGACCGTTCGGGTTATGCCAGAGGTACGTTGACGCCTGATCCGGCCATGACCGCAGAGGTTCCCGCCATGGATCCCGTGCCCGATCTTACCCATATGGATATGGGGATGGATATGAGTGGTATGGGGCACAGCATGCACGACATGGGCGGCATGAACATGAAAGGCATGGACCATGGCAAGATGCAGATGGGTGGTATGGACATGAAAGGCATGGATCATGGCCAGCACCAGATGGGCGGCATGAACATGAAAGGCATGGACCATGGCAAGATGCAGATGGGTGGTATGGACATGAACGGCATGGATCATGGCCAGCATCAGATGGCGGATATGAAGCGAAAGCCTGTGCATCCCTCTGACTTTTCATCCGGCAAGGTAATTCATGCGCCCACCGAATATGGGCCGCATGTGGATATGCGAGCGCAGGCTCCCCAGTATCGCCTTGATGATCCCGGGGTCGGGTTGAGGAACAATGGTAGACGGGTACTGACCTATGCAGACCTGAAAAATCTGCGTGGTACGAATGATCCCCGAGAGCCCGATCGTGAGATTCAGTTGCACCTGACCGGCAACATGGAGCGTTACATGTGGTCGGTGAATGGTGTGAAGTTTGCCAACGCCGAGCCTTTACGCTGGAAGATGGGCGAAAGACTGCGTATCACTTTCGTCAATGACACCATGATGAATCATCCCATGCATCTGCATGGCATGTGGAGTGATCTGGAGACCGGTGACAACGATTTCATTCCCCGAAAACATACGGTCATCGTGCAACCGGGATCCCGAATCAGTTATCGGGTAACGGTGGATGCCGAAGGAGGATGGGCTTATCACTGCCATCTGTTGTATCACATGCTGGGCATGTTTCGTGAAGTACAGGTCAGCTGAGGAGAAGTGAAATGAAAAAAATCAAGATGATGATGCTGGCGCTGGCTGTGAACGGAAGCGCTGTAGCGGGTGGCATGAATGATGATCCTTTCCTGTTCATGCTCAAGGTGGACAAGCTGGAGTTGAGCGATGCTGCCGACGGCACGGCCATGGTTTGGGATGCCCAGGCCTGGGCAGGCAAGGATCTGAACAAACTTTGGCTCAAGTCGGAAGGCGAAAAACTCAGTGGAGAAGGAACGGAAGAGGGTAACCTGGAAATACTCTACAGCCGCGCAGTCGCGCCGTTCTGGGATTTGCAGGCGGGATGGCGACACGATTTTCGTCCTGATCCCGATCGTGACTGGTTTGCTTTTGGTGTAAAAGGTCTGGCGCCGTATCTGTTTGAAGTCGATGCCACCGCCTATATAGGCGAATCAGGAAGAATGGCCGCGGCCTTGTCGGTTGAATATGAATACATGTTTACCCAGAAACTGATTCTTTCCCCGGAGCTGGAGATGAATCTCTACAGCAAGGATGATGAAGAAACAGGTGTGGGTTCCGGCTTGTCTGATCTGGCATTGGGATTGCGTCTGCGTTACGAGATCGTGCGTGAATTTGCTCCCTATATCGGTGTCAACTGGTGGAACAAGTTTGGCAAGACAGCTGATTATGCTGAAGCAGAAGGTGGTGACAGCAGCGACGTGGAATTTGTCGCAGGGTTCCGTCTCTGGTTCTGATTTTTGGGTATCTCGAAAAATCGGCATGTCCGAGTGGGACAGGGATGTCCCGCCATTTTTCGATCACCACAAGTGATTGCAAATGTGAGCAAAGAGGAAATCGCATTTTCTCTTTGCGACGAGAAAAATTCCATGGAAGGAACTTTACCAGACCCCCTTTACAGCCGGGCATTCCCAGGCGGAATACCCGGCAGGATGGAGAGAATGAAGATGAGCAAGACTATGAAGAACCGAAACAAATGGCTGGGATTGATTCTGGTGGGTGGTGTTTTTCTGGGATCCCTGATTTTTTCAGGGGTTATCATGAAGCCGGAAACTGCCGCAGCCGCGGATCTGGTGGTTTACAAGAGTCCTACTTGCGGTTGCTGCAAGAAATGGGTGCAACACATGCGGGAAAACGGTTTCAGCGTAGAGGTGCATGAACAGTACAATGTGACGCCAAAGAAAGATGAATACGGGGTTCCGTCCCGCTTGCGTTCCTGTCATACCGCCAAAGTTGGTGATTATGTGCTGGAAGGGCATGTGCCTGCGGATGTGGTCAAGCAGCTCCTTGAGGAAAAGCCGGAGATTGCAGGTCTGGCGGTTCCTGGCATGCCCATGGGGTCGCCTGGCATGGAGGGCTCCCGCAAGGATCCCTATGATGTCATCAGTTTTACCAACACCGGCAAGGCCGGAATCTATGCCAGTCGTTGAAACACATTCAACCGGGCATCTGGCGTGTTCACTGGAGAAGATTGAATGAAGCAGAATGAAGTGGTCATTCCCGACAAATATGTGCTCAAGGTAGAAGGGATGACCTGTGGACACTGTGCGGCTCGTGTAGAGAAGGCGGCACTGAGTGTATCCGGTGTGCAAAAGGCCAAAGTCGATCTGGATGCCGGCAGCGTTGACATTGAAGGTGGACGACCCAGCAGGGTGATAGAGGCGATACAGGATGCCGGATATGAAGCCCGGCCTCTGCCGGATATACCGCAAAGCTGTCCGGTTGCAGAAGTGACCAAGGCTTCTGTACAGAACCGGACGATCCCTGGCCTGCATGACTCTTATACGATCCTCGTAGATGACATGACCTGCGCCAGCTGTGTGGGGCGGGTGGAAAAGGCGATCCTGTCCACGCCGGGGGTGGAGCAGGCGGCGGTGGATCTGGTGAACCAGAATGCCATGGTGACGGGTGGTGATCCCCAGGCTGTGGTCGCGGCCATCATCGATCAGGGGTATCCGGCCCGGCTTGCGGAAGCCG
This sequence comes from Sedimenticola sp., assembly GCA_026985055.1. Classification (GTDB taxonomy): domain Bacteria; phylum Pseudomonadota; class Gammaproteobacteria; order Chromatiales; family Chromatiaceae; genus Thiolapillus. The sequence continues at coordinate 14,587 of JALSQZ010000020.1, read as the reverse complement.
CTACCGGCGTGGATGATCGCTATGAACTGACCATAGAAGACATGACTTGTTCCAGTTGCGTGGCCACAGTGGAAAGAGCCATAGCCGCTGTGCCAGGCGTGCGGGAGGTTTCCGTTAACCTGGTGGAGAAACGGGCGCTGGTGCAGGGCGGAGATCCGGACGAAGTGGTGAATGCCGTCATTGATCAGGGATATTCCGCCAGTCTCGTGGAACAGGCTGCCGCGCCCGGTGAATTCCGCCTGCGGTTTCAGCAGGAAGACAGACATCAGGAAGCGATAAAGGCATTGCAATCCGTGCTGGGTGCGGATGATGCAGTAATGGATACGGATTGGCCGGTGATTCTGTTGCGCACCACCGCGCATCCTGCGCAGGTAGTGCTGAAGTTACGCAGGCAGGGCATTCCCGCTGTTGTGCAAGAGCAATTTGTTGATCCTTATGTGGAACAGGCGAAGCAGGCACGCAAGGAGATCCGCCGTTCCTGGCAGCGCGCCCTGGTTGCGGGACTGGTGGGCGGACTGCTCATTGGCGCGGAATGGACAGGATTGTTGCCGGATCTGAAATCCCCTGATACAGCAATGGGCGTCAGCGGGCAAATGATCTGGGCGGGTATCGCCCTGATCGTCCTGTTCACCATGTGGTTCAGTGGGCGCAATTATTACCGCACGGCGATCAAGCAGGCACGGCATTTTTCCGCGAATATGGATACCCTGGTGGCCCTTGGCACTTCGGCTGCCTGGCTGTCCTCTGTGCTGTTCATCATCGATCCGGATTTCATTCCCGGCAGCCCCAAGCTGTATCTGGATGCCGCAGTACTCATTTTGGCTTTTCTGCAGTTGGGACATGCTCTTGAGGTGCGCGCCAAACGAACGACCAGTGAAGCCATTGGCTCCCTGCTGAAACTGGCGCCCAAAACGGCCAATGTGGTGCGCGAAGGGGAAGAAGTGGAAATGCCGGTATCCCTGCTGCGACCAGGTGACCGCTTGCGGGTGCGCCCGGGTGAGACCTTGCCCATAGATGGCAGACTTGTGGAAGGCAGTTCCAGTGTCGATGAGTCCCTGCTTACGGGAGAGCCGATACCGGTGGAAAAGAAGGCCGGAGATCAGGTGATAGGAGGCACCCGCAATCTCAATGGCAGCTTCATTCTGGAAGTGACTCGCCCGGCCAGTGATACCACTTTGTCGCATATCATCGATATGGTGAAAAAGGCCCAGTTGAGCAAGCCGGCCATCGGTCGACTGGTAGACAAGGTGTCGTCGATTTTTGTGCCCATCGTCATTCTGATTGCAATCAGCAGCTTTGTGGCCTGGTACTATCTCGGGCCGGAGCCCTCTCTGGCCTATGCATTGACCGCTGGCATTGCGGTACTGGTTATCGCCTGTCCCTGTGCCCTGGGTTTGGCCACGCCAATAGCCATCATGATGGGAACAGGCAGGGCGGCCCAGCTCAATATTCTCATTCGTAATAGCGAGGCGTTGCAAAGCGCTTCCCGGTTAACGCATCTGGTCGTGGACAAGACCGGAACCCTCACCAGGGGACGCCCCGAAGTCACCGGGATTCATCCTGTTACGCAACGAAGCGAAGAAGAATTGCTGCGTCTGGCCGCCAGCCTGGAAAGTCAGTCCGAGCATCCTCTTGCCGAAGCCATCATCAGGGCGGCAGCGGAAAAAGGGCTGGAAACCGAAAGCATCGAGGAATTTTCCGCCGTTGCCGGCCGGGGGATCCGGGCGAGGATAGGAGGGCAGATCGCCTGCCTGGGCAACCAGCAGTTCTTACAGGAAACGGGAGTGTCTCTCCCGTCCGCATGGTTGGACACTGCAGAGCAGGAAGCCCGTCAGGGCGGCACCCCCATCTGGCTGGCAAGTGACGGAAAGTTGTTTGGTTTGCTGATTCTTCGTGATCCTGTTCGGGAGGACACCCCTGCCGCGGTCAAGGCATTGCAGAAGAGGGGTATCACCCTGGTGATGTGTACCGGAGACAATGCAGTGACCGCCAGATCCGTGGCAGCAGGCCTGGGTATCGAAGAAGTCCACAGTGAAGTGATGCCGGAAGACAAGCTGAAGGTAGTACAGGGCTTACAGAACCAGGGGCACAAGGTTGGCATGGTGGGTGATGGCGTAAACGATGCTCCAGCCCTCGCTCAGGCGGATACCAGCTTTGCCATAGGCAGTGGCACGGATGTTGCGATAGACAATGCCGACATAACCCTGGCGGGAGATTCCCTGGCCAATGTGAGTACCGCCATTGCCATTTCTACAGCCACCTTGCGCAATATCAAACAGAATCTTTTTGGCGCCTTCATTTACAATGTGATTGGCATTCCCCTGGCCGCCGGGGTGCTGTATCCGCTCACGGGCTGGATGCTGGAACCCATGTTTGCCAGTGCCGCCATGGCTCTTTCGTCAGTTACTGTGGTGACCAATGCCAACCGACTGCGTTTTTTCAAACCTGACAATCAGAAGAGGTAGTAGCATGACTTCACAAACCCGACTCAAGATCAGTGGAATGACCTGTGGTCATTGTGTCGCACATACCCAGAAAGCGCTGGAGGCGGTGCCGGGCGTAACACAAGTCGAAGTGACCCTGGAGCCTGGCGGAGCGGTAATCACCGGCGACGCGAGTCTGGACGCACTGATTGCGGCGGTGAAAGATGCTGGCTATGAGGCAGAACGGGATAGTTGACCCGCATATTTCACCAGAACGCGCAAAATGTGGGGTTTTTACCCTGAATTACAGCCTGTTGCGTGACGGTTATGCTGGATACAGTTCGTAGCTGTCATGCTATCCGGTTTTTCCCGGGATCTTTTCACCCAGCTTGCTCGAACGCACTGCAAGTCGATGAATAACATCGACTTTTGTCCGTTCGAACAATCCGGGCAAAAATCTCTCCGGGAAAATTCCGGATTCCGGTGCAACATGCGGGTTAACCCGGCGATGATCTCTATTGCGCGCTCTGGCTGGTTGCCAAACTATCGCAGAGCCCATACTATCCGCTCCTGGTTCCCATTTTGCAGTGAAACCGGAAAAGGCTGAATGAATCGCAAAGAAAAAACCGCAGTGCTGTTTGTCTGCATGGGCAATATCTGCCGTTCACCCACCGCTCATGGTGTTTTTCGCAAGCTGGTACGGGATGAAGGCCTGGAAGAGCAGATAGAAATAGATTCCGCCGGCACCCATGCCTATCATGTAGGTCAGCCACCGGACCGGCGGGCGCAGCTCACCGCTGCCGGGAGAAACATCGATCTTTCCGACCTCCGGGGCAGGCAGGTGGATGTCAACGATTTTCACCGCTATGACTATATTCTGGCCATGGACCGGGAAAATCTGGCTATTCTGCTGGAGCTTTGTCCGGTGGGGATGGAACATAAAGTGAGTCTTTTCATGAATTTTGCCAGGGACTATGGCATGGATGAAGTGCCGGATCCGTACTATGGAGGCGAGCAGGGTTTCGAACGGGTATTCGACATGGTAGAAGCGGCTTCCCGGGGGCTGTTGGAGGAAATTCGCAAGCACTAACCCGAATATTGCACCAGAACGCGCAAAATGTGGGTTTTTTACCATGAACTACAGCCTGTTGCGTGACGATTATGCTGGATACAGTTTGTACCTGTCATGCTATCCGGTTTTTCCCGGGATCTTTTCACCCAGCTTGTTCGAACGCACTGCAAGCCGATGAATAACATCGACTTTTGTCCGTTCGAACAATCTGGGCAAAAATCTCTCCGGGAAAATTCCGGATTCCGGTGGAATATTCGGGCTAAATCTCCGTACAGAATAAAGCCGCGTCTGATGACGCGGCTTTTTCATGGGTAGCGGAAACCGGTTTGTCGGGCTATTGAAAACAGCGTTTTTCCAAAGCCGGTTATTCCGGTTTTTTCTCGGTATCCTCCAGGGAGGGGGCAGCCGGAGGCTTTTCCGCGGCAACCGGCGCCGCTGCTTTTTCCTCTGGGGGAGCGGGATCTTTATCCGCGGCAGCAGCCTCTGTCTTGGCAGCTACCTTCTTCTTGGCGACTTTCTTCTTGGCTGTCTTCTTTTTCGCGGTTTTCTTCTTGGCGACCTTCTTGCGGGTGACAGGCCCTTTTTCGGTGGAATCTGCCGCTGTATCCCGGGTGTTCGTCGGGCTGTTGCCGGCCTTGTCTTCCGCTGCCTTCTGTTCGGCTTGGGGGGCTGGATCTGACGGCGCACTAACCGGCAGCAAAGCCGTCGCGGTTGCTGTAGGCAGTTTTGCATCTGGTTCTGCCGCGGCGGGTGTGGGCTGCGGGCTGGTATTGCCGGTTTTTGCCGTAGCCTTGTTTTCCTCTGCGGGTTTGGGGCTGTCTTTTTTTGCCGCGGCATTTTCCGTCTGCTCCACGTTCTTCCTTGAAGACCTGTTTTCTTCCGGCTTCTTGATCTCATCCAGCCGGGGAACCGAGGACCTGGATTTCAGGCTGCCCGAGGAAATGGTACGCTTGACCTTGAGTTCGGCCTTCTCTTTCGATGCAGTTTCTTGCGCCGGTTTTGCTGCAGATGGTTGTTGTTCTGCGGTTGACTGTTTGGGAGCAGCCTGCTGTTCGAGGCCACCCGGCTTGTTATCGACAGCGGTTTTTGCCTTTTTCTGGTTGCCATCCTGTTGCTTTTGTACCTGACTTTGACGAGTGCCAGGACCTCGACCTCGCCCACGACCGCCTCGGCGACCGCGTTTCTGCGAGGAACCGGTACGGTTCTCCTGCTGTTCCCTGTTGTCATCTTGGGTATTGCCTTTCTGCGATTCAGGCTTTTTCTTTTGCCCGCCAGATTTCTTCTGTTGCGGCTTGCGACTGCTCCCGTTTCCGTTCCGGTTGTCCTGACGGTTACGGTTGCCCCCGCGACGATTTCCTCCACGACGATTGCCGTTTCCGCCTTGTTTGGGTTTTGGTGATTCCTCTTCCTTTGGTGCAGGCTCTTCCTCGGCTACTGTCGTGAAGATCGAGAACAGGCGCTTGATGAAGCCGCCTTCCGGCTTGTCTTTTTCCCCTTGGGTAGCCTGAGGTTTTTGTGGTTCGGGAACGCTTTCACGTGGGGCAGGGCTGATGTTCTTCACCGCCGGCTGTTCAATCTGCCGGCGTTGCTGCTCCTGGCTGGCAGCGGCAGCCACCTCGGGTTCGGCCACCATGTTGTAACTGGAGCCGTTGTCCTTGGGCAGATCCTGGCGACGAATGCGCTCGATACTGTAGTGCGGAGTTTCCAGGTGCTTGTTGGGAACCAGGATGACACTGATTCCGTGTCGGCTTTCGATTTCGGATATGGGCTGGCGTTTCTCGTTGAGCAGAAAAGTCGCCACTTCCACTGGCAACTGAGCCTGTACCCTGCCGGTGTTTTCCTTGAGCGCTTCTTCCTCGATGATGCGCAATATGGAAAGTGCCAGAGATTCCACATCGCGGATATGGCCCTGGCCGTCGCAACGGGGGCAGACCTGATGCGCCGATTCTCCCAGGGAAGGTCGCAGACGCTGACGGGACATTTCCAGCAGGCCAAAACGGGAGATGCGCCCAATGCGTACCCGGGCCCGGTCTTCCTTCATGGCATCACGCAGACGATTTTCCACCTGACGCTGATTCTTGGAAGGCCCCATGTCGATGTAGTCGATGACGAACAGCCCACCCATGTCCCGCAGACGCAGCTGGCGGGCGATTTCTTCGGAAGCCTCCAGATTGGTGGTGAGCGCGGTATCTTCGATGTTGTGACCTTTGGTGGCCCGGGCCGAGTTGATGTCGATGGATGTCAGGGCTTCCGTGGGATCGATGACTATGGAACCACCAGAGGGCAGACGTACTTCACGCTTGAAGGCGGTCTCGATCTGGGATTCGATCTGATAACGCGAGAACAGCGGTACCTCGTCTTCGTAGAGTTTGAGTTGCTTGAGATAACGAGGCATGACCTGCTGAATGAAGTCCTTGGCTTCGGCGTAGACTTCAGGGTTGTCGATGAGTATCTCGCCAATATCCGCGCGCAGATAATCACGCATGGAGCGGATGATCACGTTGCTGTCCTGATACACCAGGAAAGGCGCCTTGCGCTCCTGGGTCGAGGTTTCTATGGCGCCCCACAGTTGCAGCAGATAGTCCAGGTCCCATTGCAGTTCTTCGGCACTTTTGCCAACGCCAGCGGTACGCACGATCAGTCCCATGCCCTCCGGGACTTCCAGCTGGCTCATGGCTTTTTTCAGTTCGCTGCGCTCCTGCCCTTCGATACGCCGGGATACGCCGCCAGCCCGGGGATTATTGGGCATAAGCACCAGATAGCGGCCGGCCAGGGAAATGAAGGTGGTCAGGGCTGCGCCCTTGTTGCCGCGCTCTTCCTTCTCGATTTGAATGGTGATTTCCTGACCTTCCCGCAGCGCCTCGCGGATGCTGGGGCGCTTGTTGCCTTCCAGGGATTTGGGGTCGAAGTAGCTGTGCGCGACTTCCTTCAATGGGAGAAAGCCATGGCGTTCAGCACCATAATCGATGAAGGCAGCTTCGAGACTGGGTTCAACGCGAGTGATCTTGCCCTTGTAGATGTTGGCTTTCTTGCGTTCCCGACCGGGACTTTCGATGTCGAGATTATAGAGTCTTTGGCCATCCACGATGGCCACGCGCAACTCTTCCGGCTGAGTTGCGTTGATCAGCATTCTTTTCATGAAATGTAATGTCCTGTGTCAAGCGCACGGCCTGCCGGACAGGGGAGAACCATGGTCTGATACTGTTGTTCCCTCTGTATTGAGACGGAACCTCAGAGTGGCTGGTATCAACTGACATGCTGGCATCCAGTCCGGTTGCAGGCAGCCGGGGTGCGCAAGTCATGCCGGATCCCTGGCGATCAAACCACAGGTCTTTTCTGTACATGCCAGCGTAAAGCGGCTGGCCGGGCAATCCGTATCGCTTAAAAAAATCTATCCATGATCATCGCCGGGCGATGATCTCTATGTATATCCTGTTACGGGTGAAATCAGTCATTTGGACGATTTCAACGGGGATGGCGCTGGAGCCAGAAGCTCTTGCAGGCGAACACGAGCAAAATACGCCATCTCCGGGGGAACGCTGCCTTCAAGGCAATGCTTGAATTTGACAGAGAACCGGAAATTCTGAACAAACGGGCTATGGGAAAACGGTAGTTTTCGACAGCCCGCGCATCGCATGGGAATATGCGACCCTGTTTCAATATTTTGCGAAAAGCGCGGCAAGCGCTTTTAACGCCCGCGAAATATACCAAGAATCAGCAACATAGTCCAATGTGTAGCGGGTATAATAAGCCTTTGCTGCTTCAGACCTGTCCGCCATGAATCACAATCCACCACGCGTGCGCCACGTTACAGTCGATGAACGGGGTGATGGTCAGCGCATCGACAATTTCCTGCTGCGTGAACTCAAGGGAGCGCCCCGTGCTCTGGTCTATCGCCTGCTGCGTAAAGGGGAGGTGCGGGTCAACAAGGGGCGGGTCAAGGCGGGCCGCAAGCTGGTGGCTGGTGATGTGGTGCGGATTCCTCCTGTGCGTCTGGCGGATGTTTCCAGAACCGGAATGCCTGCCGAAAGGAAGATAAAAAGAATCGAAAAAACAGTTATATATGAAGATAATTTATTGTTAATTATCAATAAGGATTCCGGATTGGCGGTGCATGGCGGGAGTGGTATTTCCTTTGGTGTTATCGAACTGCTGCGCGCCAGCCGTCCAGATGAGAAAGCCCTGGAGCTGGCGCACCGCCTGGATCGGGATACCTCTGGTTGTCTGATGCTGGCAAAAAAACGCAGCGCCTTGCGAATCCTTCAGCAGTTACAGCGGGAAGGGCGGGTGCGCAAACGCTATCTGGCGCTTCTGAGTGGCCGCTGGAACAAGGATCGTCAGCAGGTCAGGGCGCCTTTGAAAAAGAATACTCTTAAAAGTGGCGAACGGGTTGTGCGGGTGGATGCTTCCGGAAAGGATGCACATACCGAGTTTCGGGTGCTGAAGCGTTTCTCCAATGCAACCTTGGTGGAGGCTGAACTCAAGACCGGACGTACTCATCAGATTCGGGTTCATGCCCAATATCTTGGAACGCCCATTCTCGGGGACGAAAAATATGGAGACGACCAGGCAAACCGGGATTTCCGCAAACGGGGATTGAAGCGCCTGTTCCTGCATGCCGCCAGTCTGCGTTTTCCCTGGCCGGACAAGCCAGAGCCTTATGTTTTTGCAGCGCCTCTGTCTTCCGAACTGCAACAAGTGCTGGATAAACTGTAATGTATGAACTGATTGTTTTCGATTGGGATGGGACGCTCATGGATTCTGAAGCGACCATTGTCCAGTGTCTGCAGAAAGCCGCGGAAGATCTGGGTTATCCGATTCCCGAGGTGGCCAGGGCAAAGGACGTTATCGGTCTGGGCCTGCATCAGGCGGTTGCGCGCTTGTTTCCCGGCGCGGATGAGAAGCAGGTGGATGCCCTGGCAGATCGGTACCGGCGGCATTTTCTCAGTGAGGAGCGTCCTCCATCGCCTTTGTTTCCCGGGGCGGAGGCATTGCTCCGGGAACTGGCATCCAATGATTATCTGCTTGCGGTGGCTACGGGAAAGAGTCGCCGTGGCCTGGACAGGGAGCTGGAACATAGTGGCCTGGGGCGTTTTTTCCATTATACCCGCTGTGCGGATGAGACATTTTCCAAACCTCATCCGCAAATGTTGCTGGATGTGATGGACTATTTGGGAACCGACAGCGGCAAGACCCTGGTTGTAGGCGATACGGAATACGATATGCAAATGGCGGCGAATGCGGACAGTGATGCGATTGGCGTCAGCCATGGGGTTCACCATCCCCAGCGACTACAACAACAAGGGGCATTGGCGGTTTTCGATGAGCTGGAACAGATTGCTCCCTGGTTGCAGGCACGCTGATACACGGGGCCGGGATTTTCAGGGCAGAATCACGCCTTCCTGTTCCAGCATGTCCACCAGTCGTATCAGTGGCAGGCCGATCAGCGTGTTGGGATCGTCTCCTTCCAGTTTTCGAAACAGGGTGATTCCCAGACCTTCGGATTTGAAGCTGCCGGCGCAGTTATATGGCTGTTCCTTGTCTACATAGCGGGTGATCTGTCCGCTGTCGAGGTGGCGAAAATGCACCAGAAAAGGCTCACGGGCCAGCTGGGTGCGGCCGGTCTTGCTGTTGTACAGGCACAATCCGGTATGAAAAGTCACGGTTTTTCCCGACATGGCGGAAAGCTGTTCGATGGCCTTGTTGCGGCTGCCGGGCTTGCCCAGGACTTCACCATCCACGCAGGCTGTCTGGTCGGAACCGATGATCAGCGCATCAGAATGCTGTGCAGCAACCGCGCGCGCCTTGGCTTCGGCCAGACGCACAACCAGTTGTTCCGGAGTTTCGTCCTTGCCTCTGGTCTCGTCCACATCCGGGGCGGCGCTGGAAAAAGGCAGCCCCAGCTTTTCCAGCAACTGCCGGCGAAAGGGTGAGGTGGAACCCAGCACCAGTTCTTGCATCAGGCCGTAAACCTGCCGCTGCGCAGGCGCTCGGCTTCCATGATCTCCACTTCCCTGGCGCCGGAGATGACGATGGCCGGGTCGGGAACAAAATCGAGATCAGAGTCTCCCCGATCATAGGGCACGGCATTCAGGATGGCCTTCATGGCGTTCAGGCGGGCCAGGTATTTGTCGTTGGAACGAATCACCGTCCAGGGAGCATGAGTGGTATGGGTTTTCTTCAGCATCTCGTATTTCTTGGTGGTGAAGTCATCCCAGCGCTCCTGGGCCTGGACATCTACCTCGCTCAGTTTCCACTGGCGCAGGGGATCATTCTTGCGGCGTTCGAAACGCCGTGCCTGTTCGTCCTTGGTAACGCTGAAGTAGAGCTTTACCAGAATCGTGCCCTGGCGAACCAGGTCTTTTTCGAATCCACCCACGCCACGCATGAAATTTTTGTGCTCCTCGGCGGTGCAAAAACCGAAGATGGGTTCGACCATTGCCCGGTTGTACCAACTGCGGTCGAAAAGCACCACTTCTCCACCGCGGGGGAACTGGGTTACATAACGCTGAAAGAACCACTGGCTGCGCTGTTCGTTGGTGGGCTTGCCCAAAGCCACGACCCGGTAATGTTTCTCGTTCATGTAGCGCGTCACCCGACGAATGGTGCCGCCCTTGCCTGAGGCGTCACGGCCTTCAAACAGAATGATCATGCGCTTGCCGGTATTCTCCATATACTGCTGCATCTTGATCAGTTCCGCCTGATACGGCTTGAGAGACTGCTCCTGGCGTCGGCGTGCAAGCGCTTTCTTGGCGGCTTTTTTCAGTTTGCCTTCGGCGTTCCTTGCATCCTTGTACAATGCGATGAGTTCTTCGGCAGTCATCTGCTGACCGTCGATTTCGATGAGTTGGGCGTTCATGGTGGTGTTCCGTTTCTGGTTCGATATTCGATTATTATGCTCTTTTGCGGAGAGCAAAAATTTGATGTCCGTCAGCCCCTTTTGAACAGGCGCTGTTTTTGTCGCTGCCAGTCCCTGTCCTTGGAAACCGCGCGCTTGTCATGCTGTTTCTTGCCCTTGGCGAGGCCGATTTCCAGCTTGGCCCGTCCCTTCTTCCAGTACATTGCGGTAGGCACCAGGGTGTAGCCCTTGCGTTCCACCTGGCCGCGTAACATGTCGATCTCACGCCTGTGCATGAGCAGTTTGCGCGTGCGGGTGGGATCCGGGTTGATATGCGTGGAAGCCGTGGGCAAAGGGGTGATGTGCGCGCCTAGCAGCCAGAGTTCGTCATCCTTGATGAGGATGTATGCCTCCTTGAGATTGATGCGGTTTTCCCGCAAACTCTTCACTTCCCAGCCTTCCAGGGCGATTCCTGCCTCGAAGCGCTGTTCAATGAAAAAATCGTGTCCGGCGGACTTGTTGAGGGTGATGGTGTTGCCCTTGCGGCTCTTGTTTTTCGGTTTTTTTGCCATGGCCGAATTGTAACCCGCAGGATACCGGCATGAAAAATGATTTAGAGGAGAATAAACCCGTGAGAAGCATCTTGTTCAGGATTCTCGTCCTGCTGGCGGTGATGATGGGGGTACAGGTAGCGGTGGCAGGAGAGGAAGCAGCGGCGGCGCATGCCTTGAACGACGCCCTGGGCGTACTCAATGGCTGGTTGAATACTGTGCTGTTCTTCGATGTTTTTCCCGGAGAGGAGGGAGAGTTTCCTTTTATCGTCGCCTGGTTGGTGGCCGGTGCGGTTTTTCTCACCGTGAAAATGGGGTTCATCAATTTTCGGCTTCTGGGACATTCCATTGCGATTCTTCGTGGACGCTACAGTCGGCCAGATGATGTGGGCGAGGTTTCCCCCTTCCAGGCGCTTACCACCGCCTTGTCCGCTACCGTCGGCCTGGGGAATATTGCCGGGGTGGCGATTGCGATTGGCATTGGCGGGCCTGGCGCGACTTTCTGGATGATCGTTGCCGGGCTGCTGGGCATGACCACCAAATTCACCGAGGCCAGCCTGGCGCAGATGTACCGGGAAATTCGGCCAGATGGTCACGTCATGGGCGGCGCCATGGAATACCTGTCCCGGGGATTTTCTGAAATGGGCTGGAAAGGTATTGGCAAGGCTTTGGCCATCCTCTTTTCCATCCTTACCACTGGTGCTTCCCTGGGAGGCGGCAATGCTTTCCAGGTCAACCAGTCTCTTACCGCGGTGAAACAGCAGATCCCCTATTTGGCCCAGGAGCCATGGATCTATGGCGTGGTCATGGGTTTTCTCGTAGGCGTGGTGATCATTGGCGGGATACGTCGAATTGCCCACGTGGCGGAAGCCATTGTGCCCACCATGGTGGGAATCTATCTTGCCGCAGCGGGCTGGATCGTGTTTTCCCATGCGGAAAGGGTGCCTGAAGTGTTTTCCCTGATCCTTTCCAGCGCCTTCAGCATGGAAGCGGGCATGGGGGCTTTTATTGGAATCATGGTACAGGGATTTCGGCGTGCGGCCTTTTCCAGCGAGGCGGGTATAGGTTCTGCCGCCATTGCTCATTCCACCGCGCGCACGCCTTATCCGGTGCGCCAGGGCATTGTGGCGCTGATGGAGCCTTTCATCGATACGGTGGTGATCTGTACCATGACCGCTCTGGTAATCATCATAACCGGTGTATATGATGCCAATGGCCCACATGCCGAACTCATCGCCAACAACCAGGGGGCGGCACTGACCGCCATGGCTTTTGGCAGTGTGATCAGTTGGTTTCCTGTCATATTGTCCATATCAGTAGTGCTGTTCGCCTATTCCACCATGATTTCCTGGTCCTATTATGGCGAACGTTGCTGGACTTACCTGTTTGGCGAACGCTGGTCGATGATCTACAAGATTGCATTTGTATTGGTGGTGGTTGCGGGATCCATCGGCAGTTCCTCCGCAGTGCTGGATTTCAGTGACTATTTGCTGCTGTCCATGGCTTTTCCAAACATGTTTGCCTTGTATGCCCTCAGTGGTCATGTGAAGCGCAGGTTGAATGCCTACCTGGAAAAACTGCGTAGCGGTGAATTGGCCAGGGAAGTGGGACGCGGCTGATGGCAGTAGTAGAAAAATCGGCACTGGTTCCCGTGCCTGCGGAAATACTGTTTGAAATTGTCAATGATGTAGAGAGTTACCCGGAATTTCTCCCCTGGTGCAAGGGTGGCCGTTTGCTGTCGCGGACCGAAGAGGAGTTGTGTGGGGAGATCGTGGTGTCCAAGGCGGGAGTGACCCGCGCGTTCTCCACTTGCAACAAGCTGCATCCGTATCACCGTATCGACATTCACTTGCGCGAAGGTCCTTTTCGCAAACTGGAGGGAGCCTGGGAATTCAATGCATTGCGTGAAGATGCCTGCAAGGTGGTGTTGCGCCTCGAATTTGAATTTTCCAGTGGCCTCATGGACAAGGCTTTTGGTATTGTATTTTCACAGATTGCCAATTCGCTGGTGGACGCTTTTTGCAAGCGAGCCAATGATCTGGCCAGAGGAGCTGCAAAATGATCCAGGTTGAAGTTGCCTACGCCTTGCCCGAAGAACAGATCGTACATGTGGTCGAAGGCGAGCCAGGCATGACAGTAAAACAGGCTATCGAGGCCTCGGGAATTCTCGAGATGCACCCGGAAATCGATCTGACGAAGAACAAGGTAGGAGTGTTTGGCAAGGCGGCCAAACTCGATGGCGTACTCTATCCCGGAGATCGGGTGGAAATCTATCGTCCCCTGATTGCAGACCCGAAAGAAGCCCGCAAGAAACGAGCCAGCCAGGGAAAGCAACTGCGCAAGGGAGGCGGTCGTTCGTCGGAAAAGCAGGGCTGATGCCCATGCAGGGCAGGGATGCCGCTCAGGGAACCTCACTCCTCGTGCTCGCGCGGTTCACCTTGTGGCGGGGCGTTTACCCCAGCCCTCGCTCTGTTCTCAATCCATTCGGACACCAATCTTCCAGGCAGATTTAATGGTGGAGCTGTGCTGCCATTTTCAGCTCTGTTTCATTTTCGTTTAAGGGAGAGTTAAGGAATCTCTGATTAAATCTGAGCGAAGCAGATTGTGATTCAAAATGTTCCGATACAAGGCGCAAATCGCATGTAATAGCCCGCTATTGCGAAGATTTGCAACGCAGTAGCGGGGCATTTTGGACACAAGATGCGAGTTCACGATTAAATCAGAGGTTCCTTAAGGCTGCTCCCATAGACTTTGAGGAACAGATCGATTGAGGCATGTATGGGAGGGGAAATGATGACTGATAAAGAAAACGGCCAGGTAAGGGTTTGGGATCCGCTGATCCGGATTTTTCACTGGATGCTGGTTGCCAGCTTTGTGGTTGCATATATCAGCTCGGAAGATCTGGAGCGGATTCATGTCTGGTCTGGATATCTGATTGGGGGATTGCTCATATTTCGCCTTGTCTGGGGTTTTGCAGGCAGCAGGCATGCGCGTTTTTCGGATTTTCTTTTCTCTCCTCGAGAAACCATGGAATATGGGAAATCCTTGTTGTCCGGAAAACCCAGGCGCTACCTTGGGCATAATCCCGCTGGTGCATTGATGGTGTTTGCATTGTTGTTCAGCTTGATGTTAACGGTGATAAGTGGAGTGATTATGGAAACCGGGGGCGCTGCATCAGCTGTTGCCCAAATCGAACAAGCCGTATTGCCGGCAAAGGCTTGGGCAGATGATGACGATGGAGAACATGATGGCGGAGAGAATGAAATGCTGGAAGAGGTACATGAGTTTTTCGCCAATCTGACTCTGTTGCTGATCTTTCTGCACATCACAGGAGTGGTCGCGAGCAGCCGCCTGCATCGGGAAAACCTGGTCAGGGCGATGGTTACCGGATACAAGCCTGGCAAGGCAAAAGAATAGAGGGGATCTCGAAAAATCCAGATGTCCGCGCGGGACAAGGATGTCCCGCCATTTTCGATCACCTCAAGTGATTGAAAATGTGAGCAAACCGGGAATCGCATTTTGGGTTTGCGACGAGAAGAATCCCAGGGAGGGAATTTTTCGAGATCCCCTGGGCCCCTAGCCCGCATGTTGCACCGGAATCCGGAATTTTCCCGGAGAGATTTTTGCCCAGATTGTTCGAACGGACAAAAGCCGATGTTATTCATCGGCTTGCAGGGCGTTCGGGCAAGCTGGGTGAAAAGAT
>JALSQZ010000019.1 GCA_026985055.1 Sedimenticola sp. | reverse complement strand
ATGCCCGGCACCAGATGTTTGTTCGGCCCCAGTTTCTTCAGTTCTCTGGATGGAACGACGATTTTAACCTGATAGAATGGCTGTTTTTTCAAGGGATCTATTTGTGGTGCCGGAGAAATCATCTGTACCCGGCCTTGCAAGGTAGGCGTTGTGCGGCTGCTGAATGCCGAAAATATGACGCGCGCCACGCCGCTGGGCCTGACCTCATCGATATCCGTAACCTTGACTCGCGCATCCACGATCAAAGGCTCGTCTTGCGGCACGATTCGCATGATGGGTTGGCGCGGGGCCACTACGCCTCCCACGGTGCGTACAGTGAGATCCAGAACCCGCCCATCCACTGGTGCGCGAATTTCCGATTCCTCGAGTTTTTTTGCAATATCGGCGCGCTGTTCGCGCAGCACCGCCGATTCTTTTTGCAATTCGGCAAGACGTGCCAGCACGCGCGAAAGGAAGTCCCTTTTCAGGGCGATGATCTGCTCCCTGATTTCGGCAATGCTCTCGCGCGCTTGCGCCAGTTCACCGAGGAGTCTGCCCCT
The DNA here is from genome assembly GCA_026985055.1 of Sedimenticola sp. Lineage (GTDB taxonomy): Bacteria > Pseudomonadota > Gammaproteobacteria > Chromatiales > Chromatiaceae > Thiolapillus. Next base: position 24,084 of record JALSQZ010000019.1, on the reverse strand, counting down.
GTCGCCTTCCAGCGCGGAGGCTGTGCGCTCAAGCGCCAGCAGACGTGGTTTCAGAGCCTGTCCCTTTTTCAACAATGCGTCCACCGTGGAAACTTCCTCGGCAATATACGCCGACTGCTTTTTCTTGCCTTTCAACTCTTCCCGCAAACCAACCATGCGCTCCTCCAGCGCCCTGATTTTCTGCTTGAGAACATCCTGCTGGCTGGCAAGCATGTTGCGGCGGGCCAGGAACAGTGATTCTTGTGTCTCCATCAATTGCGCCGTTTGCGAATCATTGGCCATATGCAAGAATTGACCGGGAAAAACGATCTGCCTGGCATGGTCCCGTTCGGCCACCAGACGCGCCATTTCTGCAATATCTGCCTGGAGGCGGGCATTGATGCTGGAGAAATTGGCCCGCAAAGTGCTGTCATCAAGAATCAGGAGCGGCTGGCCAGCGTGGACCTTGTCTCCCTCATGCACCAGGATATCCCGCACTACGCCCCCTTCGGGATGCTGAACTGTCTTGATTCCGCTTTCCGGACTGACCGTTCCCAACGCAATGACCGCGCCTGAAATCTGAGTCCATGCGGACCAGATTCCCAGCCCGCCAAAAAACAGCAATATGATGCCCAAGGCCAGGGCGACCCATTTGCCGCTTGTCAGGAGATGAGGATCGTTGCCATTTGGATTCATATGAGTCCTCCTCTCCTTTCATTTGGTTTTTTGCCGGATCTGGCGGCAAATTGCTTGATTTTCCCCTCGGTCAGAACGAGCAGGTAATCGGCCAGTCCCTGCATCGCGGGATCGTGACTGATGACAATGACCGTCTGGCCTCTTTGCTTCATCTCGGCCAGGGACTTGAACAGCAGCTTCTTACCCTCTGGATCGAGATTGGCTCCCGGTTCATCCAGAACCAGCAATTTCGGCTCTCCATAAAGGGCCCGCGCCAACGCGATTCTTTGCTTCATTCCGGCAGCCAGGCGTTTGCCATCCGGGCCGATTTGCTTGTCATATCCTCCCGTCGCCTTGATGGCATCATGGACGTTGGCCTGTCTGGCGGCCTGGAGGATCCCGTCTTCATCAGGGGCTATCTGGAATCTTGCAATGTTCTCCGCGACGGAACCTTCCAATAATTGTGAATCCTGAGGCAGATAGCCAAGGTTTTTTCCCCATGCTTCTTCTGGCCATATATCCGCGCTTGCTCCGTCAAGGAAAACACCTCCCTTCATGGCTGGCCATATCCCGGCTACCGCGCGGGCCAGAAGGCTTTTACCGGCTCCATTTGGGCCTGCAATCAACAGCATCTTCCCAGCTGGAACTTCAAAATTGATATTCTGCAACCATGGTTCGCGTTGTCCCGGTGGTGCGACATATAATTCACGCACCTCGAGGCGACCTTCGACTCGCTCTTCCGGGGTGGTGACGGGTTGAGCGCCGATATGGGCCAGCCTGGAAGACAAAAAGGCCGCGAGCCTTTTCTTTGCCATTCTGTATTGCTGAAATCCCTTCCATAGCATGATGGACTGCTCTACCGGCTGCAATGCCCTGCCCAACAGAATGGATGCGACAATCATGCTCCCGGCATTCAATTCTCCACGCAACACGAGCCAAGCTCCCAAGGCCAGCATGGCGGACTGCAAAAACATGCGCAGTGCTTTTGTGATGGATGTTATGCTTGCTATTTTTTCCCGTGCCCGGGTTTCCCACCATACTCCCCCGTCATGAAACCTTTGCCAGCGCCCAAGCATGCGCTGGCGCATGCCCATGGCCTTGAGCGCCTCCATATTTCGCAAGATAGACCCCAAGGATTCTTGAGCGGATGCCATCTTCTCTTGCATTCTGGACTGGGCTTTGATGCTGTACAAATGATTGAGGATGGCAAAACCGAATAGAATAAGAGCCGAGAAGAAACCCAGAACGAACAAATCCTTATGAAGAATATAAATAACGGCAAGATATATTATCATCATAGGCGCATCAAAGAAAGCCGCCAAGGCAGGACCACTCATGAAATCAGAAATGAGCTTGAAATCTCGCATGGGCTGCATTGCATTTCCCGCGCCGGATATCAATGCCTGCCATGTAATGATATCATACAAACTACGGCGTAATTTCAATATGAATTGCAATGAAGTTCTGCTTAAAATTTTTCCTCTAATAAAATCTAGAACTCCAAGCAATATAAATGATATTGCTACTGCAAATATAAGTGAAAATAACGTCTCTATACTATGAGATGGTATTACCCTTCCGTATATCTGTAGCATAAATATTGATCCAGTAAGCATTAATATGTTTATAAATACACTTAAAATCCATACTGAAAAAAATTCTTTCTTAAAATATATTATTGGATTTTTTATTATTTTTAATATTATATCACGCTTTTCCATTTTGACCTCCTATTTTATATTTAAAGCTTATATCATTATATAATAATATAATTATAAATTATGGTTATGTTATAATTATGTATCATGTTAACATTTCAAGTTCAATATTTACATAAACTAATTTATATCAACTTAATTTATTCTTTTAACTAGTAATTTTTATTATTTCTTGTTTTCCAGTTTGCAAATATCCTTTGGAGGAAATCCAGTCCAAACTCCCAATGAAAAAGATAGCCTAATTCTCCTTCGATTGTCTCCTATCAAAGTCCAGGAGTGAATTCCAGAGCGAAGCGCAACGTCCCGTGCCTATGTGGCATAGGCACGGGACGCTGCGCTTCGCAGTGGAACCCAGTCATCCATGTGACATATTCCTTATTTGGCTGCCTGCTGCAACAAAATGGACAGCATCTTTCTTGCCAGCTCCTCGCGGCTGTAATGCTTTGCCGCTGCCAGACTGGCCTTTGTCATCTGCTCCAACACAAATGGAGAATCACGCAACTGACATAATTTGTCAGCAAGTTCACCTGCATTTTCTGGCTCAAAGGTCAAGCCCGCCTGCTCTTTTTTCACGATTTCAGCAGATTCACCCTGCACGCCGTGCAACACTGGAATTCCCATACCCATGCATTCAAAAAGTTTTGAAGGAATGACCGTTTTGAATAAATTGCTTTTTTTCAGATGTATTATGGAGACATCGAGCAAGGACCAGTAGCGCACCACCTCTTCCTTCGGGACAGTGTCGAGAAAGGTGACATTTTCAAGCTTCATGGCTCGTGCTTTCTCGATCAACACCTGCTTGCGCGCCCCATCTCCCAGAAATAATATGTGAATCCTTTTGCCGCCGGTAGAATCCTGAAGAAGATGGGCTGCCTCCAGCAAAGTTTCCAAGGCATGAGCCATGCCATGAGTGCCGATATAGCCAGCCACGAATTTGTCTTCAAGCCCCAGCTTGTCCTGCAACTCCTTGTCCCTGGGCCTCGGAGAGAAGCGCCCAAGATCAACGCCGTTGGTAATCACCTCAATCTTGTTTTCATCGATACCCCTCGCAGCCAATGTGCGCCTGAAAGATTTGGTGACTGAAACAATGCGCGCTGCCCGGCGATAGAGAAACATTTCGATGTATTCCAACATGCGAATAATGACGCTATCTTCCAAGGCCCCCACTGCCTTAATCGACTCCGGCCATAAATCGCGCAGTTCGAAAACAAAGGGGATGCGTCTATAAAAACTTGCCAGCCAAGCGGCGCAAACAGTAAAAAACTGTGGGCTTGTGCCAATGATCAGATCAACACGGCGCACAAAAGGCGCAGCCAGACTGGCGGTCATCATATAGCTGATGAAATCAATGCTGCGTTTTGCAAACCCTTCATTGGGAGCAATATAACTCCATACCCGAATGACTTGAATGCCTTCCATGTCTTCCCTTTGCCACAGCCGGTTGCGATAACCTTCATAGATTTTGCCAGTTGGGAAATTGGGCGCGCAGGTAATGACTGTCACCTTGTGCCCCTCCTTCACCCATTCGCGGCAGTGCTCAAAGGTGCGGGTGGCCGGAGCATTGACCTCGGGGGGGAAATTATCAGTGAAAAAGAGAATATGCATGAATCTACCAGGACAGCATGAAACGGGAATGAGAAGAGACGGGCGCAATCACTAAACAATGGGTGGAAACGGATATGCCGAATTCCGGATAATATTCGCTTTTCATGAGTGCGCAATCCCCCCCTTCGATACGCCATTCCATTTTTTCGCCGCCTGGCATTTCCAACCTTCCGGCCTTCTCTTTCAGAACCGGCCTTACCGTGGGATGAAAATGAAATCTCACAACAGCTTTCCTCGTTTCTCCCTCAATACGATCAACAATCTCCAGAGAACGTCCGGCAAATCGCCACAAACGACGATGCGTCACCTGTCCCACCAGCCTCTGGTAACCATCATGGGCACAGCTGACCAGCACTTCGTCCCCCGTTTCCACAATGGAAAGGTCAACGGGGCGGGCGCGACGGGCAACGCGAAAGCTGTCCCATACTTCACTGGAATTCTCGTCATCAATCTCAACCGTATTATGGGCTGCTGTTGAGCGTTGATAAAGCCGCCGTGGCCCATCGCCATATTGCGAAATACCGGAATTGACAATCACCCGCTGACCAGAAAAGGACAGTTCGAAAGACAGCGTATCGGCATGAGCATGGCCGGGAATATAGTCCGGCCCTACCCTGCCCACATCCAGGAACAGACAGACGGGCCCTGAATTGATGCGGATATAACCACTGTCCCGCAAATGGATGATCCCTTGCACATCACCTTTCAGATCAGCCGCAATGCCAAGTCGCTTTCCATAGGCATGAATTTCTTCGGGCCTTGGCGCGATACCAAAGGCCGCATCGTTGAAAAAGGCGATTTCACCGTCTGGATGTGTCATGACGGACAGCCAGCCCAGCATCCCGGGAAGGCGCGATTCAGCAGCCGCGCGCAAGGGAGCCATCACATTGCGCTGCCCGGCCGGGACACAGTTCAGAATATTGATCAGGTCGAACATGTCCTTGAGAATGATGGCGTGATACATGGGGCTGAGTTCGAAATGCCCGCCATCGGGCAGAATCTGCTCGGGGATCTCCCTGGCGAAAATGGAAAGCCCCTTTTGCAGCCAACGCTCCGCCTCGTCTCCGGCAAAAAAAAGCCCGGCAAAAACCAGCGCCTTGGCATTGGCAAAAAGATGATTGCCCAGCAGATGCCACTCCAACCGGCGCATCAGCCAGCGGGTTTGCACGGCCAGACTGTGAATGGCCTCGGCGGGCAGCTCATTGCCCTCCAGCGCCCACATGATCCAGTTGACGATGCGCAAGGAGGTGGGATAGGGATCCCACCCCGTTCCCTGGCCCGGCGGATTCTGCGCAATCCAGCGGAGGATCAGAGGAACATGCCAGAATGTGCGCGATTTGGCGTTCTGCGCCACAAGATCGTCGAAATAATGCAGATTGTAGCGCCACAGCAGAGGTGTTTGTGGATCATCCCAGCCGATTTCATCTAGATCGCGGATCTCATTGAGAAACCGGAACCGGACAGGCCCGGTCATGGAAGGCGCCAATCTGGCCGGTTCCCGCCAGGCTCCCGCATGGAGTTCGCGCACGGCAGGAGCGGCAGAAATATCCGGGCTCGGACGGATGATGCGCATTCCGACGCGCCCGGCAATCTGGCGCGGCTTCATGTGCCTGATGGTGTGGGCATAGAGCGCCAACCTGCGCATATCCGCCATGATGCCCTCAATCCAGCATATCTTCAAGAATGGCGGCGATTCGCGCACCAGTCTTCCCATCCCATTTTTCCGGAATGGCGCCCTTCTTCCACTGCCCGGCCAAGAGCCTCTCCAAGGCGGGTCGCAAGGCGGCCGGATCGGTGCCCAACAGTTCGTTGGTGCCAATTTCCACCGTCTCTGGCCGTTCGGTATTGTCGCGCAGGGTCATGCAGGGGATGCCCAGCACCGTGGCTTCTTCCGTGATGCCGCCCGAATCCGTGATGACACCCAGCGAATGCTTCACCAGCCAGATGAACTCCAGGTAGGGCTGAGGCTCCACCATGTGGATATTGGATGGAAAATCATCGATCAATTCACAGCTTTTTCGGGTTCTTGGATGCACCGGAAAGATAACTCTTTTTCCATCTGCTCCCTCGCCCACGGCTCTCAGCATGCGGGCAAAATCTCCCGCGTCGTCCACATTGGCCGGGCGGTGCAGGGTCAACACAAGATAGTCGCCGGCAGGAAGATCCGAGGCGAATGCCGGCGGCTGCAGACGGTCCATATTGGCCAACAGGGTATCGATCATGGTGTTGCCGGTGAAGAATATGCGCGAATCTTCCACCCCCTCGGCGCGCAGATTGTCTCCGGCCGTTGAGCTGGTGGTGAAGAACCAGTTGCTGATGGCATCGGTGGCCAACCGGTTGATTTCCTCCGGCATGCTCCAGTCGCGCGAGCGCAATCCCCCTTCCACATGGGCCACGGGGACTTGGAGCTTCTGGGCGGTGATGGCGCAGGCCATGGTGGAGGTGACATCGCCAACCACCAGGCACATCCGGGAAGGTTTCGCCATCAGCAAATCCTCGTAGGCTGTCATGATGGCCGCCGTCTGGCGCGCCTGGGTGCCCGACCCCGCGCCCAGGTTGACATCCGGCTCCGGGATGCCAAGCTGGGTGAAGAAGTCGCCCGACATGCGCCGGTCATAATGCTGACCTGTATGCACCAGCCGCCATTGCAACCTGGAACCAGCCCGCCTGCGCTGTGCAAGGGCATGGACAATGGGCGCGATCTTCATGAAATTCGGCCGTGCCCCGGCGATGATATCGATGAGGATGGTCATTTGACCTCCGGCTTGCGCAAATCCGCAACAAGCAAGATGCGGAATGGAGCAAAAATTTTACTGCTATTTACAAGCCGCTCATAAATCAAACCCAGGACATACAAAATCGGACTTATTCGCAAATATTCTGGTCTTCCTTCAATTATTTGTATATTCACAACTTCAAATCCGTGACGTTTTGCCAACGAAATTATGTCGCCCTTGCTGTTCACCTTGTATTGTGTCTTGAATGTATCTTCTCCCATACGCCCCCTGAGCTTATTGTAAAATCTGTGAAACGCATGCGGAGTAATTCTCGATATCAAAGGCATGTAATGGAACTTGTTTGGTGTTTTAAATAAAAAATGTCCTCCATTTTTTAATACTCTTTTTATTTCACCAAAAACATCATCAGGATATTCTATATGCTCCATGACATTATCAGAAACAACAAGATCAAAAAAATTTTCCTGATATGGCAATTTGCTGGCGTCAGATATTTTTCCTTCATCCAGATAGGGATTATCCTTCACTCTTGGATCAAGGTCCACACCATGAACTTCCTTGGCTTTCCCCTTGAAATTCATTTCCTCGACTATTCCGGCACCGGCACCAAGATCAAGTAGTATTTTACCCTCATCCAGATAGGCCATTACCCTCTCACGGAAGAGCTTGTCGTCCCAGTTGTTTTCGTATTTCGGATAAAAAGTTCTGTCCATCCAGCCCGATATGCTCATGATGCATTCTCCTCCAACAAGATGGAAACGCGGCTTGCCTCGATGATCTCTTCCAGAGGAATTGGCGCCTCGCCTCCCTTTTCCAGAGCCGTGACGAATGCCCTGGCGCAGGCCTTCTGCCCCTTGTCCTGCCGCGCGAGTTTCATGCGTTTGAAGCCGGGCCAGCCAAAGCCGCGCAGCAGGCGGAAATTGTCCATTTGCAAAATGGCCCCGCCCGAGAAGACTTCCAGCCGCTCCTTGGGAAACTGCTTGGAGCCATTGGCAAAATAGTGCACCGTGCCGATGGAGCCGTCGGCGAAAGTCAGATTGAGGTTGACCGTATCGCCCGCTGGCGCCTCCATGGCCGCCTTGCTCCAGCCGGCAATGGGCGCGCCGGCCAGATGGCGCAACAGATCAATGAAATGACAGGCCTCGCCAACGATGCGTCCACCGCCTACTTCCCTGTCCTGCGTCCAGTGCTCCGGCGGGATGGCTCCCGCGTTGACCGTCATGACGAAGGCCCTGGGCGCCGGAGCGGCCTCCAGGAGTTCCTTCATGCGGCTGATGAGCGGCGAGAAGCGGCGGTTGAAGCCAGTCATGAGCAAGGGAGCCGCGCCTGTTTCTGCCTTTCGCGCATGGGCTGCTTCAATCGCCTCCAGCTCCTCCAGAGTCAGGCACAGCGGTTTTTCCACGAAGACATGCTTGCCCGCCTCCAGAGCCGCCAGCACCATGCGCGCGTGACTGTCATGGCGGGTGGTGATGACCACGGCATCGGTTCCGTCCTCTTGCATGACGGCGGCGGCATCGCTGGCGGCGCGCGCGAAACCGAACTTGCGCCCGGCATGCACCGCGCTTGCCCCGCCGCCGGAGACGGCCGTGGCAAGACGCGCACCGGCGGCCGCAAAGGCCGGGATGAGCACTCCGGTGGCATAATTGCCCGTGCCGATGAAGGAGACGGAAGGGGCCCGGCCGGCAGCGGGAATCTTCGTATTGAGCGGCACGCTGCGCGTCAGCAGCGCTTCCTGCCTTTCCCCGCCATCCATGCCGGGATAATCCAGCACAATGCCCAGCGACGGCTCCGAACCGCCAACGATCTCGTAAGCGGATCTTGCATCGCCAATCCCGAAACGATGCGAGATGAGCGGCTTCACATCCAGTTTTCCGGCCGCCATCATGGCCAGCACGGCCTCGAAATTGCGCTGCTCCGTCCAGCGCACGTAGCCGATGGGGTAATCGTGCCCCTTGTCCTCGTATTCCGGGTCATAACGGCCCGGGCCATAGGAGCACGACACCTGGAAGGTCAGCTCCTTCTCATAGAAATCGGCGCGCGAAAGATTCAGTCCCGTCACACCAACCAGCACGATGCGCCCGCGCTTGCGGCACATGAGAGCGGCTTCATGCACCGGCTCGGAAGATTTGGTGGAGGCCGTGATGATGACCGCATCCACCCCCTGCCCGTTCGAGAAAGCCTGGGCGGCGGCCACGGCATCGCCCTTGCCGGCGTGCACGCTGCGCGCCCCGAAGCGTTCGGCGAGTTCCAGTTTCTCCGGGTCGAAATCCAGCCCCAGGACATTGCATCCTTGCGCGACGAGCAACTGAACCGTGATCAGGCCAATCAGCCCAAGGCCGGTGACCACCACATTCTCCCCCAGCTGTGGAGCCACCAGGCGGATGCCCTGCAGGGCAATGGCGCCGATGACGGTAAAGGCGGCTTCATCATCGGAAACGTCATCGGGGATTTTCGCGCACAGATTCCTCGGTACGCAGACCACCTCGGCATGCTTGCCATTGGAGGCCACCCTGTTCCCGGGCGCAAAGCCGGAGACGCCCGCGCCCACCTGCAGCACCCGGCCCACATTGCAATAGCCAAGGGGCAATGGCTGATCGAGCTTGCCGCGAACAGCCTCCAGGGTGGGCATGACGCCATCGGTCTTCATCTTGTCGAGCACCATGCGCACCTTGTCGGGTTGCTGGCGGGCCTTGCCGATCAGTCCGGCATGGCCGAAATCCACCAGCATGCGCTCCGTCCCGGCGGAGACCAGAGTGCGCGTCGTGCCGATGAGCAGATGCCCGGCCCGCCCCTTCGGCGCCGGCACATCGGCCACTTCCGTTTCGCCATCCTTGAGGCTTTGCAAAATCTGTTTCATATCACATCGCGCCCGCCAATTCCTTCAACTCCAGAGACAAATCGAGCTCCGCCAGCGGCTCCAGTCCACGCACCATGTCAACGATGCGTAGCATCAGGACTGTCGAAACGGCAACTTCTTTCCAGTCACGCTCATCATTTTTCCTGAAAGGCTGAAAAACCGCAGCCCTGTGACCGGGATCCTTTGGCCAGAACCGCTTGCGGAACAGGCTTGCGCCCTTCCAGACCGCCATCCGGCGAAAATCGTCGATCTTGCAGATCACATCGTCCTGCTGGAAGTTGATGGTTTCGTTTATTCCTTCAAAAGGTTCACTGCGCGCAGTCAGCATCAGGGTGAAGATATCGCCCCTGTCCGTCGCTATGGAAAGAGCGAAATTGTCATCCGGCTCCCGCGGATCTCCCTGCAGAAGCTGGATGCGAAAGTTGTCCGGGATCCCCCGCCAGGAAAGCACATGGACGAACAAATCGATCCAGTGCCCGGCATTGCCGCAAATCCTGGTGCCTTCCTGCGGATCGCGATACCAGTGATCAGGCCCGATGACATGCCCCGACACGAAACAGTTCAGGGAAAGCGCTCCTTGCAAATTGTCTCCCGACAATTCGCGCAGCTTTCTGACCGCCGCCGAATGAGGCCGATTGTATCCTGCGAAGAGCCTGCCCGGCCTCTTCCTTTCAGCGGCCAGCAGGCGGGCAAGCTGCCGGCGGGTGACGGCCACCGGCTTTTCGACATAGACAGTCTTGCCAGCCTCCAGAGCCGCCACGGCATAATCCGTGTGCGAGGCATGATTGGAAGCTATGTAGACATAACGGATATCCTGGTCTTCGAGTATCCGGGCGGGAGAAGAAACAGCTTCCCGCGCGCCAAGCATCCGCAAGGCGCTTTGGGCCGCGAATTCATCCACATCATGCACGAGCTTGATTCTGCGCCCATATTTTCGCGTCAGAAAATAGCCAATGGTGGAAACCCCGAATTGTCCACAGCCGATGAGGGCGATATCCCGGGGATCGTGGCGGCCAATGATGGGCACGGGCAATTTCCGCGTCCGTCCGGCGATCTTGCAATAGGTGCGCGCCGGGCCATAAAGCCCGGTGTATCTCCAGACTTTCCGCAAATGCGCCAACTTCATTTTTCTTTTCCGAAAGACAAGGAAACGCAGGAGTTCAACAAAAAAACTTCAACCCTTTTTGGGATGCAGCACGCGGCGGTAGAAATCAAGGGTTTTCGAAGCAATGATCTCCGGGGTGAAATTCTCCACGGCGACATGGCGCGCCCGCTGGCCGAATCCCCTGGCCTGTTCTCCATCCTCCAGAAGGCGCAGAATGCGATCAGCCATGGCTTCATGGTCGCCCACGGGCACGATGAAGCCGCTTTCGCCATCCACGACATGACGGGCCACATCACCAACATCGGTGGAAACGATGGGACGGGCCATGGCCATGGCCTCCCAGACGGAAACCGGGGATGATTCTGCCAGCGAAGAGCAGACATAGACATCGAACCTGGACAACAAGGGGCGCACATCCTTCCGTCCACCGGCCCAAACGATGGTATCCGCGACATCGAGCCGCCGCGCCAGGTCCAGCAGACCAGCATGATAGGCTCTCTGACTGGCAAAAGCGGGCCCCACGATCACCAGCCTGAAAGGGATGCGCCTGTCGTGCAGGATGGCGGCAGCCCTGATGAGGGTCTCCAGCCCCTTGATCGGGTTGATATTGGCAACCGTGCCCACGACAGGGACAGAGGCAAACCGGCGGAGCAGTTCATCTTCAGCAGAGCCGGTTCGGGATGGATCGAAACTGTCGACATCCACGGTGGCGGGCACAATGGCCCATGGCTTCCGGTCAAGGCCGGCGCCATAATACTCATGCGATCTGTGAGACGCAAAAACATAGCCGGAAGCCAGGGGCGCCAGCAGATTGAAGAGACGGCGGATGAAACCGGGCATCCGCGTATCATTGAGATGCCAGACCACGGGCAGGCCGGCCAGACGCGCGGCAATGACCCCCTTGTATTGCCAGGAACCGCCGCTGACATGCACCAGGTCGAAACCGCCCGCGCGCAGCACGCGCACCAGACGCCAGATTTCATGAGGGAACAAGGCAAGATACCGCAGAGCCATGCGCCATTCCCTGGTGATGCGCGATATCGGCAAGACGACAAAATCCACATCAGCCCGCCGGCAGGCATCACGAAAGCCTTCCGAATCACGACGCGGCATGATGATGGTGGTCTTGCACCCCTTGTCCGCCAAGGCCGCCGCCACCCGCACCATCCGGACCTGCGGCCCGCCAAGCCGTCCCTCTTCTATGATGTTGGCTATGTGCATCATTCAAGCTGCACTCCGCATTCTTTCTCCGCCCCAGACAATGCGAGTAAAAGGACGTATCAATTCATAAGAAATTGCCACGGCGTAGAAAGCAATCATGAATGTTGAAAAGTCTCCCCTTGCAAATATAGGAACCAAAGAGAAAATCACTAGTTTGTAGAAATGCGCTCTTTTTCTGAAATTCATCCTTTCAGGAATCGTCGCCCATGATAAAACATACCCTGTAATGAGGCCAAATACGAAAACTCCAAACATTCCAAAATCCATATACGCAGCCATGAATGAAGGTACCCCGACATTGGGAAAAACAAAATCACTCTGTTCTGCGAGCGCAATTCCCAAGGAATCGGCTTTCCAGTGTATTAAAGTACGTGGAACAATTATCAGCAAAGCACTAATCAAATATCTTCCATCATATATAGTTGTTAATTTATCAGAAGAAATCATTAGCTGCATGCTTGAAAATTCCAAACCAGAAAACATATCTATAAATTTTTCAATAGATAATTTACCAATTCCCTCTCTCATTATGGAAGTCAGAGGAAGAATAAAAACGATAACATAAGGAATAAGATTGAGGACACTTGGAATATTCCGAGCCCTCCCTTTGTACGATAACCATGCAAATATTAACATCGTCATAGCTGTCATGGAAACGAATCTCTGCGTATTAATTGGATTTGATATGCAAACAGATAATATAACGAATGATATTACCATAGCTTTTGCTGATAGATAGTTAGTTTTTTTCGACACATAAATAAAATATATCAACGCAACGTAAGGAATAAACTTAACTATAGTCACGACAAACATAATATATGACGAGACCTCACCATACAACACCCTACTGATCCTCGTAGATAAAAGAAAATTAGGCCCTAAATAGTAAGATACTCCTCCAATTATTACAAAACACAGTAATAATACTTCCATAATACGAAGTGTATATCCATGATAGTTATCATAAAATACATTACTTTCTATATTTTTATATAGTGTTGATCTTCTCGTATTCAAAAAAAATAAGCTCCCAATAAATATACCCAAAGCATTTAATAGCATATTTAAAAAATCATACAAATCAACATCATTAACCCTACCGCTGTGTTGAAGATACCTAATCCCAACGCCTGCTTGAATCAAGTATGGAAAAAGGATTCCATAAATAAAAAAAATTGCATAGTAATGAATAGCATGTATTCCGTTTTTTATTGAATAAATTAATACAAATAAATACAACAGCGCTGACATTGAAAACCATAAATTTACATTCAAATTAAATAATACAATAACCATAATAAAAGTCAAAAAAAATGTTAGAGCAGAAATTAAAATCATATAAAATTTATCTATTTTCATGAATATTTCTCTTTTTAACCTCACCAAGAGCGATTTATAAAACCACTCTGACCAAAAATAACCAATGCCCTCCCAGCCGTGACGATAACATAGGCGGCTATGAACCCGGATGCTCCAAACAGGAAACTCAGGGCCGGAAACAGAATCACGGCCGCCGCCAGCGCCGCCAGGTTGATCCACATGGCGGTGCGTTCCTTGCCTCCCATGTTCATAAGGGTTATGAACGGCCCGAGCAAGAGCAGCAGCAGGTGGGTGAACGCCATGACGCGCAGGTATCCCGCCGCCGGCACAAATTCCGGCCCGGCCAGGCCGAGGAATTTTGCGGGGAACAGCATCAGCAGGAGAAAGGGAACCGCGCCGATGGCCCCGGCCACCCCGATGGCCCAGAGGATCAGCCGCCGCAGGGCAGCCCTTTCCCGCCGTTTCGCATGACGCACGACATCCGGCGCTATCACCGTTTCTATCGTCGGAATGGCAAAGCTGACGAGCAGCGCCAGACGCTCCACTGCGCGCATGATGCCAAGCGTCTTATCCGCCAGGAAGGGCGCGGCCAGCAGAAAGGAGCCGGCCTGAACCAGGAAGCCCGCCAGCGCGATCATCAGGAAATGTCCGCTCCCCGGCTCAAGGCGGGCCTTCCGCCCCTTCATGACGGCGGACAAGGGGGCGCCCTGCATATCGCGCCACAAAATGCCGCCCGCGACCAGGGCAGCCAGCAGCATGGCGCACAACAGGAACCAGGGCGCCATGTCCTGCTCCAGGGACCAGCCCGCCCACCACACCACGCTCAACACAAGGGCTGCGATCAGTGAAATGCCGGAGAGTTCGAAAAAGGGAGCTGCCCATGTGCGCCCCTGCCCGCGCAGGTAGCCCGACATCAGGGACAGGGCCGTCAACAGGGGCAAGGCCATGAAAAAGGCCGCGGCGCTGGACAAGGATGCCCGGCCAAGCAGCCCGGAGACGAGCAGCGCCGCCCCGCCCGCCCCTGCCAGCAGCGGAACACCCCCCAGGGACTTCATGGCGGCCCACATCATGCGCGCCGCGCGCACTCCTTCAGCATGCTCGAGCGCAATGGTGCGCACCAATACCGGGGTGAGCCCCTGGTTGGAGAGAATGCCCAAAGCCCCCAGAAGGGTGACAAAGACGGCAAACATGCCCAGCCCCCCGGCTCCGAACATGCGCCCGACCAGCAGGCTGAGCAGTATGGAGCCGCCAGCCGCCAGCCCCCGCATCGACAATGTCGCTCCCACTGCTAAAAGACGCTTGAACAAGGGAAATCATTTCCATGCATAGAGATAAATATCGCTGCACAGGGAAGGACGCAATTGCAGCAGGCCATCCAACGCCGGCGTCAATTTCCTGACCAGCGCGCTGGGGTGGCGGTATCCTATCCAGTTGCGCCCCGCAATTTCAGCCCTGCCTGCTCCCAGGTCGCGCGCAATGTAGCGCAGATCATCCACATCCGGCTCGCGCACATGCCCCCTGAACACCGGCTGTTCATACCAGTCGGCCATCTGGCTCCATTTGGCCCGGCCCAGCAGCAGGGTCAGGCGCTTGCGCAGATTGGCGTTGTTGGGAACACCGATCCACAAAAGACCGTCATCATTCAGTCTTTTCCACAGATCATGAAACAGGCGCTTGGGAGAATTGTGCCAATGCTCCATGGAATCATGGGTGGTCACCATGTCCAGTCGTTCGAATTCATCCGCGAAATCCTTCTCGAAAATGTCGCGACGCACTATGCGAACACCGATGGACTGGAAAAAATCGAGCATGCCGGAGAGTTTCTTGTCGCCGTAATATGCATCTCCATAGTCATCTGCCATGATGACCTCATAACCCAGGCTGGCGAGGACAGGCATGAAAGGCACCACCCCGGAACCAAGATCCAGCACCCGCCCGCCGGGTTTGACGAGCCTGACCACCTCCTGAACCTGCCAGATGATACGCTTGCGGTTGTCCTCCAGGAGTTTGCTCAGCTCCGGAGGGTACCTGCCCTCGATATCCGTCAGAGCATTCTCGACCGTTGCATCATCCACGTGAAATCGCCTTTCCATGCCATTTTGCGAAAAGATCTTTCATATCACCTGCCGCCCCACCAGATATGCCTCCAGCTGCTCGCGGCTCAAGACAGCCTCATGCGCCGAATTGTAGGGCCTGTCCGGACGCGGCTGATCGTGCAGGTGGGCATATTTCCCGGCCCTTGCATCAGCGAAGGCGGAAAGTATGACGAAGAAATTGCCATATTCCCAGGTCCTGCGCACTTCCTCATCGTTCATGAGCTCTTCATACATTTTTTCTCCCGGCTGGGCGCCGATTTCAGTGATTTCGATATCCTTTCTCCCACCCAGACGGTCACGCATGACATGGGCCATGTCTTCTATGCGCGCCACCGGCATCTTGGTGACCATGACTTCACCGCCCTTGGCCAGCCAGACCGATTCAAGCACCAGGGCAACGGCCTCGCTCAGGGTCATGATGAAGCGGGTCATGCGCCGGTCGGTCAGCGTGATCGGCCCCCCCGCCTCGATCTGGCGGCGAAACAGGGGAATGACCGAGCCGCGCGATCCGAGAACATTGCCAAAGCGGGTGGAAGCGAAAACGGTGCCACCGTCACGATGGCTCTCGCTCGCCGCCGTCATCAGGCGCTCGGCCATCAGCTTCGAGGTGCCCATGACATTGGTCGGGTTGACCGCCTTGTCGGTGGAGGTGAAAATGACGCGCCCCACATGATTGGCAAGTGCTGCATCAATGACGTTCTGGGTGCCCTGAATGTTGGTCTGAATGGCCTGATTGGGACTGTCCTCGCACAAGCCTACATGTTTGAGAGCCGCCGAATGCAGGACGATATCCACCCCCTGCATGCGCAACTTGAGGGATTCGATATCGCGAATATCGGCCAGATGGCAGGAAATGCGTCCCGTTCTGGCGTATCTCTTCAACTGAAAAAACAGCTCGCTTTCATTGTTGTCGATACAAACGACCCGCACAGCGGGACTTTCTTCCACAAGCTGCCGCACCAGTTCCGCCCCCACCGTGCCGCAGGAGCCGGTGACCATGACCGTCTTGCCTTCAAATCTGTTCATTGGCTTTCAGCTCCATTTCACCCGCGGCATGATCCGTTCAGGCCTGATCCGTTCCTTGTTCGCAATGACCTTTTCGAGCATGTCAGCCACCATGTCATCCGTCAGATAATGCGGCTCAAGCCCCAGATCCGTCAGGCCGGAAAAGACCGGATTATAATAATGTTCTTCCAGTTCCTTGCGCGGATTGGGGATGGATTTTATCTTGACATCCAGCCCCAGGCCCTCCCCTGCCCGCTTCACCCGTTCAGCCAATTCATTGACTGAAAAGACTTCCGTCAACTGGTTGAAAATGCGCAACTCCCCCTCCCTGGCCGGATTTTCCGCCGCCAGCCGCACGCATTGCAGTGTATCCTGAAGATTGAGATAGCCGCGCTTCTGTCCTCCCTCGCCATAAACGGTCAGGGGCATTCCGGCAACGGCCTGGACAAGAAAGCGATTGACCACCGTACCGAATATGTCGTCATAATTGAAATGCGGACACAATTTCGGATCCATCTCGGCCTGTGGAGTCGAGAGGCCATAGACGGGCCCCTGCATCAGATCAGTCACCCGCAATCCATGGAGACGGACATAGAACCACAGCATGTCCGTATCCAGAACCTTGGTGGTATGATAGAAGGAGCCCGCCGCGCGCGGAAACAGGAAGCGATCCGTGCGTCCCTTGTGCTCTATGTCGATCCAACCTTCCTCGATATCAATATTGGGCGTGCCATATTCCCCCATGGTACCCAGTTTGACGATATGCGCATCGGGAACGATCTCCATCACCGCCCAGATGCAATTGAAAGTCACGTCCAGGTTGTTGCGCAGCGTCTCACGCGCTTCCTTGAAACCGCGCATCGAATAGGGCGCTGACGGCTGCTCCGCATAATGGATGATGACTTCCGGCATGCTTTCGCGCACCACCTCGAACATCTCCTCGGGAACGCTCAGATCGGCGATCCTGACTTCGATGGAATGACCGGACACGGCCTTGAACAGATGCGCCCTTTCGCTCAGGCTGGGAGTGGCGATCAGCGGTTCGCTATCCGTGGCTTCGGCAATCCTGCGGCGCAGGTAATTGTCCACGGCCGTCACCTCGTGGCCGGCAGCGGCAAAATCCATGGCCGTTGGCCAGCCCAGATAGCCATCACCGCCAAGAATCAGCACACGCATGACAATTCTCCTCAGGCATTTTCTTCTTCGCGGTCAAGGAAATAGCGCACCGTACGCCGCAGACCATCTTCCAGGGACACCTGCGCCTGCCAGCCCAGCCGTTCATGGGCCTTGCGCGTATCAGAGAAGTTGCGAACCACATCGCCCGTGCGCGGGGCGCCATGAAAAACCTCGGGCAGTGCCATGCCCTCCGCGCGCATGGCGTCAAACATTTTTTCCACCAGTTCCAGAAGCGTGGTTTCCGAGGCGGTGGCGATCTGAAATGTTTCCCCACCTATTCCCGGCACGGTGGCAGCCTTGTACATGGCCGTCACCAGATCCGAAATATGAATGTAATCCCGCGTCTGGTTCCCATCCCCGTAGATTTCCAGTTTCTCCCCGGCCATGGCCCGCCTTATGAACTTGGCAACGACAGAGCCCTTGCGGTGCGATCCCTCTCCATAGACATTGCCAAATCGCAACGTCACCGCATCAATGCCAAAGCAATGGTGATAAGCGGAGCAATAGCCCTCGCCGGCCAGCTTGGAGGCGCCATAGGGAGATGCCGGATGAGGCGCCATCTCCTCATGCAGGGGCGGAATCTGCTCGCCCAGCGGCGCGCCGGAAGAGGCAAAGACAAAACGTCCCACTTCGGCCTTGCGGCATCCCTCAAGCATGTTGAGAATGCCTAAAACGTTGGTATGACAGTCCGACACGGGATCGGCGACCGATTGCGGGACTCCGGTGTTCGCGGCAAGATGCACAACCACATCCGCACCGGAAAGCGCCCATTCCACAGCTTTCGAATCGAGAATATCTCCCTCGAGGAGTGCCAGATCATCGGACCAGAGCAACGGATCGGCATGCGCGCCGCATTCGGCAAAAGGCCCCACCTCTTGCAGATCCTCGCGTGACCCCACGCTCAGATTGTCCAGCACTCGAATCCTGTGCCCGCCCGCGGCCAGAAGCTCTTGAGCCAAAGCCCGTCCCAGAAAGCCGCAGCCACCGGTAATGACCCATTTCATGCCAACATCCCTTCAAACCTGATCCGGACAGAAAAATTCCCTGTACAGAATCTTTCCCGAAATGCCACACTCCAACCGAAGCGGCCTCGCCGGAGCGCTGAAATCATCCCTGCTCGCCGCATCTCTCTTTCGGCGATTGCCCTCACGCGGAAGCGCAATCCTGCCCGGGCTCGCGGGCACACTTGATCCGGCTGCGATCCCCAAGACCATTCATCGCGCCTTGACGCTACTCCAGACGCAGGCCAAGAAACCCATACAGACAGCCTCGGCAGTCATGCCCGATGCCTTTGCAAAACCTGCCTGATTGGCGTTCCTCATTCAAATGACCCCATACCCGTGCAAGGGCTCATACCCTATCGTTAACACTCCATCAATGATTATCGGTGCTTTTCGCTCCTTTTTCCCTTGACGAGTTTGGGTACTGTAACCTGTCGTCTGGAAATCTTGCTGGAGATTGTGCCGTACACCCCGCCCCCCACGCCAGACAATCCGGGGAAACGGGATTGGGCCGGGGCATCTCCTGGCGGACGTTCCAGCGGGTGCGTTTCCATCTTCTTTTTTCCATTCTGCCGTGTTAGCCTGCCTTCATCTGGCCTTGGGCCAGCAATGACAACACGGGAGGAACTCGTCATGAAACATGCATTTTTCAAATCCGCCGGGCTGGCCGCCGTGGTGGCGCTGGCGCTGCTTTCGGGCGTCTCGGCGCGGGCCATGGAGAACAAGCTGGTGGTGGTCACCTCCTTTCCCAAGGACCTGACATCGGTCTTCAAGAAGGCCTTCGAGGCCAAATATCCGGGCGTCAAGGTGGAGATGCTCAAGAAGAAGACCACCGCCGGGGTGAAATACATCCAGGAGACGGCCTCCAACAATACCTCCGATCTGTTCTGGGCCTCGGCCCCGGATGCCTTCGAGGTGCTCAAGGGCGACGGTCTTCTGGCCAAGTACCAGGTCAAGGCCAAGGGCATCCCGGAGAAGGTGGGGGCCTTCCCGATCAACGATCCGGATGGCTACTACAAGGGCTTCGCGGCTTCCGGCTACGGCTTCATGTGGAACACCCGCTATCTGAAGGCCAAGAAGCTGCCCGCGCCCAGGGAATGGGAAGACCTGACAAAGCCGGTCTATTTCGGCCACGTGGGCATGTCGGCCCCGTCGCGCTCGGGCACCACGCATCTGACGGTGGAGACCGTCCTGCAAGGCGACGGCTGGGAGAAGGGCTGGGCGCTGTGGAAGCGCATTGCGGGCAATTTCAAGACCGTCACCGAGCGCTCCTTCGGGGTGCCCTCCGGGGTCAATTCCGGCGAGTTCGGCATCGGCATCGTGATCGACTTCTTCGGCTTCTCGTCGAAGGCCACGGGCTATCCGGTGGAGTTCCACTATCCGACGGTGACCACCCTGGTGCCGGCCAACATCGCCATCGTCACCAAGGCCCCGCATCCGAAGAACGCCGCCACCTTCATCGAGTTCCTGCTGTCGCCGGAGGGGCAGAAACTGCTGCTCGATCCCAAGATCCAGCGTTTGCCGGTGCGCCCGGAGCTTTACAAGGGGCCGGCGAAGAACCTGCCCAATCCGTTCACCGGCGGCATAGGCGCCAAGGTGAAGTTCGACGTCAAGAAGTCCAAGGCGCGCTACAACCTGGTCAATTCCATGTTCGACGTCATGATCACCTACCGGCTGGATGACCTGCGCGCCGCCACCAAGGCCATCCACGCGGCCGCCAGGGCACTGGCCGCCAAGCCCAACGCGGAAGGCCAGAAGATGCTCGATCAGGCGCGCGCGCTCGTTGCCGCCCTGCCCATCGACGAGGCCAAGTCGCTCGATCCGGCCTTTGCCGCCATCTTCAAGAAGAAGCGCAAGAAGGCCACCGACAAGGTCACCGGCCGCCAGGCCGAGGTGGAGCAAAAGTGGGACGAGATGGTCAAGGCCAATTACGCCAAGGCCAGGATGCTGGCCGAAAAGGCGGCGGGCATGGCCAGGTAACCGTGGCCAGAGAGGCACCTTCCCCGCCCGCACCCCTCGCGATGCGGGCGGGGATTCTTCCATCCTGACCAGGGGAGCGATCCGTCATGGCGGCGCAATCGCGCGGACAATGGGGGGCGGCGGGCACGGGACTTGCCGTCTTCATCCTGCTCATGACCTTTCTGGTCATTCCGGTGGGCAAGGTCATCTACGTGGCCTTCGTGGATGTCAACACGGGGCGGCTGACGCTGCTCAACTTCGCCGATTTCTTCAACACCTCCCTGTTCCGCGAATCCTTCGTCAATTCCATCTACGTGGCGGGCATGTCGGTGCTCTTCGCCGCCCTGATCTCCATGCCCCTGGCCTATTTCACCACCCGGTTCAATTTCGCCGGCGCGGCGGTGATCCAGACGCTGGGAGTCATTCCGCTGATCATGCCGCCATTCGTCGGTGCGGTGGCCATGCAGCTGCTGTTCGGGGCCAATGGCTCGGTCAACCTGCTGCTGGATGAACATTTCGGCTTCACCATCCCCTTCATGGAGGGGCTCAACGGCGTCATCATGGTGGAATCCATCCACTATTTTCCCTTCATCCTGATCAATCTTTCGGCCTCGCTGAACAATATCGACCGGGCCATGGAGGAATCGGCGCAAAACCTCGGCGCACACGGTTTGCGCCTGTTTCGCCGCATCGTCTTTCCGCTGGCCATGCCCGGTTTCGCCGCCGGGGCGGCCCTGGTGTTCCTGAAGGTCTTCGACGATCTGGGCACGCCCCTGTTGCTCAACGTCAACAACATGCTGGCCCCGCAGGCCTATCTGCGCATCTCCTCCATCGGCATTTCCGATCCCATGGGCTACGTGATCTCGGTGATCCTGGTGGCCTTCTCGCTGCTGTCGCTGTGGACCTCCTATCTGGCGACGCGGGGGCGCGATTACGCCTCGGTGCAAAAGGGCGGCGGCGGGCTGATGAAGCGCGACCTGAAGCCATGGGAGAAGGCCGGGGCCTGGGCCGTGATCATCCTCATCCTGCTGCTGGTGCTGTCGCCGCACATCGGGCTGCTCTTGCTCTCTTTCGGCACCATCTGGTCCTTCTCGGTGCTGCCCGACGGTTTTACCCTGGCCCATTACGGGGAGGTCTTTTCCACCGCCCTGCCCTACATCACCAATACCTTGCTCTACGCGGGGCTGGCGGCGCTGCTCGACGTGCTGGTGGCCACGGCCATCGCCTATGTGGTCTGGCGCACCGAACTGCCGGGGCGCAAGGTGCTCGACTACATGGGGACGGCGGCGGTGGCGGTGCCCGGGGTGGTGCTGGGCATCGGCTACCTGCGCACCTTCCATGACTTCAACCTGCCCATCGTCGGCAAGCCCCTGGCCTCGTGGTGGGTGATCATCGTCATCGCCCTGATGATCCGCCGCCTGCCCTATGCCCTGCGCGCGGCCACGGCGGCGCTGCAGCAGGTCGCGGTGTCGCTGGAGGAGGCGGCGCAGAACCTGGGCGCGGGACGGTTCACCACCGTCAGGCGCATCGTCGTGCCGCTCATGGCGGGAGGCATCGCGGCCGGGTTCGTCACCGCCTTCGCCACGGCGGCGGTGGAGCTTTCGGCGACGCTGATGCTGGTGTCGGCGGAATCCGACGCGCCATTGGCCTATGGCATCTATGTTTACATGCAGACGGCGGCCGGGCGCGGGCCGGGGGCGGCGCTGGGCGTGCTGGCGGTCATCATCGTCGGCGTCGCCACCTATCTGTCCCACCGTTTCGTGGAGCGCACGCGCGCCGCCCACGAGGTCACGGCCCGCGACGGATGAAGGAGATCAAGCCATGCAGTCGCAGAAAATCACCATCGAAAACCTGCATCTGTCCTTCGGGGACACGCATGTGCTCAAGGGGATCGATCTCGAGATCGCGCCGGGCGAGTTCTTCGCCTTCCTGGGGCCGTCGGGATCGGGCAAGTCCACCCTGCTGCGGGCCATCGCCGGCTTCGGTCCGCTGCCGCGGGGGCGCATCCTCATCGGCGATGAGGATGTCACCAGCGAGCCGCCGTGGACGCGCAACGTCGGCATGGTCTTTCAGTCCTATGCCCTGTGGCCGCACATGAGCGTGTGGAAGAACGTCGCCTTCGGGCTGGAGGAGCGCAACACGCCGCGCGAGGAAATCGCGCCAAGGGTCGAACAGGCGCTGGAGACGGTGGGCCTGGCGCATCTGGCCAGGCGCCGCCCATCGCAGCTTTCCGGCGGCCAGCAGCAAAGGGTGGCGCTGGCGCGCACCATAGTGGTGGAGCCGCGGGTCCTGCTGCTTGACGAGCCCCTGTCCAACCTGGACGCCAATCTGCGCATCCAGATGCGCCGCGAGCTTCTGGCCCTGCAGCGCAAGCTGGGCATTACCACCATTTTCGTCACCCATGACCAGGAAGAGGCCAATACCACCGCCGACCGCATGGCGGTGCTCGATGCCGGGGTCATCCAGCAATCGGGGCCGCCGATGGAGCTTTACGACAATCCGGTCAATCTCTTCGTTGCCGGTTTCCTGGGCTCGGCCAACCGCATCGAGGGCAAGGTGATCACCGACAAGGGGCGGAAGATGTTCGTGGCGCAAGGCGGCATCACCATTCCGGTGCCCGATGCGGAACCGGAGGGCGCGGCGAGCGCGGTCTTCCGGCCCCAGAACGTGCATCTGATGACGCCACAGGCGGCGGCCGAAAGCTCGACCGTGTGCTTCACCGGCAAGGTCACGCACTCGGAGTTCCTCGGTTCGCTCATCCGCTATTCGCTGGATCTGGCCGGATCGGAAATCCTGGTGGACGAGCCCCACCAGGCAGGCCAGAAGGTGCTGCCGGAAGGCTCGGAAATCACCGCCTGCATCACCTCGAACCAGGTGCGCATCCTGCGGCAATAGACATGGCGCGCCAGTGCGAAATTCGCCAATCCATCAATGCCGACACCACATCGGCGTGGTCATAGGGTCTATCCCCGCGTGGGCGGGGGAACCATTTGGTGAGGCCGTCATGCGCTCCAAAAACAGGGTCTATCCCCGCGTGGGCGGGGGAACCGATGTCCGCAATGCCGGTGCCCTTAATCTGTGGGGTCTATCCCCGCGTGGGCGGGGGAACCCCGAAGATCGCGGGCCGCCGCCTCCAGCTTTGGGGTCTATCCCCGCGTGGGCGGGGGAACCGCAAGACCAATGGAGAACACGGGCTGCCGGGGGGGTCTATCCCCGCGTGGGCGGGGGAACCCCTGTATGAAGGTGTGGGAAAGTGAGTAACAGCGGTCTATCCCCGCGTGGGCGGGGGAACCCATGGCATGACAAACCTGTTGCTATTCACCCGGGGTCTATCCCCGCGTGGGCGGGGGAACCTTCAGCTTTTCCTCTGCCATGGACACGGCCGTGGGTCTATCCCCGCGTGGGCGGGGGAACCCAATTTCAACGTAGACCCAGCTACGTTTCAGGGGGGTCTATCCCCGCGTGGGCGGGGGAACCCCCGATGATATGACTGCCGATGTTTCGGCTATGGGTCTATCCCCGCGTGGGCGGGGGAACCTTCCTATGTGTCCGCCCAGGCTGAGGGCCTTGGGGTCTATCCCCGCGTGGGCGGGGGAACCTCTTTCATGCTGCACAGTGAGTTCACC
>JALSQZ010000018.1 GCA_026985055.1 Sedimenticola sp. | reverse complement strand
GCTCTTCGCATAACGCCGATGCCGATTTCACCGCCCTGCGCTCTGCCAGGGCGGGCGGATGAACCAGGGCCGCGGGGGCCGGGGCGCGCAAGCCGCCCGCGCCCGGGCCGCCTTTCCCCTCTCTCCCTATTGACCAGACCGCCCCGCAGCCTATATGTTCCGCCACGCCTCAAGGCAAAGGGCCCGTAGCTCAGTTGGTAGAGCAACTGACTTTTAATCAGTAGGTCACAGGTTCGATCCCTGTCGGGCTCACCAATGAAATCAATCACTTATTGTCATCCATCAAATTTCTGGACAAGCCTTAAACGCCATATAGATACCACCACCAATTTCATGGGAGAGTTTGCGGCATCCCCACCACTCTAGGCTCAGAAACTCTGTGAAAACCAACCGCTCTCATCTATCCTTCGTGATAGACATGAGTATACTGCTCATGTGCAAGCATGCTCAACATATTCAAACTACAGGCAGCAAAGTGGATCAGGACCCCACAGGACATCTCAGCCCATGGGGAAAGTTCGACAAGGAAACGCGTGATGCCCATCACTTGGCGCATCATTGCGCCGATGTCGCTGCCGTTTTCTTGTGCCTGCTGGATCACCCGCTGTTTGGCCGCGCGGCAAGCACAGCGGCAGGCAGGCCCCTGACGGACATCTGCAAGGCCCGCCTGGCCGCCATCGCCTTCCTGCATGATATTGGCAAGATCGCCCCGGCCTTTCAGGCAAAGGGATGGCTGCAAGGCGCGTGGAAACATCCCTTCCGCAGCCATGTGGAGGCTGCCGTGCAATGGATGCAGGAGGCGGGAGACCGGATGGATACCGTCCTCGGCGGCCTGCTGCCGGAGATGCTGGAATGGTGCGCGGGCGATGCGCAGAAACTTGCAGAGTGGTTGCTCATCAGCTTCTCTCATCATGGTCGGCCCATCGAGAACGGCTCGGCTTGCTCGGACTGCTTCAGGCCCTGCGACAAATATGATTGGCGGCAGGCAGAAAGGATAATGGCAGAGGCACTGCGGCACTGGCTGCCCACTGCCTTTGAGGAAGGGCCGCCACTGCCGAACAACGAGCCGTTCAAGCATTTCATTGCAGGGCTGCTGGCGCTGGCGGACTGGGTGGGGTCGGACAGGCGCGCCTTTCCTTTCGT
>JALSQZ010000017.1 GCA_026985055.1 Sedimenticola sp. | reverse complement strand
TCATACAGTTTATTTGCCATGGATAAGCACACTCAACGAGTACAGTTGCTTTTTATAGATAACAGTACAGTTATATATAACACCCATCTGTACCGTATCTTTTTTATTTTAACTGAATCTGTACTTGATTGTTAGCGCACTTTAAACTGTACAGACTAAACACTCATCTCAGACAGTGAGCACAACCATGAGCAAAGCGCTTTCACTCTTTCAGGTCGATGCCTTCACCGACCGCCCCTTTTCCGGCAATCCTGCTGCCGTCTGCCTGCTGGACCGCGAACGAGACACCGACTGGCTGCAGGCCGTGGCGGCGGAAATGAATCTCAGCGAGACGGCTTTTCTCCTCGAACAGGCCGATGGTTACATACTACGCTGGTTCACACCGACCACGGAGGTGGATCTGTGCGGCCATGCCACACTGGCCGCGGCGCACGTGCTGTGGGAACAAGGTCTGCTGGCACCCGGAACGGAAGCACGCTTTCACACCCGCAGCGGGCTGTTACGCGCCACCCAGAGTAACGGGATAATCGAACTGGATTTTCCGGCCACACCGGCGGAGCCGGCTCCGGAGCCGCCTGGACTGCTGGCCGCACTGGGACTCGACGGGGGCGAGGTCTACCGCAGCCGCTTCGACTATCTGGTGGTCGTCGATAATGAAGCCGCAGTACGCGCCCTGCGACCTGACTTCCCCGCCCTGGGCCAGGTTGAGGCTCGTGGCATTATTGTCTCGGCCCGCTCCGATGACCCGGCCTACGATTTCGTCTCCCGCTTTTTCGCACCTGCCGCGGGCATTGATGAAGACCCGGTCACCGGTTCAGCCCATTGCACCCTGGCCCCCTGGTGGGCGATGCAGTTGGGCAAACCATCCATGACCGCCTTTCAGGCATCGAAGCGAGGTGGTGTCGTCAAGGTCAGCCTGCAGGACGACCGGGTTCGCCTCGGTGGCCAGGCGGTCACTGTTTTTTCCGGGGAACTCCATGCCTGACTCGACCTGTTTCTGGATTAACGGCCAATTGCTGCCGGAACGCGAAGCCGTGATTCCGGTGACCGATCATGGGCTGCTCTATGGGGATGGCGTTTTCGAAGGCATCCGCTTCTATTATCGCCACCCTTTTCGTCTCGCTGAGCATTTGCAACGCCTGGTCGATTCCTGCAAGGCCATCCGGCTGGCGTTGCCCTACACTCAAGCACAACTGACAAAAGCCGTGAATGAAATTATCGCGGCCTTCCCGGAAGAGAATGGTTATCTGCGACTCATGGTGACCCGTGGATCGGGGCCCATGGGATTGGATCCGACTGGCTGCACACAACCCAATGTCATTCTCATTGCCACCCGGCTGGAGATGGTCCAGCCGGAGCTGCGCGATGAGGGCATCCGCCTCATTATTGCCAGTACCCGACGCCTGCCAGCCGACGGCCTCGATCCACGCATCAAGAGCCTGAATTATCTCAACCACATCCTCGCCCGCATGGAAGCAACCCAGGCCGGCGCCCAGGAGGCGGTGCTGCTGAACAGCCAGGGCCGGGTGACGGAAGGCAGTGCAGAAAACCTCTTCATCGTGCGCGACGGTCTGCTCATAACACCGCGGCCGGTGGATGGCGCGCTGGAGGGCATTACCCGTGGTGTCATCCTGCAACTGGCGGCAGAACGGAACATTCCCGCAAGGGAGGCAGCGCTCACCGCTTATGATCTTTACACTGCCGATGAATGTTTCTTGAGCGGCACCGGCGCAGAGTTGATCCCGGTGCAGGAAGTGGACGGTCGTGTCTTGCAGCACTGTCCGGGTCCGGTCTTTTCCACCTTGGCCAAAGCCGTTCAGGAACAGATCGCCAGTGAATGCAAACCAAAGGAACACTCACTATGATTCATGCCTCGAAGTCGGCACGAAAATCGCAATTCGTCATTCAGAGCCAATACAACCAATGGATGAACCAGAAACTCTATTCCGTGTGCAACGACGTACCCGACGAGACACGCAAAAAGGATATGGGGGCTTTCTTTCATTCCATCCATGGCACGCTCAATCATCTGTTACTGGGCGATCGTCTGTGGATGGGGCGCTTTACCGGCACGGATTTCCCGGTTGAATCTCTGGATCAGGAACTCTACAGCGATTTCAATGAACTTTGGCAAGCCAGAACGGCAACCGATGCTGCCATTGCCACCTGGATCGATGAACTGGAAGAAGCCGATCTCGATGGAATCATTGCCTTCACAGCCATGGTCACCCAACGAACACACCGATTCCGGCTGGCGGATGCACTGACCCATTTCTTTCATCATCAAACCCACCATCGCGGACAAATCACCACACTGTTATCACAGCTCGGTTACGACTTCGGCGTAACTGATATGATGTGGATGCCAGGCATCGAAATCCTGCCCGAACCTTAGCCCGGAGCAACAACGATAACAGCCGCCATGAATTTCATCGACACCATTTCCCTGTTTGCCATTATGACCGCGCTGGCTGCAATCCCGTCCACCAGCGTGGGTCTGGTCGTTACCCGTTCCGCAACACTGGGCGTTGCGAATGGTATCGCTGTTGCCGCAGGCATCGTTATGGGTGATCTGATCTTTGTTTTGCTGGCTGTCCTCGGCTTGTCCGTGGTTGCCGAAACCCTGGGCGGTGTGTTTCACCTCATCCGGTTTCTGGGTGGCATCTACCTGATATGGCTGGGTATCCACCTGTTTCGGTCAGCAAACAAGGCCGATATCGCCCGCGAACAAGGTCACGAGGCGGGCAAGCTTCTGGCCAGCTACCTCGCAGGACTGTTTCTGACCCTTGGGGATATCAAGGCAATCCTTTTCTATGTCAGCCTGTTTCCGGCATCTATCGACATAGAATCACTCAAGCCCACAGATATGGGAATCATCGTTCTTATCACCATCGCCGCCGTGGGCAGTGTAAAGATCACGTACGCCTTCATGGCAACAAAGATCGCCCGCCTGCCCCGGAGACAAACAGTGGTAACCGGCATGAGGCGCATTGCAGGCGGATTCATGATCGCAGCGGGCGGTTTCATGATTGCAAAAACCTGACCTTATTTTGCCTGAGAAATGCGCCCCCATTTTATTACAGTACCGATTAAAGAGAATTACCTGGAGACAACACCATGACAGCACGCAAGCTCATCCTCAAGGCAAAGGACATCGAAGCAATGGAAGGCGAAAGAAGAATCCATTTCCTGAATCCCAATGCCGACAGGATACGGAAATCACTGGGAGACGCCGTCGGGCTGAACAATATCGGCGTCCACCTGATCAGTGTTGAACCCGGCAAAGATACCACCGAGTATCACAAGCACTACTACGAGGAAGAGTGCATCTATGTCCTTTCTGGCGAAGGAACACTTGATATAGAAGGCGAGTCTTTCCCATTCGGGAAGGGGGACTTCGTCGGGTTCCCTGCCAATACCGCCGCACATTCATTGAAAAATACCGGATCGGAAACACTCGTCTTTCTGGTCATGGGCCAGCGGCTGGAACAAGACGTGGCTGACTACCCCAACCAGAAAAAACGATTGTATCGGAATAGCGGCGTGTGG
>JALSQZ010000016.1 GCA_026985055.1 Sedimenticola sp. | reverse complement strand
GCTTTCGAAATTGATCGTGTTGAGCTTGATCAGGGCGAAATAGCGCTCCCCTTCCTTGGGCGAGCGGATTTCTCCCTCCACCGTATCGCCGGTGCGCAGATTGAACTTGCGGATCTGCGACGGGCTAACATAGATGTCATCCGCGCCGGGCAGGTAATTGGCGTTGGGCGAGCGCAGGAAGCCGAAACCATCCTGCAATACCTCGACCACCCCTTCGCCAATGATGGTCACGTCCTGCTCAGCCAGACGCTTGAGAATGGCGAACATCAGCTCCTGCTTGCGCATGGCCGAGGCGTTCTCCACCTCCAGTTCCTCGGCCAGCTTCAGAAGCTCCGGCGGGGATTGCTTCTTGAGATCATGCAGCTTGATCTCTTTCATCTTGGAAATTTCGGCGATATCGATCATCGGGGGACTCTTTGCATGACGGGGAAAAGGAAGTTTTCCGTCCGGAAAGGATTGCGGAAGGCTTTCCCCTGACTTGCCGGTTGTTTGAAATCCTGCGCGATCTCCCCAGGCAGGGGCCCACGCGGCGGCAATGTCGTTCAAGGGAAAAACGTCTGGAAATGCGATCTTTGCCAGAAAACGCGATCACCGCGCGGCAAATCAGCTTCGTCATTTCTATAGAGCAATTCCTGGCCCTTGGCAATGCCGGTATCCGGACTTGGCAAAGAAAACGCCTTTTTCACTCTCCTGCAATTGTCCAGAACACGCCCCTGTTTCATTTCTGCAAAAAAGAAGCGGCAAATCATCCCGGCAGACTGGCCCGCTCAGAACGGCTTGACGATCACCATGATGACAATCACCACCATCAGCAGGGTGGGGATTTCGTTGATCATGCGGAAATATTTTTCCGCCCGCCTGTTGCTGCCATCACGGAACTGATTCTTGTGATGAGCCAGCAGGAAATGAAATCCGGTGAGCGCGATCACCATGGTCAGCTTCACATGCAGCCAGATATCGGACAATCCCAGCACCGCGATCATGCTCAGCCCCGCCGCCCAGGAGGCATACATGGCCGGAACCATGATATAGCGATAGAGCTTGTATTCCATCACCTTGAGCAGCTCGTGCGTTTTTCCCTCCTGCCCGGCGATGCAGTGATAGACGAACAATCTGGGCAGATAGAACAGCCCCGCCATCCAGGCGATG
>JALSQZ010000015.1 GCA_026985055.1 Sedimenticola sp. | reverse complement strand
ATCTGGGGACGGCCGTCACCCAGGGGATCAAAGCTGGCATGGCGCGTTAAGCACTCAGACAAAACTAACCTGATATTCTGATCCGATGTTATGCAGGATGTCCTCCAAGGCCTGCTTCAGGGAAGCGAAGTGTTCAAATGCGGACAGGGGCAGCCATTCGTATTTCATTTTCCGCCAGAGGAGCTCGATGTGATTCAATTCCGGGCTATAGGGAGGCAGATAAGCGATGACGACGCCCTGTGCACTCCATTCCAGAAGGCGGTCCCGGAAGTCCCGGCTGCGATGCATCGAGGCATTGTCCAGAATCATCAGGCAGGGCGGATCGTCGGGTGTTCTCCGTTGCACGAACCGGTCGATGAAGTCGATGACCTTGTGGCGGTCGACGCTGCCTTCGATCAAGTCGAATTGCCCGTCCATGTCATGATTGATACAGCCCAGGATGCTCAAGCGTCGGCTGCGGTCCGCCGGCAGGCCGATCCGTTCTCCCCGCTTCTGCCAAGCATAGGGTACCGGAGATACCGTGTCGAACCCGCTTTCGTCCAGAAAATACACCGCCACCTCGCCTCGCTGCTCTGCCGCCAGAAAATCAGCCAGGTTGGCCTGGGCCTGGCGAAAGGCGGTTTCGTCGCGCCGGGTGGCCAGGCTGCGCCGGCAACGCTTCCATACATACCCCACCTTTTTTTAAAGCCCGCTGCAGCGTTTTCATACACGAGCGCTTGCCGGTGGCTTGCTCCAGCCGATCCTTGGCCCGGGTCAGGCGCCGGGGATCTTCCTTCAGAAACTGCTGCAACAGTTCCAGGTCCGGACCCTCGTAGATGGGAGGCCTGCCCGAACGAGGACCGTCATGCAAACCGGCAATCCCATGCTGCTCCCAACGGTTCAGCCATTCACTGACGGTCGTCGGATGGGCCCCAAGGATTCCACCCACTTCCCGCAGCAGGTATCCTTGCTCATGGAGCAGAAGCGCATGGCACCGTTGGCGAAACCGGCGGCTCGGGCCATATCGAAAACCCGCTTCCAGGGTGTCTCGTTCCGCTTCGTTCAAGGGCTTGATCCGTTTCATGATCCTACTCCTCAATGCTTCATCGTGCTCCTGCCTTGGACCCTCATCAACTCAGAAAATTTCTGTTCTGGTGCTTACAACAAGCCATCG
>JALSQZ010000014.1 GCA_026985055.1 Sedimenticola sp. | reverse complement strand
AGCGGCCCTGCCTTTTTCGATAGATTCCCCGGAATAGGCAATCTGCCCGTCCAACGGTTCGACGTCCTTGATCACCCGGAAATCAGTTTTGGTATAGAAACCATCATCATCGAAGGCATCTTCATCGGCCTCTTCGGGCGGCCAGGCCTGGGTTATATCGAAGCCCTTGATCACCGGAATCAGGCTCCCGATCTGCTCATCCGTGAGCAGGGCACGACCCTGCAGTCCCCAACCCGGCATGGCGGTACCCTGCAGGCCCGTCTTGATGGTATTGAACAGGTCTTCGTCACGCGGCAACTCAGTGCCTGGTGAGGTCTTGTATTTGAACAATGCCAGGCTGAAATCACGGGGCCGGGGATACATGAAGTCTGCCGCCACACCATCACCGGCACCATTCTCACCATGACAGACTTCGCAGCGGAATTTGTACAGCTCCTTGCCCATGATATTCTTGCGCCGGGCCAATACTTCATCCTTCATGCCGGTCATGGTCTTGGAGATTTCCGGATCCCAGATACGCGGCACCTGACCGTTGTAGTCGAAGATAAAGTCAATCACGTTCCAGACATCATTCTCCGCCAGCATTTCATGCCACACCGGCATGGCGGAATTCCAGGGCGTGCCTTCCACCGGCAGACCCGGACCGCCCGTGGTGATGCGCCAGAACAGGAAGGCCTCCTGCAACTGGGGAATGATGGTAGGGTCCTGGAAGTTGATGGGCTGGGGATTGAAGCCATGGGCGTAATGGCCCTTGCCATCGAGCAGGTCGCCGTGACAATAGAAGCAGTTCTGATAATAGACATCCCGGCCCGCAGCCACGGATTCCTGATATTTTTTCCAGCCAGCCTCCTTGTCTTTGGCAAGGCTCTCCAGGATGTCATTGCGCACAGGGTTTTCCAGGCTCGCCAGATCGTAGGTCTTGTTATACACCTTGATGCTGGCAGGTGGCGCAGGATGCACCTGGCGCAACTCCACCGGTGCCTCATAGGACGGTTTGACCGCTCCATGCACCACCCAGGCCGCCAGCAGCGGGATGGCAACCAAAAAGAACCAGCGTAGCAATGCCTTGCTGTCGTCACGCAGGGTGAAGAGGATGGGCGCTTTGAATTCCTCCCATTTAACATCATCGAAAGCAAAATAGAGCAGGATGCCG
>JALSQZ010000013.1 GCA_026985055.1 Sedimenticola sp. | reverse complement strand
GACGATTATGCTGGATACAGTTTGTACCTGTCATGCTATCCGGTTTTTCCCGGGATCTTTTCACCCAGCTTGCCCGAACGCACTGCAAGCCGATGAATAACATCGGCTTTTGTCCGTTCGAACAATCCGGGCAAAAATCTCTCCGGGAAAATTCCGGATTCCGGTGCAATATTCGGGCTAGATCCCCATTTTTCGGGTTTGTGTTTACACTGTATTACTGACTCAACATGAGACGCCTCTCCAGTTCCTGTTCCCAATACGGTCGCAGATCCGGCTCCTTGTCTTTTGCTGCCTGGATTGATTTCAGGAACAGTCGCTCTCTCTCCTCTTTTGTTGTCCCTCTGCTGGACAAGTGCGCCATGCAGGGGGCGGGCTTTCCCTGCTCCGCATAAGCGAGCATTTCTGTCAAACAAGGATCAGAAGCGCACCCATACAAAACAAAAGGGAAAAGCGCCGCTATAAGTTTCTGACTTTTCCCCATTCTTCCATGTCCTCTTCCCATTTTTGATTCACCTCTCCTAGTCTTATTCCCTTTTTTCAGGTCTGTGTTTTCACGGAAGAGCTATAGTCAAATCTGGTGTATGCCCTGATTGGGCGGCGCCCCTGTTGTCCTTTAATTCATAATCGGCAACTTCAATTCCGTCCTTGAATTCCATGAAAATGCCGTACTGAACGATATCACAATTGCATGGAAATTCTGCATCGTTTTCATGGGATTTTCATGTAATACACCGGAAACTGGTGTATCGTCTTCGTCATTTTCTGTTACCTTCTCCAACCATGATCGAAATCATCCTTGCCGATTACCACAATCCTGTACATCAGCAGGCCCTATTGTTGCTGCTGGATGCCTACGCGCGGGATCCCATGGGCGGTGGTCAGGGGTTGGATGAGGATGTGCTGGCCAACCTGCTTCCCATGCTGGCGGCGGAGCCTGGGGCGTTCAGCATTCTGGCCTTTGTCGATGAGCACCCTGCCGGGCTGGTGAACTGTTTTCAGTCATTGTCCACCTTTCGCGCCAAACCGCTGATCAACATTCATGATGTCGCGGTATTGCCGGAATACCGGAGCCGGGGTTTGAGTTCGGCCATGCTCGACAAGGTGGAGGAAATCGCCCGCGAACGAGGCTGCTGCAAACTGACCCTGGAGGTGCTGGAAGGCAACAAGATTGCCCGTCGCGCCTATGAAAAGCTGGGTTTTTCCGGTTATGAGCTGGACCCGAAACTGGGGCAGGCGCTGTTCTGGGAGAAAAAGCTGGACTGATTCAGGATACCGGACGCAGCCGCCCGTTTTCCGACATGGCCACGGCAATGGCGCGGGTAGCGGGAAAGCTGGCCAGGACGATCATGCCGATGACGGTGATGGGTACGCTGAGAAACATCCCCGTGATTCCCCAGATCTGCCCCCACAGAGACAGGGCGAGAATCACCACCAGTGGGCTGAGATTCAGGGATGAGCCCATGACACGGGGCTCCAGTACATTGCCAATGAGCATTTGCACCGTTCCCAGGGATACCAGCAGAGTAATGAAGGGGGTGAAGGTGTCGAACTGCACCAGGGAAAGCGCCGTGGGCAGCAGCACCGCGATCATGGAGCCAATGGTGGGAATGAAATTCAGCAGGAAGATCAGCAATGCCCAGAAAGGCGCGTAGTCCACGCCCACCCAGATCAGGATGGCATAGCTGATGATGCCGGTGAGCGCGCTGAGCAGAGTCTTGATGTACAGGTATTGGCGAATCTGAATCTGGATGTCGTCCAGCATCTTGTTGATGCGTTTGCGCCTTTCCCGATTGGGAAACATGATGCGCATCTTGATCGAGAAATAGCGTTCTTCCAGCAGCAGGAAGGCCACATAGATGGCCACCATCCCGGCGTTACCCGCAAGACCCATGATGGCAGAGGCAAAGCCTCCAATGATTTTCCCCAGGTTCAGTTCACTCAGCCAGTTTTGCAGAACCGGCGCCACTTCTATCCCGGTAATGGCGGAAAAATGCTCCAGGATCTTGCTTACATTGTCCTGATAGGATGGCGCGGCAATGCTCACCTGTTGCACGGTGTCGCCGATCATCTGCACCAGCCCGGTCATGAGCAGAATCACCACGAGCAAGGCGGGGATGACGCTGAAGCGTCCAAAGGGGTGAAATCCGCGGATGGAAAAATTGCGAAAATGCGCCGCGATGGCGTCGATCACGTACCAGAGCATCACGGCAATGGCAAAAGGGATAAGCAGGGACTTGCCGATTACCAGCAGGCCCAAAACGGCTGCGCTGGTGAGAATGGTGGCGATGAGTGTCAGTGACATGGCTCAGTTCCTTCTTTTGGAGGCCACCAGCAGCGCCAGATCGGAAATTTCCGTCTGCACCGTGGCGGCACGACCATCTTCACGATAATAATGAACGTCCAGCTGCCGAAACAAATGCAACAGCTCGTTGTTGGCCAGCCGCCAGCCGGGGCTGGACGGCCCCCTGTCCAGGCAGACATCCTGTACGAAAGTCTGGTAGAACAGTCTTCCTCCGGGGCGCAGTGCCTGTACCAGATGCGGAATCAGCCTGCGTTCCAGAAAAAAAGATACCAGAATGACATCGAAACTGTCCGCCGCGGGCGGCCTGGCCAGCACATCCCTGACTTCAGTGCTGATGAACAAGCCACGTTGCGCCGCAGTCTGTTGCAGGCGCCTGATGCCTACGGTGGAAAAATCCCAGGCGTGGGTATCCAGCCCTCTTTCCGCGAGCAACAGGGCATTGGCGCCCCGTCCGCATGCCAGATCCAGCGCCTTTCCCGATGCGGGCAACAAATGCAAGTTGCGAATCAATACCTGGGCAGGGCTTCCCTCATCCTCTGCTTCCTGATGACGTCGATTCCATTTTTCCAGATACTTGTCAACGCTCAAAGGCTGTCCAGCCCCCGAGCCAGGTCATCTTTCAGGTCTTGCACATCTTCCAGACCCACGGAGATGCGAATCAGTCCATCGCCAATACCCGCATCAGCGCGCTGTTCCGGTGTCAGGCGGCCATGGGTGGTGGTGGCGGGATGCGTGACCGTGCTTTTGGTATCGCCCAGATTGGCGGTGATGGACAGCAGACGGGTGGCATCAATAACCTGCCAGGCGGCGACCTGCCCTCCTTCCACCTCAAAGGACAACATGCCGCCAGGCCGTTTCATCTGCCGATCCGCCAGGGCTTTCTGCGGATGGCTGTCCAGCCCCGGATAATGTACCTTTGTCACCGAAGGGTGATTCTGCAGCCATTGCGCCAGTTCCATCGCATTTGCGGAATGTGCCTGCATACGCAAATCCAGGGTTTCCAGACCATTGAGGAACACCCAGGCATTGAAAGGGCTCATGCTCGGGCCAGCGGTGCGCAGCACGCCGTAAACCTCCTCTCCCACGTTCTGCTCGTCTCCCACTACCGCGCCGCCCATGCAGCGCCCCTGCCCGTCCAGATATTTGGTGGCGGAATGAATGACGATGTCAGCTCCCATGTCCAGGGGACGTTGCAGGGCCGGAGTACAGAAACAGTTGTCCACCACCAGCAGGCAATCGTGTTCATGAGCCAGTGCCGCCAGGGCGTGGATATCCCCCAGTTCCGCCAGGGGGTTGGATGGGGTCTCGACGAACAGCATGCGCGTGTTGGGCCGAATGGCGGCGCGCCAGGCATCCAGATCGGCCAATGGGACATAGCTGGTTTCCATGCCAAACCGGCTCAGGTATTTGTTGAACAGGATCACCGTACTGCCGAAAATGCTGCGGGAACTGAGCAGATGATCACCCTGCTGCATCAGTCCCATGCAGGTACTCATGATGGCAGCCATGCCGGTGGCGGTGGCCACGCAACACGCCCCGCCTTCCAGCGCTGCCAGGCGTTCCTCGAAGATTCGTACCGTAGGATTGGTGAAACGTGAATAGATGTTGCCGGCTTCATCACCGGAAAAACGCGCCGCCGCCTGCGCTGCGCTCTGGTACACATAGCTGGAGGTGGTGAAGATGCCGGGAGAATGCTCCCCTTCCTGGGTGCGGTGATGGCCAATGCGTATGGCCTGTGTGGCTGGGCGCCATTCGCCTTTGTCGCTCATCTCAGGCTCCGTTGTGCAGATCGATGACATCCGGCTTGGCGCTTTCCCGCTGCTTCCTGGCGGCGTCGTTGCGGCAGTTTTCCAGTTCCCGAAGATAGTCCGGGGTAACGTCACCGGTAACATATTCACCGTTGAACACGGAAGTATCGAAACGATCCACTTTCACCATGCCTTTTTTCTGTACCGCTGCGATAAGATCATCCAGATCCTGATAGATGAGGCGGTCCGCGCCAATGATCTCGCAGACCTCGGCGGTACTGCGCCCGGAAGCCACCAGTTCGGAAGCCGCCGGCATGTCGATGCCATACACGTTGGGATAGCGTACCGGCGGCGCGGCGGATGCCAGATAGACTTTTTTCGCGCCGGCATCCCGGGCCATCTGCACGATCTGTTTGGAGGTGGTGCCGCGCACGATGGAATCGTCCACCAAGAGCACATTCTTGCCCTTGAATTCCACGTCTATGGGATTGAGCTTGCGCCGCACGGATTTCTTGCGCGCAGTCTGCCCTGGCATGATGAAGGTACGACCAATGTAACGGTTCTTGATGAAGCCTTCCGTATAGGGCAACCCCAGCTTGTTGGCCAGGCTCAATGCAGCGGTGCGGCTGGTGTCCGGAATGGGAATGACTACATCGATGTCATGATCCGGCCATTCACGCTTGATCTTGCGGGCCAGTTTCTTGCCCATGCGCTGACGCGCCTTGTGTACGAAGATGTCGTCGATAATGGAATCCGGCCGGGCAAAGTACACAAATTCGAAAATACAGGGAGAACGCTGGGGATTCTGCGCGCACTGGCGGGCATGCAGTTCTCCGTTGCGGGTGATGATGATGGCCTCACCGGGGGCAACATCACGCACCAGACGAAATCCCAGGGTATCCAGCGCCACGCTCTCGGAGGCGACCATGAATTCCTTGCCTCTGGGCGTGTCCCTTTCGCCAAATACCACCGGACGAATGCCCATGGGATCACGAAAGGCGATGATGCCGTAACCGGGAATCATGGCAACCGCCGCATAACCGCCACGACAGCGCTGATGCACGGTCTCTACCGCGCGAAAGATATCTTCCTCGCTCAAGGTGAGATGCGGAGGATAACTGCTCAGCCCATGAGCAAAGATGTTGAGCAGGATCTCCGAATCGGATTCGGTGTTGATATGCCGCAGATCCTCGCGAAACAGATCCTGTTTCAGTTCTTCTGCATTGGTCAGGTTGCCATTGTGCGCCAGCACGATACCATAAGGGGAATTTACATAGAAAGGCTGGGCTTCCGCAGACGAGGAGCAGCCCGCAGTGGGATAGCGCACATGGCCAATGCCCATATTGCCACGCAGCCGGATCATGTGATCGGTATTGAATACGTCGCTGGCCAGGCCATTGTTCTTGCGCAGGTGCAACTTGCCTTCTTCACAGGTCACGATGCCCGCGGCATCCTGTCCTCGGTGCTGGAGCACCAGCAGGGAGTCATACAGGGACTGATTGACCGGTTCAGTTCCTACGATTCCTACGATTCCGCACATTTTGGAGTTTCCTGCATCATCAAGAGTTTCAATGGTAATTTGTTGCCAACAAAAAGGCTACTGTCCCGGCAGTGGCGTTGCCTGCGGTGTTTCAGGAACAGGCAAAACCGGCGCGCTGACGCCCTGTTCCGACGGGAAACGGAAATGATCAGCAACTTCCGGCGGCAGAAGATCCCGCAGCCACAACGAAAGCTCCTGAAAATAAGGAAGCAGTACAGAATCATTCCACCAGGGATCCTGGGGCAAGGGCGTCAGTCCCGCCAGCAGAACCAGCGCCGCGATCAGCACCACCCCCCGGGCGATACCGAAAAACATGCCGATGAAACGGTCGCTGCCACTCAGCCCGGTACTGTTGATGAGACGTATGATCAAATAGTTGATCAGCCCGCCAACCGTGAGCGAGAGGATCATGAGTATGGCGAAAGCCACTCCCAAACGCACCGAAGGCGTCTGAATGAAGCCCTCCATGCGCAGGGAAAGATCCCGGAAGAAAGTCCAGCTCACCCAGAAGGCCAGTATCCAGACCATCAGGGAAAAAGCCTCCCGAATGAAGCCGCGCACCAGACTGAGCAGGGCGGAGATGGCAATCAGGCCAAGAATGACGAAGTCCACCCAGATCAATTGTGTATCCATGCCATTCATCAGGGATAACGGACAACCTGTCCCTTGGTGCCGGCAATCTTGTCTACCCGTGGCAACAGGCTGAGTGCGCGTTTTTTGTCCAACTGGGGCCCCACCTGAACCCGATAGTACTTTTTGCCTTTGACCGTCACAGCCACCGGGCTCATGGTGTCCAGTCCGGCCTTGCGCAGCTTTTTCACCAGTTTGTCCGCACTGGCTTTTGAAGAAAAACTGCCAACTCTGATCACCCAGGCCTGGGGAGAACCCTTGGCTACTGGCTGATGGACAGTGGCCGGATCGGGTATGTGCGGCGGCGTGGCGGCCCGGGGTTTGAGGCGGGGAATCGGTTTGGGTTTGAGAATCGCCTTGGGTGCTGGCGAAGGAGTTTCTGCCGCTGGTTTTACCTTGGCTTGCGGCGGCGCCGGCTCGGCTTCTTCGGGGTCAGCGTCCTGCAGCAAGGCGGGATCGAAGTTTCTTTTCGGCTCCTCGGGGATGGGCGCCATCTTTCCCTGATGCCGGGCAACCGGTTCATGACTCAGCAACATGGGCAGGAAGATGATGCCCAGGGAAACCAGTACGGTTGCGCCGATGATGCGTCGCTTCAGGGGTTCGTCCACAGCTTGGATCAACTCCGGGATGGTAAAGTAGTCATTATACCGTCAGGAAACAGGGACGCCAGCAGGATATTTCAGATAATCCAGGGCCTCGGCCACGGTGTAAAAAGAACCAAAAACCACCACCCTGTCCCCTGGCCTGCTGAGCGCATCCACCGTCTGCAAGGCATTTTTCAGGTTTTCATGAGACTGCCCGCGAAAACCATCCGTCATGATCCGCCGGGTCAGCTCTTTGGCATTCATGCCACGGGGGGCGTCGATTCCCGCCAGATGCCAGGCCTGCACCTCGTTCTTCATCAGAGTCGCCACCTGGCTTGCGTCCTTGTCCCGCAGCATGCCGAGCACCGCTCTGGTCTGACCGGACACCGGGTGTTCCTTTAGATAGCGGGCCAGTTGCGCCACCGCATGGGAATTGTGCGCAACATCCAGCAGCCATTGCACGGCGTTTCTTTCCACAAGCTGCTGGCGACCGGGAATTTCGACGGATACGAGTCCCTGGCGGATTGCGTTTTCACTCACGGGCAAGGATGGCGCCAGCAACTGCAGGGCCATGATCACCCCGGCAGCATTGTCCAGCTGGTGCGGGCCGGGCAAAGCCGGGAGAGGCAGGTTGCTGATCCCGCGCTCACGGGATTGCCAGTTCCAGCCATTGCCGGTCTGATTCCGTTCTCCGTGGAAATCCCGGCCATTACGGTACAGGGGGGTTTTCACTTCGGCAGCCACGGCTTCCACACTGTCAGGCATCTGCAGTGCGCTGAACACCGCCGGTCGTCCGGGGCGGAAGATACCCGCCTTTTCCCGGCCAATGCTTTCCAGGTCGTCGCCCAGCCATTGCTGATGATCCAGGGCGATGCTGGTAACCAGCGCCAGATCCGCATCGATGATGTTTACCGCATCCAGGCGTCCTCCCAGCCCCACTTCAAGTAGCACCACATCTGGTTTTTGGTGGGCAAAATGATACAGGGCCGCAAGAGTGCCGAATTCGAAATAGGTCAGGAGCGTAGCACCACGCGCCTTGTCGATGGTATCGAAAGCCGCCATGATCTGCTCATCCGGGAGGGGCTGTCCGTTGCAGCGGATGCGTTCGTTGTAACGCAACAGATGCGGCGAAGTATAGCTTCCCGTAGTGTAACCGGCTGCCTGGAGTGTGGATTCGAACAGGGCCACGCTGGAACCCTTGCCATTGGTGCCGGCTATGCTGATGACGGTAGTTGCAGCAAGATCCGGGGGAACAAGCTGCCGCCAGACCTGTTGCACCCGCTCCAGGCCAAGATCAATGCTTTTGGGGTTCAGGCTTTCCTGCCAGGAAAGCCAGTCTTCGAACTTATTGAATCTCACGCACAGGCGCGTTGGTGATTGAGGATGCCCAGTACATTGTGCAGCCGGTCGCGCATTTCATGTCGCGGCACAATCATGTCCACGGCGCCATGTTCCAGGAGAAATTCACTGCGCTGAAAACCCTCTGGCAGCTTCTCCCGAACCGTCTGTTCGATGACCCGGGGACCGGCAAAACCGATAAGGGCGCCGGGTTCAGCCACGTTTACATCTCCAAGCATGGCCAGACTGGCGGATACGCCACCCATGGTCGGGTCGGTCATCACGGAAATGAAAGGCACCCCTTTTTCCGCCATGCGTTTGAGCACGGCGGAAGTCTTGGCCATCTGGAACAGGGAAAACAGGGATTCCTGCATGCGCGCCCCGCCGCTG
The DNA here is from genome assembly GCA_026985055.1 of Sedimenticola sp. Lineage (GTDB taxonomy): Bacteria > Pseudomonadota > Gammaproteobacteria > Chromatiales > Chromatiaceae > Thiolapillus. The sequence continues at coordinate 237,199 of JALSQZ010000013.1, read as the reverse complement.
GCGGAAAAGCACACATAGGGGATGCCTTTTTCCAATGCGCGATTGGCGCCGCGCACGAATCGTTCTCCCACCACGGAACCCATGGAACCGCCCATGAATTTGAATTCAAAGGCGGCCGCCACCAGATCCATGCCCTTGAGCTTGCCCTGCATGACGATAAGCGCATCTTTCTCTTCCGTCGCCTTTTGCGCCGCGGCGAGGCGATCCTTGTATTTCTTGGAATCCTTGAATTTGAGCGGATCCTGGGCCTGAAGCTCCATGCCGATCTCCTCCCGGGGTTCCTTGTCCAGAAACAGATCCAGACGGCGGCGCGCACCAATCCGGTTGTGGTGCCCGCACTTGGGGCAGACATCCATGTTTCTTTCCATTTCCGCCCGGTAGAGGATGGCGCCGCAACCAGGACATTTGTTCCACAGGCCTTCCGGCACGGCCTTCTTGGCGCTGCCTTCGGTGCGGATTACACTGGGAAGAAGTTTGTCGAACCAGCTCATGGTTATTCCTCAATCTGCGGAAATCGGCGGCGGCCAAGACCTATACGGCGTCCATGGCTGCGCGCATTTCCTGAAGCAATTGCTTAAGTTCTGCACCTATCTTATCAGGTTTGCTGGCATTTGCCTCTACTCTCGATACCAGGGCACTGCCCACAACCACCGCATCCGCAATCTTTGCCATGGCCGCGGCCATCTGCGCGTCCTTGATACCGAAACCCACGCCCAGGGGCATGTCCGTTACTGCACGGATCCCGGCCAGCTTTTTTTCCACCTCGCTCAAAACCAGATTTGCGGAACCGGTGACGCCCTTGAGGGACACGTAATAGATGAAACCCGAGGCAGCCCCGGCAATCATTTCCAGGCGCTGCCGGTGGCTGGTGGGCGCCGCCAGATAGATGCTATCCAGTCCCTGCCCACGCAGGGCCTGAACCAGATCATGGCTCTCCTCGGGAGGCGCATCCACGGTGAGCGCGCCATCCACGCCGGCTTCCGCCGCTCGGCGGGCGAAGCTCTCATAACCCATGACTTCGATGGGATTGAGGTAGCCCATGAGAATGACCGGGGTCTGTTCATCGGTCTGACGAAAAACCTTCACCATGTCCATCACGTCTCCCAGAGAGACATGATGCGCCAGCGCCCGTTCACTGGCGCGCTGGATTACCGGCCCGTCGGCCATGGGGTCGGAAAACGGCACGCCCAGTTCGATGAGATCCGCGCCGGCCTCCACCAGATCATGCATCAGTCCCACGGTGAGGTCCGGATGGGGATCTCCTGCGGTAATGAAGGGAATCAGGGCAGTCCGCCCTTCTGTTTTCAGGGCGGCAAAACGTGTAGCGATCCGGCTCATATCTGTATCCCCTCGATGGAAGCCACGGTATGCATGTCCTTGTCCCCGCGACCGGACAGATTGACCAGTACCTTCTGATCCGGGTCCATGGTTGCCGCCAGTTTCAACGCATAGGCAATTGCATGGCTGGATTCCAGCGCAGGGATGATGCCCTCGGTGCGCGTCAGCAGATGAAAAGCCGCAAGGGCTTCGTCATCATCGATGGCCACATAATTGGCGCGCCCGGTATCCTTGAGCCAGGCATGCTCCGGTCCTACCCCGGGATAGTCCAGACCGGCGGATATGGAATGGGTTTCGATGATCTGGCCATCCTTGTCTTCCATCAGATAGGTGCGATTACCGTGCAACACGCCAGGCTCGCCGGCGCACAGAGGCGCGGCATGGCGTCCGCTGTCCAGTCCCTCTCCGGCGGCTTCCACACCATAGATGGCGACTTCCCGGTCGTCGAGAAACGGATAGAACAGGCCGATGGCGTTGGAGCCACCCCCAACGCAGGCCACCAGGGCATCGGGCAGGCTGCCGCTCATCTCCTGGATCTGCTGGCGGGCCTCACGCCCGATAACCGCCTGGAAATCCCTGACCATGGCCGGATAGGGATGAGGACCCGCCACGGTGCCAATGATGTAGAAAGTGTCATCCACCGTGGCCACCCAGTCGCGCATGGCCTCGTTCAGGGCGTCTTTCAGGGTTCTGGAGCCGGAAGAGACAGAACGCACTTCTGCCCCCAGCAGGCGCATGCGGTACACGTTGGCTTCCTGGCGGGCGACATCCACTTCCCCCATATAGACCACGCATTCCAGTCCCAGACGGGCAGCGACCGTGGCGGTGGCCACGCCATGCTGCCCCGCCCCGGTCTCTGCAATGATGCGGGTCTTGCCCATGCGTTTGGCCAGCAAGGCCTGGCCGATGGTGTTGTTTACCTTGTGCGCGCCGGTATGATTGAGATCTTCGCGCTTGAGATAGATCTGTGCGCCGCCATTTTCCCGGCTCAGTCGTTCCGCATGATAGATGGGCGACGGGCGTCCCACATAATGTTGCAGGTCAGCATCCAGCTCGGCAAGAAAATCCGCATCCAGAAGATATTTGTCATAGGCCTCGCGCAGTTCCTGCAGAGCTTCCATCAGGGTTTCTGCGACGAAAATGCCACCATATGGGCCGAAATGCCCATTATCATCCGGCATATTCATGAATGAATCATTCTTGTCCAAGCTCTACACCTCTCATGAATCGTTGAATTCTGTCGGCGTCCTTGATGCCTTTTTTTGCTTCCACGCCACCGCTCACGTCCACTGCCCAAGGCTTTACCTGGCGAATGGCGTCAGCAACATTGTCCGGGGTCAGACCGCCGGCGAGGATGATGCGTCCCGCAAGATGAGCCGGAATGCGCTCCCAGTCGAAAACCGCGCCGGTTCCACCGGGCACTCCCGGCTGATAGGCATCCAGCAACAGCGCCCGGGCCGCAGCATAGTCCGCAGCGGTCTTTTCCAGGTCGATATCTTCCTTCATGCGTACCGCCTTGATCCAGGGACGCCCATGTTCCGCACAATACTCCGGGCACTCGTTGCCATGGAACTGAAGCAGATCGATGCCCGTTTCCCGAACAACTTCGGCAATGGTTTCCCGATCCGCGTTCACAAACAGGGCGACGCTGGTGACGAAAGGCGGCAAGGAGCGAATAATGGCGGCCGCCTGGGCAACTTCCACATGCCGGGGACTGGGCGGATAGAATACAAAACCCAGGGCATCCGCTCCGGCCTGGATGGCCGCCTGGGCATCCTCGGCACGGGTTATGCCGCATATTTTCACTCGCGTTCGCATAAGCGAGTCATTATATCATCAGTAACGGGATTGCTGATGATGCACCAGGAAGGCCAAAGCTTTCATCGTAATCTACCCGGTGAAAATACAGTCCGTGGGGTGATGCGGTCACGCCGCCAAGGGTGCGGTCACGATGTTCCAGCACTTCCCTGGCCCAGGCCAGCGGTTTTTCCCCGCTGCCAATGGCTATGAGCACCCCGGCGATATTACGCACCATATGATGCAGAAAACCGTCCGCATGGACTTCAAGAACGAGATGGTCTCCGTTGCGCTCCACACGCAGGGAGCGCAGGGTACGTACCGGGCTTTTGGCCTGACAATGCACGGTGCGGTAACTGCTGAAATCGTGGGTGCCAAGCAGCGCTTGTCCGGCTTCATGCATTTTTTCCGCATCCAGGGGGGAATGTATCCAGGTGACTCGCTTTGCCTGCAGTGCCGGGCGGCTGAGACGGTTCAGAATGTAATAACGATAGGTTCTGCCACGGGCGGAAAAACGCGCATGAAAGTCCTCGCTCACCTCCTGTGACCAGAGCACGCTTATGTCTTCGGGTAAATGAATATTGCTGCCCATGACCCAGCCGTGGGGTTTGCGCACCGCTTCCGTGTCGAAATGCGCCACCTGACAGGAGGCGTGTACACCGGTATCGGTACGCCCTGCCGCATGCACTTCCACCGGATGATTGGCCACACGGGACAAGGCCTTCTCCAGCTCCAGCTGCACCGTGCGTACCCCCGGCTGCTGGGTCTGCCAGCCATGGAAACGGCTGCCGTCGTATTCGATGCCCAATGCTATTCTCATGGCAGAAAAAGCTGGATTGGCGAGTTCAGAATAAATGCAGCATGGGGGAAATTCATTGTTGCCGAATTAATATTTTACAGGGAAAAGACAAGGGCGCCGAAGCGCCCTCTGTCAATCAGTGGAAAAATGCTACCCGGCTGGCTAGTCTTTGAGCTGGGCCAGCAGTTCAGCAGCGGTTTCCTTCTGTTCCGGAGTACCATCTTCCTCGACTTCCTGGAGAATGCCACGAGCACCATCTGCATCGCCGATTTCCATGAAGGCGCGTGCCAGCTCCAGCTTGGTTTCCACTTCATCACCAATGATGGAATCCTGTTCTGAAGGCGGAGACACATCGAGGTCTCCTTCCAGGCCGGAAATCTGACTGTCAGGAGTCAGGCCGTTTTCGAGACTGGAGAAACGTTCATCCTCCAGATCCAGGGGTTCGTCCAGAATCTGGGAGTCTGCCATGACACCTTCGAGATCGCCGGACAGATCAGCCAGCGCCTCATCCAGATTGGTGGTGCCCACATTGACATCGCCAATTTCGCTGATATCCAGCAGTTCCGTGTGCAGCTCCGTCTCTCCCAGAGCCATGTCATCCTTGGATACTTCATTCAGCGCGGATTCCGCCTGCGCTGCCTGATCGTCAGCGGCTGTGGCGCCATCGTCGGTATCCAGCCGGGAAAAGTCCAGATCCAGCTCGCTAAAGCCTTCCAGAGGCTCACTGTCCGCACTGAGCGCCGAATCCACTTCTTCGGCCAGGGTACTGAGATCGAGAGACATTTCGCTGTCTTCGCCGACGCCGCTGTCCAGATCCACTGAGGCTGCTCCTGCGGCCGCCGCAACACCCGCGGCAAACAGGGGATTGGATTTGTCCAGATCCCGGCCCATGGTCTGGATATGCTCCCATGCCTTTGGATCTTCCTCGGACTGACCGGAATCGACCATCTCTTCAGCCAGGGTGTTGAACTGATCTTTTTTCTGGGTGGCGTAATAAACTTCCAGCATCTTGTATTTTACAGCAGCACTGTCATTGCCGGATTCCATTGCTTCACGCAGAATTTCCTCGGCCTGCTGATAACGGCCGTAGGCGATATATACATCTGCCTCGGAAACCGGATCCACTTCCGCGGTATCCTCCTGCAGACCCTTGAATTCCTCTGTGGAATATTCGCTGAGGAAAGAGGTATCACCGATGTTTCCGGCGGCCATGTGATCCGCAACAGTATCGGCCAGGCTGGATTCTTCTTCCATCAGAATGCTTTCCTGGTCCACCGACTCATTCTGATCTCCGACTGCCGCCGCAGGAGCTGTTTCGGTTTTCTTGCGCCGTCCCAGAAGCAGGGCCAGTATGACAAGAATCAGGGCGCCGGCCGCGCCGCCGGCAATCATCATGTTGTTCTGCACCCAGGCCAGTGGGTCTTCCATGAGGGACGGTTGTTTCGCGGGAGCCGGGGGTTCTTCTGCGGAGGCTTCTTCCGTGGCGGGTTCAGCTGCCACCTCTTCCGTGGGAGCAGCCGTCCCGGTTTCTTCAACAGCAGTTGCCGTTTCCGCTTCGGCCTGGACAGTTTCCTCTCCAGCCTGGGTTTCTTCCGCAACAGTCTGCCCGGAAACCACCGTCTCATCCGGTGTTTCTTCTGCCACGGGCTCCACCGCAGTTTGTTCCGCGACAATTTCTTCCGCCGGGGTTTCCTGGAGAGGCTCTTCCGCGCCCGCGGCTTCCGCCGCCGCTTCTGCTTCCGCGCTCACATCCTGATCAACTGTCTCGCTCTCGGCAGCCTGGCTCATGCCTTCCTGAAGGCGGGCCAGCTCTTCATCCTTGAGCTCAAGAAGGCGTTGGGTATCGCTGAGCTGCTGCTGCAATTCCTCCACCTGAGTGCGCATCAGGGCTGCTTCCTGTCTGGCGGTTTCCGCCTTTTCTTCCAGGATCAGCATCTGCTGACGAAGGTCGGCACTGCCCTGCTCCACTTCCAGGTCGGACACGGCCTGCCCGGTTTCCATCTGGTCTTCTTCGGCACTGGCAATCTTGAGCTTGCCTTCCTCTTCCGGAGCGGCTTGCTCTGACTCCGTGGGCATTCCGACTCCCGCATCAGCTTCCACGGCGCCTTCCGCGCTTGCCGCCGGTGAAGCAACGCCACTGCTCTGCCGCTGGAATTCTGCGATGGCCTCTCTGCGGCTGATGGTGATTTCATCCGCTTCGGGAACCTTGAGCACCTGCCCTTTTTTCAGCAGATTGATATTGTTGTTGAGAAACGCCTGGGGATTGGCCTTGTACAGAGCCATCATCATTTGATGAATGCTTATGCCCTGGGGGCGGAGGTCGTCTGCGATCTCCCAAAGGGTTTCATTGGCCGCCACCGGGCCGTATTCACCATCGCTGGCGGTACGCTGGGAACGACGGGAAGCACGAACTATGGTCGTCTGCCCTTCGTTGCTGGCCGGGGCGCTTGCCGCGGAAGTCTGGGCGCTGGCCGCAGCGATCCTGGCGGCGCGTCTTTTGGTAAGCGACGGGGGATCCAGCAGGGCGGTATATTCTTTGACCGCCTGGCCATTCGGCCAGTCCAGCTTGATGAAGAAATCCAGGAAAGGTTCTCTGATGGGATCACTGCTGGTAACGCGTATGACCGCCTTGCCGTTCTTAAGACGCATGGGACGGAATTTGAGGCGGGTCAGGAAAAGCGTGCGTTCGACCCCCATGCGACTGAATACCGCAGCTGGCGCAAGTGTGGCCTTGAGCGTGTCGAGCTGTCCCTTTTTCACGGATATCAGCTCGATATCGGCCTTGAACTTCTGATTCAGCGCCGAATGCGTGGTCATTTCCCCAAGACCCAATGCATATACAGACATGGGCAGAGTGCCCACCGCGAGTGAAACTGCTAATGCCAGTTTGCGGACCATATTCCCTCCCAGAGATTGCCGCCCATTACTTCAAGATTCCACTGCTTTCTTCAAGAAAGAAGGGAAAATCGGATATATCGTCGTTCCCTGTTTCTGCCGTCCAGCCATGCCATGGCGCAGTTCCCGTTTCCGCTCATGCGCCAGTTGTTCTTCCACCATTTGCAGGAACCGGCAAAAGCCCCTCTTGCATTGGACGGCAAATCTCAGAGTATTTATAACAATTCAATGCTAACTATAGCGTACACCGTGTTTTTTACCAACCAAAACCCAACCCGAGAGCAATTTGTGGCTTCACTATTTGCGGTACTTCACGCTTCACTCCTGAAGAAGGATCATCAGCATGCGCCGCAACGGTTCCGCAGCGCCCCATAACAGCTGATCCCCGACGGTGAAGGCAGACAGATATTCATCGCCCATATTCATCTTGCGCAGCCGTCCCACGGGCACTTCCAGGGTACCGGTAACCCTGGCCGGCGTCAGTTCCGCGGCGCTGATTTCCCGTTCATTGGGAATCACCCGGGACCAGGCATTGGCTTCGTCCAGCATGGATTCAATCTCGTCCAGGGGCACATCCTTTTTCAGTTTGATGGTCAGGGCCTGGGAATGGCTGCGCATGGCGCCGATGCGCACGCACAAGCCGTCGATGGGCACCGGATTGGCGGAACGCCCCAGGATCTTGTTGGTTTCCACCTGCCCTTTCCATTCTTCCTTGCTCTGGCCGTTGTCCAGCTTCACGTCGATCCAGGGTATCAGACTGCCCGCAAGAGGCACGCCAAACTGGTCCACCGGGAAGCTGTCACTGCGCATGGTTTCGGTCACCTTGCGGTCGATATCCAGAATGGCGGATGCCGGATCGGCGAGCAGATCGCTGACCGCATCCTCCAGGGCGCCCATCTGCGACAGCAGCTCGCGCATGTTGCGCGCTCCGGCGCCGGAGGCCGCCTGATAGGTCATGGCGCTCATCCATTCCACCAGATCGTTCTGGAACAGACCGCCCAGCCCCATGAGCATGAGGCTGACGGTACAGTTGCCACCGATGAAATCCCTGGTGCCATTGGCGATGGCGTCCCGAATCACGTTCATGTTTACCGGATCGAGAACGATGACGGTGTGATCGGCCATGCGCAGGGTGGACGCGGCATCGATCCAGTAGCCGTCCCAGCCACTGGCGCGCAGGTCGGCAAACACCTGTTTGGTATAGTCGCCCCCCTGACAGGTAACGATGACTTCCATCTTTTTCAGCTCATCGATATTGGTCGCGTCCTTGAGCAGGGGAATCTCCCTGCCGATATCCGGTCCGGCCTGCCCCGCCTGGGAGGTGGTGAAGAACACCGGTTCCTCGATGGCATCGAAATCATTCTCTTCACGCATGCGCTGCATGAGGACGGAACCCACCATGCCGCGCCAGCCTACGAAACCTACTCTTTTCATGATCGTTGTCTCTTGCTTGGTTGATCGACGTCAGCGCGGCCTTTACAACGCGGCCACCACAGCATCGCCCATTTCCTCGGTACTCACTTCCCGCATGCTCTCGGCCATGATGTCCGGGGTGCGCAAACCCTCGTCCAGCACCTTGTTCACCGCCGCCTCGATACGCGCCGCCATGGCGCCTTCATCCAGACTGTAGCGCAGCATCATGGCAACAGACAGAATCGTGGCCAGGGGGTTGGCCTTGTTCTGTCCGGCAATGTCCGGCGCGGAGCCGTGGATGGGTTCATACATGCCCTTGCCGTTCTCGTCCAGGGATGCGGACGGAAGCATGCCGATGGAGCCGGTAAGCATGGCGGCGCAGTCGGAGAGAATGTCGCCAAACATGTTGGTGGTCACCATCACATCGAACTGTTTGGGCGCACGCACCAGCTGCATGGCGGCGTTGTCCACATACATGTGGCTCAGCTCCACATCGCTGTAGTCCTTTGCCATGACCCGGCTCGCCACCTCCCGCCACAGCTCGGTGCATTCGAGCACATTGGCCTTGTCCACGGAGCAGACCCGGCTGTCGCGCTTGCGGGCAATGTCCCCGGCGACGCGCAGGATGCGCTCGATTTCACTCTCCCGGTACACCAGGGTGTTGAAGCCTTCCTTTTCGCCGCCATCCAGCTCACGCACCCCCCGGGGCTGACCAAAATAGATGCCGCCGGTAAGCTCGCGCACGATCATGATGTCCAGCCCGGACACCACTTCCGGCTTCAGCGTGGAAGCATCGGCAAGCTGGGGATAAAGAATGGCGGGACGCAGATTGGCGAAAAGATTCAGTCCCGCACGCAGCCCCAGCAAGCCCTTTTCCGGGCGAATGCTGATATCCAGCGATTCCCATTTATATCCGCCGACGGCTCCAAGCAGGATGGCATCAGCTTCCTTCGCCAGCTCCAGCGTGGTGTCCGGCAGAGGCACTCCGGTGGCATCGATGGCCGCGCCGCCTACCAGGGCTTCGTCCAGCTCGATGTCCAGACCTTGCCCGGCCAGTTTGTCCAGCACCTTGACCGCCTGGTTTACGATTTCCGGCCCGATGCCGTCACCGGGGAGTATCAGAATTTTTTTGCTCATGTCAGTTTCCGCAAGTGATTAGTTGGAAGAGTCGGAACCTTCTTGTCCCGCGCAGGCATCCCGGTTTTTCGAAATGCCCTGTTCATTTGGCGCATCAGGTTGGCGCAATCTTGCCATGGTATAGGCATCAACATAGTGGCCATGCTGATAGGCAAAATCCCGGTGCTGCCCTTCCCGAACAAAGCCCAGCTGTTCATACAGATGTATAGCCGGCTGATTGTCCACGAATACCTGCAGCTCGACCCGGCGCAGATTCAGCCAGTTGTCGCACAGATCCAGAGCAGCTTCCACAAGCGCGCGTCCTACTCCCTGACGCGCAGCATCGGCGGATACAGCCAGCCCGAAAGTGGCGGAATGCCGCCGTCTGGGATTGGAAAAAACCGATAGCAACAACTGGCCAATCACCTTGTCTCCGCTTGCCGCCACCAGGTTGTAATTGCCTTCAGGCAGATTGTTCAACCATTTTTCCCACATCTTCAGGGACTGGAAGGGAGCCTTCAGGGTGCCTTCCACCACATGCGGCTGTTCATAGATGGCCTTGATGCCAGGAATATCCCGCGCTTCTCCGTGACGTATGCTGAATTCCATTTTGGGATGATTCTCAAACAGTGGGATTGTCAAACAGCCAGGGCGCTTCGCGCCTGCGGCGTTCTTCATAGGCGCGGATCTCATCCACATGCTGCAAAGTGAGGCCGATGTCATCCAGGCCCTCCAGCAGACAGTGCTTGCGGAAGCTGTCCACCTCGAAAGGAATTTCCTGGCCATCTTCCGCGATCAGCTTCTGCTGTTCCAGATCCACGGTGATCTGCAAGGCCTGTTCGCCAGCGGAGCGCTGAAACAACTGCTCCACGGTATCCTCGTCCAGCACTACCGGAAGAATGCCGTTCTTGAAGCAGTTGTTGAAGAAAATATCCGCAAAACTCGGGGCAATGATGACCTTGAAGCCATAATCAAGCAAAGCCCAGGGGGCATGTTCCCGGGATGAGCCACAACCGAAATTCTTGCGCGTGAGCAAAATACTGGCGCCCGCATAACGGGGATCATTGAGTACGAAATCCGGGTTGGGCCGACGGCGGGCCGGATCCATGCCCGGCTCGCCATGATCGAGATAACGCCATTCATCAAACAGATTGGGGCCAAAGCCGGTGCGCTTGATGGATTTCAGAAACTGCTTGGGAATGATCGCATCCGTATCCACATTGGCCCGATCCAGGGGACAAACCTTGCCCTTGAATGTCTGAAACTTTTCCATCAGAGATCCCTCACATCGACAAAATGCCCATGAACTGCGGCGGCGGCAGCCATGGCCGGACTGACCAGATGGGTGCGCCCGCCGATACCCTGCCGCCCCTCGAAGTTGCGGTTGGAAGTGGAAGCGCAACGTTCTCCCGGCTCCAGACGATCGGCGTTCATGGCCAGACACATGGAGCAGCCAGGTTCACGCCATTCAAAGCCTGCTTCGATGAAGATTCTGTCCAGACCTTCTTCCTCCGCCCGTTTTTTCACCAGACCGGATCCCGGAACCACCAGCGCCTGTCTGATATTCTCTGCCAGCTTGCGTCCCCTGGCCACCTCTGCGGCAGCGCGCAGATCTTCGATGCGGGAATTGGTGCAGGAACCAATGAATACCTTGTCCAGCTTGATCTGTGTTACCGGCATGCCGGCTTCCAGGCCCATGTATTCCAGGGCGCGGCGCATCCCGTTGGCCTTGACTTCATCGCTTTCAATGGCAGGATCGGGTACCCGGTCCGCGACGCTCACCACCATTTCCGGCGAAGTTCCCCAGGTCACCTGGGGCTGTATTTCACTGGCGTTCAGCACCAGGGTCTCATCGAACCGGGCGCCTGCATCAGAATGCAGGTCCCGCCAGTTGCTCACGGCCTGCTGCCAAAGCTCGGCGGAAGGGGCAAAAGGACGCCCCCTGACATACTCGATGGTCTTCTCGTCCACCGCCACGAATCCCGCTCTTGCACCAGCCTCTATGGCCATATTGCAAACCGTCATGCGTCCTTCCATGGAAAGATCGCGGATCGCCTCCCCGGCGAATTCGATTGCGTAGCCGGTGCCGCCGGCCGTGCCAATCCTGCCGATAATGGCCAGCACAATGTCCTTGGCGGTCACGCCGGCGCCAACCTTGCCCCGTACATCGATGAGCATGGTTTTGCTCTTTTTCTGGATCAGACACTGGGTGGCCAGCACATGTTCCACTTCCGAAGTGCCGATGCCAAAAGCCAGGGCGCCAAAAGCACCATGCGTGGCCGTGTGCGAATCACCACAGACCACTGTCATGCCGGGCAATGTAGCCCCCTGCTCCGGACCTACCACATGCACGATGCCCTGACGGGGATCATTGATATGAAATTCGGGAATGGCGAATTCCTCACAGTTGTGATCCAGGGTCTGCACCTGAAGGCGCGACACCGGATCATGAATGGCTTCCACCCCTCCATGGCGATCCTCGGGATTGGTGGGTACATTGTGATCCGGGGTAGCCAGATTGGCATCCACCCGCCAGGGTTTGCGCCCCGCCAGACGCAGACCTTCGAAAGCCTGAGGCGATGTCACTTCATGCACGAGTTGCTTGTCTATATAGATAAGACTGGTACCGTGCTCATCGGTACGCACTACATGGGCATCCCATAATTTGTCATAGAGAGTCCTGGCGGTCATGGGTTATGGCTCCTGATTTCCGGCATGCGTGCAGACTACTACCCTCCTTTGGATAAAACAAATTCATATTATGCATAAACAGCATTCCTGACAGGAATATAACTGGAAATACAGTGAGGACAAAGAAGGAGAACATCCGCTCTTGAAAACGCCGAACCTCGTTCGTCAGGGTAACGGATGGAAGAGAAAATCAGGATCTGTTCTATGGGTCCGGTCGCCTTGACTGGCGAAGGTCCTTGTCAGTGCAAGCTGTCGATCATAGTGTGCTCAGTTCAACAGGCTGGCCAAGCCATACAGTGCAACTATCGGTTCCCGGAAACTGGTTCAAAGCCAGGGTGCCCACAAGAATACCTGCGGCAGCGCTACCCCCGGTGAACGCGCCTGCGGATATGGTGATGATGTTGGCGGCCGCCGCTCCCCAACCTGTGGCCGACAGGAATGCCTTTATCTGACCACACTCTCTGACCCCCTGCTTTTCCGCATAGTGGTTGAGGGCAAACTTCAGGGGCAGCATGCCCACTCCCAAGGGGTTGGTTTCCGTAAGTCCCCGGGACAAACCGACACCTGTGGTCAATACGTCGGCAATCTGACCTGCTTCGGCGGCATCGACTTCTTTCAAAGGACGCCGACTCAGTTCCACCCATTCATCGTTTTCATCGATGTATCCGGAAATCTTCTGTCCCTGATAGATACCCTGGATGACATTGACTTCCTGATGGATGTCTGTCATTCCCGGATAGTGACTGGCGGCCAGCCTCGTCCAGTCGTTGGCGGGAATCCGTGAGGCGCATGCGCTGGTTGCAAGCAGCACCAGCACTGCTGCGGCAGCGCCCAGAGAATGCCAACCCAACCATGAACGAGGAGAAAACCGGAAAACCACTGTTGCTGGCAGGCCAGATCCGGGATTTGCGCAATAATGCCTTTTCATGTCGATAGTCCTTGCAGTTTCCTTACCCAGACTGTTCGGCATGAAGCGGCGGATCTTTAGCGGGATGTTGAAAAACTCCTGCCATGGAATTTTTCTTGTCGCCAAGAGAAAAAGCGACTTTTTCTTTACTCACATTTTCAATCACTTGTGGTGATCGAAAATGGTGGGATATCCCTGCCCCGCAAGGGCATCCCGGTTTTTCGAGATGCCCTTTGGCTCCGGTTCTGTGAAATGGTTGGCATCCTGTCGAATGCCGGGACTCAGCTTCGGGAATGACGCCCCAGCCAGCTGCCTTTCAATCCCAGTTGCTTCTTGATTCTGGCCAGCTGACGGCTGGCATCCGTTTTCGAAACAAAGCCCGGTACAGCGATGCGGTACACCTGTTTTCCTTTCACCAGAGCCGGTTGTATGACTGCGTTTGGCACCTGGTCAATATATTTTTCCAATGCTTTTCTTGCCTTGCTTTCATTGGCATAAGAAGCGAGGTACAAATCCCATTCACCTTTTCCCACACCCTTCTGGCGTGATTTCACCGGCATTTCGGTGGCGGCCTCGGGAGGCGCCGCGCTCCTCGGCAAACTGGTATCCGGCTCTTGCACATCGGCCTTCTGGCTGAAATCCACTGTCTTGCCCCCAGCCTCGAGCATGGGCGGGACGACTTGCCCAGGCAGGATCCAATCCAGACGCATGCGCTCAAGAACTTCTCTCTGTATCCTGTCTTGGTATCCGATCATTTGCTCCTGCAGTTGTTGGGAGGTAACCAGCCCCTGAAAGCGATCACGATTAGCGGATAATTCGCGGCGAACTCCCCCCAGGGTTTCCTCCGCCTGATATATGCGGCTACTTAGCTGGGATATGCTGGCTCTGGCCAGCGCCAGCTCATTGCTGGTCTTGTAGAGTGCATAAGCCCCTGCCAGCAGCAGACACAGAAAGATCCCCGGTAGTATCCATGCGCCACGGTGATTTTGCCTGCTTGCCGGCTCCTGCTGACGGGCAGCCAGCAGTTCTTCCACCACAGAGCGAATCTGCGCGGACAGATCTTCCATTGTGGGCGGGGAAACCTTCTGCGTCGCGGGCGACGGCTCCGGCTGCTGGCCATTGGCGGTTTCTGCTTCCTTGTGCTTTTGCTCCGCAAGCCATTCTTCCGTGGTGGGGGAAGCACTTCGTTCCCTGGTGCTGGCCGGCCCTTCATCCTTGATCTGAGATATGACGCTACTGATATTGAGATTCTTGTGACTGCCGTCCTGAACGGACTCTTTTTCCGATTCCTCTCCCGCCACCGCGCTGAGCAAGGAGTGGAAATCCTCGCCCTCCGTCTCTGAAACGGTTTTCCTTTTCCTGGTGGAACCCGGCGAGTTTTGCATTGCCTGATACCTGGCTACCGGAGTTGACGACCCACCGGCGGTTTCAGGGACATGGCTGATATTATCTTTTCTGAACATTGGAGTTTCCCTCAAACGAAGACATCGATATGGTGTTTGCCTTTCTCGCCATCGTCACAGGCGGTTTTTCCGCTATCATTTCCCTTGTCATTTGCCTTGGGGTGCCTGACACTGGGTTTGCGCTCCTCTCGCTTTTCCAGGGGAATCGCCGGAGCCACAGGCCATGCCGGAAACAAGGGCGTGATTCTGTTGTTGGACATCTTTTTCCCTCCCCATCGGCTCCGCCATTTTGTACACAGACCGAAATCACGGAATCCGCTTATACCTGTTTCCTGATTGAAAAAACCCGGAAAGAACATTTCCAACTTGCCGTCGAAGTTCTTCTTCGATCAATCATCATCCACCCAGTCACGCATCCGGGAACGGAGCCGGGTCAAAGCCTGGCCATGAATCTGGCAGATTCTGGCCTCGGTGACGCCCAGCACCTCACCGATTTCACGCAGGTTGAATTCATCGTCATAGTAGAGAGAAAGCACCAGCCTCTCCCGTTCGGGAAGATTGGCGATGGCTTCCGAGAGCCCTTCCTTGAACAGGTTTTTCTGCAGTTCCGGAAGCAATCCGGATTCCTCGCTGCTTTCTTCTTCCTCATGCCCCCAACTGTCCACGGAAAGGTCGTCATAGCTGAGCACATGGCAGCCATTGGTGTCTGCAAGTATCTTGTTGTACGAGGCCATATCCAGTCCCAGTTCTGCCGCCACCTCTTCATCCCGAGCCGGCCGCTGTTCCCGGTTTTCCACGGCACGCATGGCCTCGGCCAGTTTTCTCGCCTTGTGATACACGGATCTCGGGGTCCAGTCACCGCGCCGCACTTCATCGATCATCGATCCACGAATTCTGATTCGCGCATAGGTTTCGAAACTGGCTCCCTTGGAAGCATCGTAGTTGTTGATTGCTTCAAGCAGCCCGATCATCCCCGCCTGAATCAAATCATCCACCTGCACACTGGATGGCATGCGCGCCATCAGGTGATAGGCGACCCGCTTGACCAGGGGCGCATGCCTGGCGACCGTTTCCTCGTAGTCCAGTTGCTCTGATGCCTTCTGATACATGGCTGCCATGTTCATGATTCCAACCTGCCCAGCTCATTTTCACTGTTGATGAGACGTTCCACGAAAAACTCCAGCTGCCCTCCGGCGCTGCGCATCTCCGGCCATTTTTCGATATTGCCGGCTATCTTGCGAAAGGCTCCCGAGGAAGGACTGCTGGGATAGAGAGCCACCACAGCCTTCTGTTTTTGCACGGCCTGGCGCAGCCGTTCATCCTGGGGAACGATACCGAGAAAACTCAGGCTGGCATCGAGAAAATGGTTTGCCGCCAGGGCAAGCTTGTTATAGAGCTCACTTCCCTGGCGGTTGGAATACACCATGTTGGCAAGAATATGGAAATGGGTCACTCCATGTTCCCGGTTCATTATCTTGATCAGGGCATAGGCATCTGTGATGGATGCCGGTTCGTCGCATACCACAACCACGATTTCATGGGACGCCTTGCAGAAGCTGACAACAGAGCCCGATATGCCCGCGGAAGTATCCACTATCAGGTAATCCACATCACAACTGAGTTCACTGAAGGCATGAATGATTCCCGCCTGCTCCGCCGGGGTAAGATCCGCCATGCGCGAGACCCCGGACGAGGCCGGAATGATCTTGACCCCGCCCGGCCCCTGGATGATGATTTCTTCCAGATGCCTCTCCCCTGAAATGAGATGGGAAAGATCGTATTCCGGACTCAGCCCCAGTTGCACATCCACATTGGCCAGACCAAAGTCCGCATCCAGCAACATGACTTCATTGCCCATGCCCGCCAGGGCCAGGGACAGATTTACCGCCACATTGGTTTTTCCCACACCACCCTTGCCGCCAGTGACTGCAATCACCTTGACCGGCCGGGATCGCTTCATCTCCCTCAGCCCGGTGGCCTGATCCCTGGGCCGTTCCTTTGAAAGTGCCGTTTCATACATGAGCATTTGCCACAAGTCCTCCAAAATTGAATGCCAGCGCGTCCTCAGTGGGCGCTTGCTGATGCTGCTGCATCAGTTCGACGGCATGTTTAACCAGTTTTTCCGCCCGGGCGGGGTGAAGATCATCAGGTACCTGCTGACCATCACTGACATAGGCAGCCGACAGTCCGTGGCGCGCCAGTGTCGCCAGAGTGCCTCCGAGACTGCCCGCCTCATCGATCTTGGTCAGAATGCAGCGATGCAAGCCTGCCTTGCGAAAAGACCGGATCGCTTCATTCTGAACCTGGGATTGCGCCGTGGCGGAAAGCACCAGATAGTTGCGTATTCTCTGCTCGCCCACATTCAGGCTGGAGAGTTTTTCTGTGAGGTGCATATCCCGCTGACTGATCCCTGCGGTGTCGACAAGCACCAGTTTTCTGTCCCTGGCGTGATTCAGTGCCGCCGCCAGCTCATCCCGGTCTCCCGCGATCTGTACCGGAATACCGAGAATGCGACCGTAAGTGCGCAATTGTTCGTGGGCGCCGATGCGGTAGCTGTCAGTCGTGATAAGCGCGACATGCCGCCGACCATGACGCAAGGCAAAACGCGCCGCCAGCTTGGCCACGGTAGTGGTCTTGCCTACCCCGGTCGGGCCCACCAAGGCGATAACACCGCCTTCCGACAGAATATCGTCATCCGCTACCGGCAACATTCCGGCCAGGAGCTTCAAAGCCGCAACCCAGCCATTTTCCATTTCACCGTTTTGCACTACCTGGTCAACGATTTCCCGGCACAGGCTCGCATCCAGCCCCAGGGTCATGAGGCGCTTCAGGAGATTGGCGCGCAATGGCTGAACCTTGCGCATCTCGCCCCAGCCAAACTGCAGCAGGGGAGCCTCCATGAGATCTCGCAACGCCTTCAGATCCTCGCGAATGCTACTGATGGATGCCCCCTGGTTTGCTTGTGCGATTCCCGGTGATGCATCGGCGCCGGATACATCTTCGATATCGGTTGGTGATG
This sequence comes from Sedimenticola sp., assembly GCA_026985055.1. Taxonomy (GTDB): domain Bacteria; phylum Pseudomonadota; class Gammaproteobacteria; order Chromatiales; family Chromatiaceae; genus Thiolapillus. The sequence goes on along the minus strand of JALSQZ010000013.1, from coordinate 219,821 downwards.
GAGAGCCACTGTTCTCGTAAGCACCCAGTGCCTGGTTGACCAGCGCTTCGTCATAATCCAGGGCGGCAATGATTTCCACGCCGCCGGCAACCCGTCGGTTGGAGAGAATCACCGCATTGGGTCCCTGGTCTTCCCTGACCCGGCGAATCGCCTGACGCATGTCAGGGGCAAAATATCTTTTCATCTTCATGACAGTTACACCTAATTCCTTATCCTCACGGGTAATTCCGGCTTCACGCACAGGGGCTGCTTCATACCGCCTGCTCCAGCTGGTGCCCGACATGTGCGGTGACCATGATCTGACGGTTGTCCGGCACTTCGTCATAGGCAACGACATGCAATGCAGGCAGGGAACCACGCAACAGACGTGACAACAGTGGTCTTAGCGCCGGACTCACCAGCAACACCGGCGTTTCGCCATTCATTTCCTTTTCCTGCACAATCTCTTTGATATCTGTCATCAGTCTGTCCATGATGCCTGGCTCCATGCCCATGCCGCCGTTTTGGCTTCCCTGAACTGTCTGTTGCAAGATGTGTTCCAACTCCGGGTCAAGAGTAACTACTTTAATTTCTCTACTCATCCCACTGATTTTCTGAAAAATTTGCCTGGAAAGAGCGCGCCGCACCATCGCTGTCAGTGTGTCAGTGTTTTGACTGTCGCGACCGTATTCCGCCAGAGTTTCCGCTATGGTTCGTACATCACGAATGGCAATGCCTTCCCAGAGCAGGTTTTGCATGACTTTTTGTATGGTGCCCAGGGGCAGCAGCTTGGGTACCAGGTCTTCCACCAGTTTGGGTGAACTTTGCTTGAGAAGATCCAGCAGCTGCTGAACTTCTTCATATCCAAGCAGTTCATGAGCGTGTTGCTGCAGAAGGTGGCTGAGATGAGTGGCTATGACGGTGCTCGTATCCACAACCGTATAACCCAGGGTTTGTGCCTCATCTCTCAGGGAGCTGTCGATCCAAACGGCTTCCAGACCAAAAGCCGGATCAAGGGTTTCTATGCCTTTCAGTTTTCCATAGACCTGACCGGGGTTTATGGCCAGCTCCCGATCCGGATAGACCTCGGCCTCTCCGAGAGGAACTCCCATCAGGGTGATCCGGTAGGAACCGGGAGAAAGCTCCAGGTTGTCACGGATATGCACCGCGGGTATGAGAAAACCCAGTTCCTGGGAAAGTTTTTTTCTCACCCCCCGGATTCTGTTCATCAACTGCCCACCCTGCTCCTTGTCCAGAAGGGGAATCAGGCGATATCCCACTTCCAGTCCCACGGTATCCACCTGGGCAACCTCTTCCCAGCTCAATTCGGTTTCCCCCGGATCAGCAGGAACCGGGACATCCTCCTCTTCTGTTTCTCCGGCGACCATGGATTGCCTGACATGCAGCAGCCATGCGCCTCCCGCAAGCAGCCCCGCCAGCAGCAGAAACACCAGATTGGGCATGCCCGGCACCAGACCAAGTATGCCCACGATCACTGCCGTGACCAGCAGCGCCTTTGGGTTGCTGAACAACTGATCCGCGATCTGCTGACCCATGTCCCTTGCGGCAGTAACTCTGGTAACAATGATCGCCGCCGCCGTGGACAGCACCAGGGAAGGGATCTGCGCGACCAGACCATCACCAATGGTGAGCAATGCATAGTTGTGTGCCGCCTGGGAAAAATCCAGGCCATGCTGTGCCATGCCTATGGCCAGACCGCCGATGACGTTGATGAGCAGAATGAGAATGCCGGCAATGGCATCGCCGCGCACGAACTTGCTGGCGCCATCCATGGCCCCGTAAAAATCCGCTTCGCTGGCAATCTCTTCCCGCCTGGCCCGAGCCTGATCCTGGGTAATCAGCCCGGCATTCAGATCGGCATCCACCGCCATCTGCTTTCCCGGCATGGCGTCAAGAGTAAAACGCGCACTCACCTCGGAAATCCGCCCCGCGCCCTTGGTAACCACCACAAAGTTGATAATGGTGATAATGGCAAAGACAATCAGGCCTACCGCATAGTTGCCGCCAACCACAAATTCACCAAAGGCCTGGATGACCTTGCCTGCCGCATCCCCGCCGTTATGCCCTTCCAGCAGCACCACCCGGGTGGAGGCCACATTCAGTGACAGACGCAGCAGGGTTGCCACCAGCAACACGGTGGGAAATGCGGCAAAATCCAGGGGCCTGTGGGTGTACAACACCACCAGTATGACCATCAGGGCAATGGCAATATTGAAGGTAAACAGGACATCCAGCGCCATGGGCGGCAGGGGAAGAACCATCATCGACAGCATCACCACCAGCATCAGCGGCGTACCCAGCCCATGACGGTGCAATGTTTTCAAATGCCCCATGAAGTCCTGTGTCTGCATGTCGGTTTACCTTTTCTTGTCCATGGTTGTATAAATCAAATGGCTGGCTGCACGATATTTCGCCGGCTTACCGATATTCCTCCGGAACAGGCAAATCCGCAGGTGGGTCAGGCTCCTGTCCGCCCTGCGCCCGCGCGGCATTGAGCTGGTACACATAGGCAAGGATGTGCGCCACGGCAACATAGAGTTCCGCAGGAATCTCCTGCTCGATTTCCGTGGTGGCATACAGCGCCCGCGCCAGAGGAGGAGCGGAAACCACCGCGATACCGTGCTCGGCAGCAATTTCGCGTATGCGCAGGGCCACCAGGTCAGCACCCTTGGCCAACACCCGGGGCGCGCCGCTGCTTTCCCGGTCATATGCAAGGGCCACCGCATAGTGTGTGGGGTTGGTGATGACCACATCCGCCTCCGGAACACGTTCCATCATGCGCCGCTGGGACATTTCCCGCTGCAGCGCACGAATCTTTCCCTTTACTTCCGGCCGGCCCTCGGTTTCCTTGTTTTCGTCCTTGATCTCCTTGAGAGACATCTTCAACTGTTTCTTGTGCTGATAGATCTGAAATGGCACATCCATGAGGGCAACCAGGATCAGTACCGAACTGAGCAGCAGGAATGCCCGCACAAACAAGGATCCCGCATGTGCAAGAGCCACGGTCAAAGGTTCCTGACCAAGAAACAGCAGTTCGCTTTTCAAAGACCAAAGCAGGATTACCGCAGTCACGGCCACGAGTAGAAACTTGGCCAGGGTTTTGACCAGCTCCATCAGTCCCTTGGCGGAGAAGATGCGCGCCAGCCCTTTTATGGGATTGATTTTCTCGAACTTGAAGCGAATCGCCTTGCTGCTGAACACCATGCCCCCCATGCTTGCCGGCCCGGCCAGGGCACCGAGAAGAAGCAGAACGAACAGTGGCGAAAGAAGCCATAACGCCCTTCCCGCAAGGGAAGAAAACTGCTGCACCAGCGCAGCCGGATCCATGCTCATGGCACGTTCGATGACCAGGCCTTCCCGCATGATGGCCGCCAGATCACCAACCAGCAGGTAACCAAGCCCCCACAAACCCAGGGCTGAAATCATCAGCACCAGAGTACTGTTCAACTCCCGGGAACGGGCCACCTGCCCTTTTTCCCAGGCTTCCCGCAATCGTTTCGGTGTGGGTTTTTCTGTGCGTTCTTCGGCGTTGTCAGCAGCCATGCCCAATCCCCCTATGCGACCAACAGACGCCGAATGAGGCCAATGGCATCCATCAGCACTCGGGACAGATGGTCGGTAAATGAAGGCGCAATCAGCACCAGCAGGGCGAAACCCGCCATGATCATCACCGGAAAGCCAACGGCAAAGATGTTCAGCTGTGGGGCCGCCCGGGAGGCAACGCCAAATGCTATATTCACGAGCAACAGCCCGGCTACCGCGGGCAAGGCCACCAGCAGGCCCGCGGCAAACATGTAGCCCCCCCAATACGCCAATGCCCGAATCTGTTCGACTGGCGGATGAACATTGCCCACAGGCAGTAGGCGAAAACTTTCCGCCATCAGTTCGAGAAAGATCAGATGCCCATCCAGGGCAAGAAACAACAGCGTCGCCATGATCAGCAGGAACTGACTGATAACCGGCACTTGTACCCCGTTCTGCGGATCCACGGCGGAAGCAAATCCCAGCCCCATGGCCATGGCAATGCTCTGTCCGGCAATGATGAACACGGCGAATACCAGTTGCAGCATGAAGCCCATGGCCAGCCCCACAAGAACCTGATAAAAACCAATCAGGAAACCTTCTCCGCTGATCAGCTCAACCTGAGGCGGATTGGGCAAAACCGGGAGCAGCACCCACGCGGTCAGCGCCGCCAGCAGTATTCGCACCCGCACCGGCAGACTGGATGCGGAAAACACGGGCGCGGAAATAAACATGGCACCAATGCGCATGAAGGGCCAAAGCAAACCATTGGTCGCGTTCATCAGTTCAGCGCCACTGAGTTGCAACAAGGCCATCAACTGCCTCCAACCAGTTCCGGAATACTATGAAACAACTGGATCGTAAAATCCGTTATCAGTCCCAGCATCCACGGGCCGGCGATAACCAGCGCCAACACCAGCACCATGAGTTTGGGAATGAAACTCAGGGTCATTTCCTGAATCTGGGTCGCGGCCTGCAATACGCCGATGAGCAGGCCGATAGCGAGGGCAGACAATAGCAGTGGTGCAGCCAGCATGATGGTGACGGTCAGGGCATTCTGGCCCACGCCAAGAATGGTTTCCGGCGTCATGACTTCCACCTCTTTCCTTGCATTGTCGGATATCTGTACTTCATCACGGTCACATGTAGAAACTCGACGCCAATGTCCCCATGATCAGGGACCAGCCGTCCACCAGGACAAAAAGCATGAGTTTGAACGGAAGGGAAATGATCATGGGCGACAGCATCATCATGCCCATGGCCATGAGCACGCTGGCAACCACCAGATCGATTACCAGGAAAGGAAGAAAAATCAGAAAGCCGATCTGAAACGCAGTCTTGAGCTCACTGGTGACGAAGGATGGCAGGAGCAGAGAAAACGGCACTTCATCCCGGGAAGGCAGGCTGTCACGCCCGGAAATACGGGTGAACATGAGCAGATCGGCCTGCCTTGTCTGATCGAGCATGAATCGCCGGAAAGGCGCGGCCGCATTTTCCAGCGCCTGCTCTGCTTCCATCTGTTCATCCAGATACGGCTTCAGGCCGTTGTCATAAGCGGTTTCAAAAACCGGAGCCATGATGAACAGGGAAAGAAACAGGGAAAGTCCGATGAGTATCTGGTTGGAAGGTGTCTGCGCCGTACCCAGAGCCTGACGAAGAATGGCCAGAACAATAATCACGCGAGTAAAGGAAGTCATCATGATCAGCGCGGCAGGCAACAGGCTGAGCACCGTCATGAGCAGCAGGATCTGGATGCTCACGGAATAGGTCTGGGCGCCGCCAGCGCCAGGAGTGACAGTTACCGCAGCCAGCCCCGACTGGGCGGATGCAACAGGGACAAGGAGCATGCTCCCGGCCAGGATGCACAACATAAACAATCCCTTGCAGCCGGAAATCAATTGCCGGCGCGAAATCAGGGAACGCCGCGAGTCAGTCCCGGGCATTCTTCTTCTCCGGGCTGTTGTGCAGAACTCCGGATATCTGTTCTGCAAATGGCGAAGCGTCCCCTGCCTGCTCCTCCAGAGGTTGCTGTAAAACATGCAGCGTTTGCAGGCAGCCTGGCGCCACGCCGAGCAAGAGCTGCTGCTGCCCCACCTGAACCAGAACGATGCGTTCCTTGGCTCCCAGGGAAAGACCACCCAGCAGGCGCAGTTCACGGTTCTGCGTGACCCTGCTGCGCCCCAGCAAACGCCGCGCCAGCCAGGCCAGAAGCAGTACCAGGGCCAGCACCACGCCAAGACTGCCCAGCACCTGCACCAGCTGCTGTCCCATATCCATGCCTGTGCTCCCCAACTCCGCAAGCGGCGCTTTTTCAGCGCCATTGCCGGCGGGAATGCCCGCTGTAATCTGCATAGTGGAAAAAAGCCCCATGCTTCCCTTCCTGCGCTAGCGCAGCTTCTTTACCCGTTCGGCAGGACTTATGACATCCAGAAGACGAATGCCAAATTTGTCGTTGACCACGACCACTTCACCGTGGGCAATCAGGGTGCCGTTTACCAGCACATCCATGGGTTCCCCAGCCATGCGATCGAGTTTGACCACAGAACCACGGTTGAGGCGCATGAGCTCTTCTATGGTCATCTGTGTGCGCCCGATCTGCATGGATAGAGTAACGGGAATATTGAGAATGACGTCCAGGTTGGGCTCCATGCCGTTCTCCGCTGAATCATTCTCGAGATTTTCAAATTCGACATTCCGGTACTCTGGCGGCTCCATTTCACCTACAGCTTCCGGCTCATCCTCTGTGACAGATTTGGGGTTCAAAGCTTCCCCGCCGGTTTCCTCTTGCAGGGGCATTTCCATTTCCGGTGGCGCCTCGGCTTCTGTAACATTTGTGGCTGCTTGCTCACTCATGATCAACTCCTGTTCATTGAATCTTTTCCGGTAACCGCCAGACGGGACAGCGGTTCCAGAACCTTGATGGCGTTTTTGCCATTGGCCACGCCGAACGATCCCTGAATTACAGGAACGCCCGCCGCACGCAGATGTACACAATCGTCCAGATCCATGGGAATGACATCCCCAGGCTGCAGACGCAGAATCTCTCCCAGGGTCATGGGCAGCTCTACGAGAACGCTGTCCATCTCCACTTTTACCTTGAGAAGGTCGGCCTGCAGGGCTTTCAACCAGGATCCGTCTTTCTGTTCTTCCGAGGCTGGCATGCCAGGTTCCAGACGCTCCCTCAACGGTTCCAGCATGTTCAACGGCATGGCCAGGTCAAATACGCCGCCACCACCGCCGAGGTTGATTTCAATGCTGGTTACCACCACCAGCTCAGACGGCGTGGCGATATTCACGAAATGGGGATTGGTTTCCAGTTTGTCGAAGGAAAACTCCAGCGGAGCCACTGGTCTCCAGGCCTTGCCCAGATCATCCATGGCCAGATCCAGAATCAACTGCATGACACGTCGTTCGGTGGGGGTAAACTCGGCGCTGACCCTGCCGCTCTGGAAGCGGCCATCTCCGCCAAAATAGTTGTCCACTGCTATGAACAACAGCTGTGCGTCCATGACCATCAGCATGTTGCCCACGAGGAAATCTGCACGAATCAGATTGATGCTCGAAGGCATGTTCAGACTGTCCAGGTATTCGGCATATTTCACCAGTCTGGGCTCTCCCAGAGCCATTACCGGCGTGTGCTTGAGCAGGCGATACAAACTGATGGTGAAATGCCGAACGAAACGCTGATGTATGGTATCCAGCACCGGCAGCTGGTTGCGGGGCAGATATTCCTGGTCATCGAAATCGAAGGGCAGGATCTCGCCATTGGCAGCAGGCAGACCGGTTCCCGCTTCGACTTCACCTTTCTCCACCCCCACCAGCAGGGCGTCGAGTTCATCCTGGGAAAGTACGCTCTCGGCAGTCATTTCGGTCACTGGGCGACGAATGCAGTGAAATAGACGGCTTCCACGCCATCGATGCCGGCCTCTTCACTGAGGGTGTTGTTCACTTCTTCCAGGGACTGTTCCAGCAGCTTTTCCTTGCCCTCACGGGTAATGACATCTTCATATTTCTGGGAACTGAACAGCAGCAGCAGATTGTTGCGCAGCATCGGCTTGTACTGGTCTATGGCCTCTATCACTTCCGGGTCACGGGACATGAGTTCCACACTGAGCTGCATGAAACGGGCCTGGCTCTGATCCTTGAAACTCACCACGAATGCCGGATCCAGACCGGTAAACAAGGGCGGTTCGTTGCTCTTTTTCTTTTTCTTCTTTTTTTTGACCACAGGCTCTTCGGCATCATCTGCTTCCATGGCCACATCCGCAGCCATATCACCCTTCATCATAAGAAAATACCAGGCAGCACCTCCGCCTCCTCCCACAAGCAGCACGCCCATGAGCAGAATAATGATGAGCTTCATTTTGGAAGACTTCTTGCCGCCGCCGTCGACATCCAGATCCAGATCTTCTTTTTTCGCCATGATCAGTCCTTCCTGATTTATTCGGTTTGCATAAACCAGAATGCAGGAGTCATGCCAGATCTGTTATTTGTTTCCGTTATGCCTTTTCAACAAAAAAACATCTCCCCCAGTGACGAGAAAGAATACGGAAAACTCTGAAAGTAATTCCGATAAAAATCTTATAAATTATTGATATTAATAATATTAATCAATTCGAAAAAAGAAGGTAAATCTTGCCTGCCTGACTGCAGGCAAAATTGCAGCCGGGGTTCATTTCCCGCACAAAATTGTCAAAGCCCGATTTGCGTTGAAAATTTGTCGATCCGGATGCCGGTTCCTTGACGGTTTTGTTTTTCGCAGTGTCTGATTCCCGCCATTTTCAATCATGATCAGCCACTGAAAATGGCGGTATATCCCTATACCGCTCACAGGCTGTCGAAAAACTGTGTTTTTCAACAGCCTGCTAAACGTAGTAATCCAGCAACTGGTTTTCATCAGGATCCGGCGGAAGGCCCGACATGCCACCCCCGCTCTGCTCTTCCTCCCCAGTTGCGGAAAAGAAAGAGCGGGATGGCGTGTCGTCACCCTGGCCATCCCGACTCTGGCCTCTGCTCGCATCCTCGCCCCCTACTTCCACTTGACCCAGGTTCATCCCACTGGCGGAAAACTGCTCACGAAGACGGGGCAGGCTGGCTTCCACGGCTTCCCTGACCAGCGCATGCTGGCTGGAAAAAGCAATGTTGGCCGAATCGCCATCCAGCTGCAGCCTGATATCCAGACTACCCAGATGGGACGGCTTGAGTTTGATGTGCAACTGACGAAGCTGTCCCTGCCCGGCCTGCAAGACCTGACGGGCCAGGCTCTGTTCCCAGGCCATGTGTCCCAAGGGAACATGAATTTCCGCCTGGCGCTGCGCCGGAATCCCTGAAGCCATCCCTGCCGTGGAACCGCTGCTCAAGGAATACTGCCCGTTTCCCCCGGCGGGCGTTGGCCTGGATCCCTCGTCCGCGACAAGGGAAACCGCGGGAGCTTCCACGGCATTTTCCCTGGCTGGCGCAGCTGCTTTGATCTGGAACAAGGACTCCAGCATGCCATCCTTGCCCGATTGGGAGGCTGATTGGGAGGCGCCGAATGTGTTGCGCGGGAACATGTCATCCCCTTGTGCCGTGATGATTCTGCCTCGCGGTTTTTCTTCAGCGCCAGACGCCATGGCTTTGGCAGCATCGGCCATTGCCGGGGGCACCGTAGCGGAAGGCAAGACATTAAGCCGGGACAACGGCGGCGCAGATACCGCATTCCCCGTGGATTCTGATGCTTGAGGCAACCTGTTAATTCCGTCGCCCACAGCCTGGCCGGCTTCTTGCAAATGTCTTAATCGTCCTCCCTCATGAGAACCACTCTGGATGCGGTGTGCTGAAGTTTCAGCGCCTGCTCCTGGTGCCGGGGAAGTGATCTGAAGTTTATCCGAAGCTGCCGGGGAAGATGTGTATTCGCTGCGGAGCACGGTTTTTTCAGAACCGGTTAGCCGAGATGGATCTTCCCTTGGAGGAAACCCGGAGAGAAGTCTGTCAACCCTGGACAATTCTCCTGAATCAGCAAGGACAGCCGCACCCGGGATTTTCCCCGGCTCCGCCGAGACAGAAAAAGCAGGAATTTCCGCCACAGCACGCTGAGCCACAGGCGATGCGGGTCTGCCTGATCCAACGGTGTTGTCCATCACCGGACGCGGCATGTGCTGCATCCCCGCTTTCCGAGCAGAAAAGGCACTGGGCAGCAACAATTGTGAATCTTCCTCCCTGGATTCTTCTGCGACCAACCTGGCGCCGGGCAACCCGTCATCCAAAGCCGCGTTGTCCGGCATCTCGTTCAAGCTGCCACCAGACCAGGAAGATACCGGTTCGACGAAAGCCGCCACGAACAAATCCGCCCCCCCGTTTTCCGGATCCGTTGGCATGCTGTCAGACTGATCTGAGTCAGGGAGCAGAAACGAAAAATCAACAGACATATCGACAGAATTTCCCGAGGCATCCCGGGATTCCGGCAAGAGTTTGCCGGCAGGCGGCAAACCGGGCAAAAACCGACTTTGATCGGGATCTGGAGCCGGGGACTCACCGAGGGCGCTGCGGAACACTTTTACAAATCCTCCCGCCTTTGTCTGGGGAAGGAAATTATTGTGGGAAAACAACAATGTACCTTCACCAGACAGTTCCGGAGAAGCGCTGCTGGCCTCTGTTGTCAGCAAGCTGCCAGCTGCGATAAACGAAAAACCCATTCCACATGCCCCGCAAGCGGTAATTGTACTTATCATCCATGGAGCAATATCAATGCCAATTGCGGGTTTCTGCTTGCACACGAATCGAAAAACATGATTTCCGGTCCCGGATCCAGGGAAAGACTTTTTCAACATCCCTTAAGAAACCGCGGGAGACAGCCGACAACATCCCTGAACAACAGCAATTGCATTCGGTGACGGGTCTTGTGACGAAAACCTGCCCGGTAATTACAGGCGGATATCCATGACGGACAACAAACTTCTCCTGAAAAGCGGAAGGAACACGGATTCATCTTCGGGCAGGACGGTGATCCTGCTCGCCGAAGACAATAAGGTCAGCCAGGAGATCGCCAGTCTCCTGCTAAAGTCCCTGGATTTTGAAGTCGAAATCGTGGAAAACGGAGAAGAGGCAGTCAAGGCCTTTTCGCGGAAACGCTACGATCTGATCCTCATGGACTACCGGATGCCCGGCACCAATGGCATTGAAGCCACGATCCGAATTCGGGAAATGGAGCAACATGCCGGCACTGCCCCCATCCCCATCATTGCCCTCACCGCTTCCGATGACGAAAGAACACGGAAAGAATGCATGCAAGCTGGCATGGACGATTATCTTGGCAAGCCTCTGAAAAAACAGCAACTGGAACGAACACTCACTCACTGGCTGCAAATGCAGGACAACCGTCTTCTGCCCATTCATGAGCAGAACCAGATTACCCGCTTCGTCTCCAACGGAGATATCCTGGAAAAATCTGCCATCGAACGTTTGCGCGAACTCGACCAGAACACCGGCGGAAATATCCTTACCAGAACCATTGGGCATTTTCTTGCTACCGCGCCAAAAGACATGGATGCCATCCGGGATGCGCTGAAAAGCAAGGACCGCAAAAAACTGGGCTTTCTCGCACACAACCTCAAATATCATAGCGCCACTCTGGGCGCAAAGGAAATGACCGAGCAGTGCCGGTTACTGGAACAGCTTTCCCAGACTGAACGCTGGGAGCAACTGGTTGAACTGGCAAAAGACATGGGCAACAGCCTCAGGCCAACAAGTCAGGCGCTGCAAAAGCTTCTGGCCGAATACTCCGATCCCGGGAAAAAGCCATCTACTGTGGTCAAAACTCCTTTTCGGGAAACCCTGCTGCTGGTGGACGACGATTCCGCCTTCCGCCAAACCACGAAAGAAGTGCTGCTCAGCGCAGGATACAATGTGCTGGAAGCCGCAGGTGGAACCGAAGCAATAGCCAAGGCCTTGCGTTACCAGCCAGACCTTCTGCTTCTGGATGCGGTAATGGAAAACATGGACGGCTTTGAAGTCTGTTCCCGCCTGCTCCGCTTTCCTTCTCTTTCGGATACACCGATAATCATGGTCACCGGGCTGGACAACAATGAATCGGTGGAAAAAGCCTATGGCGCCGGAGCATCCGGCTTCGTCATCAAGCCGGTCAACTATCCCCTGCTTCTGCAGCATATACGTTTTCAACTGCGCGCCAGCCAAAACGCAAAGAAACTGAAGGAAAATCAGGAAAAACTTCTCAGCGCGCAGCGCATGGCGGGGCTGGGATACTGGCGCTGGGACTCACGCAGCGACAGCCTGGAAATATCGGAAAACCTGGCGGCAATGCTCAATCTACCGGCTGAAGAGCAACAGTATTCCCTGGACCGTTACCTGTCTCATGTGCATGCCGAAGATCGTGATTATTTGAGGAGCGCCATTATCGCCACCACCGCCGGTGACAGGGTAAAGCCCTTCAACTATCGTCTGACTGCAAAAGAACAATCGATGATTGTGGTACATCAGGAACTGGGCATGGCGCCCAACTCCAGCCAGGTGCTGCTCGGCACAGTGCAGGACATAACCCAGAAGCAGGCGACGGAAAGACGCATGCATCAACTCGCCTACTCCGATGAACTCACCGGACTGGCGAGCCGCACCTCTTTCTATGAACACATGGCGGACACCATACAATCCGCGCAGAGGGAAAACGGGAAGTTTGCCCTGTTATGCCTGGATCTGGATGGATTCAAGGACATCAATGACAGTCTTGGGCATGATGTTGGTGACAAGCTGCTCATGGCCGTCGCCCGGCGTCTGCAATCCGTGGTAAGGGATTCTGATTTCATTGCCCGTATCAGTGGAGATGAATTCTTCATTCTGGTGAACCAGATTGTCAACAAGGATGCCGCCGCGGAAGTGGCCAGCCGCAGTCTGACAGCCATCAACCGGCCAGTGGAACTGACCTCGGGAGCCCTGCGGCCGAGATGCAGCATCGGTATCGCCCGATACCCGGAGGACGGCCACGATCTGCAAAGCCTGCTCAAGGCCGCGGACAGCGCCATGTATGCGGCCAAGAGTCAGGGCAAGCACAGATACGTTTTCTATGAGAAAAACCATACTCGGGAAGCAGAGGAACGGCTGCGCATGGAACAGGATCTGCGTCAGGCCATCGAGCTGGATCAGTTGACCCTGCATTACCAGCCCCAGATACACCTGAAAAGTGGAAGGATGATGGGAGTGGAGGCGCTGATTCGCTGGCAACACCCGGAAAGAGGACTGATACCTCCAGGGCAGTTCATCAGTCTTGCCGAACAGATTGGCCTGATCCGCACCATTGGTGAGTGGGTGCTTAAAACCGCCTGTTCCCAGGCAGCCAGCTGGAAGGAACAGGGCTTGCCGGAACTGCGCATGGCGGTAAACATATCTCCGCTGCATTTCAATGACCCTTCATTGCTGCATACGGTGGAAAGTATTCTCGCCGATACCTGCCTGTCTCCCAGCAGTCTCGAACTGGAGATTACCGAGAATGTGGTACAAACCACCAGCAACAACATGGGAATTTTCCAGGATCTGCGCAATCTGGGAGTGCGAATCAGTATCGATGACTTCGGAACCGGCTACTCATCCCTGTCATCCCTGAAATCATTGCCCATCGATTGCCTGAAAATCGACCGGCTGTTCATCGCCAACATGTTCGAGGATGCGGGTTCCGCGATATTGCTGCACTCCATCGTGGATCTTGCCCATGCCCTCAATTACATGGTGGTGGCGGAAGGCGTGGAAAAGGAACAGGAACTGGAAGTGCTCAGAGAAACCGCATGCGACCTGGTGCAGGGCTATCTGTTCAGCAAACCCGTCAAACCGGAACAGATTCCCGCTTTGGCTCGTCAGCAATTCGTGAATGAAAACCGGGACAAGATGCTGGCCGTATGCTGAGCACAGGGCTCTGAGAGAGTTCCGGTAAAACCTAAATCCAGGTCTGTGCGTGGCGACCTTCAGAGCGGACCACGCTGGCGAAATGTCCAGCCTGCCCGCTCATCCAGTTCCTTCTGTTCTCCACGCGCCTGCTCTTCCCTCTCGCACTGCCGACGTTTGACAATAATTTTCTGCATGGCCTTGTGTTCGCCATGCAGCTTCAGCCACTGCGCCTGCAGTTGTGAAAAGCTTCTGCGACTCTCTTCCACCAGCTGTTGCTGCTGCCCGATGGCCTGATCCAGGCGACTGAGGAACAGCCGGTAATCCTGTAGCTGGGCCGGGCTGATGCCGCCCCCAGCCGCTGCATGAGATCCTTGCAAATACTGAGCGCGATATTGCATGAGTAAAGAGAGTTGCTGCTCTTCCTTTTCCATTGTCAGCCGACATTCACTCATTTGTCGCGCCATTTCTCTTTCCTTGTTTCTCACTACGCGAGCGACGGTGGTCAGGGATGCACCGGACTTCATGCTGCCGCCTCCGTTGTTTCCTTGTCTCCAGGTTCCTCTGTCTCCACAACCGACAGCAACTGCCGGTAACTTTGCGCAAAACTCACGGCAGCCGTTCGATCCTGCTGCAGAAACTGCACCAGCCTGGGATAAAAGGATATGGCTTCATCCACCCGGGGATCACTGCCGGGCTTGTAGGCTCCAACACTGATGAGATCCTGGTTCTTGTGATAGGTGGAATACAGCTGACGAAATCGTCGGGCGGCCTGCACATGCTCCTCCCCTACGATATCGTTCATCACCCGGCTGACCGAAGCTTCTATGTCTATGGCCGGATAGTGACCGCCTTCGGCCAGATTGCGCGAAAGTACGACATGGCCATCGAGTATCGCCCTGGCGGAATCCACTACAGGATCATTCTGGTCATCCCCTTCGGCCAACACCGTGTAGAAAGCCGTTATGGAGCCTCCGCCTTGCCCTCCGTTCCCCGCTCTTTCAACCAGTTGGGGAAGGCGCGCAAAAGCCGATGGTGGATAACCTTTGGTGGCCGGCGGTTCTCCGATGGCCAGGGCAATTTCCCGCTGGGCCTGGGCAAAGCGGGTGAGAGAATCCATCAGCAGCAACACATGCTTTCCCTGATCCCGATAATATTCGGCAATCGAGGTCGCCAGCCAGGCGCCATGCATGCGCAACAAAGGGGGATTGTCCGCGGGACTGGCTACAACTACCGCCCGTTGCCTGCCTTCTTCACCGAGTATGTTTTCCACGAATTCCTTTACTTCCCTGCCGCGCTCGCCAATCAAGCCAACGACCACCACATCCGCATTGGTATAGCGCGTCATCATTCCCAGCAACACGCTCTTGCCCACGCCACTGCCGGCAAAAAGGCCAATGCGCTGGCCTCGGCCGACGGAAAGCATGGCATTGATGGAACGCACTCCCACATCCAGTGGCGTATCTATGGGCCAGCGTTCCAACGGGTTTACAGGGCTGCCCAGCAATGCCCGGTGACTGCTGTAGCTGATGCGTCCCTTGCCATCCAGCGGGTTGCCGGAAGCATCGACTACCCTGCCCAGGAGGCCTTCCCCGACCCGGGCGTCATAGGAAGCCTCACCCGGGACCACGCGAGCGTTTGGCATCAGCCCCCGGCTGTCGCCCGCCGGCATGAGATAGGTACTGGATCCGGCAAAACCAACTACTTCGGATTCGACAACAGTGGTTTCCGTATGTACCTGACAGCGGGCGCCAATAGGCGCATGAATACCGACGGCTTCGATAGTCAGGCCCACTACCCGTTTTACTCTGCCTTCCACTACCATGGTGGAAATATGGGATGCCTGTTGCCGATGTTTGCGCATATTCTCTTCCAGACGCGAGCAAAGCGCGGTTCGGCATTGACTGGTCCCGATACTCATTCTCCGTCCACCGCTCTTTCGCCTCCAAACAGGCTGGCAGCCAGCTGATTGATGCGGGTTTCCACAGTCGCATCGATATGTGATTCGCCATTGTCGATTCGGCAGCCACCCCTTGACAGGGTGGGCACTTCCCGTACCCGCCAGCTGGATTCGGCTTCATCATCCAGATTGAGTACGCTGCGCACCAATGCGGCATCTTCGGGGTGCAACTCGATGACCACGGAATTGTCGGATACCGGTAGTTGCCCTATCGCGGTACGTATCACGCCAACCACATGAGCCGGTTCCGCCTTCAGTTCCCGGCGGATCAGCTGCTTGGCAATGGCCAGGGAAAGCAGCAGCAATTCTTCCTCGACTCGCGCTTCCAGTTGCGCCAGGGGCCTGGCAAGGCAGTCCATGATTTCATCCAGCTGTTCAAACCGGGCTTCCAGCTGCTGCCGCCCTGCTTCCAGTCCTTCCTTCAGGCCCTGGGCGAAACCTTCCTCCCTGGCCTCCCTGTGCATGGCCTCGATCTGATCCGCGGTAGGCAGGCTTACAGATGCGGATGAATCCTTCCCTTCTTCCGCATCACCACCCAGGGAAGGCGCCTGCCAGGGACGGGGAGTATCGGCAGAAAATCTAGGGGAATCAGACAAACTCATCACCTCCCGAACCACCGAGGGCGATCTCGCCTTCATCGGACAGACGCTTGGCCACGGCAAGAATTGCCTTCTGTGCTTCCTCGACTTCACTCAGACGCACCGGGCCCTTGGCTTCCAGATCGTCACGCAACATGTCCGCGGCACGCTTGGACATGTTCTTGAATATCTTGTTCTGTACTTCTTCATCCGCCCCTTTGAGGGCAAGCAACAAGGTATCGGATGGCACCTCCCGTAGCAGGGTCTGAATTCCCCGGTCATCCACATCGAGAAGATTACTGAATACGAACATCAGATTCTGGATTTCCTCCGCCAGGCCTTCATCCACTTTCTGAATGGCCTCGGTAATCTTCTGTTCCGCATCCGCATCGAGGAAATTGAGGATATTGGCTGCCGTTTCCTTGCCCCCGGAAGCCGGGCTGGTAAGGGAAAAGCTCCCGGCATACTGGCGTTCCAGGATGTCGTCCAGTTCCTGAAGAGCAGATGGCTGTACACCATCCAGGGTGGCGATACGCATCAGCACATCGGCTCGCCTCTCCTCCGGAAAATGTTTCAATACTTCCGCGGCCTGATCATTGTCCAGATAGGACAGTACGATGGATACGATCTGCGGATGCTCGAAGCGGAAAATTTCAGCAATCGCCCTGGGATCCAGCCATTTCAGCGATTCGATGCCCTTGGAATTCGGCTTGGTAAGAATACGGTCGATGAGGCTGACCGCCTTCTCCACACCAAATGCTTCCACCAGGGTATTGCGAACATATTCTTCAGAATCCAGTCCCAGGGCGGTTTCCTTTTCCACCGCCTGGGCAAAGCTCCCCAGCACCGCATTGATTTGCTCGTGAGTCACATGAGAGAGAGCCGCCATGGCCGCGCCTACCCGCTGCACCTCTTTCGGCTCCATGTGACGAATGATGGCAGCGGCTTCTTTCTCTCCAAGACTCATCATGAAGATCGCCGCCCGTTCCAGCCCATCCATGCTCGTCTGTTCTGCTTCACTCATCGTCTGCCACCCAGTTCTTTACCACTTGTGCCACACGACGCGGATCCTGCTGCACCATGTTTCTGGCACTTTCGATATCCAGAGCAGGCATATCCTGCACACCTTCATCACCAGCCTGTCTGGCGCCGTCACTGATCACTACTTTATCATCCGCCAATGGCATGCCATCCCCGGCATCACTTCCTTCCGGAGTGGGCAAACCGGCTACCGCAGCGCCTCCATCGGCCGCAAGAAGCACTTCCCCTTCAGTCCCGGCGTGCACGAGTCGGCCAGCCTCCGACAGATTCTTCAACGCCGGACGCAATACTCCAAACACCAGGAGGAGCACAAACAATCCACCCAGCACGGGTTTGGCCAAATCCCAGACCCAGGATTGCTGCCAGATCGGCAGCGGTTCCACCGGCTCGATTTTCTGGATGTCCTGAAAAGATGTGTTGATTACGTTGACGCTGTCATTACGCTGCGCATCAAACCCCACGGCTTCCTTGACCAGGGTGGTGATATGCTGCAACTCCTGCTCTCCAAGAGGCACCTGTTCTATTTTTCCGTCTTCCAGGATACGCTTCCGGTAATCGACAACGACACCCACGGAAAGCCTGCGGATCTGCCCCGGAACACGACGGGAATGCGTGATGGTTCGGTCCAGCTCATAATTCCGAATCACATGTCTGGAATTCGTATCACTGTTTTCCTTGCCAGTAGTCGCAGGCTGATTGGCGACACTACCGCCTCTCGGGGGTTGATTGGTGAGCGCGCCAGGCACGCCCATGGGATTGGCCAGCGTGTTTTTCTCTTCCCGAATGTCCTCGCTGCGCACCAGATTTTTCTCCGGAACATATTGCTCCTGCGTTTGTTCGGTAACGGTAAAGTCCAGATCAGCCACAACCTGGGCGCGCACTCCCGCACTTCCTACGAAGGGGCTGAGAATATCCCTGATACGCTGCACGTAGAGCGCTTCCAGTTGATGGGTGTACTCGAGCTGGCTGGTGCTCAGCCCAAGATTCTGCTCATCTGATCTGTCACTCAGAAGATGCCCCTGCTGATCGACCACGGCAACATCTTCCGGTTTCATTTTGGGAATGCTGGAAGCGATCAGATGAACAATGCCCGCCACCTGCGCCTTGTCCAGATCCTGCCCGGACGCCAGCTGCAACAACACCGATGCCTCCGGTCTGACCCGGTCGCGGACAAATACCGACTCCTTGGGCAAGGCCAGATGGACTCTTGCCTGCTGTACATCATCCAGGGCGCTGATGGTGCGCGCCAACTCACCTTCCAGAGCTTGCTGATAGCGGGCATTCTCCAGGAAACGACTGGTGCCAAATTCCATCTTCTTGTCCAGGAGCTCATAACCGGCAGCCTTGCTCTTGGGCAGTCCCTGGGTGGCCAGCCGGATCCGAATTTCATGAATCTTGTTGCGCGGAACGGTAATGGATCCGCTGGCGTGTTCGATCTTGTAGGGAAGGTTTGCCGCATCCAGGGCATTCGCCACCTCCACCAATTCCGCTGCGGGCAGATTTCCGTACAAAATGCTGTAGTTGGGGGTGCGCGACCAGAGCACCACGGCCACCGCAATTGCTACTGTGGCAGCAAGCAACACCATGAGTCCAAGCTGACGCAGCAATGGCAGGGAGCTCAGTCCCTGCATCTGTTCAAGCATCTTGTCTGTTTTTACCAATGCCATGATTCCACCTGCTTTCCGTATTCACCACGAGGATGTTGAAAACACCGCTTTTCAACAGCCCGCTATACCTGCATGCTCATTACGTCCTTGTAGGCGCTGAGCAACTTGTTCCTTACCTGCTTCATTGCTTCAAAGGAAACGCTGGCCTTTTGCAGCTCCACCATGACATCCGTCAGGTCTACCGCCGGGTCACCCAGTTCAAATTGCTGCGCCATGCCGGACGCATGGCTCTGTACTTCATTCACTGTTTCGATGGAGCCACGCAATACCTCCCCGAAATCCAGACCCGCGGGATTTTGCAGGCTGTTGTCCGGCTTTCTGTCCGCCAGGGCGGCCATTTGCTTCATCTGGTTCAACAGTTGATTGACATCGACAGTACTCATGGGAATCTCCTTGCTGTATGGACACTATTCATGATTTTCCTCAGGCGGGAACCGATATTCCGGCATCCCGCAGTTTCGCCAGTTTGTAGCGCAAGGTACGGGGGCTTATGCCCAGTTTTCTGGCCACTTCGGTACGGCTGCCACCTTCTTCCAGGGCATTGATGATGATGTCGGCCTCCTGTTGCCGCAGGCTGTTGCCCAATGGCTTCTGCGGTACGATGCCTTCCTGTGCGTGTATGTTGTCTGGCTGTTTCTTGGACTGACCGGTCATGCGTTCGAAATGGATGTCGTCTGCCGTGATTCTTGTTCCCTGCTTGAGGATCAGGGCGCGCTGAATGACGTTTTCCAGTTCCCTGACATTTCCGGGCCAGTCATAGGCCTGCAGCTTTCCCATGGCATCACGACAAAGCTCGGGGTAGGAGTCCTCTCCCAGATAGCGGGAGATGAATTTTCGAGCCAGAGGCAAGATGTCTTCCCGACGGTTTCTCAGGGGCGGCAGCTCCAGCGGAAATACATTCAGACGGTAGTAAAGATCCTCACGGAAATGTCCTTCCGCCACGGCCTGCGCCAGATCCCGGTTGCTGGTGGCCAGCACCCTTACATCCAGCTTGATGACACGCCTGCCCCCCAATCGTTCCACCTCCTTCTCCTGAAGCACCCGCAGCAGTTTGGACTGCAAGCCGGCATCCATTTCGGTAATTTCGTCCAGGAGCAGGGTTCCCCCCTGCGCCTGTTCGAACTTGCCCGGACAGGACTGATGCGCCCCGGTAAAGGCGCCTTTTTCATAGCCGAAAAGCACTGCTTCGAGCATGTTTTCCGGGATAGCGGCGCAATTGATGGCAACAAAAGGCTGTCTGGCGCGGCGGGAGTGTCCATGAATGTACCTCGCCAGAACCTCTTTACCGGTTCCGGATTCTCCGCTAATCATCACTGTTGCATCACAGCCGGAGACCCGTCTGGCAAGACGGGCCAGTTCCCGGCTGAGGGGATCGGCCACCACCATGGCTCCCTCTGCATCCGCCTCAGCAGGCATCACATGACGTTCCACCATGGACAGCAGTTGATCCGCCTCCAACGGCTTTACCAGATAATCCACCGCTCCTTGCTGTATGGCATTCACCGCACTGTCTATGGTTCCATAAGCGGTCATGACGATGACGGGAAGATTGCTGTAACGGGCACGAATCTGCGCCAATAGCGTATAGCCATCCATGGGCTGCATCTGAATATCAGTAACCACCAGGCCGATATCCGCATGGCTTTCCAGCACCTTCAGTGCCTGCTCACCATCATTGGCGGTATGAACCCGGTAACCACCCATGACCAGAGTTTCACGCAGGGCTCTTTGCAGGGGCTGGTCGTCTTCTACTATAAGAATCACTTCATTTGTCATAGATTGTTCTCCATAATTCCTCCCACACAGCCATCGGCAGCCGCCTGCCTCGGAATCGGGGCATGCGATTCTCGGGGAAGCATCGTTGCAGGCAGGGCAGCCTGTTTTTCGGGATTGGGCAGACAGATGCGCACGCAGGTACCACGATCAGGAACGGAGTGCAGCTGGATGCTTCCGTTCAGGCTCTGGATTACTGCCTTTACCACCGCAAGGCCAAGACCTGTACCAGAACTGCGGGTGGTAAAAAATGGTTCGAAAATGCGCTCCATGACTTCATCACTCATCCCGCTTCCGTTGTCCTGAAGTTCGATGACTGTCTTGCTGTTTTCATCCTCAAACACGCGCAACTGCAATTCCGCCGAGCTGTCGCCACAGGCTTCCAGGGCATTGCTCACAAGGTTGATCAACGCGCCAAGAAAGGCATCGCGATTGCCGCGCAGCCGGATATCCTGCTCAGGACGGGAAATCTGCAACTTCGCCTGTTTACTCCGCAGCTGGTTTTCCATTGTGCGCAGCATATTGTCGATGACCTCACCCAGCAGGAAAGACTGGTTCATTTCATCGTCCCGACGGGCATAAGCGAGCATGTTGACGGTGGTCTGCTCCATATGCCGCAGACATTCACGCATTCTCGCTCCCAGCTCCTGGCGCCGTTCCGCTTCCAGCCCGGTTTTCTCCATCTGCGGCAGATAGAGCAGCAGGGTGGAAAGTGGTGTGCGAATCTGATGCGCCAGCCGCGCGGACATTTCGCCCAGGGCGGTAAGCCGCTGATGTTGATTCAGAAGATTTTGCAATCGCCTGGTTTCACTGATATCGGTCAGCAGGAGAATACGACCATCCTGCTTGTCGGGCTGGCTCATGGAAAGGCTGATCCAGCGACCGTCCCTGAGACGCAATTCATCCCCGCCAGGAACAAAGGCGGCATGGGCGATCTCATCCCAATTCTTTCCGGGCAGATCATCTCCCAGCATCTCCCTGGCCTGACGATTTACATCAACAACCCTGCCCCCACGGTCTACCACCAGCACCCCGGCGGGCAAAGCCTGCAGCAGTCTGTCGAGTTGATCCGCGAGCCGCTCCTTTTCCATCAACTCACTGATCTTCTCATCTCTTGCCCGTTGGAGTTCAGCGCTCAGTTGGGCAACCTGGGTTTGCAGGGCGCTGTAGGAACGGGACAACTCGGCTCCCACCTGGTTGAATGCCTCAAAAGCATCTTCCAGTTGTTTGGCGCTTGCGCTCATCGATAGTGCCCCTCTGTTTCATGGATGCGTTGGATACTCAAGGAAAAGCAATTATCATGCCTGTTTTTCTGCTCTTGATAATCAATAACTTAAGAACCTGATTTAGGGAATGACAAGGAATTGGCGGGCCTGACGGATGAAATGTGGCAGGGCCGCGTCAAGGAAATGACTGCTCAGAACCTGACAGGGGAAGTCAGGTAATCACCGTTTCTGATCCCGGTCTGCTGCCAGGCTTTGATATGATGGGGCGTCAGAATTACTTCGCCAATCAATCTCGGGGATTCACCTTGTCTCTATATGCACTGGAAAAGCTGATTGCAGAAACCCGCCGGCTGGCTGCCAGATATCGTGAAACCACCGGGCAAACATTGCCGGTTACCGGAGAAATCGCGCGCTTCGATGCGGCTCGCCATCTTGACCTGAAGTTGCTGGATCCCCGGCAACCTGGCGTAGATGCCGAAGGAACCGGCGAAAATGCGGACAGGCGATATCAGATCAAGGGTCGAGTCATCTTTCAGGAAGGAAAACCCGGGTACCGCATCGGTCAGCTGAATACCAACGGAGACTGGACCCATATTGCCCTGGTCTTGCTCGATGCGGATTTCGAACCCTTCAAGATCTACGAAGCTTGCCGGGAAGATATTCTCGACGCCCTGTCGGATGCATCCGGGAAACGCAGCAAACGGGGCGCCATGTCGGTTGCCAAATTCGAAGTCATTGGCGAGCTGGTGTGGAGCAGGGAAAACGGGAGGGAAGACGCCCTGTGGAGCAATTACTGAACAACCACATGGAGAACCGGATACCGGACTCAGGACTTTTCGCTCATGCCTTTCCCACTGCGCTGGGTATTCTCTCCATACGCCGCCAGCGCACGCCGGCCTTTGCGAATCGAGCTGATCTCCTGCTCCATATCCCCACGGCCTTTTTGCACCAGATCCATAATACGACTGTTGGTCTCGAGCATGATTTTCACGGATGAGCGAACCAGTTCCGCTCTTTCCTCCACCATGGGATGGCGAAAAAACCGTTGCAACCGGTCCCGACGAATCTCTTCTGTGGCAGCCACTTCAGCCCAGTTACCTTCCTGAGCCCAGTACAGCATCTGTTCGTGCAGGGACATCAGCTCCTGCAATTCCTGATCCTGTGTGTTCATGAAACATGCGCCATCGGCAGACTCAGCCCACACCCGGAGCCGTCCCTTCTGCCCCGCCCGCCGCCATTGGATTGGATCGCACTTCCTGGGGAATGGCTGTCCAGCCCGTTTTGATTTCATGAAGCAGGCTGGATACTTCTTCCAGAATTCCGGCATCACTGTGCAGATTGGCATCCAGCAATCTCCTTTCCATGTATTCATACAGGCGATCCAGGTTCTCCGCCAGCTCGCCACCAAGCTCAAGATTCAGGCTGCTGCGAAGCCCGTTGACAATGGAAATGGCCTGACCGATGGCCTCACCTTTGGCCGGCACATCGCCACGCTCCATACTCCCCTTGGCGACCGCGATATTGCTCAGTGCGCCATTGAGCAGCATCAGCACCAGGCGATGGGAATCCGCGCCGCTCACCCCGGTATAGGTATCTACATTGCTGTAATGACTGGCTGCATTCTGTGTGGCTGGATAGCTCATTTGCATTTCTCCGCTGTGTCCTGGTTCAGGATGATGGTTTTCGGTTCAGTACGATCAGTGCTGGCCATTGTCTAGCCGTTGGCACCTGGCAAGGAAGCCAACTGAGATGTCAGAAAATTGCTTGTACCCTGCAGCTGTGACATGAGGGAATCAAGACTGGAAAACTGTCTCAGATAACGCGCCTCCACCTGGGCAAGACGTCGATCCATGGCATTTTGTCTGTCTCCCAGGTCCTCTATACGGGAATCGAGCCCGTCGGTACGGGACTCGATCAGTCCGCCATCCTCCAGCCACATTCCGGTAAGAGTTCCCAGGCGCACGGCATAGCCGCTGTCGGCATTGGCAAACAAGTCAGCAACTGATGAATAATCGCTATTCAGGGCACTTGCGAGGCGACTGCTGTTGACGCTCATGCTGCCGTCTTTCTGAATGGATACCCCGATTTCCGTGAGGTGACTGAAAGTTCCCGTGCCGGTCGGATCATTGAGAATTCCGAGCAGACCCCGTTCGATGCTCAACAGGGTACTATCTGCTTCCAGCTGACCTTCTCGCAAACTGCGAATGCTGCTGCGCAAATCATTGTAGGCATCAGCAAAACCCTGCACCGACTCTTCCACCGCCGAAACATCCCGTTCCACATTCACCTGGATGTCTGTCCCGGGAAGAGCCGACTGAAGATTCAGGGTTACTCCCTGGATGACATCTGTCAGGGTATTTCCGGAACGGGTAATGCTGTATCCGTCCACACTGACTTCGGAATCAAGCAGGCTGGTATCTCCGCCAATATTGTTCAGGGTTTGCATGCCAAAGGTGGATGCATCGAGATTTCCGCCATAGGAAAGGGAAATGGCCGAGGCGCTGCCCGTTTCATCCGCGGTAAGCACCAGTTTCTGATTACCGTTGTTGCCATTGATGATGGTTGCGGTAACCCCCGGATTGGCTGCATCTTCATTGATCAGGTCGCGAATATCCGTGAGTGACCGGGCTGTACTCAAATCGATGCTGATGGCGTTGCTCGCATTCGACCCGACCTGGATATCCAGGCTGTCACCTGCGGATCCACCAAACAAGGTGGAATCGAGGAATTCACCGGAAGCCATCTTGTGATTGGAAGCCAGACGCTCCACCCGGACATTGTAGGTGCCCAGGGAAGCATTGCTGTTGGCGCTCACTTGCAGGACATTTTCATCACTGGACGTCGCCGCATAGATCTTGAAGGAGTCTGTTTTTCCCAAATCATCCATGGCCTTCTGAAAACCGGAAAGCGCACTCTTGAGCTGGCCATATGCGCTCAGCTGTGCTTCATACTGATCCTGGCGGCGCGCCAACGCTTCCAGCGGACGGCGTTCCAGCGCCATCAACTGGCTGACGATGGACTGTACATCCAGACCTGATCCGACTCCCGGTGCTGTAATCATCATTGCCTCACTGCAGGGTTATGCATACAAATAATCGTGCAATCGTCATGCCAACTCAGGTTTCCCCGGAGAACAGAACGCTTTCTTGTCTGGCCAGATTTTGCGCGAGAGACACCACTTCCTCGGCAGGGATCTGACGGATGACCTCCTTGGTTTCCGCATCCAGCACCTTGATTACGGTTCGCCCGCTGTTTTCATCAATACTGAATTCCAGCTCACGGCGTATGGCCTGGACATACTGATTCATTTTGTCCACTGCGGACGACAGCACTTCAGAGGATGGCGTTGCACGCTTCTCCGACGGCAAGGAATTACCGTCTTGCGGCAATTTCTGGCCATCTTCCACCGGGGGAACCCCAATCGAAACCGGGACAGCAGTTCGCATCAGCGGTATCACATTGGAATCGATTTCATTCGCCATGATCCTGTTCTCTGCCTTCACCGACAACCTGACCGGCATTGGCGCCGGACAGGTTGCTGTTTGCTATTGCCTATCGCAGCAGTGACAACACGTTCTGCGGTGCGGCATTCGCCTGGGCAAGCATGGCGGTACCAGCCTGTTGCAGAATCTGAACCTTGGTCAGATTGGCTGTCTCCGCAGCAAAATCGGCATCCTGAATACGACTGCGGGATGCGGAAAGGTTCTCGGTATAACTCTGAATGCTGCTGATGACCGCCTCGAAACGGTTCTGAACCGCGCCATAAGTGGCCCTGGCGCTGGACACTGTATCGATATCGGCATCGATACCAGTAGCGCCACTGGCAAGTACTGCCTGAGCTGCCGCCTGGGAACTGATATCCACGGTGCCGGCGGCGGCGCCATAGGCATTGAGCCCGGTCATGTCACCCTGGGCGACAGAAATGGTTTCGCCGTTGTCCTGACCTACCTGGAAGGTGATGGCGCCGGAAGTGCCGTCCAGAAGCTGAACACTGTTGAACTTGGCATTGCCGACCACACGATAGATTTCCGCAGTAAGCTGGTCTACCTCGGCCTGCATGCCGGAGCGGTCTTCGACGGTACCGTTCGCAGACTGTACCGCCAGCTCGCGGATACGTTGCAGGTTGTCACCAATCTGGCCCAGGGCGGCTTCCGCCGTCTGCGCCAGTGAAATACCATCCGCCGCATTGCGCGCAGCCTGATTCAAACCCTTGATATCCGCGGTCATGCGGTTGATGGTGTACAGGCCGGCTGCGTCGTCCTTGGCACTGTTCACACGCAGTCCTGAAGACAGGCGCTGCATGGAAGTGGCCAGCTGGTTGTTGGTTTTGTTGACATTGCGCTGGGCATTCAGCGACATGATATTGGTGTTGATTACCATTGCCATGGTCATAGTCTCCTATGCTGCACAGGACGGATTGAACGCCTGTGTCGTTTGTCTTTAGCGGACATATCTTTTTGGTTTAGATAATTACCGCTTCCAGTTATCTCATCGCCCGATCAGCAGAGAACTTAAGGCGTTCTGGAAAAAGACAACGCACCCAACTTTTTATATATTTTTCAATTACTTGTTTTGACAAAAAAATAACACTATGCCCGGATGTGGAAAAATTTCCGAAAGAAAATCTTGCCAGGTCAGGAAAAAGCAAAAAAAAGGGGCTCGCAAGAGCCCCAAGCAGGATGTGCAGGAATTAACGCAGGAGAGAAAGAACGTTCTGCGGCGCGGCATTCGCCTGGGCAAGCATGGCGGTGCCGGCCTGCTGGAGAATCTGAACCTTGGTCAGATTGGCTGTTTCTGCTGCAAAATCAGCATCCTGAATCCGGCTGCGGGAAGCCGACAGGTTCTCGGTATAGCTGCTGATGCTGCTGATGACCGCATCAAAACGGTTCTGTACCGCACCAAAAGTAGCTCTGGCGCTGGAAATCGCATCGATATCCGCATCCACGCTGGCGGCATTGGTGCTGTCCAGCACGGCCTGGGCAGCCGCCTGGGTGCTGATGTCAAAACCATCCGTAGCACCACCACCTCCA
The DNA here is from genome assembly GCA_026985055.1 of Sedimenticola sp. GTDB lineage: Bacteria > Pseudomonadota > Gammaproteobacteria > Chromatiales > Chromatiaceae > Thiolapillus. The sequence goes on along the minus strand of JALSQZ010000013.1, from coordinate 193,157 downwards.
GTGTCATAACCCTGCAGGGTGGTCATGTCAGACAGGCTGACAGAAATGGTTTCGCCATTGTCCTGACCTACCTGGAAGGTGATGGAGGCCGTGCTCCCATCCAGTAGGGCGACGCCATTGAACTTGACGTTGTCCACGATGCGGGTGATTTCCGCATTGAGCTGATCCACTTCGGCCTGCATGCCGGTACGATCTTCGACGGTACCGTTCGCAGACTGTACTGCCAGCTCCCGAATGCGTTGCAGGTTGTCACCAATCTGGCCCAGGGCGGCTTCCGCGGTCTGCGCCAGGGAAATGCCGTCCGCCGCATTGCGCGAGGCCTGGTTCAAACCCTTGATATCCGCGGTCATGCGGTTGATGGTGTACAGGCCAGCCGCATCATCCTTGGCGCTGTTCACACGCATACCGGATGACAGTCGCTGCATGGCGGTGGCGAGCTGGTTGTTGGTTTTGTTGACGTTGCGCTGAGCATTCAGCGACATGACATTCGTGTTGATTACCATAGGCATGGTCGTAATCTCCCAGATTACACAACCGGGGCTGCCGGTTGCTGTTTGTACTTAGCGGACATATCTTTTTGCTCACAGATAATTACCGCTTCCACCCCTAAAGTCGTCCGTCGGGAAAAAAACTTAAACCTGAATTGGCCCGAATATTTCACCAGGAGCTCGTTATCCCCGCCCTTGCACCGGTCTTGTCGCTCAGAGACGATATTTCCTCGATCATCAATAAGCACAGCTATTGATTCAATCGGTGTCGCCTCTGAACAACAATCTCGGCACAATCATCGGGCTTTCAAGTCGAGATATTCAGATTAGTGGGTTCTTCAGGGCGCATCGCGCAAACTCTTGATTCGTCTGGCTACATGAAAATTCTCATCGGAGCTGTATATTGGATTGCGAGTCATTGAAAATGAGAAAATCGGAAAATCATCTTTTCCGGTTCCAGAGACATGCGCAACAAACCATGTGACGCCACAAGCGTCATCACAGATAGTTGAACAGGGAAAGACCTTCTACTTTCATGAAGCTTTGTTGTGACGCCTGAAGAATGAGCTGCTGCTGCTGCAACCGGCTGACCGCCTCGGCATAATCCAGGTCTTCCAGATCCGAACGGTTCTGCTGCATGACCAGGCTGAAGGAGTCGTTGATGCCCCGCTGGTTGTCTATGGCATTCATACGCCCGCCAAGTCTGGTGCGCACCCCTTGTACCCTGTCCATGGCATTGTCCAGCGCGGTCAGGGTGGCGGCATTGGGTGTATTGTTCTCCAGATCGACAGCAAAGTCATGAAGAATGGCGAAGGCATTGGTGCTTCCCCCGGCGCCATCATCGATCCCCATGAATATGGAATCTCCCGGATCATTGCTTGCAACGTGGCGGGAACTTCCAATCTGCAGCAGACGCTGCCCCTGATCTCCCTGATAACTGTAGACACCGCCACCGCTGTCGGCAAAGGGCTTTGCATCTGTCCGGTATCCGCCAAACACATATTCACCATTGGTATCCGTGGCATTTCCCAGCGCCAGCAGTCCGTCCAGATGCTGGCGGACTTCAGCAGCAATGGCCTGTCTGTCACCGGCACTGAGTGAACCATTGGTGGCGCGCACCGCCAGTTCCCGGACCCGCTGCAGGATATCCCCTGCCCCGTTCAGCACGTCTTCTTCCCTGCGTAGCCGCGATTCCGCCATATCCGCATTTCTCGAATACTGAGTTACAGCAGTCAGCATGGAATCCAGTTCCAGGACACGAGTTGCCGCCGAGGGATCGTCTGCCGGGGAAAGCAGGCGCTGCCCGGAGGCCAACTGCAATTGAGTTCTGGACAAGTCACTCTGATTGCGTAGCATGGAATCCACGCCCTGACGGTACCATTGAGCCGTTGATATGCGCATTTCGCTTATCTCCTCACTGCACCAAGCAGCGTATCGAACATTTCATTGGCTGTCGCAATAACCTGAGCCGCAGCCTGGTAGGCCTGCTGGAAACGAACCAGGTTGGCCGCCTCCTCATCGAGATTGACTCCGGAAACCGCATCCCGGGCATCCAGCGAACGTTGCAACAACTGCCCATGGGAACGCTCCGCCAGATCTGCCTGCCGGGTGGTGGTTCCCACGTCGGACACCAGGCTGTTATAAACGTCGGAAAGACTCTCCGTGCCATTTCCCATGATCTTTCCGCCCAATATCTGCCCGAGCGCCACAGCGTTCCTGTTGTCGCCGATTCCGTTGCCGTTATAGCCGATATTGAACTCGTCACCAGCGGCAGGATCTCCACTGAGATGAATCTGATAACCGAAATCCAGCCCTCCAGGGGTGGGAAAGACATCGGCGCCTGCTGCGGGATCATAGCCGCTCACGGATTCCAGCAGCGCCGGCGAACCGGGATTGCTGTTGTCGTAGATCTCATAGCTGGTTGGACTGGTAAAGCGAATCATCAGCGGTGGTGAAAGACTTCCTGGAGAAGACTGAAAAGCCGGATTGCCAATATCCGTGATTTCCGGCACGCTGATGTTTCCATTGCCGGTATTGGCAGGAGATTCCGTGGCGAGCACTGGATAGGCCGCAGAAATCAGACCAGGATCGTCGATGAGCGCTTGCAGGGAAGAGGCTCCCTGGCGGGTGGGCTGCACAAGAAAACTGTCGCCACTCGCGGCGGCCGGATCCACGACGATACGCAAACCGTCAACGATGAATGGATCAGCCGCAGTTCCGGAGCCGCTCATGGCGACAGCAGCGCCAGTATCCGTGCGTGTCATGGCCCAGTTGCTGCCATCGAACTGCAGCTTGTAATTGGCGCCAGTAACCTGGCCGATATCATCCCAGGAAACCGACAGGCTGCTGCTTACCCCCGGGTAGCTGTCCCATTGTGGCTCGGGAAAACTGAAAAAGGCTCTGCCAAGCTGACCATTGATGTCCACGCCTTTTTCATGCTGCTCATTAAAAAACTGCGCCAGGCCAATGGCGGTTCTGCCGAGCTCATTGGCCGCCGGCTCCAGCACCCGCTCGCGAAACCCCAGCACGCCGCCAATCTTACCGCCGGAAAGCTGCTCGGTGATTGGAACATTGCCGTTTGCTCCTATACGCAAGGCAATCTTCAAGGGCGCATGCACACCCGGCCCCTTGTAGGTGGCCAGAGTATTGCTGGTATTGCCAACAACCAGCGCCTGCCCGGTGCCTATCATGATGTTGACTGCGCCGTCTTCCTGTTCTAGTGTGCTTACATTGACTTCTTCGGACAACTCCTGGATAAGCATGTCCCTTTGATCCAGAAGATCATTTGGTGGCTGTCCGGCTCCCGCGCCATAAGCAAGAACAATTTTCTCGTTGAGATCGGCGATGCTCGCAGCAAGGCGGTTGACATTGGTGACACTCGCCTGCAACTCACCATTTACCTGGGCATCCATGTCGTCGAGCCAGTTTCCCAGGCTGTGGAAACGATCCACCAGTCCCTTCCCTTCGCTGACCAGCACTTGTCTGGCGGCCATGGACCCCGGATCATTGGCAAGATCCTGGACCGCATTGTTGAATCGCTGCATGGCGGTGCTCAGACCTGCATCCGGATCCGCCAGCACATTGTCGATCTGTGCGGCATATTGATGCAGGGTGGAAAATTCCGTGGTGGAGGAAGTGTAACTTCGCACCTGATTGCCGATGAACGCATCATAAAAGCGTTGCACCGAACCGGTACGCACACCGGTTCCCACATAACCATATCCGGAAAACTGCGGAGGAGCGGAGGTCAGATTGATCCGCTGCCGGCTGTATCCCGGCGTATTGGCATTGGCAATGTTGTGGCCCGTGGTATTCATCGAGCGCTGGTATGCCTGCAATGCGGATATTCCAATTCCGAGCAGACTGCTTGCACCGGCCATTTGTATTCTCCTGTTGTGTATTGTGGAGTCTTTGTCAGGTGCCGGGAAACCCTTTACGGGTTTGATCAGCACACTTCGAGAACCTCATCCAGGCTGCCAATGGCCGGAACACGGCTCCCGTTCACATGTCTCCATCAGCAATATCGGCAACTATCCGGATAACTTAACAGGATGTTGAAAAAGTCCTTTCCTGGACTTTTTCAACCCCGGAACCGGAAAATGCGATTATCCGGCACGCAACCCGTCCACTATGCCGTTGAACCGTTCACTGTTCATGATGGCGTGTATTTTTCCGGCATAATCCGGATCGGTGGCATATCCTGCTTTCTGCAATTCCTGCAGGTAGCGCAGGGAATCACCAGTATTTTCCAGCGCCTGCCGGTAGCGGGGATTTTCCTGCAGGAAACGGGCATAGTCCTCCATGCTGGCTTCCGGAGAATCATAAGAGCGGAATTCTGCGCGTTCTCTGAGCATGCTTCCCTGCCGGTATTCCATGGTTGATACTCCAACACTCCTTCCTTTCCATCCGCCATCCGCCTTGATTCCAAACAGATTCATGCTGCTCCCTTGCCGGTCAGCGGGCATGCTTTTCCCCCATCCGGTTTCCAGTGCCGCCTGGGCGACCAGAACCTCCGGCATCAATCCCAGGCTTTCCGCTACCTTGCGCGCCGCAGGCCACAAACGACGAACGAATTCTTCAGGATCGGCCGGCATCCAGGAGGACGAGGCGGTTTCCCTTGTAGCCCCGGTTTCCCTGGTTGGCCCGGCTGGTTCATTCTGTTTATCCGGCTGACGTGATGACATTTCAGGTCGCGGCGCAATGAACGTCCCCCGTGATGGCAGGGAGACTGATGTCTCTGCACTGGCCGCTGGCTGAAGCTGACGCTCAAAGCTGTCCGCCAGGCCCATACTCTTGTTGCGAGCCAGATCCAGGGCAATCTGCTGATCGAACATCTCCTGGTAGAAGCGAACCTGTTCGCCTTCTCCATCAATTCCGGGTTCCGAGGCTTCACGCATGGACTTGAGCATGATCTGTATGAACATGGCCTCGAATTGGCGCGCCACTTCCTTGCGCGCTTCCGGCGATTGCTTGCGCGCGCCGGCCTTGAGCTCCGTCAGCCCGCTGAAGCTGGTGTAGATGCCGGCATTGTTCAGAGGCGTATTCATGCTCACCCACCATCAGATAATGATCAATTCCGCATGCAGGGCGCCTGCTTCCTTGAGCGCTTCCAGAATGGCCACCAGATCCCCCGGTGCGGCGCCAACACGATTTACCGCCTCGACGATATCGTTGAGATTTACACCAGGCTTGAACAGGAACATGCGTGCATCTTCCTGATCGACCTGGACACTGGACTGGGTGACCACTTCCGTTGATCCCCGCCGCGCAAAGGGACCGGGCTGACTTACTGAAGTATCCTCGGAGATAGTCACGATCAGAGTCCCATGAGCCACAGCCGCGGGCATGACCCGTACATGACTGCCGATGACCACGGTACCGGTGCGAGAGTTGACTACCACCCGGGCTGCAGCCTCTCCCGGCTCCAACACGATATTTTCCAGAATGGACACAAAGCCCACTTTCTGTCCCGCATCCCGGGGCGCCCTGACTTCTACCGAGCCCCCATCCAGGGCTCTGGCGGTGCCCTCGCCGATCATGGCATTGATCGCCTTGACGATTCTGTGCGCAGTGGTGAAATCCGCATTGTGCAGATTCAGTATCAGACGCTCCGCATCGGCAAATGGACTGGGAACTGAACGTTCTACCGTAGCGCCGTTGGGAATGCGCCCGACACTGGGAATATTGATCGTAACCTTGGATCCATCGCTGCCTTCCACACCCAGACCGCCCACCACCAGATTACCCTGAGCTATGGCATAGACATTTCCATCAGCACCCTTCAGAGGAGCCATCAACAGGGTTCCACCTCGCAGACTCTTGGCATTGCCCAGAGAGGAAACCGTGACATCTATGGCCTGGCCGGGTTTGGCAAAAGGCGGCAGATTGGCGCTGATCATTACTGCGGCGACATTCTTTGGTTTCGGATTGACTCCGGGGGGCACCACCACACCCAGTTGCGCCAGCATGCTTTTGAGACTTTGTGCGGTAAACTGGGTCTGGCTGGTCTTGTCTCCAGTACCATCCAGGCCTACTACCAACCCATATCCCACCAGCTGGTTCTCACGGACACCGGCTATGGAGGTAAGATCCTTGATTCTCTCTGCGCGCAACGGTGATGTCATCAGCAACGCGAGAAAGAATGTCATGACTCCTGTTTTCAGCTTTTTCATGAGTTTCGTACCTGCTCAGAATGGCATCAGGGGACTGAGGAAAAATTCTGTCAGCCAGCCGGGCTTGTTGGCCCGCGCCAGTGTCCCCTTGCCACTGTAAAGAATCTGGGCATTCGCCACCTTGGTAGAGGAAACGCTGTTGTCCGGGCCAATATCCATGGGTCGCACGATGCCACGAATGCGAATGAATTCCTTACCATGATTGATGGTGATCCACTTTTCTCCCTGTACAACGAGATTGCCATTGGCCAGCACTGCCGCCACGGTAACCGTAATGCTGCCTTCGAGCTTGTTGCTCTGCTTGCTGTCGCCTGCCGTCTCGAACTTGTGTCCGGCATTGATACTGTTCTCCAGCTCCGGTACTGTCTGGCCAAACAGCTTGGGCACCCCTATCCCCGTTTCAGAAGACTTGTCCACGGTGGTATCGGCCCGCTTTTCCGCATTGGTCTTTTCATTCAGGACAATGGTAAGGATGTCACCTACATGTTTGGCCTTGATGTCTTCAAACAGCGACATGGACGTACTTGCCTGATAGATGGCTCCCGTAGTTGCGGGTGGCTGGACGACATACACCGGCTGGGTGGCCTGATAGCTGTTTTCTCCCATCTTCGGCGTGGAACACCCGGAAAGAACCAGCGCCAGCACGAACAGCACAATGATCAGCGAGAAATCCTGTCTTGCGCTTGAAATCATGGCCTGGCTACTCCTAGAGGTTGTTGCTGACGTATTGCAGCATCTGATCTGCGGTGGAAATGGCCTTGGAATTCATTTCATAGGCGCGCTGGGTTTCGATCATGTTAACCAGTTCTTCCACGGTATTCACATTGGAACTTTCCAGAGAACCCTGAATTAGAGTGCCCAGGCCATTGAGTCCCGGCGTGCCCACCTGGGGTGCGCCACTGGAACCGGATTCGACAAAGAGATTGTCACCCACGGCCTGCAATCCGGAAGGATTGATGAAATCCGCCAGCTGAATATTCCCTACCTGGGTGGGCGTAGCATTGCCTGCGGTAACAACCGATACCGTGCCATCAGAACCGATAGTGATACTCTGGGCATTGTCCGGAATACTGATGCCTGGCTGTATGAGATATCCCATGGAAGTCACCAGCTGACCCTGGGCATCCATTTGCATGGTGCCATCCCTGCTGTAGGCGAGGGAACCATCCGGCATGAGAACCTGCATGAATCCTCTGCCCTGGATGGCGACATCCAGGGCATTACCGGTCTGCACGATATTGCCCTGGGTAAAAAGCTTTTCCGTAGCAACGGTGCGCACGCCCGTTCCCAGATTCAGACCGGATGGCAGCTGAGTATCCTGGGAGGACTGCGCGCCCACCTGCGCCAGATTCTGATAGAGCAGATCGGAAAACACCGCCCGCGACCGTTTGAAACCGGTCGTGGAAGCATTCGCCAGATTGTTGGAAATATTGGCCATGCGGGTCTGTTGCGCTTCGAGACCGGTTTTTGCTATCCAGAGTGCGGGATTCATTTTCTTTCTCCTTTGTTACATTCACTACAAGGGTGGATGGATCAACTCATGCTCATGAGCTTTGCCGCCGCCCGGTCGTTGTCTTCCGCGGTTTTCATCATCTTCACCTGCATTTCGAACTGTCGCGCCAGTTCAATCATGCGCACCATGGACTCCACAGCATTCACATTGCTCGATTCCAGGGCTCCCGAGGCAAGGGTAACGCCCGCATCTGCCTCTGCCTGACCGCCGCCAGGCATCCGCATCAGGCCTTCCTCGCCCTTGATCAGGGCGCTGCCGGGAGGATTCACCAGTTTGATTCGATCCACGATGGCCAGGGCATTCGCCCCCTGCCCCAGCGGTTGCACTGTTATGGTTCCGTCAGCGCCAATGGTCAGTTTGCCATTGGGGGGAACGGCAATGGGGCCGCCTTCACCCAGCACCGGATAACCGGCTCCGGTGGTCAGAATGCCAAACGCATCCACCCGGAGATCCCCCGCACGGGTGTAGGCCTCGGAACCATCGGGAGCCTGGACAGCGATCCAGCCATCACCCTTGATGGCGACATCCAGATCCCTGCCGGTACTCCGTATGGCGCCCCCGCTGAGGTCCACGCCCATGCCTTCCGCCGCGGCATAGACCCGGTCGGGATGCACATCCCCCCAGACGGGAATGCTGGTGAACGACTCCAGATCCGCGCGAAACCCGGTAGTGCTTGCGTTCGCCAGATTATTGGTATTCACGGCCTGGGAGTTCATGATCTCCCGGCCCCCGGTCATGGCGATGTAGAGCATGCGATCCATATCAGCTTACCTGTATCAGCGCAGATTGATGATGGTCTGGGTGACCGTGTCTTCCGTCTGAATGGTCTGGGCATTGGCCTGGAAGTTACGCTGGGCAACGATCATCTTCACCAGCTGCTCCGTGAGATCCACATTGGACTCTTCCAGTGCGCCGGACTGGATCAGACCCAGGCCGGATGTGCCTGGAGAGCCCACTACCGGAGGACCGGAAGCAAAGGTATTGGCCCAGTTGGTGTCTCCCAAAGGTTGCAGCCCCTGCTCATTGGCAAAATTGGCCAGCACTACCTGTCCAATGCTGCGGGACTGACCGTTGGTATAGCGGGCGAACACGGTTCCCTCCTGGTCGATATCCACTCCCAGTATCTGGCCGGTGGAGAAGCCATCCTGATAAATGGAGTTGACCGCAAAATCACTTCCGTACTGGGTGCTCTTGGACAGGTCGATGGTGATGGTCTGGCCTGGGGTGGCGCCACCGGAAGGGTTCCAGGTCAGGGTGATGTTGGGCGGGCTGTTGAAAGAACCATCATCATTGAAGGTTACCGTGCTGGTATCCTGCACCACCCCGTCTATCATGGTGCGAACTGTCCAGGTATTGGGATTGGTAGCCGGATCCTGCTTGCTGTAATACAGGGTGATGTCGTGGGGATTTCCCTGGCTGTCATACACAGATGTGGTTGTGGTGGAGTTGTATCCGGCGGGATCAGGCACGCCGCCGATCAAAGCCCAGGAACTGTCTGTCTCCCCGGCGCGAGAATCAAAATTGATGTTGGCATTCAGAGTGGTAGTGGGATTGGGATCCGCATAGGAAGTGTCGATCTGCAGCGGCGATACGCCACCAGTGATCGCGCCATTGGTATCTGCGGAACGTGCCATCAGATACAAGCCTTCACTGTTTACTACATAGCCATCACGATCCAGATGGAAATTGCCTGCCCGTGTATATACCGTGGCGCCTCCCGTATCCGCGAGCTGGAAAAATCCCCGGCCGTTGATGGCCAGATCCATGGCATTACCGGTAAATGCGATATTGCCCTGGCCGAACATCTGCGCCGCCCCCTTGAGACGAACGCCCTGACCAATGGCGGTACCCGGCGCTCCCATCAGGCTGGCCGCATACACATCGCCAAACACGGCGCGGGAGCCTTTGAAACCCGTGGTGTTTGCGTTTGCAATATTGTTGCCGATGATGCCGAGATCACCGGAAGCCGCCCGGATCCCGCTCAGTGCTGTATTGAATGACATGATTTTTTCTCCTTTCTCTGTTTTCTGTAAATCGTTACATGATGGTCTGGATGGATTCCCATGGCACTGAGGATCCATTGTCCAGATTCAACAAAATGCCCCCATAGGGACTCAGGCTGACACTTTGTACCTGGGCGCGGAGTTCCAGCGCTGCTTCCTGCACCGTGTCGCCAACCAGTACCTCAGCTATGATCTTGTAGTTGCCGGGAGAGGCCGGATCACCACTTTCCATGAATCCATCCCATTTGAACTGCACCAGACCAGCTCCCTGGGCAGACATGGGAATGGTGCGAACCAGTGATCCTTGTGCGTCATAGATCTTGATATTCATGTCCGTGACGCTGTCATTGAGAAGAACCTGCCCGGCAACATCCCCGCCTTCTTCGAGAAATGCGCTGTTCCCCGGCATCATCACTTCGTGCCCCACCAGGGCAGCCGCTTTGAGTGACTGATCGGAAACAAGAATGTTTGCCAGATTATCAAAAGACTGTTTCAGCTCCTCGATTCCGTTGACGGTGGAAAACTGGGCCAATTGGCTCATGAAATCATTGGGATCGAGTGGCTTGGTCGGATCCTGGTTTTTCATCTGCGCCAGCATGAGTTCCAGAAAATCCGCCTGCCCCATGTCGGAACTGGGCCGGCCCGTGCTCTCGGGTGCTGCCTGCATTGCTCCCAGGTCCGGATTGGATACATCGTTTATCATTTCCGATACTCCTCCTAGCGGCCCAGATTCAATGTCTTCAGCAGAAGCTGTTTGGAAGTGTTCAATACTTCAATATTGTTCTGGTAGGTACGGGATGCAGAAATCATATTGGCCATCTCTTCCACGGTATTGACATTGGATTTGTAAACATAGCCATCCCGATCCGCCAGCGGATGATCCGGCATGTAGTCGCGGGGAATTTCCTGCTGGCTTTCGACGATGCCCGCGACCCTTACCCCCACCGACGCCTGACTGGCATCCAGCGCTGAAAGCACCGCGGCAAATACCGGCTCGCGGGCCCGGTAGGCCTTCTCCGGGCTGTCACTTACGGAATCCGCATTGGCAAGATTGCTGGAAACCGTATTCAGACGCACGGACTGGGCGCTGAGCGCGGAACCGGATATACGAAATACGTCGTAGAGAGCCATGTCTATTCTCCCTTGAGGGCGCCAATCAGCCCTTTGAATTTGCGATCCAGAAATGTCAGGCTGGCCTGATAGCGCAGGGCGTTTTCGGAAAACTCAGCCTTTTCCATCTGCCCATCCACGGTGTTTCCGTCCAGGGAAGGATGCAGTGGGACACGGTAGAGAAGAGATGAGGAAACGGAATCGTTTCCCGCGGCAATATGCCGTTCGTTGGTACTGCGCAGGTGAAAACCCGTTTGATTACGGGCATTCGACAGCACTGCACGGAAATCGATATCCCGGGCCTTGTAGCCGGGAGTATCCGCATTCGCAATATTGGACGCCAGAAGTTCGGTACGTTTGCCACGCACTTCAAGCGCCTTGACATGTATACCCAGAGCAGAATCGAATGATAGCGGCATGTTTCTCTCCAACTTAAATCTTCGAGAATTACAATGCGATATTCATGCCAATACCAACTTTTTTCGTATTTTCAATATGTTGCGATTAACAGATAGCCTCAGGCAACGGCAACACGGCAAGTTATTGCCGCTGGCTGCCATGAGCGGCAAACCAGCAGGAGCAATAGCACGTCTCGAACTTTGGAGACACCTCTTATATATAAAGGGCATCTCGAAAAAACGAGATGCCCGAGTGGGACAGGGATGTTCCACCATTTTCGATCACCACAAGTGATTGAAAATGTGAGCAAAGAGGAAATCGCATTTTCTCTTTGCGACAAGAAAAATTCCATGGAAGGAATTTTTCGAGATCCCCTAAGGGGAAAAACATGCAGCCCTGCCAGACGGATGATCAGGCAGTGGGAGTATTCCTGTCACTCAAGCGTCAAAATGATGTCTTGCGCAGCACAAAAAATGATTTCTGAGTACTATAAACACTGCAATGACATCCGGACTGATCGCCATATAATCCATTTTTTACATTATTTACAATGCCTTACCGCATACGTTACAAAAATACCTGACCATCAGGCATGAATATTGCTGACAGGTTAAGAACAAGAAACCGAGTAACCCCGTGTAATTAGAGAAGTATGCGCTACCCGTTGATTCCGATTTCAGTTCTGTTGTCTGCTCTCTGGATCCAGACGACCAGTGCGGCTGAAAACTCCGGTTTTCAAAGCCATGACAGCATTGTATCCCTGGCCAGGGCTTTCATGGAGGATTACACCAGGGACATGAATGGCGAAGATGTGGAAATTCAGGTTGGCAGGCTTGACCCAAGACTTCGCCTGCATGACTGTGATCAGAAGCTTGAGGCATTTCTCCCCAATGGCGGCAGAACCACAGGCAATACCACAGTGGGAATACGTTGTCCCGGAACCAAATCCTGGAGCCTGTATGTCCCGGTTACTGTCAACATATTCAAGAAGGTAGTCATCACCACAGAAGCACTGCCCAGAAATACCCTGCTCACCCCTGCCCATTTGAAACTGGCCCGACGTAATCTGGCCAAACTGCCGCAAGGATATTATGTGAACGCTGAAAGACTGGTGGGAATGAGACTGAAACGCAATCTGGGCGCGGGAATTGCACTCACCCCCGGAATGATAAAGGCGCAAACTCTCATCAAAAGAGGTCAGAATGTTGTGCTGATATCACAGGCAAGGGGCATATCCGTACACATGCAGGGCAAAGCCATGGCCAGCGGCGCCAGGGGAGAACTGATCAGGGTAAAAAACATGTCCTCCAAGCGTATTGTTGAAGGAACCGTTACTGCCAACGGTGAAGTACTGGTGGGCGGTTATGGCAAGTGATCCAGGTCTCATTCCTGATACACTTTGAAAAACCGTCAATATTTTGACTTAAGTAATGACCTGCTACGCCGATCCAATAGGTGAACAGGTACACCAAATCTACGAGGAAACTTGATAATGTCTATTGATATCAACAATTTGGGTTCTGGCGTCACTCCCAGGACGGGAGACTCCAAGCGCGTTGACGGCAATGAAACCAACGCCGCGGACGCACGCCAGGCCACGGGAAAATCATCCGTAAACGATACGGTAAGCCTGTCTGAAACAGCCATTCGTCTGGGACAACTGGGAGTTGCCGTGGATAATCAGCCGGTAGTAGACACAAAAAGAGTGGAACAGGTCAAACAGGCCATCATGGATGGTTCCTATTCCGTGGATCCCGCCCGGATCGCGGAAAAAATGATGGAACTCGACATGGCACTCAAGCCCAAGCCCTGAGCTGACAGGATATGAAACCGAATACCAGCACGCCCCACGCTGCCGATGTGCATGCACTGTTGCAGGCAGAATATGCCGCCATGGACAAGTTGCAACACATCCTGAATCAGGAGACTCTGCTGCTCGGCTCCAGTGGAAATATGCAGGAATTGTCTGAACTCGTTTCTCGAAAGAACCGGCTTGTCGATGAGCTGAAGGATTTTGCCCGAAAACGGGAACAGCTTCGCGCCTCATGGGCGGGAAACTCTTCTTCCACCGACATGGAGGCTTTCCTCGAAACTCAGGAAGAAGCTGACGCCTTGCTCGCCCTGTGGCAGCAACTGTTGTTGCTCACCGCCAGCTGCCGGGAAGTCAACCAGATGAACGGTGCCATCATCAAACTGAACGAGCAGCACATGCAACATGCCATCAGCCTGTTACGCGATACAGAACCCGAGGATGTCAACTACGATGCCAAAGGCAGCACCATGACGACCAGACAATCCCGTTTGCTGGGTCAGGCCTGACAGCCTCCTGCTGTCCCCTCTTCCATTCTCTGTATCATCACAGGCCAAAATCGCCTGCCTCGTCCCACGAGCAGCATCCCGAAGGCGTTTTTCCAGGCCCCTTCGGGTATCGCGACATTACCCTCTAAAGTTAATTGAAATCATGCCGATATACAGGCATGAGCGGAATTGGCTCACGGTCGAAAAACCAGCGGCAGCAACTTGGCTGTCGGCGCAGGGTATGAAGAACAACATTCAGGGGCATTTCCTTGCGGTTGATGTCCTGAAACGGGAAACGGCGAAGTAATCACCACTGCCAAGGCTGAACATGAGCAAAACACAATGTCCAGGTTAAACAGAAAAACCCAGAAACCGAACAGGCAAGTCATATCGCTGGAGATCTCTCCAACCCAAGCGGAGCCAGACGACGAGATACGCATGAAAGAGGATGCCAGATATTTTCAGGAAATCCTGACACGTCTCATCCTGGCCACCAATGGCTGGGACAGCGACCTGGACAAGATGCTGGGCCCCCTGCAGGAACAACTGCGCAAAACCACGCAATTGCCGGATCTCAAAGATATATCCGAAAAACTGTATCGCTTTCTGATGCAGGCCGGTGACAACAAGCCCATGCGTACCGAAGAAGCAGGCCGGATGCTGGCGGATTTTCTGCGCGCCCTCCAGCTGCCCGACACAATCAGGGAAAGCCTGGACAGCATCATTGCCGACACTGCTACCGCCCGAAGCAACGAGCAAATCGCCTCTGCTCTTGAGGCATGCCTTCCCATCCTGAATCAGGCGCTCCAGCAGAAACAAAAGAGTGTCGAGGCTCCCGCACCCCGACAAAAAGGGTTGTTTTCCTCGCTCTTCAAAAACAGCGACAATCATGGTCACGGTGAGGAAGTGAATGCATCATTGCTGGCGGATATCCAGGAAAAACTTCTGCGCCTGCTGGATGACTTGTGTACCCCTGCTGAACTGGAAGACCAGATCGACGATATCAAAAACATCCTGGGAAAGGATTTCCACATAGAACATATTCCCCGGGTGATTTCAGGCATCAGCAATCTGATTCGCGACATACGCGATGTCGTAAACCGGGAACGCAAGGGATTGGAAGATTTTCTGGAACAACTGATGAATCGGCTGACCCTTATCGATGGAGCGATAGCGGATTCCAGTGAAAGCAACCGCGCCATCCAGGAATGCCACCACAAACTGGAAGAAGAGATCGAGGAACAAACCTGTGATATTGAATCCCAGGCAAAAACCGCAACCGATCTGGGGCAACTCAAACTTCTGGTGCAGGACCGGGTGGATGCCATTCGCAGCCACATGGAGACCTACAGAAGCCAGGAACAGGAACTGATTCAGGCGGCAGAAGAAAAGACCGAACGCCTTCTCCAGCGACTGAACGAGCTGGAAAGTGAAACAGAGCAACTGCGCCAGACGGTCAGTACCCATTCCCTGCAGGCGCTGACAGACACTCTCACAGGGATACCCAATCGCTACGCCTATGAAGAACGCCTGAAGCAGGAATACACACGCTGGAAGCGCTACCACCAACCTCTGTCGCTGATGATTGTGGACATCGACAATTTCAAGCACATCAATGACAAATACGGCCATCGCGCCGGAGACAAGGCCCTGCGCATCATCGCCAACCAGCTCCAGAAAATGACCCGGGAAACCGACCTTATTGCCCGCTATGGCGGTGATGAATTCGTGCTGCTGCTGCCTGAAACCGATGCGGAAGGGGCGATGCGAATCGCGCAAAAACTGCTCGATGCCATTGAAACCTGCGCATTCCATTTTCGGGAAAAGAAGGTCACTATCACCATTTCATGCGGTGTCAGTGAATTCAAGAAAGGTGACAGTCCTGCCGAGGCATTTGAAAGAGCCGATCAGGCCTTGTACCGTTCCAAGCACAAAGGCCGCAATCAGTCTCATTCGGGATAGGCCCTTGGCAATGGGCCGGACTGGCCATCTCTGTTCCGCTTTGTTCAGGTATTGGTCATTCCGCCTGCAGGGTCTGCATCCTGAACAAAAACCCGGATCTCACCGGTGCAAGAATCTGCCGCAATTGTTTCACTTTGCGTCAGGACAAATTTCGTCGAGAAAACTTTTCCATGCTCCCGCCGACAGCTGACATTTTCAGCGGCCAAATCCATGCCAATTCAGCTTTTTACCTAAAGAAATCTGTGCAGCAACCGACATTCTAGGCATGAACAATACCTGATGAGCAGCTTCATTCAGGTAACCGGCAGTTTCCACATCAACAGGAGATACAGAATATGGATCTGGCAACCCTGATCGGGCTAATTGGCGCATTCGGCGCCATAGCTGTTTCTATCGTATTGGGCGGCGATTTCGGCATGTTCATCAATGTTCCGGGCCTGATGATCGTAGTTGGTGGAACACTGATGGTAACCCTGATGAAATTTCCCCTGTCGCTTACCCTGGGAGCATTCAAGGTGGCGGGCAAGGCGTTTATCTACAAATCACAAAAGCCCACCGAACTCATTGAACAAAGTGTGGAGCTGGCAAACATTGCGCGCAAGGAAGGATTGCTGGGTCTGGAACAGGTGGAAGTGGAAAACAAGTTTCTTAAAAAAGGCATCGAACTTCTGGTGGATGGCCACGATTCCGATTTCGTCAGAAAAATGCTCGGACAGGACATCAATCTGTCCATTGAAAGAAACGAAGACGGAATCAACATATTCAAGGCTATTGGCGATGTCGCCCCGGCCATGGGAATGATCGGCACTCTCATCGGTCTGGTACAGATGATGTCCAACATGGACGATCCCAAGGCTCTGGGACCGGCCATGGCGGTGGCTCTGCTGACAACCTTCTACGGAGCAGTCATTGCGAATGCCCTGGCGCTTCCCATCGCGGACAAACTTACTCATCGCAACAAGGAAGAACGGATCAACAAATCCATGATTCTGGAAGGCGTAAGTGCTATCCAGGAAGGACTCAACCCAAGAGTGATAGAAGGCATGCTGCAGACATATCTGCCCGATGGAGAAAGTTCCGACAAGGCTGCCTGAGTAGCAAAAGAAAGAATGAGCCTGGCGTGAACAGGCGAGAGAGACGATCATGAGTGACAATTGTGAAACGGTAAAATGCCCCGAAGGCATACCCATGTGGGTAATGACCTTTGCCGATCTGATGTCTCTTCTGCTGGCATTCTTTGTTCTGCTGTTTTCATTTTCGGAAATGGATGCACAGAAATACAAACAGGTGGCCGGCTCCATGAGCGAAGCTTTTGGCGTACAGCGGCAAGTTAAGGTAAAGGATCCCCCCAAGGGGATCAATATCATTGCCAGAGAGTTTTCTCCAGGCCGAACCAAGCCCACGCCCTTGAATCAGGTGCGCCAGTCCACCGCAGATGATTACAATCAGTTTCCGGTGCTGGGCACCAACCGGGACAGGAAAAAATCAGATCTCGAAAAGGAAGGAGAAAAAATCAAGCTGGCGCTGAAAGATGAAATCGAAAAAGGACTTATCGAAGTCAGCATCGAAGATCAGAAGATCGTCATTCGAATTCAGGAAAAAGGTTCCTTCCCTTCCGGAAGCGCACAGATGATTGAACCTTTCAAGGAAGTCATCATGAAAATCAACAAGGCCATACAACACAGCAACGGCAAGATTGTGGTTTCAGGGCACACGGACAATCTACCCATACACAATTCCCATTTTCGCTCCAACTGGGAACTGTCCGCCTCACGTGCAGTTACCGTACTCCACGAGCTGAGCCGAAACAGCACTATCGACAAGGAAAGGTTCGAGATAAAGGCTTTCGCCGATACCCGGCCTCTGGCGCCCAATGACACGCCATCCAATCGCGCAAAAAACCGTCGTGTGGAGGTTGCACTGGTATATGGCGAAGACAAGGACATACCGCCCCGTTCTCCGGTGCCGGAAAACACCGACAAGGGGAAGGATACAGGGTCACTTCGAGAGGATTCACAACCAGCAGCGGTAAACGATTGAAGAACCAAGCTCATTACGGGACAAAGAGGATTTGAACAATGGAACCATCCTGTCATCAGATTTCCGAGCGCCGCAGTTTTCTGCGCATAGCCGATCAGGTCATTCTGAAATATCGCAAGGTAACCGACTTGCAGTCCCTGCCGGGAACAAAGCGTTCATCGAAAGATATAGGCAGTTTTACCATCAAGGCGCGTTTTTTTGCCATCGATCAGAAACTGCGTCCGGCACGCGCCAAACTGGAACAGCAATCCAGGGAGCTGGCAGCCTATCTCAAGGCGATCGATGAAAAACTCGACCTGCTTGCAGATCTGGCATTCGAAACCGAACACGATCTGATAGACATGCCTACCCGTCAGGTGAGTCTGAGTGCCAGCGGCACTTCCTTCCATGCGGAAAAACCCATGGAAATGGGAAGTTTGCTGGAACTATGGCTGCTGTTGCTGCCCTCCCATACCGGCATCGTTACCTATGCCAAGGTCGTCTATTGTCAGCGCAATGAAGCCGCCGAGGATGAGCGCTATCCCTACAAGATTGGTGTGGAATTCAAAAACATGCGCGAAGAGGATATGGATCTGATCATCTGTCATGTCCTGAAAAAGGAAGCGCGCGAGAGACGCCGGCTTGCCCAGGAACAGGAAAAAAACGCGGACTGAGGCGGACAAAAAATCCGTCCAGGAGTCTGTCGGGTTCAGGTGATCGTAGCGAGCAAGGAGGAAAAACCGGCCTCGTTTTCCCGCCGTTTCTTACGCGGTTTTGGGACGGTTCAGCCCGTACTTGCGCATTTTTTCCGTAAGCGTGGTTCTGCGCAAGCCCAGCAACTTGGCCGCATGGGCAATAACGCCATTGGTCTCTTCCAGAGCCTGGGTAATAAGCTGCATTTCCACCTCGGAAATGTAGGACTTCAAGTCAAGCCCCTGGGCAGGGAGTTTTGGCGTGGCCACGGCAGGCTCGGGAGAGCCCGTCAGATTGTTTTGTCTGGGTTCATTGAAGAATTCCAGTTGCAAGCCGTTGTCATCTGCGGATACATGGCCTCCCCGGTACTTTGGCGGCAGATCATGCACCTGCACCACGCTGTTGGGATACTGGATTGCCAGTCGCTCGATGAGGTTTGCCAGTTCTCTCACATTTCCCGGCCAGGCATATTCCGACAGCACCTTTATTGCCTGGGTAGAAAAATCGACAGAGCAGTTTTTTTCATGCTCCAGCCGATCATTGAGCTGCGCAATCAGCAGGGGAACATCCTCGATGCGATCTCTCAACGCCGGTAGATTTATGGGAAAGACTTCCAGGCGATAAAACAGATCTTCACGAAACTTTCCTTCTGCAATCATTTTCTCCAGATTGCAATTGGTGGCTGCGACTATGCGCACATCCGCCTTGATCTGCCGGTTCCCGCCCACCCGTTCATAGGTTCGTTCTTCCAGTACGCGCAGCAGCTTGACCTGCATGTCCATGGGCATCTCGCCAATTTCATCCAGAAACAGCGTCCCTCCCTCAGCCAGGGCAAAACGCCCGTCCCTCGCCGTCAGCGCTCCGGTAAACGCTCCTTTTTCATGCCCAAACAGTTCTGACTCCAGCAATTCCCGTGGTATGGCGCCGCAATTGACTGGCACAAATGTCTTTCCCCGCCGTTTGGAGTGATAATGGATATTCCTTGCCACCACTTCCTTTCCCGTGCCGGATTCGCCCAGTATCAAAACATTGGCATCCGTCGGTCCCACTTTTTCAATGTCCCTGCGGATCTGCTGAATGGCCGCACTGCGACCGGTAAGGCTGCGAAAGAGATGAGTCGGTCTGCGTGAAGTGCTTTGGCATGAGTTCCCGCGAGCGCGCGCCTGCTCAAGAGCTCTGGAAAACTCCGTATTGACCAGGGGAAGGGAAAGAGTGATCCATTCACCAGGATAGGCAAGCACCAGCGGTTTTTGATCTGATTCAGGGGATTCATACAGAACGACGGGTAGAATATCCGGCGCTGCATGAGAGATGATTCTAGCCAGCTGCTGCTGGTCTGATTCGGAAATACTGCCAGTGATGATCACCGTCAAAAAGCGGTTCTGTTCAAGCTCCTTCTCCAGTTGATCCAGGGCAAACACTTCGGTGAAAACATGCCCGGCAAACTGAAGCACCATTTCCAGGTCATGGGCTTCCTTGCTGTCATGTGCATACACAAGAATCCGTTCTTTGTCCTGGTTGTCTTTGCCACCAGTATCCGCCTCTTTTCCCGGTGTTGCTACCGAATCCGCTTCAGCCAATGTTCCGTCCATATTCACAGCTCCTTTGTTTCCATTCGAATCATTCCCATCCGGCGTCTGAACTTTAGTTTACATTGAGTATAATTCAATAAACCAATCAAAGGGTCAAGTGAAAAACTTGTCAAATAGCGTCAATATTTTGATGGAAATACTTTTTCGCGAAACACAGCGCAATACGGCTTTTCAACATCCCTTTCGTGGAGCAAGACATGCCACCTTGCCAATGCGTTCTGTTATTGCCTTGAATCAGGCACGTATGCCAGGTTCCTTGAGACCAGAGACCGAGACGAATCAAATATGGACTTCAACAGCCTGCAGGCATTTCTCGCAGTGGCGGAAACCGGATCATTTTCCCGGGCTGCGCAGAGACTGTATCTGACACAGCCTGCGGTGAGCAAACGGCTGGCCATTCTGGAAAACGAACTGGGATTGATCCTGTTCGACCGCATGGGTCGTCAGGTAAGTCTGACTCACGCCGGCAGGACACTACTCCCGAGAGCAAGAGAACTCCTGCTGCAAGCTCAGGATCTGAAACATCTGGCCAGTGAACTGACGGAAAAGGTTTCCGGCCCGCTGCTGCTGGGCACCAGTCATCACATTGGCCTGCACCGTTTGCCGGATGTTTTACGTCACTATCGCACAGCCTATCCCGACGTGCAGCTGGATATCCGCTTCATGGATTCCGAGGCGGCCTGCGGTTGTGTGGAAAAAGGAGAACTGGAACTGGCCATCGTTACCCTGCCAACCGATCCGCCACCCAATCTTAAGGTTCGTAAGCTATGGGAAGACAAGTTATGCTTCGTTGCCGCCCCGGAACATGAGTTGGCAGGGAAATCACGGGTATCTCTGAAAGAGTTGATCCGCTATCCCGCCGTGCTGCCCGGTCCTACAACATACACTCGCAGCATACTGGAAAAAGCCATTCGGGAGCGTGAGCTGCGCATCTCACTGGGAATGTCCACCAACTACATGGAAACCCTGAAAATGCTGACGGAAATAAACCTGGGCTGGAGCCTGCTGCCGGAAACCATGCTGGTTCAGGCAAAACTGGAAGTCCTGCCCGTCGATTTGCAGCTGAAACGCTCCCTGGGACTGGTGCTACACCAGGAGCGCATTCTTTCCAATCCTGCCCAGGCTCTGGTTTCATGCCTTCCATGATGCGCGTGTTCAGCACCATCCTGCTCAGCCTGGTTCTTGCCGGCTGTAATGCACTGAACCCGCTGCGCAAAAACGAAATCAGTTGCCAAACCATGAAAGCCGACCTTCCCTGGGGTGCGCTTTCCGGATTGAGCAGTGATACCCGGCGAGAGAACCGCCTGTATGCTGTACATGACCACAATCTCTCCCCCCCGGAAATACTGGTCATGGAACTGGAACGAACACAGGCGCATATCATCGACTCCATTCCCCTGATCAAAGCAGGACAAGCAGCGGAATATGATCTGGAAGGCATAGCCAGGCGCCAGGAAGACGGCTTCTGGCTGGCATCCGAGGGCAAACCGGGCCGGAAGCGTCCCAATCTGATCTTGCGCGCCAATGCACAAGGACAGGTGCAGGAAGAAATTCCCCTGCCCTCCGGCCTCAGCCGGAATGCAGTCAAGGCGGGACTGGAAGGAATCGCCGCATGGGGTAGCGGAACAAAGGAGCGGGTCGCCGTGGTTTTTCAGCGCTCCTGGAAAGACGATCCCCGGGGACAGGTAAAGATCGGACAATACTGGCCGGCAACGGGCCAATGGGAATTCTATCGCTATCCCCTGAGCGCGAGAAAGGGACTCGGGCTGTCCAGCATTTCCTTTCTGAACGATGGTTCCGCCTTGGTGCTGGAAAGGGACAATCGACCTTTTCTCAAAGCCCGAACCAAACAGCTGTACCGGATATTCCTGCCCACCACGCCGGGACAAACAGAGGGGCATTACCCGTTACTGAACAAACAGCCATTTCTGGATATTCTCTCCCTCTATCCCATGGTTTGTGGCAACAACGGCAAACTGGAAGGAATGACCACGACGCCGGACGGAAAGATTTACCTGGTTGCAGACGATGACGGTGACGGTAGCGCCAGACTGCTGCACATGAAGATCCCCTTAACCCGAATATTGCACCAGAACGCGCAAAATGTGGGTTTTTTACCATGAATTACAGCCTGTTGCGTGACGATTATGCTGGATACAGCTCGTACCTGTCATGCTATCCGGTTTTTCCCGGGATCTTTTCACCCAGCTTGCCCGAACGCACTGCAAGTCGATGAATAACATCGACTTTTGTCCGTTCGAACAATCTGGGCAAAAATCTCTCCGGGAAAATTCCGGATTCCGGCGCAATATTCGGGTTAACTCTCAGACAGTAGCCACCAGTGTTGCCCGAAGGGGTGCAGGATAGCCTTCCACGGTAAGGCTCGAATCTTCCGCATCGAGAAATTCGGCCAGGGATTCGAACGCCATCCAATCGGTGCGACGCTGTTCCAGAGTAGTGGTGCGGGTAACATCCACAACCCGGATATCCCGGTAAGCGCAACGCCGCAGCCAGTTGCTCAACGCGGCAACGGAAGGAATGAACCAGACATTGCGCATCTTGGCATACCGGCCTTGCGGCACCAGCACGGTATTTTCGTCGCCTTCCACGACCAGGGTTTCCAGCACCAGCTCTCCACCAGAACGCAGACAGCCGCGCAGATCGGAAAGATGATCCAGGGGGGAGCGCCGGTGATACAGAATTCCCATGGAAAACACCGTATCGAAAGCGGTCAGGTTTTCCGGTATGGCCTCTATGCCCAGAGGCAGAAAATGCACATTCGGCGGTTCCGCCATGAAATGTTTGATAGCGGAAAACTGCGTTAGAAAAAGCAGGCTGGGATCAATGCCAACCACCAGCTCCGCTCCATCACCTGCCATGCGCCAGGCGTGATACCCGCTGCCACAGCCCACGTCCAGCACCTTGCGTCCGTACAGGGATTGAATTCCATCTTTGAGGCGCTGCCATTTCCAGTCGGAGCGCCATTCGGTATCGACATGAATACCGAATACCTCATAAGGCCCCTTGCGCCAGGGCTGCAGCGCACGCAGGGACTGGAAAATATCCCTGCGCGTTTGTTCATCGATTTCTTCTTTGCGGCCTATCCTCAGCCGATCCGCTTTGAGATCCAGATCCCTGGTCTGCACCTTGGGCAATTGCTGTAAAAGATAGCGCCAGCGTTCCAGATCCCCATGCCGGTCCACCGCCAGCGCCTGGCGCATCTGCCCGGGAACAAGTTCAGCCCAGGAGTGCATGCCAGCCTGGCGCAGCTGTTCCTGAATGGCTTGAATGTGAATCACGGTCGGGCGATGAAAGACACGAAGTTGAAACACTGGAACCAAAGATCCACCCGGGCGAAACCCGCTGCATACAGGCGCTTCTTGTGCGTGGCAATGGTTTCCGGCAGCAGAACTTTTTCCAGCGCGGCGCGTTTCTGGCTGACTTCCAGATCGGAATAGCCATTGGCGCGCTTGAAGGCATGATGCAACTCCACCAGCAAGCGATCTTCCCCGGCGTCAGCGCCGGCAATTTTCTCCGACAGGATCAGGACGCCGTCCTTGTACATCCCGCGGCAAATGTTGCGCAACAGAGGAAGACGCTCCTCCACAGGCAGAAACTGCAGGGTAAAATTGAGCACGACCACGGATGCGTCGCATACCACCACCTTCCGGATATCTGCACAATGGGTTTCCACGGATACGGACAAGTGCCGGGAAAACTGCTCGCGCGCCTTGTCCAGCATGGGCTTTGCGTTGTCCACCGCCACCAGCTGGCATTCCCTGTCCCCTATCGCATGCCCCATGGAAACCGTGGCGGCTCCCAGGGAACAGCCCAGATCATAGAGCCGGCTGCCGGGAATGGCATGCTGTTCCGCAAGCAGACCGATCATGCCAATGATGGTGGCATAGCCGGGCACGGAGCGGGAGATCATGTCGGAAAAAACCGCTGCGACACGCTCATCGAAAACAAAGCTGTCTATGCGTGCTTGGGGACTGGCAAACAGATTGTCGCGCAAGCCGGAATCAGACCTGTCAGAGTTGCTCATGGAACTCATCACCATAGTAGAAGGTGATTTCTTCATCCCGGCGGATATTTCTGATTGCGTACAGATCCAGGCCATCGAACTCCGCATTGCAGTCTCGCGCATGATTCAGATAGCGGAGCAGATTGCGCCCGCTGCAACCCACCCATTCTTCTCCGTCTTCATCCGATGATTCACAAACCCAAAGCACATACATGCCATTGCGCGTGGCTCTCGGACCATGGTAGCTGCCGATATAGCTGCCTGCGGGAATGTCCCTGGCGGCAAACAGGCCGGTGCCATGTATGGCAGAAGTTGAGGAATATACCCAACCGCGCAATTCCCGGTTGCTGCGCCGCCGCTTTTCCAGGTTCATGTTTCCACTTTCAGGCTTTGACTGGCCAGATGTTCACGCCGCCCCGGCACTTCGGCCCAGCCTACCTGATGCACGGGCAACTGTTCCAGATCCAGCTCCCTGCGAATCTCTCCCAGGGTGCGCAAACTGCCCTCCTGCCCTTTCCACATGATGAGCATCTTTTCCATGAATTCCAGATGGGCGATGCCTTCCTGGTCGGCGCTGGCGGTATAGACATGCCCAAAAGGCAGCACCCTGCGGCTATCCGCATAGAGATATTCGTGGGCCTTTTCCAGGCCGATCTCCGGCTGAAGCATAAGTTCGGACAAGGTGGGCAGAGTGGTGGGAATCTGCGGGCAGCGGGATACCACATCATGCAATGAAGGAAAGAAGGGATACTTGCCTCGCACATCACTGGCATAGCGGAACTCCAGACGTTCTTCCATGCGCAATAAATGCGCATTTACCTGCCAGCAGGGGGCCGCGAAACGGTTGGGCGCATGACCGAGCAGCTCCTCAAAGTTTTCCATGCCCAAAGCCAGCTGATGACTGGTCCAGTCCGCATCGGCAAATGCCGCCTGCTTGCACCAGGCGTCGGCATCATTCGCCAGAAGGCCGATTTCATGCCCCGCATCGGCCACCGCAAGCATGGACTCCTGCAAACTCATCTCTGCCTTGCCGGTTTTGGCCAGCAGAGAAGCCGCCTTGCCCAACAGCCCCTTGCCCCTGCCGCTGAAATCCACGGCAAAAAAGAAGCTGGCGGTAACCTGATATTCCCCGAACAACTTGAGCAAGCGCGGTACGCCCACAGTAGCGGCATTGAGTGTGGATACGTCGATCTTCAGCGCGATTCTCATAGACTGCAACTGCCCTTGTACACGGCCATGATGGATTTTATCTCCACCAGCACCTGATTTCGCTGTTCATCGTCCAGGCCTTGGAGTTCCGGCAGTATCTCGCCGTCCTCCATCAGGGAAATGTCCGTCCACAAGGCCTTGCAACCTTTCAGACAAAGCATTTCGACGGCATGTTCGACAGGGTTCTGTTTCATCAGAAGCTCTGATTGAGCCTGATAACGACAAACAAGTTCATCACGAATTCAGTGTTTCCTGGTTACTCGCAAGGCGCGGATTATGCCACAGGATTATCGGGGATTTCGCTGATTTACGCGGAAATATTTCCACGGATACCCGGCTTTGATTCCGAATGTCCCTGGCACAGGCTGCTGCAGCCATCGTAGAAATCTTGTAAGCGATTGAATACTCGTAATAAATTGGGCACACCGGCTCCGCCAAAAACTATCCATTTTTTCGCCATGTCCTCACCAGCGTTTTTTGTTCTTGTCATGTTCTCTTTTTGTGCTAGGATAGAACTACAATAGAACAATCGATATGGGAGACGAAGAATGAACTACAGCAGCTATCTGATGCGTGATCAGGCTCACGGGGTAATTTCCAGTCTGGATCAGGCAGTTTACAGGCACAAACGCCGGTCCAGCGTTCGCAGGTTGCGCACCCTGATTGAAATTGGCGCCTTTGTCGCCGCTGTGGTCAGTTACCTGGCAGCCCTGTCCCTGATGACCTGACTTGCGGTTCGCGCGGCAGGGATCGCCGCTCTTCCGGGGATCTCGAAAAATTCCGTCCATGGAATTTTTCTCGTCGCAAAGAGAAAATGCAATTTCCTCTTTGCTCACATTTTCAATCACTTGCGGTGATCGAAAATGGCGGCACATCCCTGTCCCGCTCGGGCATCCCGATTTTTCGAGAAACCCTTCCCTTTTCCTGTCTCAGGCTACCAGTCCCATTTCCTTGAGCTGCCGGATCTCGTCTCTTACCCGCGCCGCTTCTTCGAACTCCAGATTGCGCGCATGTTCATACATGGCGTTTTCCATGTCTTTCAGTTTTCTTGCCAGTTCCTTTGCCGAGAGGCGTGCGTAGGCTGCTTCTTCTTCTGCAACCCGGGCATATTCACGGGCGGATTTCTGTCCCCCCGGATAGGCCGATTCCATGATGTCGGCGATTTTTTTCTGCACGGTTTTTGGGGTGATGCCGTGTACTTCATTAAAGGCGATCTGTTTGGCGCGACGCCGCTCGGTTTCTTCCATGGCCTGTTTCATGGAGCCGGTGATCCTGTCCGCATAGAGGATGGCCTTGCCCCGGGCATTGCGCGCCGCCCGCCCGATGGTCTGAATGAGCGACCCCACGGAACGCAGAAAACCTTCCTTGTCCGCATCCAGAATGGCCACCAGGGAAACTTCCGGCATGTCCAGCCCCTCACGCAGAAGGTTGATGCCTACCAGTACATCGAATTCTCCAAGACGCAGGTCCCGGATGATCTCCACGCGCTCTACGGTATCGATATCCGAATGCAGGTAGCGCACCCGCACGTCATGCTCCATGAGGTAGTCGGTGAGATCCTCGGCCATTTTCTTGGTGAGCGTGGTTACCAGCACCCGGTCGCCGTCGGCCACGCGCAGATTGATTTCCGAAAGCAGATCATCCACCTGGGTAGTGGCCGGACGCACTTCCACTTCCGGATCCACCAGTCCTGTGGGACGCACCACCTGTTCCACTACTTCACCGGAATGACTGATCTCGTATTCCCGTGGCGTGGCGGACACATAGATTGCCTGGGGACAGCGGCTTTCGAACTCATCGAAACGCAAAGGCCGGTTATCCAGGGCCGATGGCAGACGGAAACCGTATTCCACCAGCGTTTCCTTGCGTGATCGATCCCCTTTGTACATGGCACCCAGTTGGGGAATGGTGACATGGGACTCATCCACCACCAGCAGGGAATCGGCAGGCAGATAATCGAACAGGGTTGGTGGCGGCTCTCCTGGCGCCCTGCCACTGAGATATCGGGAGTAGTTCTCGATTCCCGAGCAATAACCCAGTTCCAGCATCATCTCCAGATCGAAACGGGTACGTTGTTCCAGACGCTGGGCCTCCAGCAGCTTGTTGCTGTCACGCAGCTGGTCGAGACGTTCCTTCAACTCGGCCTTGATCTGCTCCACAGCGTCCAGAATGGTCTCCCGGGGCGTCACGTAATGAGTCTTGGGATACACCGTGTAGCGCGGCACCCGGCGTTTCACTTCACCGGTAAGAGGATCGAAAAGGGCAATGGATTCGATTTCGTCGTCGAACAGTTCGATGCGAACCGCCTCATCCTCGGTCTCCGCGGGATGAATGTCGATCACATCCCCCCTTACCCGGTAGCTTCCCCGGTGCAGTTCCACCTCATTGCGGGTGTACTGCAGATCACTCAGCCGGCGCAGAATGGCGCGGTGTTCAACGGGTTCGCCCCGCACCAGATGCAGCAGCATGGACATGTATTGGCGCGGGTCACCCAGCCCGTAGATGGCGGATACCGTAGCCACAATAATGGTGTCCCGGCGTTCCAGCACGGCTTTGGTCGCGGACAGACGCATCTGCTCCACATGCTCATTGATCGAGGCATCCTTCTCAATGAAGGTATCCGAAGCGGGCACATAGGCCTCGGGCTGATAATAGTCGTAGTAGGACACGAAATACTCTACGGCATTGTGGGGAAAGAACTCCCGAAACTCGCCGTAGAGCTGGGCCGCCAGGGTCTTGTTGGGGGCCAGCACAATGGCCGGGCGCTGCAAACGCTGGATGACGTTGGCGACAGTGAAAGTCTTGCCCGAGCCAGTGACCCCGAGCAGGGTCATGCCGGCCTCGCCATTACCTATGCCTTCGCTCAGACGCACGATGGCCTCCGGCTGGTCGCCCCCGGGCTCGAAGCGGGAAACAAGCTGAAATTCTCGGAAATCTTTACTCATGGGGATTCTGATGGCGGCCGTGTTGGGATATGATAACAACTATGTGAACAAGGAGCTGCAGAACGCTGATGAACTCGAAACTTTCTACCCGTGTACAGGCTGTAAAGCCTTCTCCTACCCTGGCGATCACGGCCCGGGCCGCCGCCCTGCGCGCCGCTGGCGAGGATGTCATCGGCCTGGGCGCCGGCGAGCCGGATTTCGATACACCGGAGCATATCAAGGCCGCCGCCAAGCTGGCCATCGATGAGGGAAAAACCAAATACACGGCAGTGGATGGTACCGCTTCCCTGAAGCAGGCCATCATCGACAAGTTCAAGAGGGACAACGGTTTCGACTATCGCCCGGAACAGATTCTGGTCTCCAGTGGTGGCAAGCAAAGCTTCTACAATCTCTGTCAGGCCATGCTCGATCCCGGTGATGAGGTCATCATCCCGGCTCCCTACTGGGTGTCCTATCCGGATATGGTGGTACTCGCCGGCGGCGCTCCGGTACTGGTGCATGCCGAGGCTTCCCAGCAGTTCAAGATCAGTCCCGCGCAACTGGAAGCCGCCATCACGGACAATACGCGCCTGTTCGTGATCAACAGCCCCTCCAATCCTACCGGCATGGCCTACAGCGAGGAAGAACTGGCGGCCCTGGGTGAGGTGCTGCGCGAGCATCCGCGCATCACCATCGCCACGGACGACATGTATGAACACATCCTCTGGCCAGGCAGGAAATTCGTGAACATCCTCAATGCCTGCCCGGATCTGTACGACCGCACCCTGGTGCTGAACGGTGTTTCCAAGGCTTACTCCATGACCGGCTGGCGCATCGGCTATGCCGGCGGGCCGGAAGATATCATCAGGGCGATGAAAAAAATCCAGTCCCAGAGCACCTCCAATCCCTGTTCCATCTCCCAGTACGCGGCAGAGGCCGCCCTGAACGGCTCCCAGGATTGCATTGCTAAAATGCTTGTCGCCTTCAAGCAACGTCACGACTATGTGGTGGAACGCCTGAACAAAATCGACGGCATGCAAGCCCTGCCTGCCGATGGCACTTTCTATGTATTCCCCCAGGTAGAAGGCTTCATTCAGCGCCTGGATGGTGTTGCTGATGATCTGGAACTTGCGGAATATCTCATTGAAAAGGCCGGCGTGGCGCTGGTGCCCGGCACGGCTTTCGGCTCACCCGGGCATATCCGCCTGTCCATTGCCACGAGCATGGAAAATCTGCAAAAGGCACTGGACCGCATCGCCGCAGTTTGAACAGCAAACTCTATTAACCCGGCCCGGGCAAAGACCGGTGCAATGCCCAGCCTGTATCCAAATCACGAGAACCCCGAACATGGAACTGAACTCCCTCACCGCTGTTTCCCCCATTGATGGCCGCTACGGCTCCAAGACCGAAAGCCTGCGCGGCACCTTCAGCGAATATGGCCTCATCTACCACCGGGTGCTGGTGGAAGTTCGCTGGCTGCAGTCCCTGGCCGCTCATGAGCAGATTGCCGAAGTGCCGCCCCTGAGTGATCACGCCAATGAGATTCTGGAAAAGATCGTTGCCGATTTTTCCCTGGAAGATGCCCGGCGGGTAAAGAACATCGAACGCACCACCAATCACGACGTGAAAGCAGTGGAGTATTTCCTCAAGGAAAAAATCGCTGGCAACAGGGAGCTGAAAGCCATCAGCGAATTCATCCATTTTGCCTGCACATCGGAAGACATCAACAACCTTTCCCACGCCCTGATGCTGCGCGAGGGCCGCGACAACATATTGCTGCCGCAGATGGATTTGCTCATTCACGCGATTCGCGAACTGGCTCATGAGCTTGCCGAGCTGCCCATGCTCTGCCGCACCCACGGCCAGCCCGCCTCGCCTTCCACCATGGGCAAGGAAATGGCCAACGTGGTACACCGTCTGCGCGGCCAGCGCGAAGCCGTGGTCAGCGTGGGCATCATGGGCAAGATCAATGGCGCGGTGGGCAACTACAATGCCCATCTCAGCGCCTATGGCGATATCGACTGGCCCGCTCATGCGCGGAATTTCGTGGAAGGACTGGGGCTGAGCTGGAATTCCTACACCATCCAGATCGAACCCCATGACTACATGGCGGAACTGTTTGATGCCATCAGCCGTTTCAACAATATTCTCATCGATTTCAGCCGGGATGTATGGGGCTATATTTCTCTTGGGTATTTCAAACAGAAAACCATCTCCGGCGAAGTAGGCTCTTCCACCATGCCGCACAAGGTCAATCCCATCGATTTTGAAAATGCCGAAGGGAACCTCGGCCTGGCCAATGCCCTGTTCAGCCATCTGTCCATGAAACTGCCGGTCTCCCGCTGGCAGCGGGATCTCACCGATTCCACCGTGTTGCGCAACATGGGCGTAGGTTTTGCCTACAGCCTCGTTGCCCTGGGCTCCCTGCTGCGCGGCATCGGCAAGCTGGAAGCCAACGGCGAAAAGATGCTGGAAGACCTGAATGCCAACTGGGAAGTTCTGGCGGAACCCATCCAGACGGTAATGCGCCGCTACGGCGTGGAAGAACCCTATGAGAAGCTCAAGGCGCTGACCCGTGGCCAGCGCATCGACCAGGCCGGCATGCAAGCATTCATCGACACCCTGGAAATTCCGGATCAGGCCAAGGTGGAACTCAAGGCCCTGAGTCCCGCCACCTACATTGGCAATGCCGCGGAACAGGCAAGGAACATCTGACCGGTCTGTCAATGCCCGCTGATACGGGACCAGAAAGGGTCGGCTTCATTGTCGCCCAGATCCGCATAGTCGAGATGCAGAAAATTTTCACCTGGGCGGTATTGCCAGTCTGGTGGGCCGGCGGCAAGCTCCAGCAGCTTCAGCTGATAGACCCGTGATCCTGCCGTCTGGCGGATCAGAGCCGGCAGGCCAACCGACTGCAACCAGACAATTTCCGTTTCCCTGCCGCCCAATTGTCCCTGATAGCGAACGGCCTTCCGAGCAAAAACCTGCTCTTCATCCACCCGCTTCATGCGCGACAAGAGCGCGGGATCGACAATACTGGCAAGCTCCTTCCAGGCATAATATTGACCAATGCTGCGCAGATCTCCCGGTTCGTAGTCCAGTATCCGCTGTTCCTTCTCAAACAAACGACTGTAATGAACGCGCCCGGCCTCCCGGGTCCAGATTTCCACCTCGCTTTTATCCGGATGACGCTTGGCGACATATTTATCGGAAACAAAAAGCTGCCAACGCAAATGATGCCGGGTGGGGCGAATATCCAGATTTATCTGTTGAATTTCATACAAGGCATGCCAGCTGCCGGCGGCATCAGCGGATTGCAGGAAAAATACGCTCATGCCAAGCATGAGCAACAAACGATAGTAGATCATTCTCTTTTCACTCCGGGTTGGCAGTCCGTTGAAAAAGCTGTTTTTTTCCGCGGTCTGCTTGCGCTATCCCCCCGGGGATAGCGCCAACTAAAACGGAGGAACCGGAAAATTGAATTTTTCCGGTTCCAGTATCGAACAAGTCCGGCCGTGGCTTGGGAACTGCGGCGAGCACCGCAGTCCCGGTTGCCGGATTATCGTTGATTGCGTCGCATACGCTTGTTGATTCGGGCTGCTTTGTTCATCACGTGATAGATATAATTCTGCTCCTGCACCCCGTGCAACAACCAGGCTCCCGGCCCGTCAGCATAGATGGCCACATCTTCCCCGGCATGGGTTTCAGAGCTGCGTGGCACCAGGGATTCCTGATGGAAGCCCTGATCCGTGGTATCGATATCCGTCAGGTCGGCCACTCTGCCGGCCGCGATATCTACACCATAGTGTTGATCACCCCCTGTTTCCAGCATCGCAAATCCTCGTCCATTGGCATAGGAAACCGTGGTGTAGGGTTTGTCATCCGCCGCCAGTGAAAAACCCGGCTCCGGGTTGCCTTTGCTGTCGTTGCCCACAACCTTGCCCAGAATGGGATTGCCACGGGTAGGATAGCCGGCAATGGTAAATACATGGCTGTGATCGGCGGTCACAATGATCAGGGTATCCTCATCCACCTTTTCCATCGCAGTTTTCACCGCTTTGGCATATTCGATGGTATCGGTCAGGGCGCGGAAGGCATTCCCGGCATGATGGGCATGATCGATGCGTCCTGATTCCACCATAAGAAAATAGCCCTTGTCGTTTCGTGAAAGGATATCGATGGCCTTGGCTGTCATCTCCGACAATGACGGTTCTCCGGCGATATCCAGAGGCCGGTCATGCTCATATTCCATATGGGAACGATTGAACAATCCGAGAAGATGGTCGGTCTCCTCAGGATCGATGGCATTGAACTGATCGAGATTCCAGACAAAGGCCGCGTTCGCATAATTGTCCAGCCATTCCTGGGTGAGATTGCGCCCGTCATCACGCTCCCCATGCTTGTTTCCTTCTTCCGGGTCAGCCTGATTGCGCG
This sequence comes from Sedimenticola sp., assembly GCA_026985055.1. Taxonomy (GTDB): domain Bacteria; phylum Pseudomonadota; class Gammaproteobacteria; order Chromatiales; family Chromatiaceae; genus Thiolapillus. The sequence goes on along the minus strand of JALSQZ010000013.1, from coordinate 160,817 downwards.
GCCAGAAACTGCGACGGCCTCCGCCCATGGCTACTTCCAGGCCATTGCCGTAAGGAAACTCGACGAGCTGCCGGGCAATATCCTTGCAGCCGTTGGCTACGGCTTCCGGGGGCAGATCATGATCGTCTTCCCAGTTTCTTTCGGGAACATGGGCATAGGTAGCTGCGGGAGTGGCATGAGTGAGACGAGCGGTGGTCACTACGCCCGTGGCCATGCCCGCCAGTTCCGCTTCCTCCAGAAAGGTACGCAATTCCGCGCCAGCCGCTGAAGCACAATCGCCGCGGGTAACCGTCTGATCCACGGAAATGACACCGGCCTTGGACTTCACGCCGGTCATCATCGCGGTCATGGTCCCGGCGGAATCCGGCGTCTGCTGATTGGTGTTGTAGGTCTTGGAAAGGGCCAGATACGGCATTTTTTCGAAACTCAGCAGGTTCTCTTCCCCATTCTCTCCCCGAAGTTGTCCTTCCAGGATACGCGCGGCGGTAACCGTGGATACACCCATGCCGTCTCCCACGAAAAGAATCACATTCCTGGCATTTTTGCGTTTCTTCAAATGCTTGGCGGCAGCGATGGCCTCCTGTCCGGCCTTGTACCAGCCTTCAGGCGTCTGCGCTTGAACCATGACAGGCATGCCGAGAGACAATGCGATGCTCATACTCAGTACAAAAGATTTCATTTTCCTTACTCCTGCGTTGATGGTGCGCACAACATACGTCAGGAAAATGTCATCCTTGTTACCATTCCCTCCCTGAGGTAACGGTTTTGCAACAATCGGGCATCTCGAAAAATCGAGATGCCCGAGTGGAACAGGGATGTCCCACCATTTTCGATCACTACAAGTGATGGAAAATGTGAGCAGAGACTAAATCGCATTTTCTCTTTGCGACGAGAAAAATTCCATGCGAGGAATTTATCGAGATCCCCAATAGGTGCAAACAGGAAATACCAACACAGTTGCCATCACTGCAAAACGTTTCACACCAGCGAAACCACAGACATGCGATGCTGTGCCGTGACAACAACTCTTGAACGACAGGAAATCTGTATGCATTCGCCCTATCCCGCCATTGCCGGACTGCTCATTCTGTGGATGAGCGGATCATCCGCAGCGCTCATCATGCAGGATGGCTTTGAAAACCCCGCTAGCGCCCCCATTGTTGGCGGATGTCATCTTTTCCCAGACAACAACATGTGGAATACGCCCATCGACCAGGCGCCCCTGCATCCGAATTCAAACAGCTACATCGCATCGATTGGCGCGAATACGTCCCTGCACTCTGATTTCGGCACCTCCTGGGCCGGAAGGGATATCGGCATACCTTTCAATATCGTGCCAATGGGCCAAAATCGTGTTCCCATACAGTTCCAGTGGTGGGATGAAAGCGATCTGGAAGCAGATCGCTGCAATACCGGCGGTGCACAGGATACCGGCTGCTATCCGATTCCAGCCAATCCTGTGATAGAAGGTGCGCCAGTGGATGAAGGCGACCGGCATCTCCTGATTCTGGAACAGGGTAGCTGCAAACTCTATGAAACCTACGCGACCAGCGACGCCAGTGGCGGCTGGACAGCCGGTTCCGGAGCCATCTGGGATCTCAACCAGAATCAGCAACGGCCAGCTGGCTGGACTTCTGCCGATGCCTCGGGACTGGCCATTCTTCCGGGACTGATTCGCTACAACGAAGTCATGGTGGAAGGCGAAATCCGCCATGCCATTCGTTTTACCCTGAGTAACATCCGCTCTGCCTATATTCCCCCCGCCAGCCATTCCGATGGCCGCGGCGGCTGTGATACACAACTGCCGGCCATGGGACAACGCTTCCGGCTGCGCGCAGACTATGATATCTCCAGTTTCAGCGTCCCTGTTCAGGTAATCCTGCGCGCCATGAAGAAATGGGGCATCGTGCTTGCGGACACAGGAAGCGACATGTTTATCAGCGGCGAGCATCATGACAACTGGGACGACGAGATGCTTGCGGAATTGGGGCAACTCGTTGCGGGCGACTTCGAGGCCGTCTATACCGGAGATCCGGTTGGATACGGTAACTGCAACTAAGCATCGCCCCGGCTTTTCACAAGCCGCGGCACGGTGTATGAGGTGACGATTGACATCGAGCAAATAAAAATTTGCGCAAAGAGAAAATTCCATGCAAGGAATTTTTCAATCCCCCCACAACTTCATCAGATTGTCATTCGGGACACACTTTGCGCCGCAGTTTCTTGGTATTTCCCCGCCGGGTCTTGGCATCCATGCGCCGTTGTCTGGCGGCCTTTCCAGGTTTGGTGGGACGTCGTTTCTTGCGCACCAGGCCAGCTTCCCGGACAAGTTTTTTCAGCCGTTCCAGGGCGTCCGCCAGATTCTTTTCCCTGCTGCGATGATTCTGCGCCTTGATAATGATCACGCCATCCCTGCTGATACGCTTGTCGGAATGTTGCCGCAGACGCTCCTTGTAGAAATCCGGCAGGGACGAAGCCCGTATATCGAAACGCAAATGCACGGCGGAAGAGACCTTGTTGACATTCTGCCCCCCTGCACCCTGAGCGCGAATGGCGGAAATGCTGATTTCCTGGTCGGGGATGAATACGGTATTGGATATTTTCAACATTTTTGTCAGGCGAAAAACTCCTTGCATGGAACCTTCTTTTTCCCCACGGAAATGTCGATTTTCCGAAATACTCTTCCATGCGAGAATGGGCAGGAAAGTAGCGTAACAAGCCTTGCGCCAACTTGCACGGCATCCATTCCTTCAACTGACAGGGAAACGAACACGACTTGACAAATTTTGGCCGAAACCTGCTGGATCTCTATCTCGATGCCGCACCCTGGTTGCTCCTGGGCCTGATCGTTGCCGGGCTCATCAAGGCCTGGCTTCCCGCCGAACGCCTGAATCGCTGGCTGGGAGGCGATAAGCTGTGGAGCATCATCAAGGCGGCCTTTGTCGGCGCGCCGCTGCCCCTGTGTTCCTGTGGCGTGTTGCCTGCCGCCCTGGGATTGCGCCGGGCAGGTGCCTCCCGTGGTACTACCCTGTCATTTCTCATTTCCACACCAGAAACCGGGCCGGATTCGGTAGCCCTGTCCTATGCCCTGCTTGGCCCTTTCATGGCCATCATTCGGCCCATCGCCGCCATTGTCAGCGCTGTGTTTACGGGCTTGCTCACCCTGTTTGTGCGCAAACCGGCCTCGCCCGTCTTTCCCGTGAAAGAACCGGAAACAGGCGCCTGTTGTTCCGGGAACAGCTGCAGCAATGAACCTGCTCCCGCGCAAACCGGGGGGTTGAGCAGAACCTGGCAGGGCATCCGTTATGCCTTGACCGACATTCTGGACGATCTGCTGCTGTGGCTGGCCGTGGGTCTGGTCTTGGCGGCCCTGGTCGCCACTCTGGTTCCACCTCTGGCCATGGCCGAATGGGGCAGCGGACTGGACGCCAAGCTGCTCATGCTGCTTGCCGGCATTCCGGTATATGTGTGCGCCACCGCATCCACACCCGTGGCGGCCGGACTGCTGCTGGCGGGCATCTCTCCAGGCACGGTACTGGTTTTTCTTCTGGCCGGCCCGGCCACCAATATCGCCACCATCGGCGTCATTCACAAGGAAATGGGACGCATGACCACCATCATCTATCTGCTGGGAATCAGCCTCAGCAGCCTGGGACTGGGGGTTGCCACGGACTGGCTGGTGCATGCCATGGATATCGACATCATGGCTGAACTGGAAAGCGGCGCGGAGGCGCTTCCCTCCTGGCTTGCCCAGGCCAGTGGCCTGCTGTTGCTCATCGCCGCCATACGGCCCCTGCGGCGCAAGTTGATCGGGGCATAAGCTGCCAGGTTGACAAGCTTGTGTAAACTGCTAGTATTCAATCATTCAATTGAATACTAGGTTTTGAGCATGAACTGGGATCAATGGCTGCTTTCTCATGAGCTGGAAATACGTCTGGGATTTTTCTTCGGCATCTTTGCCACCATGGCAGCGTGGGAAGTCCTGGCGCCGATGCGCCGTTCCCGCCTGCCCCGCCGCCTGCGCTGGAGCAACAACCTGGCGCTGGTAGCGCTCAACAGTCTGTTGTTGCGCTTGCTGTTTCCCGCGGCTGCCGTGGGAGTCGCCCTGATCGCCCGGGAGCAAGGCTGGGGCTGGTTCAACCAGGTGCAGGCGCCCTGGCTGCTAACAATGATCGTTTCCGTAATCATCATGGACGCAGTCATCTATCTCCAGCATGTGATGTTTCACGCCGTGCCGGTATTGTGGCGTCTGCACCGGGTGCATCATGCCGATCTGGATTACGATCTCACCACTGGCGCACGTTTCCATCCCCTGGAAATCATTCTTTCCATGCTCATCAAGTTCGCCACCATCATTCTGCTTGGTCCTCCGGTGGCGGCGGTACTGGTGTTTGAAGTGCTGCTCAACGCCACCGCCATGTTCAACCATGCCAATGTGAAACTGCCTGCCGGAGTGGATCGGGTGCTGCGCTGGTTTCTGGTTACGCCAGACATGCACAGGGTGCATCATTCCGTGGAAGACGATGAAGCCAACAGCAATTTTGGCTTCAACCTGCCCTGGTGGGACAGACTGTTCGGCACCTACCGGGATCAGCCCAGAGCCGGACATGTGCACATGCGGATTGGCATCCACAAATACACCAACCCAAAAGAGACAAACTGGCTGGACGGGATGCTGATACTGCCTTTCAAGGGCAAGATCAGCGACTACGCCATCAATCGCCGCCGCTGGCAGGATTCCGATGAGATTGAAACCGATACATAAACGTATCCTGCTGGCCCTGATACTGGCCCTGGGCATCACTGTCGCCATTTTTTACCGGGATGATCTCGACGTCAGACAACTGAATGAATGGGTAGACTCTGCAGGATGGGCCGGCCCGCTGCTGTTCATGTCGCTCTACGCCCTGGCCACCGTCCTCTTCCTGCCCGGCTCCCTGCTTACCCTGGCCGGGGGTGCCCTGTTCGGGCCAGTGTGGGGAACCCTTTACAATCTCGGCGGCGCCACCATCGGCGCGGCCCTGGCCTTCATCCTTGCCCGCTATCTCGCCGGAGACTGGGTGGAACGGAAGGCATCCGGACGCCTGGGTCAACTCAGGAAAGGCGTGGAAAAAGAAGGCTGGCGTTTTGTGGCTTTTGTCCGCCTTGTACCTCTGTTCCCGTTCAACCTGCTGAACTACGCACTGGGACTGACGCGTATTTCCTTTTATCAGTATGTGCTGGCGAGCTGGGTGTTCATGCTCCCCGGCGCCCTGGCCTATACCTGGCTGGGATATGCGGGACGGGAGGCTGCGGCAGGCAGTCGTGAATCCATTCAGCAGGGACTGATTGCACTGGCGCTGCTGGCCTGCGTGATCTATCTGTCACGCTGGCTGTCCCGGCGACGGAACAAAAACGGGTTAGAATGATCCTCTTTGAAACAGCTACCATCGCAACATGAACATCACCGAACAAGTCCAGTTCTATTACGGCAAGGTACTGCAAGGCAGCAAGGATCTGAAGACCGATGCCTGCTGCACCAACGAAAGCCTGCCGCCTCACATCAAAAAACTGATGACCGACATCCATCCGGAAGTCGCCGCCCGCTACTATGGCTGCGGTCTGGTGGTGCCAGAGTTGCTGAACGACTGTCGCATTCTGGATCTGGGCTGCGGCAGCGGCCAGGACGTGTTCCTGTTGTCCGCTCTGGTGGGGGAAAGCGGCGAAGTTGTCGGCGTGGACATGACACCTGAACAGCTGGCGGTAGCCCGACGGCATGAAACCTGGCATCAGGAAAGATACGGCTACAATCAGCCCAACACGCGCTTTCTGGAAGGCCGCCTGGAATCTCTGGAGCAACTGGATCTGGAGCCCGGATCTTTCGATATCGTGGTCTCCAACTGTGTACTCAATCTGGTACCAGACAAGGAGGCCGTACTCCGTAGTGTTTTCGACCTGCTCAAGCCCGGCGGCGAATTTTATTTCTCTGATGTATATGCCGACCGGCGTTTACCCGAAGCCTTGAAGAACGACCCTGTGCTCTATGGCGAATGCCTGTCCGGAGCGCTCTACTGGAATGACTTCCAGCAGATGGCAAAAGCCGCGGGATTTTTCGACCCCCGTCTGGTCAGCGACCGCCCCTTGCGCATCGATGACCCCGAACAGCAGAACAAACTGGGGGAAGCCCGTTTCTTCTCCGCCACCTACCGGCTCATCAAGCTGGATGGACTGGAAGCCTTCTGTGAGGACTACGGACAGGCGGTGCGTTACCGAGGCAGCATCCCTCATCATCCTCATGCCTTCACCCTGGACAAGCATCATCACATGGAAACCGGACGCATCTTCCCCGTCTGCGGCAATACCTGGCGCATGCTGCATGACACCCGATTCCAGCCGCATTTTGAGTTTTTCGGTGATTTCGACAACCACTACGGAATCTTCGCCGACTGTGGTACGGCCATGCCTTTCGACAGCAACGACAGCTCCCCCGCCAAGGGCGGCTGCTGCTGAAGCCGCCATGCACGCCACCCTGCCCCTGCTGCGGCACAGCCGCTTTCCCCGGATCAGCCGCGGCAGCCTCACCACCCTGCAGGTGAATCTGGGCTACCGCTGCAACCAAAGTTGCCTGCACTGCCATGTAAACGCGGGCCCAAAACGCAGCGAACGGATGGACAGCCGCAACATCGAAGACGTGCTGCAGGTTTTGCAGAAACTCGATCTGGAAAACCTGGACCTTACCGGAGGCGCGCCGGAACTGCATCCCCGTTTTCGCTATCTGGTAGAAAAGGCAACAGCCCTGGGAACACATGTCATCGACCGCTGCAATCTGACCATCCTTGGAGAACCCGGACAGGAAGACCTGGCGGAATTTCTGGCCGGGCAACAGGTGGAAATCATCGCCTCCCTGCCCTGTTATGTTCCGGAAAACGTGGATGCCCAGCGCGGCAAGGGCGTGTACCAGGCAAGCATCGCCGGGCTGCGCAAACTCAACGCGCTGGGTTATGGCCAGGCGGACAGCGGACTGGTGCTGAACCTCGTGTACAATCCCGCCGGCCCCAGCCTGCCGCCGCCTCAGCCCTTGCTGGAAGCGGACTATCGCAAACGTCTGGGAAACCAGGGTATCGTTTTCAACCGGCTGTTCACCCTGGCCAATATGCCCATCAAACGCTTTGGCAGCATGCTCATCAGCCGCGGCCAGTTTCAGGAATACATGCAAACCCTGCGAAATGCACACCAGAACAGCAACCTGGACAACGTCATGTGCCGGCATCTGGTGAGTGTGGATTGGCAAGGCCGTCTCCATGACTGCGATTTCAACCAGATGCTGGAACTGCCCTTGTCCCTGCCGGAAAAACCCGCGGCCCGGATCGCGGATCTGCTGGATCATGACCTGCAAGGGAATTCCATTGCGGTCGCGGATCATTGCTGGGGCTGTACCGCCGGTCAGGGAAGCAGTTGCGGCGGCGCGCTGAAGGCATGATTTCCATCATCATTCCCTGCCTGAACGAGGCGGACAATATCAGCGCCACCCTGGCGCCATTGCAGCGCCTGCGCCAGCGGGGGCACGAAATCATTCTGGTGGACGGTGGCAGCAGCGACGCCACCCCGGCGCTGGCCCGGCCACTGGTGGACAAGCTGATTCAGACAACAGCCGGCCGAGCGCGGCAGATGAACGCCGGGCTGGCATCCGCCCGGGGGGACTGGGTCTGGTTCCTGCATGCGGATACCCTGGCTGAAGAAAGCATGGCGCTCCTGATAGAAAACAGCTGCCACCCCTGGGGACGCTTCGACGTGCGGCTTTCCGGCAAGGGCACTTCCCTGGGCATCATCGCAACCCTGATGAACTGGCGATCCCGCCTGACGGGCATCGCTACCGGAGACCAGGGAATTTTCGTGCGCAGGGGAATACTGCGCGAGCTTGGAGGTTACGCGGACATTCCTCTCATGGAAGACATCGATCTGAGCCAGCGGCTGAAGAAACAACATGGCCCGCCCCTTTGCCTGCCGGGGCCATTGGTCACTTCCAGCCGCCGTTGGGAAACGCGGGGCGTCTGGCGCACGGTATTTCTCATGTGGCGGTTGCGCCTGGCCTATGCCCTGGGCGCGGATCCCTCGATACTCGCGGAACGCTACCGGTGAAGCAGGGCAAACTGCTGATATTCGCCCGCGATCCGGTTCCGGGACAGGCCAAGACCCGCCTGATCCCGGCATTGGGAGAAAAAGCTGCGGCCACCCTGCATGCCCGGCTGACCCGCCGCACCCTGGCAAGCGCCTGTTCGGTAGAGGGGTTCTGCGTAAACCTGTACTGCACGCCGGACAGCAAAACCCCTTTCTTCCGTCAGTGCCGCGAGGATTTTCCCCTGGATCTGCATCTTCAGCAGGGCGCTGATCTGGGTCAACGCATGCAGCAGGCTTTTCTATCCGCCCTGAAAGACACAGACCAGGCCATCCTCATTGGCACCGATTGTCCGGAGCTGACAGCAGAAGACCTGCGCCAGGCCCGCGCCATACTGGAACAACATGATTGCGTACTCGGTCCCGCCCATGACGGCGGCTATTACCTGCTGGGGTTGAAACAAGCCGCTCCGCAACTGTTTTGCGACATTCCCTGGGGCGGCAACCAGGTGGCGCAGCTCACCCGAGCGCGTATCCGTGAATTGGGCTGGACTTGCCAGGAACTGCGCCTGCTACACGACCTGGATCGGGAGGAAGATCTGCTCCGTTTTCGCCAAATCAGGACTCTGAAGAGTCTTTTTCCAGATCCTCGATGATGGGGCAGCCATCGCCGGCGCCGCGGCACAGATTCACCAGCAGGGTGAGTTCATTGCGCAGGCTTCTCAGCTGTTCCAGTTGCCGCTCTGTTTCCTTGAGCTTGCGATGAGTGAGCGCACGCACATCATCCCGCGCATTTTGCGGGTCGGCGCGCATTTCCAGCAGACTGGCAATCTCTTCCAGGCTGAAGTTCATGGACTTGGCGCGCTGAATGAAATGCAGAGCAGACAACTCTTTGCGGCCATAGACGCGGATGCCGGCTGTGGTTCGCGGTGCTTCCAGCAAGCCGATTTTTTCATAATAGCGCAGCGTATCCACACTCAATCCGGTTTCCCGGGCAACTTCACCAATACGCATGCGTGGCTCAGATTTCGATGATGAGGAAATACTCATTGAGCAGATACAGTCCGGTAAGGATGAGCGTGATGCCTGCGGTAACTTCCAGCTTGCGCTGATGGCGGGAAAAGCCTTTCAGGGATTCCAGCTTGCCCATGCTCCATGCGCCGAGCAACAGGGGAATGCTACGCCCCAGGGCAAATGCGAGCAACAACAGGCCGCCAAAGAGAACCGAGCCAATGGCCGCGCTGGCAGTCAGCGTAACCAGCAGCGCTGGCGTGCAAAACGGACAGATGGCTATGGAAAAAGGTATCGCGAGAACAAAAGCGCCCCAGAGGCCACTCACCCGGCGTGCGCGCATGGAAAACCAGGGCATGCGCACATTCAGCCAGCCTGCCCATATCAGCCCGAGAAATATCAGCACCGGCCCGAGCAACAAGCCCCAGGCCCGTCCCATGATTTCCTTCACCCATTCTCCCCCCAGGGCTGCCCCGACACCCAGCACCACATGAGTGAGCAGCATCCCAAGAACAAAGGCGGCTCCCATGTACAGGGCGCGCTTTTCCTCACGGGCGCGAGTGACATAGGCAAGCACCACGGGAATGGCGGCGAAGGATACCGGATTGAAACTGAACAGCAATCCCGCCAGAAAACTCAGCCCCAGTCCTGCCAGACTGGCTTGTTGAAGATGCTCTTCCATCCGTGTCACTCCCAAATTCCATTCCGGCGACAACAGATAAAGCGCGGCGCCAGCCAGTAGCAGCGCGGTTATCCAGGGCGCGTGAGTGGCAAACAGGGCAAACAGTTGCCGCTTGCGCCTGTCCATTCCCCGGCTCGCCGCCACAATCATCGGCATGCTGAACATGGTGCCGAAAACCAGGCCAGCCAGGGCGGCAAAGACGACGGAATCCAGACTCACCACCAGCCCACCCAGCACAATGACCAGAGGCAAGGTGCAAGCGGGCAGCGTCAGTCCCAGGCGCAGGGAATACGGCAAACGCTGTCCACCAGGTATCAGACGAAAAAATTCCAGATGAGGAACGGGAACATAAGTTGCGCGGGACAACAGATACAGGGCGGCCATGAGCAACAGGGCGATACCAGGCAGCCAGACGCCCCAATCCGGTCTCGGGAATATCAGCACCGCGAGAACCATCAGCCCCATGAGCAGCAAACTGCGACTCAGCCACAGCGCCAGCAATCCCTGACAGCAGGCAGCCCTCTTTCCCCTGTGCAACTGGGCGGAATACAAGGTATGGGTGGCAATGGTACAGGGTTCGAAAAATGCCAGCAGCCCCAACAGGAAAGCGCTGGCAAACAACACGGGAATCATGATTCCATCTCCTCCAGATATTCCTGCAGCGCCTGGCGCAGGCGTTTTTCCGAGGGCAAGGCGGTGAACAGCAGTTCACCATCGATGGCAATCGCAGGCGTGGACAAGACTCCCAGCTGCACCGCATAATCCAGTTCGTCGAGAATGTTCACCTCGCGCCAGCGAATGCGCTCATCCGGCCACTCTTCCACGATGCGCTTGAGCACCTGCCTGGCCTTGCCGCACTTGCCGCAGCCCGGCGCGGCAAACACCTCTACCTCGATCTTGGTCATTGCTCATCTCCTCACAATCCGGCTTGACTGGCCACTGAAAAAGAAGGAACCGGAAAACAGGCTTTTCCGGTTGGCATGTTGAACAAGACTTTTTCAACATGCCCAAGCATAAACCCTGGAGTCAGCTCCAGGTCAAGCAGGAATACACAAACGAAAAATCCCCAGGCACGAAAAAGCGGGCATTGAAGAACCACAGCCAATGAAGGATCATGTAAGACAGTAGTCACAATTTCTTGCCGGAGGGGCATTCCGTTGCAGATCATTACATTCCGCAGTCATTTCAGCCGCAATACCCTGTTGCTCATGTTTCTGGTGGCCCTGGTCATCATCGGAATCAGCATCTGGAAATACGACCTGGTCGCCACTGTATATTTTCGTGACCAACTGACTGCCACAGGCTGGATCATCAATGGCGCCATCGTCATCCTGTTCGTACTGGGTCTGCTGCGCATGATTGCCATCTTTCTTTCCTATGGACGGGAGGAAAAAGCGACCGCGCGCTTCATCCGCAATCAGGAAAATGAAGTGGAAGATCCACTCTATCAGGTGCCCGCCGGGAGCATCATCGCGAGCCGCTATCGGGTGATGGAGCGCCTGCACGCAAGCAGCACGCCCATCAACCAGGGGGCGCTGGCGGCCACCCTGCTGGCCAGCGAAAGCACCCGTACCAGTTTTCCCAAATACATCAGCAATGTACTTATCCTAACTGGCGTGTTCGGCACCATCGTATCGCTTTCCCTGGCATTGCTCGGAGCTTCCGATCTGCTGGAACACGCCGTCGATGTGGAAGGCATGGGATTGGTGATCCACGGCATGTCCACAGCCCTTTCCACCACCATCACGGCAATCGTATGCTATCTGTTTTTCGGCTATTTCTATCTCAAGCTCACTGACGCCCAGACCAATTTGCTCAGCGCCGTGGAACAGGTCACCACTACCTATCTGGCGCCCCTGTTCGTGGTGGAACAGGACACCACCCTGTACGAATTCACCGGGCTGGTGCGCTCACTGCAATCCCTGGTGAGACAGATGCAGGAATCGCAGAAAGTCGTGGCTCGCGCCGAAACCCGCCTGCTCGATGCGGTGGACGAATACCAGAACCAGGCACTGGGTGAGCGGGAAAAAATGGATGTGATGATCGAACTCCTGCGCAAGGGATTCCGCTTGCCGGAAGAGGACGAATGAAAAACAGCGGCAGCTTCATCGATCTGCGCCTGAACCGCCGGGACGCGCAGGGCAACGAAAGTTTCTGGCCCACTTTTACTGATGTCATGACCGTGATCATGATGATTTTCCTCATTTCCATGGTCGTGGTATTGCTGCGCAACATGGAACTGGTCAAGGAAATCCGCGCCACGGTAGAAGCCGAACGGCAGGCGATGGAACTGGCGCGCTCCACCGGGGAAGAAAAGGAAAGCCTGGCGACCCAGCTGAACACGGCCCTTGAACAACTGGACGCCGCTGACAGGCGCATCAGCGAACTCCAGCTTCAGGTCATGCGCCTTCAGGAGCAAAACAGCGTACGCGCCCAGGCCATTGCCGATCGCGACACCCGCCTGAAAAACCTGCTGGAAGAACGCAACCAACTTGCGCAGCAGGCAGCACAGCTCAAGCAGGACAAGCAATCCGCGGAGAAAACCGCCGCTGAAGCAAGAAAGCAGGAAACCCTGTCCCGTCGTGAACTGGCTGACCTGCAACAGCAATACGCGAATCTCAAGGAACAACTGGATCGTCAGAACCTGCAGATCGCCATGCTCAAGGCCAGGCTGGAAAGCCAGGATCAGGAACTGGCCCGGTCACGGCAACAGCGCCAGACGGTCGAAGAGAAATACCTGGTGCTGGCGGACGAGTATGACAACCTGAAAGTGCGTTATGACAAACTGGTGCGTCCCGCCCGCACAGCCAAGGGACGACATCTGGTCGAGGTGCGCTATTTCAAGAAGAACGGCAAGCGCCATATCGAATGGCGGGATGCGAGTAAAGGCGAATTCAAGGCGACTTCACGCAACAAGCTCGACCAGGCCCTGGCGCGCCTGAAAGCAGAACAGCCCGATGGCCTGTACATCAAGGTGATCCTGCCAAAGAACAACGGCCTTTCCTACAGCGAAGCCTGGAAATTCACCAATTATCTGCACAAGAACTACGACTACTATTTCCAGGAGTCTCCGGCTATTCCGCAAAATCCGGCATCGAAGCCATCAGAATGAGGAGCCGGGAGATCGCATTTTCCGGTTCCGGGGTTGAAAAAGTCCAGGAAAAGACTTTTTCAACATCCTGTCAAAGCGCGTCCCTGATATACGCATCCACCTGCTGTTCCAGCAACGGCAGGGGCAAGGCGCCATTTTTGAGAATCACATCATGAAACTGGCGAATATCAAAGCGCTCTCCCAGACTTGAGCGGGCTTTCTGACGCAGTTCCAGAATCCGTATCATGCCAATCTTGTAGGCCAGCGCCTGCCCCGGCATGACCAGATAACGCTCGATCTCGGCCACCACGTCGCTTTCCGGCATGCCGGTCTTGTCCTTCATGTAGGCAATCGCCTGTTCACGGGTCCAGCGTTTGGCATGTAACCCGGTATCCACCACCAGGCGCACGGCACGAAACATTTCCGCCTGCAAACGTCCCAGATCATCGTAGGGATCTTCCTCCATGCCGATTTCCCTGGCCAGGCGCTCCGCGTACAGAGCCCAGCCTTCTACATAGGCAGTAAAAGGCAATATTTTCCGGAAGGTCGGCAAGCCTTTCAGTTCCCGGGCAATGGCGACCTGGAAATGGTGGCCGGGTATGGCCTCGTGATACGCCAGGGTGGGCATGGCCCACTTGCGTATCGCCGACATCTCATGCAGGTTGGCATAAAAGGTTCCGGGGCGGCTGCCATCCATGGGGGGCGCGTCATAATAGGCGCCGGCCGAGGTCTTTTCCTTGAACACAGGGATTCGTTTTACCACTACGCCGGAACGGGGCCGGATATTGAAACTGCCGTCCAGCCGCCGGTCGATATCATCGATGATCCGCTGGTAGTCCTCCAGCACCTGTCGGCGGCCTTCATCGGAATCAGGATAGAGGAAACGTGCTTCCTTAGAAAGCTGCTTCATACGCTCACCGACACTACCCTGTGTATAGCCCTGGCCGCGCAACAACCTGTCCATCTCGGCTTCGATTCTAGCCACTTCCGAAAGTCCAAGGCTGTGGATTTCATCCGCGCTCATGTCCGTGGTCGTGGCTGCACGGATCTTCCACTGATAATAGGCGTCCCCATCAGGCAAGGCCCAGACACCGTTGTTCTGCAACGGCAGGCTGTTCAGATGCCTGAAATAGGCGATGAGGCTGTGATAGGCCGGATATACACTGTCCCGCAACTGCATTTCCGCCCGCTCCAGCAAATGCGCACGACTTGCTTCATCCATGTCCATTTTGGCAAGGTGCTGGACAAGGTTGCGATACAGCAGATGCTCCCTGGCGGGCATGGCGACAAAAGCCTGCATTTCCCCAAGCACCTTTTCCACCATGAAACGCGGTGGCAACAGCCCTCTGTCTTCACGCAGCTTCAGACTGCGCAACAACTGCTCGAACTTGCGTTTGAATCCTCCCAGACGACTGATATAGTCTTCGGCATCTGTCTCATCAGCGAGAGGTTGTGAAGTAGTCATAAGGGTGGGCAGCTGACTCTGAATGCCGAACATCTGATTCACCGGGTAATCGTGATAACGGAATGGCAACCCGGCTTTCTCGGTTTCCAGATAATATTCCAGCACATCGTAGGAAAGCGCTGCCTGGCCGCTCAGGGAAAATCGGTCATAGGCATGCAAATCCTGAAGCTCCTTCTCCAGCCGGCGCGCCGCCGCTTCCGTGGCTTCGGGCGATTCATCCGTCAGTTCAGCGTTGTGCCCGTGAATCCCAAACTGCTCCAGAAGACCCAGTTGGGTCAACAGCTCCGGATCTTCCAGTACCCGCTGGATGAAAAGTTTTTCATAGAACACACGGATGCTGACGGGCCGAAAATAGACTGCCTGGATGATCAGGATCAGGGCGACCAGAACAACCACCAGGGAAAGACCTGCGGCCCATTTCATTATTCGCTTCATGTCCGGTCTTCCCCGATGAACTCCAGAGCATTGCCATCCGGATCACGGCAAAACAGCGCCGGTCTGCCGGACTTGCTCCGACTGAAGGCGATGCCTTCCCTTTCGAGACGCGCCGCCAGAGCTTCCACATCGCCAATGCTCATGGCCAGATGCCTGTCCCTGCCCCCATGCTCCGGCCGTCCGACGACAGGATCTGGATTGGGCAATTCCAGCAAGTGAATCTGCTGCCCGCCGATTTGCAACCAGAGACCGGGAAAGCCCAGATCAGGACGCTCGCTGACTTCCAGACCCAGTATGCCTTCATAGAAATCCCTCGATCGCTGGCGGTCGGCGACAATCATGCTCACATGATGGATGGCCTTTGGTCTGTTCATTGTTCTTCTTCCTGAAAAATGGCTGCCAAGCCCGCAAGTATAATCAAAAACCCTCCCAACCACTCACGCATATTCAGGCTTTCCCCCGCCAGCCACCAGGCGCTCAGGGCGCCGACCAGAATCTCCAGCAGCAGGATCACCGAGGAACGCTGCACTGGCATGTGGGAAACACCATAGACTACCGCCAGCGTGGTAAGCAGGAATCCGCCCGCACCCAGTACCATAACCGCCGCCCAGGCAACTACGCTGGCGGAGGGAATTGCGGAACCCTGCATCACCATCAGCAGCAGGGAGACGAACACCACGCCTGCCCAGGAAACCAGGGTTTTCTGTCTTGTTCCCAGATCATGTAGGAAACGGGTGAGTACATTGCTCAGAGCAAAAGCCATGCCCGCGGTCAGGGCCGCAATATCGCCCCAGCTCAGGCCGGTGACCAGAATATCTGGCGACCAGAGCATGAGTCCGGCGCCGGACAATCCCAGGGGCAGGCTCAGCAGGGTGGCAGGATGCAGCTTTTCATCCAGCAGCAAATACCCAAGCAGGACGGTCCACACGGGAGACAGATAGAACAGGATCAGCGCCCGGGCCACGCTGCCATCCAGCATCGCCAGAATGAAACCCACATTGGTCCAGCCGGCGGCAAGCGCCATGAGCATCAGTCTGCCCCACTGCCCGCGCATGCCCGCCAGCCCCGGCCAGCGTGTCAGCGCCAATACCAGAAAGGCACTGCCATAGGCCACCAGCATCTGCCAGGGGCCATCCAAGCCCGCACGATCCAGCTGACGCAGGGGATACCAGATCAGCCCCCAAAAGGTAGCAGAATACAAAAGGAAAATCGTAGCCAGCCAGCGCTGGCGGGGATGATCCCGAAATGTTCCATTCAAGCTGCAAACCTCCCGCTTGCCTGTTGTTGTATAATCCGCCCTCTGAACCCACGGCTCGCGCGAGGACTGCCCCGCGCCGTAGTATGAACAGCGACTTGTACAAACTCCAGCCCTATCCCTTCGAAAAGCTGCGCGAGCTCAAGGAGGGTTGTCAGCCTCCCGGCCATCTGGATCACATTGCCCTGTCCATTGGCGAACCCCGGCACCCTACCCCGGCTTTCATCACGGAGGCGGTGCTGGCGCATCTGCACGGTTTGTCCGCCTATCCTCTGACCAGGGGCGCACCGGAACTGCGCCAGGCCATTTGCGACTGGCTGACCGGGCGTTTCCAGCTGCCTGCGGATGCCCTGGATGCCGAGCGCAATGTATTGCCGGTGAACGGCACCCGCGAGGCGCTGTTTGCCTTTGCCCAGACGGTTATTGACCGCCATGCGGACAATCCGCTGGTGCTCATGCCCAATCCCTTTTATCAGATCTACGAAGGCGCGGCCCTGCTGGCCGGCGCGAAGCCGGTATTCGTCAACTGTACGGACAACAGCAGACTGGCCGCGGATTTCGAGGGAGTTCCCGATAGCATCTGGCAGGATTGTCAACTGCTGTATGTCTGCTCGCCACACAATCCAACCGGGGCGGTGCTCCGGGAATCGGACTGGCAGCAACTCATGGAGCTGGCCGAGCGACATGATTTCATCATTGCCGCCGATGAGTGTTATTCGGAAATCTATTTTGACGAGGAGCGCCCTCCTCCCGGCCTGTTGCAGGCGGCGATCCGTGCCGGCAACACGGATTTTTCCCGCTGTGTGGTATTCCACAGCCTGTCCAAGCGCTCCAACGCGCCGGGGCTGCGCTCCGGTTTTGTTGCCGGCGACGCAAATATCATGAGTGCATTCCTGCAATACCGTACCTATCATGGCTGCGCCATGCCGCCACACCATCAGGCAGCCAGCATACTGGCCTGGAAGGACGAAGCCCATGTCCGGGAAAACCGCCATGCCTACCGGGAGAAATTTGCTAAGGTGCTGGATATTCTGGACGGATGCCTGGAAGTTCAGCGCCCGGAAGCCGGGTTCTATCTCTGGGCCAAAACGCCGGGAGAGGATACGGAATTCGCCCGGGAGTTGTACCGGCAACAGAACATCACGGTTCTGCCCGGCAGTTATCTGTCGCGCCAGGCGAATGGCATCAACCCCGGCGCGGGCCATGTGCGCATGGCCCTGGTCGCTCCCATGGACGAATGCATCGATGCCGCCAGACGAATCCGACAATTCATTGAAAAATCCTGAGGAATGAACATGAGCAACAACCAGAGCATCATCGAAGAAGCCTTTGAGCAGCGCGCCGACATCACCCCGCGCAATGTGGACACCCTGGTGCGTGATGCCATCATGGAAACCATAGAGCAGATCGACGCCGGCAGCCTGCGCGTGGCCGAACCCACGGACCAGGGCTGGCAGGTAAATGAATGGGTGAAAAAGGCGGTGCTGCTGTCCTTCCGCATCAACGACAACGAATTCATGAAAGGCGGTTTCACCAATTATTACGACAAGGTGCCCTCCAAATACGCTGATTACAATGCCCGGGAGTTCCGCGACGCGGGAGTGCGCGTGGTGCCGCCGGCCTCGGTGCGCAAGGGCGCCTATATCGCGCCTTCCTGCGTACTCATGCCCTCTTACGTAAATATCGGCGCCTATGTGGATTCGGGCACCATGGTGGACACCTGGGCCACGGTGGGTTCCTGCGCCCAGATCGGCAAGAATGTGCATCTGTCCGGCGGCGTGGGCATCGGCGGGGTGCTGGAACCGTTGCAGGCCGCTCCCACCATCATCGAGGACAACTGCTTCATCGGCGCCCGTTCGGAAATCGTGGAAGGCGTCATCGTGGAAAAAGGCTCGGTAATCTCCATGGGCGTGTATATCGGCCAGTCCACGCGCATCTACGACCGGGAGAAGGATGAGATTCTCTATGGCCGGGTGCCCGCGGGTTCCGTGGTGGTATCCGGCAATCTGCCATCCAAGGACGGCAAATACAGCCTGTATTGCGCGGTCATCGTCAAGAAAGTGGATGAAAAGACCCTGGGCAAGGTGGGCATCAACGAGCTGCTGCGGGACATCTGATGATTCAGCTGTACGGCATTCCCAACTGCGATACCATGAAAAAAGCGCGTAAATGGCTCACAGAGCATGGCATCGAGTATCAATTCCACGACTACAAGAAGGAAGGCGTGGATGAAAACCATCTGCGCGAATGGATGGACAAGGCGGGCTGGGAAACCCTGCTCAACCGGCGGGGCATGATGTGGCGCAAGCTGGATCAGGCCCGGCGGGACAATATCGACGAAGCCAGCGCCCGGGAAGTGATGCTGGAAATCCCGTCCATCATCAAGCGGCCGATACTGGTCACCGACAAAGGGCATGTCGAAGTCGGCTTTTCCGAAAAAAGATACAAGGAGCTGTTTCAACAATGAAAAAAATCATCATCCTGAACATCCTGCTGGCGCTTCTGTCCGCTTCCTGTCTGGCCGCCGAAGACGATGAGAAATGGTATCAGTACGATCACCTGTATCTTCAGGCCGGCACCTATGTTCACTACTCATCGAGCAAGGATCATGACGGACCCAATCTGTTTGGCGCTCTGGAAGCACAGAAATCCAACGACTGGCTGTATGGCCTGGCCCTGTTCGACAATTCCTTCGGCCAGTTTTCCCAGTACCTCTATGGCGGCAAGACCTGGCATTTCCCCAATGACTGGCAGAATTTCCATTTCAAGCTCACCGCCGGGGTGATCCATGGCTACAAGGAACCCTGGGACGACAAGATTCCCTTCAACAGTCCCAGCGGCTGGGCACCTGGCGTGATTCCCGGCTTTGGCTACAAGAAAAACGGCTTTGGCGCGGATATCATCTTCCTGGGCAATTCCGCCCTTCTGTTCACTCTGGGCATGGATTTCTGATGTCCGAAACCCTGGAACTGGCCAAGGAACTCATCAGCCGTCCTTCGGTCACTCCCGAAGACCACGGCTGTCAGGTGCTGATGATGGAGCGCCTGGGCGCCCTGGGCTTCCAGCTGGAGCCAATGAATTTTGGCGATACGCAGAATTTCTGGGCCAGACGGGGCAACCAGGGCCCGCTATTCTGCTTTGCCGGACACACGGATGTGGTCCCCCCTGGACCGGAAGATGCCTGGAAGTTTCCTCCCTTCCGGCCCGTCGTCCATGACGGCCTGCTCCACGGGCGTGGCGCGGCGGACATGAAAGGATCCCTGGCGGCCATGATTACCGCCACCGAAGCCTTTGTGCGCAAGTATCCACATCACAAGGGATCCATCGCCTATCTCATCACCAGTGACGAAGAAGGGCCCGCCACTCAGGGTACGGTAAAAGTCGTGGAAACCCTGGAGCTGCGCGGGGAAAAAATCGACTGGTGTCTGGTAGGAGAACCTTCTTCCAGCGACAAACTGGCGGATGTGGTCAAGAACGGCCGACGCGGCTCTCATGGTTGCCGATTGCTGGTGAAAGGCGTGCAGGGACATGTGGCCTACCCGCATCTGGCGCGGAACCCGGTGCATGCAGCCGCTCCCGCACTGGCGGAACTGGTGGCCGAGGAATGGGATCAGGGTAATGCGTTCTTTCCTCCAACCACCTTCCAGATCTCCAACATTCACGCCGGCACTGGCGCCACCAACGTCATTCCCGGTACGCTGGAGGTGCTGTTCAATTTCCGTTTCTCCACGGAAACCACCCATGCAGAACTGGAACGGCGGGTAGAGGAGATTCTCAACCGGCACGGCCTAGATTACGACATCGAATGGACCCTTTCCGGCCCGCCCTTTCTCACTCCTGGTGGCGAATTGCTGGATGCCACACAACAGGCCGTCGAGGAAATCATGGGTTATCCGACCAAGCTTTCCACCTCCGGCGGCACCTCCGACGGACGCTTCGTCGCTCCCACCGGCGCCCAGGTGCTGGAACTTGGCCCCTTGAACGCCACCATTCACAAAGTCAACGAATGCGTGAGCGTGGTGGATCTGGACAATCTGTCGCGAATCTATATGCGCTTGCTGGAGTTGCTGCTGACCTGAAGCCAGATGTTACCCTGGCGGCCAGCTCATGGGCCGTCCACCCAGTACATGCAGGTGGATGTGGAACACGGTCTGACCGGCGCCTGCATTGCAGTTGAATACAGTACGGTATCCGGCATCGGCGATGCCTTCCTGATCGGCCACGGTTTTTGCCGCCAGCATCATCCTGCCGACCAGCTCGGCGTCTTCCGGCTGCAGATCATTGAGCGTGGCAATATGGCGTTGGGGAATCACCAGCACATGGGTAGGCGCCTGGGGATTCAGATCCCGAAACACGAGTACATCATCATCTTGATAAATTACGTCCGCGGGAATTTCCCCGGCGGCAATCTTGCAGAATATACAATCACTCATGTCTGTTCCTCCCGTTATTGACCTTGCGCCGCCCCATGAAAGCATGTGCCAGGGTGCCGCCGTCGATATATTCCAGTTCACCCCCCAGCGGCACTCCATGGGCGATACGGGTGGCGGAAACCCCCTGCCCGGCAGCCATTTCGCTTATGTACTGCGCGGTCGCTTCTCCTTCCACCGTGGGATTGGTGGCCAGGATCAGTTCTTCCACCGTATTTTCCGCAAGCAGATCCGCCAGTTGCGGCAAACCAATCTGCGCGGGACCAATACCGTCCAGGGGGGACAACCGCCCTCCAAGCACGAAATAACGCCCCCGGTAATCCGTGGCCTGTTCGATGGCGAATATGTCTGCCGGACTCTCTACGATGCACAACTGGCTGTCATTACGCTGGTCGTTGGCGCAGAGCGCACACAACTGATCTTCACTGAGGGTGCGGCAACGGCGGCAGTGGCCGATGCGCTCCACCGCCTGCGCCAACACATTCGCCAGTTGCTTTCCACCTTCCCGGTCTCTTTCCAGGACATGAAAGGCCATGCGCTGGGCGGTTTTCGGGCCAACACCCGGCAGACAGCAGAAGCTGTCGATGAGTTGTTGCAGCAGCCCTCCCCGGGTCATCAGAAAGGCAACTTCATCCCCGGCGGCAGATTGAGACCGGAGGTGAGTCCGCTCATCTGATCCCGGGTTTTTTCCTCGATGCGGTGTACGGCATCATTACATGCGGCCGCCACCAGATCCTCGAGCATTTCCTTGTCGTCACCGATGAGGGAATCGTCGATTTCCACCCGGCGTACTTCGTGCTTGCCATTCATGGTGACTTTTACCAGACCACCACCGGATTCACCGGTAATTTCCGCCCTGGCCAGTTCTTCCTGGGCCTTCTGCATGTCAGCCTGGATCTTCTGGGCCTGTTTCATGAGGTTGCCTAAACCACCTTTCATAATATCTCCTGATCGATTATTTCTTGTTCAGTTTGACAGTGTCCACTTGCAATTCCGCGCCAAAGCCGTCTTCCAGCTCCTTGACCACGGGATCATTCTGCAGGGCATCGATTGCGGCCGCCTGGGCTTCACGCTGTTTGCGTTCAGCGGCCTGTGCCGGGGTTTCTTCGCCCAGGTCTTCGACTTGCACACACATTTTCAGGGATCTGCCAAGATAGTTTTCCAGGGCGGTGTGCAGCTTTTTCTCCGCCATGGTACCGGCCAACGCCGCACCTTCGCTACCGAGAGCCAGCACCAACTCGTCATTCTGCCAGGATTTCACCGTGCAATGGGCAGCAAGTTGGGAGGAAAGCCCGCCCAGCCCCAGTTGGGGCAGAATCTGATGCCAGTCCCGAAGATCGGTTTTCCCGGAGGGCGCTGCTTCCCGTTTTTCGCCAGGCGCACCCGCAGAGGCGGGTCTGGATTGCGTCTCGGGCGCCGGGCGGCTTGCAGCGGTTTTGTCCGGTTTGGACGATGGCGTGGCAGCCTTGGGTTCCGCCGAAGACGGCTCAACGGGGCGGAAGGCCAGCATGCGCAGCAGAATCATCTCGAAGCCGCTGCGCGGATCCGGCGCCAGGGGCAGGTCACGCTGCCCGCGCAGAGCAATCTCATAGAACAGCTGGACGTCTTCGGCCGACAGCCGCTGCGCAAGTTCCTGAATCGGTTGCAAGTCGCCCCAGGCCGCATCGGCGGCATCCGGCACTGCCTGATAGAGGGCGATACGGTGCAACAACAGCAGCATGTCCCTGAGCAGGGCGGCAAAATCCGGACTCTGTTGCGCGGCCTGGGTGATATCCTGAAGCAGGCCGGGAGCATCCTTGTCCGCAATCCGGTGCAACAAGCCCGGCAAGCGATCCTGGGCAACTACGCCGAGCATGGCCTTGACTTCGTCTTCACGCAGTTTTCCCGCGCCAAAGGCGATGGCCTGATCGAGTATGCTCAGGCCGTCCCGCATGCTGCCATCGGCTACCCGGGCAAGCAGATCCAGCGCCGGAGACTCCCATTCCACGCCCTCGGCAGCCAACACATGCTCGAACTGGCCGCGAATCTGCTCCAGGGGCAGGCGTTTGAGATTCATCTGCAGGCAACGGGACAGCACCGTTACCGGCACTTTCTGCGGGTCCGTGGTGGCCAGCAGAAACTTCACATGGGGCGGCGGTTCTTCCAGGGTCTTGAGCAGGGCATTGAAGCTGGAGTTGGAAAACATGTGCACCTCGTCGATGAGATACACCTTGTAACGGCCGCGTATGGGGGCAAAGGGTACGTTTTCCAGCAGTTCCAGGGTTTGATCCACCTTGGTGCGGGAAGCGGCGTCCACTTCCAGCAGATCGGCGAAACGGCCTTCGTCCACTTCGCGACAGATACTGCACTCCCCGCAAGGAGTGGAGCTGACTCCCTGTTCGCAGTTCAGGGATTTGGCCAGAATGCGCGCCAGGGTAGTCTTGCCCACACCCCGGGTACCGGTAAACAGGTAGGCATGATGCAGACGGTCGTTGTCCAGGGCATTGCTCAGGGCGCGAACCACATGCTCCTGCCCCACCATTTCATCGAAACTGCGGGGACGCCATTTTCGTGCTAGTACCTGGTAGGACATGAAATCGCTTTGCGTGCTCCATCCCGGTTCAATAGGGTGGCAACCGCACCAGCCACACCCCGGCACACACTGTCACTGCTGCGGCTGCTCCCTTCCGGGCCTGACCGGGTTCACAGCTGAGTGTTGCGAGGGGACCGATACGGCCGCCATAAACTGAGTTCGTTCCCGGGCGCTACGGGCGCCGGAACGGGAAATGAATTATGACTGATTTGCAGAGTCTTGACCATCGAAAACCACTACCTGGTTGCGCCCTGCTGTTTTGGCTTCATACAGCGCCTGGTCCGCGGACTTGAACAGTTTTTTGCGTGTACCGCCGGCCTGGGGATTTGTCATCGCCACGCCGAAACTCGCGCTAATCTGCTGTCCCTTGCCGGAATACAGCCTGCTGACTTCCTGACGCATGGTCTCGGCAACATGAGCAGCTGTTTTTAGATCACCCTTGAGCAGCAGGGAAAACTCTTCACCACCGATACGCATGGGTCTGCCGCGAACCTGCTGTTCCTGGCACACTTTCAGCATCACCCGGGCAATATCCTTGAGAACGGCATCCCCCTTGGGATGACCGAAGCGATCATTGTATGCCTTGAAATAGTCCACATCCATGAGAATCAGACAAACTGCCTCTCCGGTGGTTTTCGTTACCTGCAAGGTCTGTTCCATATCCAGATCGAACTGACGCCGGTTGCCTATGCCCGTGAGCGGATCGGTGTAGGAATACTGGTGAAGCTCACGATTGGCGCTGCGCAGTTCTTCCAACAGAGAATCATTGGCAAACTGCAGACGAATGGCGGTGGTGATGACGTTCTCATGCTTCTTGGAATAATACAGATTGAGCAACAGGAAAAGCAGCATCACCAGGGTGATGATTTCATACATCTCCCCTTCCTCACGGGAAAACTCCCAGATCAGGGGAAGAAATTCAGGAACCGCAAA
This sequence comes from Sedimenticola sp., assembly GCA_026985055.1. Lineage (GTDB taxonomy): Bacteria > Pseudomonadota > Gammaproteobacteria > Chromatiales > Chromatiaceae > Thiolapillus. Next base: position 136,849 of record JALSQZ010000013.1, on the reverse strand, counting down.
AGCAAAAAAAGTCGGAAAATAATAGGAATGCGATCCCAGCGCGCCAGAGAGCAATCCCCCGAGAATGATGACCAGCAGGGCAAAACCATAGGGGTTTCCCGGATCGAAGAACAGAATTCCCCCAATGCCCCACACCGCGCCGGACAACAAGGCTCCGCTCAGCAACATGCCCTTCATCCGTCGGATTCCTTTCCTGTTCAGGGGCTGATCCACAAGATACCAGGAAAGCAGCACCCTTCCCGCGGACAAGACAAACAGGCCACACAGCCAGTAAATGAGAATTGGCTGGTCAACATGATCCCAGAACCCCCACCCTACCAGTCCCGCAGCCAGCAGGCTGGCCGGCAGAACCACGGGCAGATGCTCCGCCAGCAGCCGTAACTGCCGATGAAGCACTCTCTCGTTCAATCCTGAAACATCGGCATCAGTATCCATGTTTCGCCTGTCCCTGTCTCCTTCTCCGATTCGTCTGCGCTGCCTGCTCCTGTATCAGGCGCAGCATATGACAGAATACATCTGACCTCAGGGTTCCTCAAGCACCTTGCCGGAAATCCTGAGCGCATATTTCATGGTGTACTCTATCGCAGGCTGCATGCGTTTGATGCAATCACGTCCTTCGGCAATAGCTTCTTCCGCGCGGTGGAACTCCAGCAGACCAATATGTGCCAGATGAGGTTCGATGAGGATATCCGGGGGATCTCCGGCCATGCGGCTGCGGGTGATCCTGTCCTGGGTGATGTTCACGCTGCTGGCCAGCACGTCCAGCATGCCCGGTGGCGCAACCTCCCGGTTTCCAGGAAAAATACTCGCCGAATAAGTCTTGATGGTACCCAGGATACCGTCCATGAAACCACTGCTGGCCGCAAGATCATCCTTTTTCAGATTCAGGTGCTTGCCCAGAATATCGGCATTGAGATTGACCGCGATGACCACTTCAGCACCCAGGGCGTGACAGAGAGACACAGGTACCGGATTCACCAGTCCGCCATCCACCAGCCAGCGGTTGTTGTGTCGCACCGGAGCGAAGAGCCCCGGAAGGGCAATGGATGCCATGATGGACTTCATCACCGAACCATCGGTAAACCATAGCTCCCGGCCATTGCCCAGATCCGTGGCCACGCTGCCATAACGCACTTCGAAATCCTCGATAAGCAGGTTCTGTTCTACAACATGCTCATGCAGAAAGCGCTGCAGACGCTCCGTATCGATCAGCCCCTTGTTACCCCAGCCAATGTCAAAGAAGCCGGCTACATCACGTCGGCGCAACGACAGCACCCAATCCTTGAGTTCAGCCAGATTGCCCGCCGCCTGAGCCGCTCCGACGATGGAACCGATGGAACAGCCTGCGACCACATCCGGTCGCAGACCCATTTCCTCCAGCGCCTGGATGATGCCGATATGAGACCAGCCCCGGGCAGCGCCGCCGCCCAGAGCCAGTCCTATGCGTACCGGATCAGGGTTCGATTTCAACGAGCGCCTCGTCGGGGTTCACCGCATCCCCCTTCTGCACGAACACACCGGTTACAGTGCCGCCTATGGGCGCCTGTACCTCGGTTTCCATCTTCATTGCTTCAGTAACCAGCACTGGCTCACCCGCCTCGATGTTGTCACCTTCCTTGACCAGCACCTCGACGATGGTGCCAGGCATGGAAGTGGCGACATGCCCCTCCTTGGTAACCTTGGGCCGGCGCCCGCTTATGGACTCCTGAACAGCGCCTTCCGCTCCGCCGGTGAGCACAATCTCGTCCAGGGTTTCCACCACGGCTTCCTCGGGAACACCATCCACCGTCATGTAGAAATGCCGCTCCGGCTGTCCCTTGTGCCCGGCGCCGGTAATCTTGATATGGTAGGTCTCGCCATGGAGCACGATATTGAATTCCGTCGGCGCGCTCTCCTGGGGACCATCCCCCGGAGGCGGCTCCAGTGGCTCTGGCTGCAAGGCTCCGGCGGCGCGCTGCTCCAGAAACTGCCGCCCGATCTCGGGAAACATGGCATAGGACAGCACGTCTTCATCGGATTTGGCCAGATCGCCGATTTCCTGGCGCAGATGCTCCAGCTCCGGCGCCAGCAAGTCCGCAGGACGCACTTCGATAATGTCCTGCTCCCCCACTGCTTCCCGGCGCAGCTTCTTGTTCACCTTGCCCAGCGCTTTTCCGTAACCGCCCTGGAGATAGAGCTTCACTTCATTGGTAATGGTTTCATAGCGTTTTCCCGTAAGCACATTGAGCACCGCCTGGGTGCCAACGATCTGGGAGGTTGGCGTCACCAGAGGCGGATACCCGAGGTCCTCGCGTACCCGAGGTATCTCTTCCATGACCTCATTCATGCGCCCCAGGGCATTCTGTTCCTTGAGCTGATTGGCGAGATTGGAAATCATTCCGCCGGGAATCTGGTTCACCTGCACACGGGTGTCCACGCCAGTGAATTCACTTTCGAACTGATGATATTTCTTGCGTACTTCGTAGAAATACATGCCGATTTCCTGGAGCAGTTCCAGATCCAGGCCGGTGTCGTAACCGGTGCCACGCAATCCCGCCACCAGCGATTCGGTAGGCGGATGACTGGTGCCCCCGGCCCAGGAGGAAATCGCCGTATCCACACGGTCGCAGCCGTTTTCAATCGCTTTCAGATGGCACATTTCCGCCAGTCCCGCAGTCGCATGGGAATGCAGTTGCAGGGGCAGATCCACCGCGTCCTTGATTGCTTTTACCAGCTCTTCGGTTGCATAGGGGGTAAGAAGACCGGCCATGTCCTTGATGCAGATGCTGTCGCAGTCCATGTCGGCCAGCTCCCGAGCCATCTTCACGAAGCCCTGGGTATCATGTACCGGACTGACGGTATAGCAGATGGTGCCCTGGGCATGCTTGCCTGCCTCCTTGGTGGCTTCGACGGCGGTGCGCAAATTGCGGATATCATTCAGGGCGTCGAAAATGCGAAAGACATCCATGCCCTGCTCTGCAGCTTTGAGGATAAAGGCACGCACCACATCATCAGCATAGTGCCGGTAGCCCAGCAGGTTCTGTCCCCGCACCAGCATTTGCAGCCGGGTATTGGGCAAGGCCTCACGCAGCTTGCGCAGACGTTCCCAGGGATCTTCCTTCAGAAACCGCAGACAAGCATCGTAGGTTGCCCCGCCCCAGCATTCCAGGGACCAGTAACCCACCTTGTCCAGCTTGTCGCAGATGGGCAGCATGTCCTCGGTGCGCATGCGAGTGGCGATCAGGGACTGGTGTGCGTCACGCAGGATGACATCGGTTATTTCTATCTTCGACATGGTTTTCTACCTTCTACAAACCGGCATGCGCGGCCACGGCTACCGCCAGGGCGGCGGCGACATCGCTCTTGCACAGTTTTTCTGTGTATTCCGTGAGTTCAGGATGATCCTCGACGAAAGAAGTGGTGAAGTTGGCCCGCCGAAAATCCGGGTGGTGCATGATCTCCAGGTAATAGGCCTTGGTGGTTCGAATGCCATGCACTTCCATGTCGCGCAAGGCCCTTTCGCCCCGGGCGATGGCATCCTCCCAGGTCAAGGCCCAAACAATGACCTTGGCGATCATGGAATCAAAATAGGGTGGAATGGTATACCCCGTATAGATGGCGGTATCCGTGCGCACCCCGGGTCCCCCCGGAGCATAGTAGCGGGAAATCCGCCCGAAACTGGGCAGGAAGTTGTTCTTGGGATCTTCCGCATTCACCCGGAACTGGATGGCAAATCCCCGGCGCTGTATCTCATGCTGCTTGAAACGCAGCTTGAGGCCCGCGGCCACGCGAATCTGCTCTTCGATGATGTCCACTCCGGTAATGGTTTCGGAGATGGTGTGCTCCACCTGCACCCGGGTATTCATTTCCATGAAATAGAAACGGTCATTCTCATCCATGAGAAACTCCACGGTTCCGGCACTCTCATAACCTACCGCCTTGGCGGCAATCACCGCGAGCCCCCCAAGGTACTGGCGCTGCCCTTCGTCGAGCTGCGGAGACGGGGCAATCTCGATGAGCTTCTGATTGCGCCGCTGAATGGAACAGTCCCGCTCATACAGATGAATGCAGTTGCCATGACTGTCCGCCAGCACCTGCAACTCGATATGCCGGGGATTGACCACGCATTTTTCCATGAACACTTCAGCGCGGCCAAAGGCCTTTGTTGCTTCGGAAATGACCCGCTCATAATTCTTGCGCAGGTCTTCCTCGCTGTCACAGCGGCGGATACCGCGCCCGCCGCCACCTGAGGTGGCCTTGAGCATTACCGGATAGCCAATACGCTGCGCCACTTCCAGCGCCTCTTCCAGACCGGTCAGATTTTCCTCGGTGCCCGGAGTCACCGGTACACCTGCCGCGATCATCGCCTTGCGCGCCTCGGTCTTGTCACCCATGCGTCGAATGACATCGGCGCTGGGACCGATGAAGGTAATTCCCCGGCGTTCACAGGCCGCGGCAAAATCCGCATTCTCCGACAAAAACCCGTAACCCGGATGGACGGCATCGCAACCGGCCTGCACCGCGAGGTTGACGATTCGGTGAATATTCAGATATCCCGCCACGGGATCTTCGCCAATGCTGTATGCCTCATCCGCTTTCTTTACATGCAGGCTGTACCTGTCGGCTTCGGTATAGATCGCCACCGAGCGTATGCCCATTTCCGCACAGGCGCGGATTACCCTTACGGCAATCTCGCCCCGATTGGCTACCAGTATCTTTCGCAACATGATGGTATTACCTGTGTCAATGGGGCGTTTTGCCGCCAATTCTGTCCATGAGCGCAAACAGCACGCCGGATATCACCAAAGTGGCATGAATAACCACCTTCCAGATCAATTCCTGCTGTGCGACAGGCTCACCGACAGTGACAAACAATTTCAGCAACTCGATACCGGAAATCGCCACGATGGAACCAATGAGCTTGATCTTGAGGTCGGTAAAGCCGACCTTGCCCATCCAGCTCGGCCTGTCTATATGATCTGCCACATCGATACGCGACACGAAGTTCTCATACCCGGCAAAAACAATGATCATCCCGACATAGAACGGCGCCAACAGCCAGCGGGCATTGAACATGAAGAGTTCGAGCAAATGTTCCAGAGGTTTCATGAATCGGACGATTTCCAGCACACGGATTTTCGATTATAGCGAAAAAGCGCTTGCGCCACCTCAGGCAGCGCTCTTGCCTGCCAGCGTCATGAACAGACTGGTCTGATACCCCAGAAATACGAGCAACAGCAGCAATCCCGCCCAGCGCCGGATAATCCCATGTCCCTCGCGGCTGAAGCCCCGCGCCATGAGATACAGGGCCATGGACAGAATCAACATGAGGGGAAAGTCCCTGTAAAGAACCGCTGGATCCACCTCTGTCGGCGCTATGCTTCCGGCGATGCCCAGTACCGCCAGGATGTTGAAAAGATTGGACCCCACCACATTCCCCACCGCAATATCATGTTCATTCTTGCGCGCAGCCATCACCGATGCCGCCAGTTCCGGCAAAGAAGTGCCTATGGCAACAATGGTAAGACCGATCACCAGATCACTTACCCCATAATACTGGGCGATCCCGACCGCTCCCCATACCAGCAGTTTGGAGCTGAGCAGCAGCAGCGCCAGGCCCGACACCAGCAACCACCAGGCTTGGCCCTTGGGCATGTGTGCGGGGATCTCTTCGGCAAGTTCCTCGATGAGGGGGTCTTCCACGCTGCTGGTACGCGCCAGATGTATGGTCCAGACTACCACCGCCACCATCCCGCCAAGCAATATCAACCCGTCCAGGCGCGACAACAGACCATTCCAGAGCAATCCAAGAGCCACGACCATGACCACCAGCATGAGGGGAAATTCCCGATTCAGGGTGTTCGAATGCACAACCAGGGGAGCGATTAGGGCGGTGACGCCAAGCACCAACGCCATATTCGCAATATTGGAACCAATGGCATTACCGATAGCCAGGCCGGCATTTCCCTGCAGAGCCGCCACTGCCGAAACCAGCATTTCTGGAGCAGAAGTGCCGAAAGCCACGATGGTCAAGCCGATGATGAGGGTGGAAACCCCCAAGGCTCTGGCAAGACCGGCAGCGCCGGCCACAAAGCGATCAGCACTCCAGACAAGCACGGTCAAACCGCTGATCAGGGCCAGAAAAAACCAAATCATCTCAGACATATAATATATGATTTCAAATAGTTATTATTTATTTCTAAAGTAATTTATTTGCCTGCGCCAGACGCGTCCCAAGCTTTTCCCGCGAGCTTTCCCTGAAGGTCAGGTGGCCAATTTTCCGCCCAGGGCGAGGCGCTTTTCCATACAAATGCAAATGCGCATTCTCCAGCGCGAGCAAGGCCTGCCTGTCCGGCAGGGTTCCGATCAGATTCAGCATCGCGGCATGCCCCACGGGACTGGCGCTGCCCAGGGGCAGATCCAGAATTGCGCGCAGATGATTTTCAAACTGGCTGGTCTCGGCCCCTTCAATGCTCCAGTGACCGGAATTATGTACTCGCGGCGCCATTTCATTCGCCAGCAAGTGTTCACCGACCTGAAAAAACTCGATGGCCAGCACACCCACATAATCGAGTCTTTCCAGCACCCGCCGGGCATAATCTTGCGCAAGAGGTTGATGGGAATCTTCACGCAGACAAATGGATTGATGCAGAATGCCTTCCTGATGCCGGTTTTCCGCCAACGGATAAAAAGCCAGTTCTCCGGAAACACTGCGTACCGCGATGATGGAGACTTCACGATCAAACTTCACCAGACCTTCCAGAATTGCCGGCACCGCGCCAATGGCATCCCAGGCAGCGGCCAAATCATCACCCGGCCGAATCACCTGCTGACCCTTGCCGTCATAGCCAAGGGTTCGGGTCTTGAGTATGGCTGGCAGGCCCAGGCTGTTAACCGCCTGTTGCAGACTGGCCAGGTCATGCACCTCGGCGAAAGGCGCCGTTTCTATACCCAGCTCACGAAACAGGGTCTTTTCATTGTTCCGGTCCCGGGCAGTTGCCAGCGCACTGGCGGGAGGATAGACGGGAAGTTCCGCGCCAAGCTGCTCTACCGCGCTTGCCGGTACGCTTTCAAATTCGTAGGTGACCAGGTCCGTCTGTTGCGCGAGAAGCCTCAGCGCATCCGGATCGTCATAGTCCGCCTGCAGATGAACGGCAAGAGGCGCCGCGCAGGCATCTTTCGCCGGCTCCAGCACCACGAAATCCAGACCAAGTGGATAACCGGCCAGGGCTAGCATTCGAGCCAGTTGCCCTCCCCCGAGAATCCCGATCTTCATGAGTCGGCGGCAGGATCCGGATTTTCCAGCACGCTACGGGTCTGTTCCGCGCGGAACGCATCGAGTGCTTGTCGAATACCGGCGTGCTGATTTCCGAGAATGGCGGCGGCGAACAAAGCCGCATTGACCGCCCCGGCCCGACCGATGGCAAGTGTGCCCACGGGGATGCCCGCCGGCATCTGGGCGATGGAAAGCAAAGAGTCCATGCCATTGAGCGCCTTGGACTGCACAGGAACTCCCAGCACGGGCAAACTGGTCTTGGCCGCCACCATGCCCGGCAGATGCGCGGCTCCGCCAGCGCCGGCAATGATTACTTCGATGCCCCGCTCACGGGCCTGCTCGGCATAGTGGAACAACTTGTCCGGTGTCCGGTGTGCGGAAACCACTTCCTTTTCAAAAGAAATTCCCAGTTTCTCCAGTGTTTCTGTTGCATGACGCATGGTCTCCCAGTCCGAACTGGAACCCATGATGACGCCAACCAGTGCTTGCATAGGCTGCTTCTTCGCCCCTGCGGGCGGATCAAGGAAAAACGCGTATTATGCCCTACTTTCGTGTAAACTTCCGTATTCGCAATCCCGTAACCGGCAATGTACTGCTAGCAACCAAAAACAGGCCGAATCCTGGTGCAACCCTTGCGCAGCATTCTCAGGCAAATGCCGCCTGGTCTTCTACCTTGAATGTTCGCAATACATGGGTAAAAGCCTTGTTGTTTGCAGCAATGACTACCGCATCGAACACATCCCGCTCACCATAGCCCTGGGCTCTGGCAGACTCGATGTCAGCATCTGTCACCGCCTCAGGCTGGTCAATGGCAGCCAGGGCGATCTTCAGCAGGGTCTTCTCACCACTTTCCAGAGGGGCAAGATCCGGCTCGATTCGAGCCGCCTCCAGTTGATCTGCCGTCACCCCCATATTCATCAATAGTGCCGAATTGAAGTCAATGCAAAAATGGCAGTTAGCGTCAGAAGACACCAAATAGCGTATAAATGCCAGCAGTTTTTGGCTCAATCGCTCATGGGACATGAAATACCCGACCGTCCCCACGAAAGCTTCCAGTAATGGCGGACTGATGCTGTACAGTTTCAGTCCTGCGGGCACGAAACCCAGGTGGGATTCAATACTATCGAAAATTGCACTTACCCGCTTCTGATCAGCGTCGGGTATGGTTGGATTGATCAGTACATTTGTGGTCATAGTTGTTCTCCTGTTATTTAATACCGACCTGTCGGTCTGTTTTTGTGGTTAAAAAAATGGCTGCACCTCCATAGCCACCCATCATGGAACCTCAATATGACCAGGCCCCAATGTTTTAGGATTCAGGCACTGCCTGATGAAATCAATACTTGCATCGAATTGTTCGGGTTTCTGGTTGGCCTTGTCGAGGAGGATGGCCCCTTCAACCTGCCCCAGGATGATGGCTGCAAAGCTGTGCGGATCGAGGTCCGAGGCTACCTGCCCCGCTGATTGAGCCTGGGTCAGCAGCGATTCGATCATCTCCAGATAACGGCGAAAAATCCCGTTGACCTCCGTGCGCACTGACTGGCTGAGGGTGCTGAGTTCCAGGGTGAAATTCCCGAAATAGCAACCACGGATATGCCCGTCTTCATACTGCATTTTCTGCCTGCTGGCCATGTATTCCAGGAGTACGAACAAGGTGTCCAGAGGACGTCTGTCCTTGTCCAGCACCTGCTCCCGGATTTCCCGGGAAATTTTTTCAAACTGCCAGTCGAGGGTGGCAACGGCAAGCTCTTCCTTGCTGGCGAAATGGTAGTAGAAATTTCCCTTGGTCACGCCTGCCTGGCGTATGATCTTGTCCAGTCCCGTAGCGTGATAACCGTGCTGGTAAAACAGCTCGGTCGCCGCGCTCAGAATACGTTGTCTTGTCGCCAGGGCTTTATCGGACAATGTCATATTACAGACCGGTCGGTTTGTATTTCACTGGAAGCCAGTATTATCCCTGATGGCACAGTTGTCAAAGGTTTTTTTCGGCTTACATGGGCATTCCGATTTTTTGAGGAGCGTTCTATTTTGTCAGCGACAGAAACAGCTTGGGCAGTTTCTCCGGCAGGCTTTCGAGCTTGTCGATGATGGAATACTGGTTGCCAAAGATGTCCGCCACATACTCATCTGCCTTGGGGTCGAGGTTGATGCAATAGCTGTAGATGCCCAGCTGATCCAGCTCACGCACGGCCATGCGCGAATCTTCAATAAGATGTTTTTCGTCCCGCACATCGATATCCGCCGGTTCCCCATCGGTTATGACCAGTAACAGCTTCTTGTCGGATTTCTGATGCTCCAGATAATGCGCCGCGTGACGCATGGCTGCGCCCATGCGGGTTGAGTAGCCTGCCCCCATGGCCGCCAGCCGTCCTTTTACATCCATGTTCCAGCCTTCACTGAAGCCCTTGATATGGTAGTAACGCACTTCGTGGCGGGTGTTGGAGTGAAAGCCGGCAATGGAGAACTTGTCGCCCAGTTGTTCGATGGCCCAGGCCAGCAGGGAAACCGCCTCCTGCTCCAGTTCCAACAGGCTCTGACCGGTATTGCCCACGGGCTGGGACAATGATTCGGACAGATCCAGCAGAATGGTCACTGCGATATTGCGGTCATTGTGCTTGTGGCTGATGTTGATTCGTGGATCGGGATCATGCCCGCTCTTGAAATCGATCAGCGAGCGAATGGCAATATCCAGATCCAGTTCGCTGCCTTCTTCCTGATAACGAATGCGCTGATAGTTTTGCGGTTTGAGCAGATCCAGCATGCGTTTGATCTGCTTGGCCAGACGATCATGCTTGCGCAGCAGCGCATCGATGTAGGCGGCATCCTTCGAGGGGTGCAGGGTTTCATAGACGCTGGCCCAGTCCGGCCGGTAGGTCTGAGTGACATAATCCCATTCCGGATAATGTCGTGGCGGCAAGGCATCGTCCGGCTCGGTTTCTTCCAGTTCGGTGGGTTCGACATGAAAATCTTCGTCATCGTCCAGTTCGTAGAACTGCCAGAGATTGCGGTTGTCGTCCCGGTAGCTGATTTCCGTATCTTTGAACCACACATTGGGCAGAGCATCCGATTGACGGCGGCTCCTGGCCATGAACTGAATACCCAGCATTTCCATATCCATGGTCGTGGTCTCGCCTTTCTCCATGATGGCATGAAACTGTTGGACAAAGTCCAGAATAAGCGGATTGCGATAACCGTGATCGGGATCGAGTATGGCGCGGGAAAGCATGGTCAGGCGATGGCGCACGCAGGACTCGCGTTCATCATCACATTCATCCTCCACGGGAACCGGGTGCAATGCCTGAAAAATCCGCCGCAGACCGGGATATTCCTGCATCAGCAGATATTCGATGCGCGAATCCTCGAAACATTCGATGGCGATACGCTGCATGGGGCTGCGGTTGTCGGCAAATACCGGCGCTGTCCAGCGGCGATGCCCCGCCATGTGCGCCAGGGCTGCCCGATACTGATCCATGCCGGTGATGCCATTGTCCAGATCATCATGGACATCCGGCAGAAAAATGCCCTGATCGTCATAATACGGACGCGGATCGGAACGCTCATCCAGCATGCGTGAATAGGGATAAATGCTGGCATCGATCTTCCACAAGGCCAGTTCAAACAGATCCAGGCGCCTTTCCATGTCCACCAGAAGGGTGCCATGGCGCTCGCGTTGCATCACTGCACGGCTGTCGGCGGAAGCCAGGGAGAAAAACTCCGCCAGATGATCCGGATGATGGCTGTGCTGGGCGATGCCATAATCCATCCAGCGCTTCAACCCGCCGATGGTCAGCTCTCCGAGCAATACGGGCGCTTTTTCAAGAAAGGGAATCAAACCCGGACTGGCCATGGTCGCGTGAGAGCCGTGGATGGAGATGGATGTGCGTTCCACCATTTCCAGCACGATATCCAGATAAGCCTGCAGCAGCTTCGGCTCTTCGAGTCGCCGGGATATCTCCGCCAGGGATTGCAGGAAAGGCACAATGGCCTTGGCGTTGGGACTGCGGGAAATCTGGTAGGCGGTTCTGGCCACCGGATAAATCATTTTCTCACTGCTGTGGCAGACGATTTCCGCCGCTTCTTCCATGTACACCAGTGCTGGTTCGGCGCCTCGCCCCATCATGCACAGCAGTTCCAGACCTTCGATGAAGTCTTTCAGCGCTTTTTCGCTCAGTACCCGTTCAACTTCATCCAGGCAGTCTGTCAGCACCGCCTGCACTTCCCGGTAATTACAGTTTACTTCCGTCATCTGCCCTGCCCCTGCTTCATTCCGCAACGGCCTGAATCAGGCGAAAACCGCATCGATGGCGTTGTCCAGTGTATCCCGAATATCGAAATCATCGGTGATGGGACGCACCAAGGCCATGCGTGCGGCGTCACCAGCACTGATGCCTTTGGCAATCAGGCTGGCCGCATACACCAGCAGGCGGGTGGAGATCCCTTCATCCAGACCATGCCCCTTGAGGTTGCGGGCCGCCTCACCCACCTGTACCAGTTTGGCGGCAGTCTCCGGGTCGATACCGGTTTCCTCGGCGACGATCTTCGCTTCCAGATCCGCTGCCACATAATCGAAGTCCATACCCACGAAACGCTGTTTGGTGGATTGCTTGAGATCCTTCATCAGGCTCTGATAACCGGGGTTGTAGGAAATCACCAACTGAAAATCTTCGTGGGCCTTCACCACTTCGCCCTTCTTGTCCAGAGGCAGGGTGCGCCGGTGATCGGTCAGGGGGTGAATGACCACCGTGGTGTCCTGACGGGCTTCCACCACCTCATCCAGATAACAGATGGCGCCGATACGAGCCGCCGTGGTCAGGGGGCCGTCCAGCCAGCGGGTGCCGTCGGCATCCAGCAGATAACGCCCCACCAGATCCGCTGCGGTCATGTCTTCGTTACAGGCGACAGTGATGATGGGCTTGCCCAGTTTCCAGGCCATGTACTCGATGAAACGGGACTTTCCGCAGCCTGTGGGGCCTTTCACCATGACCGGCAGGCGAGCGGCATAGGCGGCCTCATACTGAGCCACCTCGTTGCCGGAAGGCTGATAGAAAGGCTCTTCAGTGATCTTGTATTGTTCGATGTCGATATTGCTCATGCTCACACCTGTTTGATGATATTCCTGTCCTGTTCAATGCTAGCGGACGCACTCAGCAAGGATAAACGGAAATAAATTGGGGATTAAAACAGCCGCATTTTCAGCCGCCGGAACAAGAAAGCCCCCGCCAAGGGCGAGGGCTCTCCGTTGGCTCAAAGTAAGGTTGGAAACTTACTTGTGTACGCCCAGCTTCTCTCTCCAGCCAGGATACAGTGCATCGGCATCGTGAGGGAAAGACTCGAATGCGCGGGCAAATTCCTTGTGCTCCTTGGCGTATTCGATGGGATCGGCGCCTTCCTTCCAGCACTCGTAGGCCTGGCGCAGGGAAATCGCACCAGCCGCCGGACTGTCGATATGACCGTAAGAACCACCGCCTGCGGTGTTGATAACATTGCCGTGACCCAGATTCTCGAAGAAACCGGGCAGACGCAGGGCATTCATGCCACCGGAGATGATGGGCGTGGTGGGCTTCATGCCGTACCATTTCTGATAGTACACAGGGCCCTGACATTCGTCGCGTTCGATCATGTAGGCAATGACCTTGTCATCAGCATCCCCTTCCATCTTGCCATAGCCCATGGTGCCGACATGAATACCGGAAGCACCCTGCAGGCGGGACATTTTGGCCAGAACAAAAGCCGTATAGCCGCGTTTGGCTGAGGGAGAAGTAACCGCACCATGTCCGGCACGATGATAATGAAGATACTGGTTGGGATATTGACGCCGGGCTGTAGTGACCATACCAGGGCCACCGACATAACCATCCACCAGGAAAGCGACCTTGTCCGCATCCTCACCAAAGGTTTCCAGGGCGAAATCCGCGCGGGCACACATTTCATGATAGTCATCAGCGGTGATGTTCATGGAAAACAGCTTGGCTTCGCCCGTCTCGTCCTGAGCGCGTTTCATGGCATCAGCAACCAGAGGGATAACCTTTTTCACCGGTGCAAACACCTGGTTGCCCTGAGGCTCGTCGTTCTTGATGAAATCGCCACCCAGCCAGAACTGGTAAGCGGCTTCGGCAAACGGCTCGGGACGCAAACCCAGCTTGGGTTTGATGATGGTGCCGGCAATGTAACCACCATTCTCAACCGGACGACCCAGAATGCGCCACAGATCGGAAATATCCTTGGCAGGACCGTCGAACAACTGAATCGCACGCTCCGGCACATAGAAATCAATCATTTTCGCATGCGCCACATCGCCCATGCCCTGGTTGTTACCAATCGTAAGGGTGAGAAAAGAAACCAGCATCATGCGGCCATCGATCACATTACGATCAAACAATTCCATCGGATAAGCAATGCGCATATCCTCGGTGGCTTCATCGATGTGATAGACCAGTGCATCCACACCCTTGGTAAAATCGTCGGTAGTCGATACTTCGACATTGGTACCAGTGGAAGACTCAGCAGCAAAATGAGCCGCAGTGGCCAGATAGTCGTGGCCGTCGGCAGGCTTCATTTTGTAGGCGCACAAAATGTGCTTGCCACCGGCAATCAGGTCTTCTTCTTTCAGGCTGAGATCAGCGTAACGATTCGATTGATCCATGGGGATTCACCTCTAATTCAGTTAAATTCATTCGGCAACAGGCGCCGAGAAACCGTATTTTGCCTGCGTATTTTCATATGGTAAAATCAATGTTTCATATTTTCAGAATAGAGCATGATCTATGTTCCGGCTCAACGCTGATACACTTGCCCGAACCACCACCCTTCGTCAACTGCAAATCCTGGTCGCCGTAGCCCGCTATGGGGGCTATACCCGCGCTGCCGAAGCCCTGCATCTCACCCAGCCCACCATTTCCATGCAGGTGAAAAAGCTCAGCGACAACATCGGTCTGCCACTGTTCGAACACCGTGACAAAAAACTGCACCTGACCAATGCCGGTACAAAAGTGCTGGCGGCCTCCCAGGACATTCTGCAACGCCTTGAACTGCTGGGAGGGGAAATTTCCTCGCTCACCGGTGAAATCAAGGGTGAATTGCATATCGCCGTGGTAACCACGGCCAAATATTTCATGCCCCATCTGTTGGGCGTGTTTATTCAGCGCTATCCGGAAATACAACCCCGCCTGTTCGTTACCAACCGCGAACAGATATTGCAGCGCCTGAAGGAAAACCAGGATGACCTGCTGATCATGGGCAAGGTTCCGGATGAACTGGATGTCACCGCCACCGCTTTCCTGGACAATGACCTGGTGGTCATAGCCCCCCCCGGTCATCGTTTGGCAAAAAGGCGCGCCATTCCTCTCAAGCAACTGCTGACGGAACGATTTCTCCTGCGTGAGCCTGGCTCCGGCACCCGCCTTGCCATGGACAAGCTGTTTTCCGAGAATGACCTGAACCTGACACCCTATATGGAGCTGGGCAGCATAGAAGCCATCAAGCAGGCTGTCATGGCGGGGCTGGGCATCTCTGTCATGTCGCGTTACAACCTGCGCCTGGAACTGGAAGGCAACCGTATGTGCATACTGGACGTCAAGGGCTTCCCCCTGCGGCGTCACTGGTTTGCCGTTCACAGCACCAGCCGCAAGCTCAGTCTCGCGGCACAAACCTTCCTTGATTTCATCCGTGATGAAGGCAGCGCGATTCTCCATGACTGATTTCATCATCGACAGCCATTGCCATCTGGACATGCCTGCCTTCGATGAGGACAGGCAGGCGGTTTTGAAAAAAGCGCGGCAGGCCGGTGTGAGAGGATTCATTGTACCCGGCACTACTGCCGCACGCTGGCCACGGGTGATGGACATTGCCCGCAGCGCAGTGGACATCTGGGGTGCCCTGGGCCTGCATCCCTATTATGTCGATGAACACTGCGAAACCGACCTGGAACGGTTGACGGAGCAGGTTCGCCATACCCAGCCCATCGCCCTGGGGGAAATCGGCCTGGATCTGTTTCTTCCCCAACTGGACGAAAAAAAACAGCTCTTCTACCTGGAAAGCCAGCTGGATCTGGCACGGGAATTCGAACTGCCGGTCATTCTGCACATCAGAAAAGCCAACGACACCGTACTTCAGCTGCTAAAAATACACCCGGTAAAAGGCGGCATCTGCCATGCTTTCAGCGGCAGCCTGCAACAGGCACGTAAGTTTATCGAACTGGGATTCTGTCTCGGGTTCGGCGGCATGCTGACTTTTACACGTTCACGCAAACTCCGGCAACTGGCCACAGAACTGCCACTGGATGCCATCGTGCTTGAGACGGACGCGCCGGACATGTCCGGTGAAAAACACCGTTACCAGCGCAACAGTCCTGAATATCTGCCCGAAGTTCTGGATGTACTGCAAGAGCTTCGCCCTGAAAGCCGCAGTGAAATTGCCCTGCAGACCAGCCAAAACGTACAACGACTCTTCAAACTGGATATGCCTGATCCAGAATAGCAGCATTTTTCACCCTGCCATTCCTGATTCTTTCAACCAATTGCAGAAGCGGGTTGCCTTGCGGTTCAGGGCGCAACATTGAGGAATGCTGTCGAGGTAGTGAGCATACTGTTCACGCAGCCGAAGCCGTTCCGCAGCCGACAGGCTAAGCCAGGCAGAATCCTGCAACGAAGAAGGTGCGGCAGGACTCCCCACGTAGCGAAATCGCATTGGTCTTTTCATGATTGTCCTCCTGTGGATACATCCGGAGGCAATCTATCAGCAATATATGACCGAAGAATTACAGGGCATCTCGAAAAATCGAGATACCCGGGTGCGACAGGAAGGCCCCACCATTTTTTCTCTTTGCGACGAGAAAAATTCCAACGAAGAAATATTTCGAGGTCCCCTACAGAGACAGATAGAATTCCGCCAGAGCCAGATCCACCGGACGGGTGATCTTGATATTGGTCGCGGCGCCTTCCACCATGACCGCCCGATGACCAGCCCATTCCATGGCGCTGGCTTCATCGGTGATGTTTTCACCCGCAGCCAGGGCACCCTGCAGACTGTCATGCAACTTGCCCAGGGGAAACATCTGCGGTGTGAATGCATGCCACAACTGGTTGCGCTCCACGGTTTGCAGAATGACATTTTCCGCGTCAGTTCGTTTCATGGTGTCATGCACCGGCACGCCCAAAACGCCCCCGCCATGGCGGCGGGCCTGATGAATCACCCGGGTTATATCATCGAGACGGACACAAGGACGCGCCGCATCATGTACCAGCACCCAGTCGTCCGGACTGAAGCCAGTTGCATTGAGCGCATGCAGTGCATTCAGCACCGAATGGCAGCGTTCCTCACCGCCTGTCACAACATGGATTCTGGGATCGGCCGAACTCCGGGTATCCTGCCAGAATTCGTCCCCCTGGCTGATCGCCACCATGACCATTTCTATATCCGCATGGGAAAGGAGCGCTTCCAGGGTCCAGTCGATCACCGCCTTGCCATGGATCTGCAGGTATTGCTTGGGAATGTTCATGCCCATGCGCCGCCCGGCTCCGGCGGCAGGAACTACCGCGAGATACTTCATGGCGAAGTCTTGTCCGATGAAACATTATCGGGGCCAATGACCTGATAGAAGGTCTCCCCTTCCTTGATCATGCCAAGATCCAATCTGGCGCGCGCTTCCACCGCTTCCAGACCATCCTTCAGGCTTTGTACTTCGGCGCGCAGTTTCTCGTTTCGGTCATGCATTTGCGCGAGCCGGGCCTGTTGGCGCTCTATCTGCCGCTCCAGGCGGTACACTTCCGCCCGGCTGCCCTGCCCGACCCAGAGACGGTACTGGAGGATGAAGAACATGCCCAGCAACAGTATGAACAGCAGACGGAAGTACCAGGGCATCAGCTGAGGGGGAATGCCCCTTTTCCGGGATAGACAGCCTTGTCACCCAGCTGGTCTTCAATACGCATCAGCTGGTTGTATTTGGCAACCCGGTCGGAACGCGACAGGGAGCCGGTCTTGATCTGGCCGGTGCCGGTGGCCACCGCCAGGTCGGCAATGGTGGTATCTTCGGTCTCACCCGAGCGATGCGAAATCACCGCACTGTAGCCGGCCTTTTTTGCCATCTCGATGGCCTGCAGGGTTTCCGTAAGGGTGCCGATCTGGTTGAACTTGATGAGAATGGAGTTGGCCACGCCCTTGTCTATGCCTTCCCGAAGAATGCGGGTATTGGTCACGAACAGGTCGTCTCCGACCAGCTGCACCTTGTCACCGAGCATTTCCGTATGCAGCTTCCAGCCATCCCAGTCGCTTTCATCCATGCCATCTTCGATGGAGATGATGGGATACTGACGCACCCAGTTGGCCAGATATTCGGAGAACCCGGCAGCGTCGAAGCTGCGATTCTCGGAATCCAGATGGTATTTGCCATCCCGATAGAATTCGGAACTGGCGGCATCCAGCCCGAGGCTGATATCCTGCCCGGGTTTGTAGCCGGCCTTTTCAATCGCTTCGAGAATCACTTCGATAGCTTCTTCATTGGAGCTGAGATTGGGGGCAAAGCCTCCTTCATCGCCAACCGTAGTGGCCATCCCCCGCTTGCCCAGTACCGATTTGAGGGCATGAAAGACCTCCGCGCCATAGCGCACGGCCTCTCGGATGGAGGGCGCGCCCACAGGCAGAATCATGAATTCCTGAAGATCCACGCTGTTGTCCGCATGGGCACCACCGTTGATGATGTTCATCATGGGTACCGGCATACGAAGGTCGTCCTTGCCCAGGTACTCATACAATGGCTGTTCATTTTCCTGGGCCGCAGCATGGGCCGCCGCCAGGGATACCGCCAGAATGGCGTTTGCCCCCAGTTTCGACTTGTTGTCGGTGCCATCCAGTTCGATCATGCGCTGATCCAGAGCGGACTGATCGGCAACTTCCATGCCGCTCACCGCGTCACGAATCAGGCTGTTTACGTTTTCAACCGCCTTGAGTACGCCTTTGCCTCCATAGCGTTTGGCGTCACCGTCCCGCAATTCCAGGGCTTCCCGCGAACCTGTGGATGCGCCGGAGGGAGCAACCGCCCGCCCCATGGCGCCATCGGCGGTATACACATCGGCCTCGATGGTGGGGTTGCCCCGGGAATCCAGGATCTCCCGGGCTCTTACACTGATAATTTCCGACATCTTGTCGTCTCCAGATAGATTTCTTGTTGCTAAAAAATTCGTTGAACAGCGCGCAAACGCAATTCATATCTATTCTTTCTACACCAACAGATCCGTCTCCGCGAATCCCCGCTGTTTTACCAGCGCATCGATTTCCTTCAGGGTCTCGAGTAATTCACGCATCCTGCCCAGGGGCCAGGAATTGGGACCGTCACTCAAGGCTTGTTCCGGGTTTTCATGGGTTTCCATGAACAAACCGGAAACGCCCGCAGCCACAGCGGCCCGCGCCAGTACCGGCACGAACTCCCGCTGACCACCGGAGGATTTTCCCAATCCGCCAGGCTGTTGCACAGAATGCGTGGCATCGAATACCACCGGGCAGGCAGTATCACGCATCGTCGCCAGCCCGCGCATGTCGGAAATCAGGGTGTTGTAGCCAAAAGAAGCGCCCCGTTCACAAACCATGATCTGCTCATTACCCACGGCACGCGCCTTGTCCACGACGTTGATCATGTCCCAGGGCGCCAGAAACTGACCTTTCTTGATGTTTACCGGCTTACCCTGGGCAGCCACCCGCTGGATGAAATTGGTTTGCCGGCAGAGAAAAGCGGGAGTCTGCAATACGTCCACTACAGAGGCGACTTCATCGAGAGGCGTGTCCTCATGGACATCTGTAAGCAGAGGAAGGTTCAATTCCTTTTTCACCTGCTCCAGAACTTTCAGTCCCTCTTCCAGTCCCGGACCACGAAAACTGTCATGGGAAGAGCGGTTGGCCTTGTCGAAGGATGATTTGTAGATCAGGGGAATGCCCAGATCGTCGGTAATCTCTTTCAACGCGCCAGCAGTATCCACGGCGGATTGCAGACCTTCTACCACACAGGTGCCGGCGATAAGAAACAGAGGATGGTCGATACCGACCTCGAAACCGCAAAGCTCCATCAGCTGGCCAATTCCTTCTGCCGGTACTCGATGGCGGCCTGTACGAATCCGCTAAACAACGGATGTCCGTAACGCGGCGTGGAAGTGAATTCCGGGTGAAACTGGCAGGCCAGGAACCAGGGATGATCGGGCAACTCCACAATCTCGGCCAGACTGCCATCCGCGGAAGTTCCGGTAATGCGCAAACCCTGCTCCTGCAACAGTTCGCCGTATTTGTTGTTGAATTCGTAACGATGGCGATGGCGCTCGACTATCCGTTCCTTGCCATACAACCTGTGCGCCAGGGAACCTTCCGCGAGGATACATTCCTGCCCCCCCAAACGCATGGTGCCCCCGAGATCGGAACGCTCGTCCCGTTGCACCACGGAGCCATCCTTTTCCAGCCATTCGGTAATCAGGCCAATGACCGGCGCGGAGGTCTCCTTGTTGAATTCCGTGCTGTGGGCGTCCTTCAGCCCGGCCACATGCCGGGCGTATTCGATAACGGCCACCTGCATGCCAAGACAGATACCCAGATAAGGAATCTTGTTTTCGCGGGCATACCGCACCGCCGCGATCTTGCCTTCCACACCGCGGTTGCCGAAGCCGCCCGGCACCAGGATGGCATCCATGCCGCCCAGCGGCTTGAGGTCGCCGCTTTCAAAGTCTTCCGAGTCGAAATAGTGAATATTGACCTTGGATCCCGTCTGGATGCCCGCATGAATCAGCGCTTCATTGAGAGACTTGTAGGACTCGGTCAAATCCACATATTTGCCCACCATGGCAATATTCACTTCCCGGCTGGTATTGAACAGCCCGTCCACAACCTTTTTCCATTCATCCAGCTTTGCCGGCGGCACATCCAGTTGCAACTGATCTACCACGATCTGATCGAGATCCTGCTCATGCAGTAACAGGGGGATGCGGTAGATGGTATCTGCATCGACCGCGGAAATAACCGCCCGTTCCTGCACATTGGTGAACAGGGCGATCTTGCGCCTTTCGGCATCCGGCAAGGGCCGGTCGGCACGACACAGCAACACATCAGGCTGGATACCGATGGAACGCAACTCCTTCACGGAATGCTGGGTAGGCTTGGTCTTGATCTCTCCGGAGGTGGGAATATAAGGCACCAGCGTCAGGTGCATGAACAGGGCGTTCTCCCGCCCCAGTTCCACACCCATCTGGCGGATGGCTTCCATGAACGGCAGTGATTCGATGTCCCCCACCGTGCCACCGATTTCCACCATGGCCACATCATTGTCGTCGGCGCCCAGGCGGATCTGGCGCTTGATCTCGTCGGTGATGTGCGGGATAACCTGTACCGTCCCTCCCAGATAGTCTCCACGCCTTTCCTTGCGAATGACGCTTTCATACACCTGACCACTGGTAAAGTTGTTGTGCTTGCCCATGGTGGTATTGATGAAGCGCTCATAGTGCCCCAGATCCAGATCGGTTTCCGCCCCGTCTTCGGTGACGAAGACTTCGCCATGCTGAAAGGGACTCATGGTGCCGGGATCCACATTGATATAGGGATCGAGCTTGAGCATGGTGACTTTCAGCCCCCGCGCTTCGAGCAATGCGCCCAGAGAAGCGGAAGCGATGCCCTTGCCAAGGGAGGAAACCACACCGCCCGTTATGAATATGTATTTTGTCATCGGACCCGAGATGTAGGTGATTGGGCGAAGCCCAGCGGACGGAAAGGAATTTTAACAGAGCCGGCAGCACCGCTCAATTGGCAAGCCGTTGAAAAACGCTGTTTTTCTTCACCCGGGGTGACGATACGATGAAATATGCCGCCATTTTCAACATCACCCGGAACAAATAGCACTGGCGCAATTGCCATGGGTACTCTATATTTAACTTCCCGTAGCAAGAACAATCACATCAGAGCCTTGCGCTTCGGTTCCCACAGGAATCGATCTGCATTTCAGACACGAAATCACGGGTAAGTTCATTCTGATTAAGCCCATGGGCTGATTCTTGCACCGTAGCGTTTCCCTGCGGGAAGCACAGACAACTATCTCAGGGAACCTCGAAAAATTCCTTCCTTGGAATTTTTCTCGTCGCAAACCGAAAATACGATTTTCGTTTTGCTCACATTTTCAATCACTTGAAGTGATCGAAAATGGCGGGACATCCCTGTCCCGCAAGGGCATCTCGATTTTTCGAGATGCCCCTCAACCGTGAACATCAAAGGAGTTTCCAAATGCAAAAACTAGTAAAAACACTGGGCGCAGTCGCTATCGCCAGCGCTGCCATCCTTACCATGTCCAGCGCCAGCGCCTGGTGGGGCGGCCCCTGGGGCGACCGTGGTTACGGCAACAATGCCTGGGACAACATGGGCGACTGGATGGGTGACGGCACCGGCAACGCCGATTTCAACATGGGCTTCAGCGGTCGTGGCAGCGGCAATGGATATGGCCGCGGCTACAATCGCTATGACAACCGATACTATCGTGGCTACGGCCCCTATGGTTATGGTCCGGGTTATGGTTACGGCCCCGGCCCTGCTTATGGTCCCGGCCCCAGTTATGGTTATCCCGGCATGATGCCTCCTCCAGCGCCACAGGGCGCACCCGCCGCACCGGCCAAATAAGTCAGGGTCTGTCTGAATCCAACTTTCGGACACCCCGCTCTGGTAAAGCCATCGATTTGCGTCGATGGCTTTATTTTTGCAAGTTCGATACCAAACCAACACTCCTGGAAACCAGTTTGCCACGACAACTGTTGATCTGGATCATATTTACATTCAAAATACACCGATCCATACCCGTCGCCCCTGACCGAGAACGTGCCATTGCCACAAACCAAAGTTGTTTCCCTGGAGAAACTCAAGACCGCCTGCAAGAATTGCGGGCTGGCAAAACTTTGTCTGCCTCTTGGCCTGGAGAACAACGATATAGAGAGGCTGGATGCTATCGTTCAGCGCAACCGCCCTCTGCACCGAGGCAACCACATTTTCCAGACCGGCAGTCGCTTTGGCAGTATCTATGTGGTGAAAAGCGGCACCATCAAGAGCTACACCCAATGTCCCAACGGCACGGAACAAGTCGTCGGCTTTCACCTTCCGGGAGAAGTCGTGGGACTGGATGGCATTGAAACCGGCAAACACATCTGTTCCGCCAAGGCGCTGGAAACCACCGCCGTATGTGAGGTTCCCTTTTCCCGACTGGAGGAGCTCACTGCCACTGTTCCCGGCCTGCAGCATCAGATGTTCCGCCTGATGAGCAAGGAAATTTCCAAGGAAACCGGCCTCATGGTGCTACTGGGCAAGAGCACTGCCGAAGAACGCCTGGCGGCCTTTCTGCTGAGCCTGTCCGTACGCTTCCACAGCTATGGGTTTTCCTCCACGGAATTCAATCTCAGCATGTCCCGGCGGGAAATCGGCTCCTACCTGGGGCTGGCCCTGGAAACCGTGAGCCGCCTGTTCACCCATTTTCAGGAAGAAAGGATTCTGGAAGTGGATCGCAAGCACATCAAGATTCTGGAGGTGGATCGCCTGTTCCAGCTGCTGTCGGATCAGAATGGCTGCCTGGAACGCCTGCAACATCCCCATAACACAGAAACTCCGGGCCAGTAACAAACGCATGGAAATGAAGTTTTCCGCTACTGTTGCCTGCCGCGATTGCGCTCTGTATCAAACAGCAAAAGTGCTGGGCCTGGAAACGCCGGACTGCAGCTCACTCAATCGCGTGGTGCTGCGCGATCACCCTGTAAACAAGAACGAAGTACTGTACCGGGAAGGCGACAGCTTTCGTTATCTCTATCTGGTGCATTCCGGTTCCTGCATCAGTAGCGCGACCATTCTCGGGCGTAAAAGCCAGGTCATGGGGTTTTACCTTCCCGGTGAGATCGCGGGAATAGAAAACATCGGACAGTCATTGTGCAATCACACCACCCGGGTGCTGGAAAAGGGATCTGTGTGTCAACTCGATTTTCTCATGCTGGAAGAAACCCTGAAGCAGGATGAACTGATCCGGGTACAGTCCTATCTCCTCGGTGCTTCCGCCATTCACGCTCGCCAATTGCAATGGGAAAGATCACTGACCGGACTGCAGAGCGCCGAACAAAGAGTGGCTGCTTTTCTTCTCAATCTGGCGGGACGCTTTCAATCTCACGGCTTTCCTGCCGACCGGTTTCGACTTCCCATGTCCCGGGAAGCCATTGCCGACTACCTGGGTCTGGCCATGGAAACCGTTATTCGCACACTGAAGAACCTTCACAACAGGAAGCTGATCAGCAGCCAGACCAAAAACATCGAGATTCTGGATGGCGACGCCTTGAGCGACCTGATCCGATCCTGATTGCCAACCGCTTTCCACCCGATCAAGCTCTATTATACCCATTTCCCGGCACCGGCCGGCATGACCAGAGTTCGCAGGCCTTGTATATAATATTTTCTTATCTGCATATAAATTATAATGCACACAAACAAGCCTTATATACAGTACGTTTTTTCACTCCTACCTGATGAAAGTCAATTCAGATACAAAAAACTGACATTTCTCATATAACCATTCCCTAATCTTTGTATAATCTCGTCCGTCGGGAACCTTTTTTTGTGGAACAGGTCCGGTGGCTGCGCTTGTTGGCACACCATCCTGTGTTCAAGAAAAGTTTTCCGGCGTTATTGAACGTAAATTTAGCTTCTGGGTTGTTTTTTTCGAAATCTGAATTGGGAGGTTTTCGTGGAAGAAACGAAATATAACTTTGACGTAGTCCGATGGTTCGCCATCATGGCTGTCGTCTATCTGGTCGTAGGCACCCTGGTGGGTACCTACATCGCCTCGGAACTGGCCTGGCCGTTCCTGAACTTCGATATTGCCGAAATCACTTTCGGTCGTTTGCGTCCGCTGCATACCAATGCGGTCATCTTTGCCTTCGGCGGTTGCACGCTGTTCGCAACCGGCTTCTACAGCGTCCAACGGACTGGCAGCACCTCCCTGTGGAGCCCGAAAATGGCCTGGTTCACCTTCTGGGGCTGGAACCTGATCATTGTCGCCGCTGTCATCACTCTGCCGCTGGGCATCACCCAGTCCAAAGAGTATGCGGAACTGGAATGGCCCATCGACCTGGCCATCGCCGTCGTCTGGCTTTCCTTTGGTCTGAACTTCATCATGACCGTGGCCAAGCGCAAGACCAGCCACATCTATGTGTCCAACTGGTTCTTCATGGGCATGTTCGTGATGATCACCTACCTGCACGTAGTGAACAGCCTCGCCATTCCGGTAAGCCTGTTCAAGTCGTACTCTGTCTTCTCCGGAGTACAGGACGCCATGATCCAATGGTGGTGGGGACATAACGCGGTAGGTTTCTATCTGACCGCCGGCTTCCTCGGCATCATGTACTACTTCGTGCCCAAGCAGGCCAATCGTCCGGTATTCTCCTACCGTCTGTCCGTGCTGCACTTCTGGGCGCTGATGTTCGGTTATGTATGGCTGGGCGCCCATCATCTGCAGTACACCGCCCTGCCTGACTGGACCGGTTCCCTGGGCGCGGCCGTATCCCTGGCCATGATCATCCCTTCCTGGGGTGGCGCCATCAACGGCATGATGACCCTCTCCGGCGCCTGGGACAAACTGCGTGAAGACTACATCCTGCGCTTCATGATCATGTCACTGGCCTTCTATGCCATGTCCACCTTTGAAGGCCCCGTCATGTCATCCAAAACCGTCAACGCCCTGTCTCATTACACCGACTGGACCGTAGGTCATGTACACTCCGGCGCACTGGGTTGGGTTGCCATGGTATCTGCCGGTGCGCTGTACCATCTGGTAGAAAAACTGTGGAACACCAAGATGTACTCCGCCAAGCTGGTCAACGTCCACTTCTGGACCTCTACCATTGGCACAGTGGTCTACATCACCGCCATGTGGGTTTCCGGCATCATGCAAGGTCTGATGTGGCGTGACTATGACGAGTTCGGCACCCTGACCTACACCTTTGCCGAATCCGTAGCCGCCATGCACCCCTACTACGCCATGCGCGCCATCGGCGGCATGATCTTCTGGCTCGGTGGTGCCATCATGCTCTTCAACGTGATCATGACCATTCGTCAGGCATCCGCCCAGCGCAGCTCTTCCGCTGCCGCGGCTACCGCGTAACCGGATAACAGGAGAAACTGAAAATGGCTGATAAAATCTATTCAACCAAACTGCAGGACACGGCGGAACGTAATGTATTCGTCATGTTCGTCATGCTCATGATCTTGCTGTCGGTAGGTGGCCTGGTGGAGATCGTGCCACTGTTTTACCTTGATGACACCATGGAGCACAACAAGCATCCGGAGATCGTCTGGCAGGGTAATGTGCCGCTTTCCCAACGCAAACCCATCAGCGTAGCCAACTTCAAAGTCGGTGACAGCGTTACCTGGAATCCAGGCGATGGCGTCCGACCCTACACCGCGCTGGAGCAAGCAGGCCGCGATGTTTTTGTTCGTGAAGGCTGCTATCTGTGTCATTCGCAAATGATCCGTCCTTTCCGTGATGAAGCCGAGCGCTATGGTCATTACTCACTCGCTTCCGAGTCCATGTATGACCACCCCTTCCAGTGGGGTTCCAAGCGTACCGGCCCTGATCTTGCGCGGGTTGGCGGAAAATATTCAAACGAGTGGCACTTTCAGCATCTCATGGGACCCCGCACCGTAGTGCCGGAATCTGTCATGCCCAACTATCCGTGGTTGGCTGAAAACACCGTTGATGGTAAGGCACTCAAGAAGCACCTTGAAGGCCTGCGCATGGTTGGCGTGCCTTATACCGATGCGGACATCGCTGCCGCGGAAAAAGTGGATGGCGTACGCGAGGTAGATGCCCTGATTGCCTATCTGCAGGTACTGGGTACCATGGCCGACCTGAAAGAAGGCGTGGATTACCGTGAGTAATCTTCGGGAATACTTCCAGACCAACTGGGCGGCAATGACCCTGCACGACTGGATCGGCCTGATCCTGACGGTAGGGGCATTCCTGGCCATGGTCTGGATCTATTCCTATGTGTTCAATCCAAAGAACAAAGAACGCCTTGAATCACAACGGAACATTCCGTTTGACGAAGAGAATACGGACTCGGAGAAATAAACATGAGTGAAGATAAAAACCGTTATGGTCAGACCACCGGGCACGTCTGGGACGAAACCCTGGCGGAGCTGACAAACCCCCCACCCAAATGGTGGATGCTGGGGCTGCACGCCAGTTGGATTCTGGTCGTACTCTACACCCTGTACTATCCTTCCTGGCCTCTGGTCAGCAGCCACTTCAAGGGTTTTGCTGGCTGGACTGCCATTGGCGAGTTCAAAAAGGACATGAAGGAAGTACAGGATGTTCGGGCCAAGTATGAAGACAAGCTGCCGGGCATGACTGCCGCCGCCATCCTTGCCGACAACGAACTGAAAAACTATGTGGTTCGTTCTGCAAAGGTGTTGTTTGGCGACAACTGCGCGGCCTGTCATGCCAGTGGCGGTGCCGGCAACCCCGGCTTCCCTGCTCTTGTGGATGACGATTGGTTGTATGGTGGAAAAATCGAGAACATCGAGCAAACCATTACCATGGGACGCAAAGGCATGATGCCCAAGATGGGCGGTGCGCAACTGACAGACGCTGAAATCGACAAACTGGCGAATGCCATTGTCAATGGCACCGTGACCAAAGAGCCTTTGTTTGCCGCCAAAGGCTGCATCGGTTGTCACGGCCCGGATGGCAAGGGCATGGCGGCTCTCGGGTCCGCCAACCTGACTGACAAGATCTGGCGTTTCAAGGCCAAGGATCAGCTGGCCAGTGTCAAGACCACCATCAAGCATGGTGTGAATGATCCCAGTGATCCCAAGACCCGCAACGCGGAAATGCCTTCCTGGAAAGGTCGTCTGACCGACACCCAGATCAAGAAACTGGCTGTTTATGTACACGAGCTAGGCGGTGGTCAGTAATTAAGAAAAGGATGGGCATCCGGAGTTCCGGATGCCTTTCCCCATTTATTTGCAGAGAGGGAGTATCATGTCAGATTGGGTAGCAATTGCATCTTATCTTTCCGTTGGTTTTGCTGTGGCAATGGTAGTGTTTCTGGCCATCAAGGTTAAGAAACTGATGAACAGTACACATTCCGACGATTGAGAGCTGCACTAATACAGTGAAAACAGGGGAGCTGAAAGGCTCCCCTGTTTTCATTGCAATACCTTGTAAATACAGCAGATATTGTGATTTATCACTGACATGAAAGAATCTTGGTGGCAAGATTCGTCTTCATCACATCCAGAACCACATTGAGCAGGTGAACTGAGGAGAACACAGTGTCAGAATCAGGAACATCCATACAAGAGCAGAAGGTAAAATATTCCGACGACATCTATGAGGAAGCCGCCAACTGGCATGTCAACACGGGCGATGAAAAAATCTATCCGAAAAAAGCCGCTGGCAAATGGCGTAAACTCAAGTGGTTCACCCACAGCGTCTGGCTGATCCTTTTCCTCGGACCATTTCTGCGCTGGCATGGACAACAGGCGGTTCTGTTCGATATTCCCAACCGGCAGTTCCACATCTTCGGTTTGACCATTCTCCCCCAGGACGTGTGGATGCTGGCTTTGGTGCTGCTCTTCTTCGCCATGCTCCTGGCTGCCGTTACCTCTATTGCAGGCCGTGTATATTGCGGTTTTTTCTGTTTCCAGACCGCCTGGACCGACCTTTTCATCTGGCTGGAAGACAAGATCGAAGGCGTTCCCGCCAAGCGGCGCAAGCTGGATGCCGGTCCCTGGACGAGTGAAAAAATCCGCAAAAAGGCGCTCAAATATGCAATCTGGCTTCTCATCGCGGTCCTGACCGGGATCAGTTTTGTTTCCTGGTTTACTGATGCCAGGCAGCTTTGGCATGACATTTTCACCGGTCAGGCCAGTAGTACAGCCTATGGCGTCATCGCGCTGTTCACTGCCGGCACTCTGGTATTAGCTGGCAAGCTAAGAGAGCAGGCCTGCTTCTGGCTCTGCCCCTATGCACGTATACAAGGCGTCATGTACGACAAGGAAACCATTCTGCCCACCTATGACTATCATCGTGGCGAGCCGCGCGGACGCCTGAAGAAAGGAAATCTGGTGGAAGGCAATGGCGACTGTATCGACTGCAAGCAATGCATTGCCGTATGCCCCACGGGAATCGACATCCGCATGGGTCAGCAGGAAGGCTGCATTACCTGCTCCCTGTGTATGGATGCCTGCGACGCGGTCATGGACAAGATCGGCCGTCCCAGAGGATTGATCCGTTACGCTTCCATGGACGAGATGGATGGCAAGAAACAGCTGCCGCTTTTCAAGCGCCCAAGGGTTCTGATCTACCTGAGCATACTCACACTGGCGGTGAGCGGCATCATTTACGGCATTACCCATCTGGGCGCCATCGAGGTCAAGGTATTGCATGGCCGCTCGCCCCTGTTCGTGCAACGCAGTGACGGAACCATACAGAACAAGTATGATGTAAAAATTCTCAACAAGACGGCAAATGACATTCCCGTAAAGATCACTGCGGAAGGCATCGACGGCATGTTGGCAAAAGGAACCGAAGACACGGTAATCGCCAAAAAAGGCAACACCGGCTCCTATATCGTTTTCATCAATGCTCCCGCAGAAAACATCAAATCCGAACGCACGCCGATCATCTTCAAGATCGTGAATCAGGATGATCCAACCCAGACTTCATCTTATGAAAGCATGTTCTTTGCGCCCAAGTAACGACACCACCATGAGCACAATGACTGAAAACAAGACACCAAGATTTTCCCAGGACAGCAAACAGGCTTTCCGCAACCCATGGGTGCTGGGCTGGATCGCGGGCATTCTGGTTGTATTGGGGGTCAACGTCGCTTTCATTATTACCGCGGTGGTCACCAATCCGGGGCTGGTGGAAAAAAACTATTATGAAAAGGGTCGGGATCAGGAGGCCAATTTCATCCAGCAGCGCCAGATGCAGGAACGTCTTGGATGGCAGATGAAACTGGATGCCGTCACTCCAGCCGTAGCAGGTCAACCGGTTCGTTATACCTTCAATGTGGTGGATGTCAAAGGCGTAGCCGTAGATGGCGACAAGGCCACCCTGCACGCCTACCGCCCCAGCAATGTGAACTCCGACTTCGATACGCCCATGCAGGAAATCGCCCCCGGCGTCTACAGCGCGGAAGTGACTTTCCCGCTCAAGGGTATCTGGGACCTCAGCGCGGTACTGGTCAAGGAAGGTGACAGCCTCAAGGTAACCCGGCGTATTTCGGTAAAGGCCGCTCCCGTTCCATGACCAACAGGCAGGACGCGGGCTGCTTTCACTGTGGCCTGCCACTTCCTGAACAGGATTTCAGCGCGGATATCGACGGACAGCCAAGGCATTTCTGTTGCTTTGGCTGTCAGTCTGTATGTGAAGCCATCTACGCTGCAGGAATGGAAGGCTTCTATCAGCGCACCCCGGAAGGGGTGCTGCTGGAGCCCCCTCCTCCTCCTCCCGAAGATCTTGGTCTTTACGATCTGGAAGAAGTTCAGGCAGAGTTTGTACAGGGCAACGGCCAGGAAAGGGAAATCCATCTGCTGGTGGAAGGCATCCACTGCGCCGCCTGTGTGTGGCTCATCGAACACAGCCTGAACAAGCTGCCCGGGGTGCTTTCCGCGCGGGTCAATCTTTCCGCCAAACGTCTGCTGCTGCGCTGGGACAATGATCGAATCAAGCTTTCGGAGATCATTTCCGCCCTTGCCCGGGTTGGCTACAGCGCCACGCCTTTCGATCCCGAAGCGGCAGAAGGCATTTTGAAGAAACAAACCCGGGATCTTCTGTTCCGTATCACCTTCGCCGGGTTCACCATGATGAACCTGCTCTGGATATCCATTGCTCTGTACGCCGGTGCAGATGAAGGCGAATACCGCAACCTGTTTCAATGGGTGGGTTTTGCTCTGGCCACCCCTACCCTTTTCTATTCCGGCTGGCCTTTTCTCAAAGGCGCATGGACCAGCCTGCGCACCGGACATCTGGGCATGGATTTGCCCATTGCACTGGGTGCAACCGTAACCTGGGCCTATTCCAGCTGGGTAACTTTTCATGACCTGCCGGATCATCATGTGTACTTCGATACCGTGGTGAACTTCATTTTCGTGATTCTCATCGGACGGCACCTGGAAGGCATTTCCAAGCGTCACGCCGTGGCCGCCACCCAACGCTTGCTGGATCTGCAACCCCGGGTGGCACTGGTGTTGCAGGATGGGGAAGAGAAAACCCTGCCCATCCGCCGGGTACAGACCGGTGACCGGGTCATGGTCAAACCCGGAGCAAAAATCCCCGTGGATGGCATTGTCCTGGAAGGCGAAAGCCAGGTGGATGAAGCCATGCTCAGCGGCGAATCAGCGCCAGTTTCCAAACACCCTGGCGACAAGGTATCCGCGGGCACGGTAAATTCCGAAGGCACTTTGGTCATCGAAGTGACCGGTACACTCGCCAACACCTCCCTGGGGCGCATCATCCAGCTGGTGGAAGAAGCCCAGGCATCCAAGGCGCCGATTCAATGCACGGCGGACCGGATTGTGCCCTGGTTCGTGCTGGCGACTCT
Source organism: Sedimenticola sp. (assembly GCA_026985055.1). Taxonomy (GTDB): domain Bacteria; phylum Pseudomonadota; class Gammaproteobacteria; order Chromatiales; family Chromatiaceae; genus Thiolapillus. The sequence continues at coordinate 106,003 of JALSQZ010000013.1, read as the reverse complement.
CAGCCTGGCCAGCCTGACCTTCTTTATCTGGCTACGTCAGGATTTTGAACTGGCGTTGATGGCGGCCACTTCGGTACTCATCATCACCTGCCCTTGCGCGTTTGGTCTGGCCACCCCGATGGCGATTGCCGTGGCTTCCGGTCAGGGCGCCCGGCACGGCGTTCTGGTAAAAAATGGCGCTGTGCTGGAAACCCTTTCCAAAGTGGATCATTTCGTCTTCGACAAAACCGGCACGCTCACCATGGGCAAAATGCAGGTGAAGCAAATCATCACCTCCGCCATGCGTCAGGACGAATTGCTAAAGACAGCCGCCGCCGCCGAACGCCTGTCGGAACACAACATCGGCCAGGCAATCGTGGATCTGGCGCAGAAAGAAAACCTGGACTATCGTCTGCTGCCTACCGACAGCTTTACCAGTCAGTCCGGCCAGGGCATAAGCGCCAAAGTGGATGGCCACCAAGTGCTTATCGGCAACAACGCCTGGCTGGCATCGAATGGCGTGGAAGAAGATGCTGTGCTGATCAGACGGGCTCGGGAGATAGAAGAACAGGGAATTTCCGCCATCCATGTCGCCATCGATGGCAAGCATGCTGGACTGATAGGCATAGCAGATCAACTTCGTCCGGATGCGCCGGCACTGATTGCGGCTTTGCGCGAACAGGGAATTGGCCTGACCCTGCTCTCAGGGGACAGACGCCGGGTCGCCGAAGCCGTGGCCCAGGAACTTGGCGGCATGGAAGTCATTGCAGAAGTCCTTCCCGAAGACAAGGACAAGGAAGTATCCCGGCTGCAGGCACAGGGAAAAACCGTGGCCATGGTGGGTGACGGCGTCAATGATGCACCAGCGCTGATACGGGCTGACGTGGGAATCGCCATCGGATCGGGTACGGATGTATCGGTTGAGAGCGCCGACATCGTTCTGATGAGCGACGAGTTGGAGAAAATCCATCTGGCAGTAGCCCTGTCCCGGCGTACCCTGCGCACCATTCGCCAGAATATAATGATTTCTTTCGCCTACAATATCATCATGGTGCCTTTGGCCATGTCCGCCATGATCACACCATTGATTGCGGCGATTTCCATGCCCATCAGTTCTCTGCTGGTCATTGGAAACGCGGCACGCATTCGAACCCTGTTCAAACGAGAAAAGGCAAAATAATGGAAGTCATCTACAGTCTCATCCCCGGCATGATCTTCTTTGGCCTGGTGTTCGTAGGCATACTCATCTGGGCAATCAAGCGGGGACAATATGAAGATCTCGAAGGAGATTGCAACCGTATTCTCATGGATGATGATGACAATCAGAAGCGGGAGCCAGGCGAACGAGAAAAGCGCGTCGGACTCAACTTTCCAGACGACGATTGAGATCACCCCGGATGCAGGCCAGCTGTCCATAATCCAGCAGGCCATCCAGCGCCTCATGTACCGGCCCCAGACGAATTTCGTCCTTCTGCGCCAACATGAGTTCTCTTGCCTGCTCCAATAGCGCCGCATCCAGGGAGAGCACTTGGTCCAGTTCCACCAGTCCCTGTTCGATGGCTTTTGCCATATGCGACTGGATGGTAGAAACCTTCAGCCCCCTGCGCCGGGCAATGTCTTCCACACAAAACCCGAGACGAAACAGATCCAGGCTTTCAGTGACTGTATCCGTAACACTCGCCTTGCTGTCATCGTATTCCGCCAGCACATCCAGAAAATCCTGGCCATAGGCCTCCAGCTTGCGCTCTCCCACACCGGACAGACGGCTCATCTGTTCCAGAGTCTGCGGCTGGAATTCCATCATGGCCATCAGGGTGGCGTCATGAAAAATGACATAGGGGGGCACCCCCTGTTCACGGGAAAGCGCCAGACGCTTGGCGCGTAGCGCCTCCCAAAGCTCTCCCTTTTGTCCTTGAAAAGAAGATATTTTCTTTCGCGCCTTGCCTGGACTTTCCTTGCGCAACCGGCGCAATTGCAGTTTCTGCTCACCACGCAACAGGGGCCTGCAGTTTTCACCCAGTCGCAATCCGCCATGGCCCTCCTGATCCACAGCCAGATACCCCTGGGCAATCAGCTGACGAAACAAACTGCGCCATTGATTTTGATTCAGCTCCTCACCAATACCAAAAGTACTGATCTGATCATGGCCGAAACGTCGAATACGCTCATTGACCTTGCCGAGCAACACATCGATGAGATAATTGACGCCAAAACGCTGGCCGGTATGGAATACACAGGACAGGGCCTTCTGTGCCGCCACGGTACCATCCCAGGTTTGCGGGGGATGCAAACAGGTATCACAGTTTCCACAAGGCTCCTTGAGCTCATCACCAAAATAGGCGAGCAAGGCCTGACGGCGGCAACTGGTCAGCTCACAATAGCCCAGCATTCTTTCCAGTTTCTGGGTTTCGATGCGCTTGTGCAGTTCATCCGCATCAGACTGTTCCACGAACTGACGCAGGGTAATGACATCCTGCAGATTGTAGAACAACAGCGCTTCGGCCGGTTCTCCATCCCGCCCTGCCCTCCCGGTTTCCTGGTAATAGGCCTCCAGGCTCTTGGGCAGGTTCATATGTACCACGAAACGCACATCCGGCTTGTCTATGCCCATGCCAAAGGCAATGGTGGCAACGATTACCACGCCATCTTCGCGTAAAAACCGGTTCTGGTTGTCTGCCCTGTCCTGCGCAGACATACCTGCATGATAGGGTAATGCCTGCACACCTTTTTCACGCAGCCAGGCTGCGGTTTCTTCTACCTTGCGCCGGGAAAGGCAATACACGATTCCAGCCTGCTGCGGATAATCCTGCTGAATGAAGCGCAGCAGACGCTGACGGGCATTGCTGCTGTCATCACTCACACGATAACGAATATTGGGCCGGTCGAAACCACTGACAAAATGCCGGGCCTGCTCCAGGTTGAGGCGCTCGATGATTTCCTGGCGCGTAAGCTCATCTGCCGTGGCCGTGAGGGCTACCCGAGGAACCTGGGGAAACTGTTCATGGAGGGAACAAAGCTGGATGTATTCCGGACGGAAATCATGTCCCCATTGGGATACGCAATGGGCTTCATCGATGGCAAACAGGGCGATATCGATCTGCTGCAGCAGGGACTGAAAACTGGCCGTCATCAGACGTTCCGGTGCCACGTACAACAATTGCAGTTCCCCATTACGCAGCTGCTCACGCAGTTGGACGTCCTCTTCGGCGGACAAGGAAGAATTCAGGGCACCGGCGGCCACACCCACCTGACGCAAGGCGGCCACCTGATCCTGCATCAATGCGATCAGGGGAGAGACCACGATACCCACCCCCGGACGCATGAGAGCCGGTATCTGAAAACAAAGAGACTTGCCTCCGCCGGTGGGCATCAGCACCAGAGCATCCTCACCCTGGTTGATGCATTCGATTATCTGCTCCTGAGGTTGACGAAAGCCGGAATAGCCAAACGCCTGTTGCAAGATCTGCCGCGCCCGCTCACAGCTGTTCATGCCATCTGCCTCATCTCATTCCTTTGAAGAGGCCTGTTCTCCCGGGGGGGTGACATATTTGAGCAGAGGTCTGCGCAACTGCTGGAAATCGCGTGGCGAGACATATTGCAGTACTTCTTTCGCTTCCTTGTCCATGACCACATCCAGCCCCTTGTCCGGATAGAGCCAATGCTCTTTCCGCCCTCCGGTTTCCACGATTTTTTCTGCTGGCTCACCAAATCGCTTGACCACTACAGATTCTTCCAAATCGACCCGCGGCAGATAGGTCAGGGCCACAACCGGCGTATGCCGGGTTGTCTGCATATCCGCCCCGGAAAGACTGATCTTGCGCTTTCCTTCGGCCAAAGTGGAAATGCGCTCTCCCCGGTCATACATGGCCTGCAGCTCTGTTTCACTGAAATCCAGGGTGGCAACCACTTTTGCCTTGAGTCCACTCAGGGTAACGCTGTTGAAAAAGGCTTCGACCGCACGCTCACCTGCATCCGTGGCAAACATGCTCACTTCGGCAGGCTCCTGGAATTGCTGTTCCACCTGATCCAGGGTGCTTTCCCCAAGATGAACGCCAAACACCTTGCTACTGCCATCATCGAAAACCTCAATCAGCCAAGGCAGGTTTTCATACTCCTCGGGCGGTTGTCCAACAGGTATGAACAGCGCTGCCACGATCAGTAACAGGGTAACACCCAACACCTTCAGAAATATATGCTCACCCATTCTGGCTCAACTCTTCAGGAGGGGGAAATTTCTTTACCAGCCATTCCGGAACATCACCGATGCTTGCCTTGTGTACCGCATCGGACTCCATGATGATCAACACCAAAACGGAAAACAATGTCGGCAGCATCACCATACCGCCAATGGCGTAATGTCCTGGCTTGAGATCGGCGACACTGCCACCTGCTGTGGCAAGAATCACCGCAATGCCCACGCCCATAAGGACAATCATGCCAATAAAAAAACGACTGCGCCTGGCGCACAACTGCCAATGACAGAAGACAAACCAGGTATCGCGCTTGCGGGATAGCGCCGCCCGCCATACCAGATAGGTGAGAATGACGATGGAAACCGTCGGCACAATAAGCAGTGCCCAGGGCTCCTGCTTGGCCATGCCCAGCAATCCCACGAATATCAGGATATGGTTGGTAATCAGGTTGATGAGGAAGAACTCATGGGGATGGCGGGCCTGCTTGTACTCTTTATCGGAGATGTTTTCAAAGATCATGTTATTTTCTGTATTCCCGAAGATAATGCCATTCAAACAGGCGTTTGGCCCAGTGAAAACCGGAAAAGGCAGGTGTCACGATATTTCTCTTGTCGCTACGATAAACCATCATGCCGGTATCATAACTGTCGATGATACAGACCAACTCCGCCTTGAAAGTCGCCTCGGGTTTTCCACCACCCAGTTCCGCCAGCAGATTCTCCGCAGCGGCCTCGGCCTGAAGATCCGCCATATGCGCCTGCTTGGGCATCCAGCCGGGACCGGGATAACTTCCGGAATCACCCGCCACATAGATGCGCTCCTGCCCTTCCACCTGACAGAAGCCGTTTGCCTTGAGCATACCTCCCTCTGACAGCGGCAGGCCGCTTTGGGCAAACCATTTGTTGCCGGTCATGCCAGGCATGAAGGTAATCAGGTCCGCGTGGAACTCACCACCTTCAGTAACTACCTTGTCCGCTTCAAAACGCTTCATCTTGTGTCCCAGATGGGTTCTGATGCCACGTTTTTTCATGGTGGAAAGAATGCCTTTCACCGCCTTCTCTCCCAGACGCTGTCCCGGTTTTTCTGCGGGCGTGAAGAACACCAGTTCAAAATTGTCGCGCCGCCCCGTCTTGCGCAGCCAGCGATCGATGCCGAACAAAAATTCAAACATTGGGCCGCCACGCATGGCTGACGGCTCCTTGGGATTGCTGGCAAAACCAAAGGCGATAGTACCACTTTCCATGGCCGCCAGCCGGTCACGAATCCTTTCCGCAGCAGGAATTCCCTCGCAAGGCGTAATCGCATGTTCGATACCAGGCAGCTTCTTGATAAAACGACCACCGCTGGCAATAATCAGACCGTCATTCTCCACTTCGCCATTGTCGCTAACCACTACACGCCCGGATTCACGCAAGCCGGTTACCCGTCCCGGGTGAAAATTCACCTTCATGCGCCGGAAGAAACTCTCCAGTGAAAGGGTCAGATCCTGAGCGCTTCTCAACCCCACGGGAATCCAGATCAATCCCGGCAGATAGACGAATTCGGCCTTGGGCGCAATCATGTCAATATGCAATCCCGGATCCAGTTTGCGCAATTTCTGTACTGCGGTAAGCGCACCGAAGCCGGCGCCAATTACGGTTACTCTTGCCATCAGATATGTTCCACTGTTGTATTCCTGAATCCGTGGGTTCAGGATATTGTTATGCCAGGATCGCGATTTTTCGAGAAGCCTGTTTGTTCTCCCCAGGTCCGGATATGCATTCAATCACAGATATCCGCGCCCCTTGGAGAAAGATCGCATTCTATCCGTTACACTATAGAAGTTCTCGAAAAATTCCATCCACGAATTTTTCTGGTCGGTAAGAGGAAATTCGTTTTTCCTCATCTTGTTTATATTTCGTTCTTGTTCTTGAGGAGCAGCTATGCAGACATCGGATACCACGCTGGTTGGCCGCATTACGGAAGTTGCCGGCGGCCAGCTCATCGCCACCCTGCACACCGAAGCCGAAGGCTTTGAGCCGGTAGTCAAAATCGGCACGGAAACCCTGTCCGTAGGCCAGCTTGGCTCCCAGCTGCTCATCAAACACCGCCACATCAGTATTCTCGGACAGGTTCTTCGCATGTGGGAAGATCCGGCAGAAGAGTTTACCAGCAACAAATCCCGGGAAACCATGACCGGCAGCATTGCAAAACTTTCGCGAACCCGCTATGTGCGCATTCTGCCACTGGGGGAAATCAATCAGCAGGGAGAGTTCATTCGAGGGGTCAAGCAGTTTCCGGTAACCGGCGCCGAGGTTCATCTGGTGACGGCAAAACAACTAGAGGTGTTGTTCGATCGTTTCCGCAGTGAAGATCTCGCTCTGGGAAAGCTGTCCAGCCGGGCGGAAATCGATGTCTATCTCGATCCCAATCCCCTGTTCACGCGTCATCTGGCCATTCTTGGCCAGTCCGGCGCGGGAAAATCCTGGACAGTCACCAGTCTGCTGCAAAAAGCGGTCAAAACCATGCCAAAGGCACATATCATCATGCTCGATCTGCATGGAGAGTATGGCTGGAGAGACGAACAGGGCAAGATGCACAGCGCCTTTCCCAAGGAAATGGTTCACCATGTGGATGCCCGGGAACTGGAGATTCCCTACTGGCTGCTCACCTATGCCGAGCTGGTGGATTTCCTCATCGACAAGACCGACCCCACCGCAACCCTGCAGATCGCCTACCTGCGAGACGTACTCTATGCCTTGCGCAAAAAAGCCAACGCCCATCTGGGACTGGAACAACTGTCGGTGGACTCGCCGGTATATTTCTCCCTCAAGGAACTGTATCTGCACTTCAAACAGGCCAACGAACAGCAACTGGACTTTGGCAAGACCAAAGGCACCCTGTACGGCGCCTTTGACAATTTCCTGGTGCGCTTTCAGTCCATGTACAATGACAAGCGCTATGATTTCCTGCTGCGGCCAAAGAAACGCACCAAGTCGGAGGATCTGGAAGAATTGATGCGCGATTTCATTGGCCTCGGCGATGAGAAACGGCAGATCACGGTTATCGACCTCAGCCCCATTCCTTCCGATGTGCGCCCCATGGTCTCATCCCAGATCGCGCGCCTGGCCTATGAATTCAACTACTGGAATCCCAGACGTCGGGAATTTCCCATTCTTCTGGTCTGTGAAGAGGCACACCAGTATCTTCCCAAGGAAGGCGACCCAGCCCTGGCCGCCACCCGCAAGGCCATGGAGCGCATTGCCAAGGAAGGCCGGAAATACGGTGTGGCCCTGTGCGTAATCAGCCAGCGGCCCACGGAACTGTCGGAAACCGTACTCGCCCAGTGTTCCAATTACCTGTGTCTGCGCATCTCCAACCCGGACGACCAGGCCTATGTACGCGGCCTCATGCCGGAAGGAGAAGCCGACATGGCGGAAACCCTGGCCTCCCTGAGCCGGGGCGAAGTGCTGGCTGTAGGCGATGCCACCCCCCTGCCCACCCGCTTTCAGGTGGACGTACCCAATCCGCCGCCCGCCAGTGCCGACGTGCCGCTATCCAAGAGCTGGCGCACCGGGCCAGACGATCTGGACGTAGCGAACATCGTGCAGCATTGGTGGCAACAGAAGCGCTGAACAGACCGAAACAAATCAAGATCATGAGTAAATTCTTTGGCGGAACCTGCCGCAAGCGGTAGAATTCCGCTTTTGCCATAACCTGTTTCTGGTGGTCACATAGATGAGTGCAAATATTCTCGATGGCAAGGCTATTGCCGCGGACCTGCGTTCCCATATCGCTACAGAGGTAAAAGCGCTGGTTGCGAAGGGATACCGCCCCCCCGGCCTGGCGGTTATCCTGGTTGGGAACAATCCCGCCTCCCAGGTCTATGTGCGCAACAAGCAGAAAGCCTGTGAAGAAGTGGGATTTCATTCCGAACTCATCCGCCTGGACGCCGACGCTTCCCAGACCGAATTGCTCTCTCTCATCGATGAGCTGAACCGACGCGAAGAAATCGATGGCATCCTCGTTCAGCTTCCCCTGCCAGAGCAGATCGACGAGGAAACCGTCATCGAACGCGTTCTTCCGACCAAGGACGTGGATGGATTTCACCCCTACAATGTGGGGCGGCTGGTATTGCGCATGCCCCTGCTGCGTCCCTGCACCCCCAAAGGCATCATGACCATGCTGGAGCATACGAGCATCGATCTGGCCGGCAAGGATGCGGTCATCATTGGCCAGTCCAATATCGTCGGACGCCCCATGGCGCTGGAACTGCTCATGGCGCGTTGCACCATCACGGTCTGTCACAGCCGGACGAAAAACCTCGAAGACAAAATTCGCGCAGCCGATATCGTGGTTGCTGCAGTTGGCCGGCCGAATTTCGTTCAAGGCGACTGGGTAAAACCAGGCGCCGTGGTCATCGACGTGGGCATCAACCGCCTGGATAGCGGCAAGCTTTGTGGTGATGTGGACTTCGATGCTGCCAGGGAAGTGGCCGGCTGGATCACCCCGGTGCCTGGCGGCGTCGGCCCCATGACCATCGCCACCCTGCTGGAAAACACCCTGCAGGCCGCCCGCCTGCACAGCAACTGATTTCAACGAAAAAACCCCTTGTATTCCCGGGCGGCAGCCCGGCCTACTCTATCTGGCAATACCTATGGCTCAATACATCTACACCATGAACCGCGTAAGCAAGATCGTGCCGCCCAAACGGCAGATCCTGCGGGACATCTCCCTGTCTTTCTTCCCTGGCGCCAAGATCGGCGTACTCGGTCTCAATGGCTCGGGGAAATCCACCCTGCTCAGGATCATGGCGGGCATCGACCAGGATTTTGACGGGGAAGCGCGTCCGCAAACCGGCATCCGTGTCGGCTATCTTCCCCAGGAGCCGCAGCTGGACGAAAACAAGGATGTACGGGGCAACATCGAGGAAGCTCTGGGTGAAGTCAAGGAAGCCATGGACGAACTGGAGCAAGTCTATGCCGCCTACGCCGAGCCGGATGCCGATTTCGATGCGCTGGCCAAGCGCCAGGCGGAACTGGAAAACATCATTCAGGCGGCTGACGGCCACCAGATGGAACGTCAGCTGGAAGTGGCCGCCGATGCCCTGCGCCTGCCGCCCTGGGATGCGGATGTGAGCAAACTCTCTGGCGGCGAGCGCCGCCGCGTGGCTCTTTGCAAACTGCTGCTGTCCAAACCGGACATGTTGCTCCTGGACGAACCCACCAACCACCTGGATGCAGAGTCCATCGCCTGGCTGGAGCGTTTTCTGCATGAATACAAGGGAACCGTAGTAGCGGTAACTCACGACCGCTATTTTCTGGACAATGTGGCCGGCTGGATTCTGGAACTGGATCGTGGTCATGGCATTCCCTGGGAAGGCAATTACTCTTCCTGGCTGGAACAGAAAGAAGCCCGTCTGGAGCAGGAAGCCAAGACTGAAGCGGCCCGCATCAAGGCCATGAAAAAAGAACTGGAATGGGTTCGCTCCAACCCCAAGGGACGCCATGCCAAATCCAAGGCGCGTCTCAAGCAATTCGATGAACTGCAAAGCCAGGAATTCCAGAAACGCAATGAAACCAACGAGATTTATATACCGCCGGGTCCGCGTCTGGGGGATCTGGTGATCGAAGCCACTGGCTTGAAGAAAGGCTATGGTGACCGGCTGCTGTTTGAAAATCTGGAATTCAATCTTCCTCCCGGCGGGATCGTAGGCATCATCGGCCCCAACGGCGCGGGCAAGACCACCCTGTTCCGCATGATCACCGGACAGGAAACCGCTGATGATGGTGAACTGCGCATCGGCCCTACCGTGGAGCTGGCCTATGTCGATCAGAGCCGTGACTCCCTTGATGGAAGTAAAACTGTATGGGAAGAGATATCCGATGGCCAGGACATCATCACCGTAGGCAATTTCCAGATGCAGTCCCGGGCCTATGTGAGCCACTTCAATTTCCGCGGTTCCGATCAGCAAAAACGCGTGGGTGACCTTTCCGGCGGTGAGCGCAATCGCGTACATCTGGCCAAGCTGTTGCGCGCCGGCGGCAACGTGCTGCTGTTGGATGAACCCACCAACGACCTGGACGTGGAAACCCTGCGCGCCCTGGAAGAAGCCTTGCTGACCTTTCCCGGCTGTGCTGTGGTCATCTCCCACGACCGCTGGTTTCTTGACCGCATCGCCACTCACATCCTCGCTTTTGAAGGCGATTCAAGCGTGGTGTGGTTCGAAGGCAATTATGCGGATTATGAGGAAGACAAGAAGCGGAGATTGGGGGAGGAGGTGGTTAATCCCCACCGCATCAAATACAAACGCATCGACGCCTGACACTTCCCTGTGGCCCTGTTCCGGCCCGGCTTCCCTGCCGGGCGTTCGCCGTCTTCCTCGTGCCACCGGCACGAGAGTACGCCTCACCCCCACCGCATCAAATACAAACGCATCGACGCCTGACACTTCCCTGTGGCCCTGATCCGGCCCGGCTTCCCTGCCGGGCGTTCGCCGTCTTCCTCGTGCCACCGGCGCGAGAGTACGCCTCACCCCTAGCCCGAATATTGCACCAGAACGCGCAAAATGTGGGGTTTTTACCATGAATTACAGCATGTTGCGTGATGATTTTGCTGGATACAGTTCGTACCTGTCATGCTATCCGGTTTTTCCCGGGATCTTTTCACCCAGCTTGCCCGAACGCACTGCAAGCCGATGAATAACATCGACTTTTGTACGTTCGAACAATCTGGGCAAAAATCTCTCCGGGAAAATTCCGGATTCCGGTGCAATATTCGGGCTAGAGACGAGCGCTTCGATACTTGCGCATCAGCTGGTGACTTTGCGACGAAAAGGCGCGGGCTTTCTTTCAGGCAATGCCGGCAAACGCGCCAGCATGAGGAACAGGAATACGCCAAGGTAGATCATGGGCTGGAGCAAATCCGCCTTGACCAGCCAGATAAAATGAAGAATACCCAAGACCGCAGCCACATAAGCCAGCCGATGCAGGGTTTTCCAACCACGCCCAAGACGTCGCATGCTGAAAGTATTGGAAGTCAAGGCCAGCGCCAGCAACATGAGAAAGGCAGCAAAACCTACTGTTATATAGGGCCGCTTGAGAATATCTGCCAACATGCTGCCCCACTGCAGTTCCCGATCCAGCCACAGCCAGATGAGCAGATGCAGACAGGCATAGAAAAAAGAAAACAGTCCCAGCATGCGCCGCAGCAGCACTGGCCTGCGCCAGCCGGTAAAACGCCTGAGCGGCGTGATGGCCAATGTCACAAGCAACAAGCGCAGCGCCCAGGCGCCGGTTTCATGGGTAAGATATTCAACCGGATTGGGGCCGAGATCTTCCCGGTAGATGCCCAGACCGAGAAATCCCAGGGGGAGCAGGCATACAAAGAATACGGCCAGTTTCCACTTGATCATCAGAAGTTCTTGCGCAGATCCATGCCCTTGTACAGCCCGGCAACCTCATCTGCATATCCATTGAACATCTGCGTATCCTCCTTGCTGCCAAACAGCCCTCTGCCCAGTACGCGGTGCCGTTTCTGGCTCCAGCGGGGATGGGGCACATCCGGATTCACGTTTGCGTAAAAACCATACTCGTCACCAGCAACACGCCGCCAGGTATTCATTGGCATTTTCTCCATAAAACGTATGGAAACAATGGATTTTATATTCTTGAAGCCGTATTTCCATGGAACGACCAGGCGCAACGGCGCGCCATTCTGGTTCGGCAGCAATTCACCATAGAGCCCGGTAGCCATGAATGCCAGAGGATGCATGGCTTCATCGATGCGCAAACCTTCGCGATAGGGCCAGTCCAGCACATCACGCTCCTGGCCCGGCATTTGTTCCGGATCATACAGGGTCGTGAACTCTACATATTTGGCTCTGGAGGTCGGCGCAAAACGCTTGAGAAAATTCCCCAGCGGGAAGCCTACCCACGGAACCACCATGGCCCAGGCTTCCACGCAACGAAACCGATAGATTCGTTCTTCCTGATCCATTTTCAGGATATCTTCGATATCAACAACGGCAGGCTTGTCACATTCTCCCGACACCTTCACCGTCCAGGGACGGGGTTTGAGGAATTCCGCATTCTCAGAAGGCGCACGCTTGCCGTAACCCAGTTCATAGAAATTGTTGTAGCTGGTGATGTGCCGATAGGCAGTTGGTTTGAGATCCTCGCCAAAATCCGTTTCACGGATTCCGGAAATGCCTTGCCGTTTTCCCGGACCACGATACAGCGCCTGAGCCAGACCACTGCTGCCGGCTAGCAGCAAGCCCGTACCGGCGGCCGCAGACTTGATCAGCTGACGACGCTTGAGCCAGACCTCCTGATCCGTTATTTCCGAGGGCTTTATGCGACTTGGTGGTTTGATAAGCATATGTTCTTTCCCGATTGTTTGAATAAGGCGCATGCTGCTGCCCAACACAGGCATGGCAACATGCACATAAGATCACAATTCGGTGAAAAATATTTCACTATGGGATTTGATCTGCGGCTTCAAACACATCCTGTACGAACGAAAACACTTCCATGGCATCTCGAAAAATCGAGATGTTCGAATGGAACAGAGATGTCCCACCATTTTCGATCACTACAAGTGATTGAAAATGTGGGCAAAGAGAAAAGTTCCATGGAAGGAATTTTTCGAGGTTCCCTTCAATAGTATCTTGATCCAGAAGGAGCAGGTGTTTCATAGGCGCGTTCTTCTTCACCGGACACCAACGGTTTGAGGAAGATTTCCACGCGCCTGTTCAGTTGCCTGCCCGCTTCCGTGTTGTTGGTGGCGCGAGGCTCCGACTCTCCCCGGCCTTCAGTTTGAATACGCCCGGCGGCGACGCCACGGGAGCGCAGATAATCCCCCACTGCCCGCGCACGGCGTTCCGAAAGCTGCTGGTTGTAGGCGGCGGAACCCACACTGTCGGTATGTCCCACCACATGAACGACGGTTTTGTCATATTTCTGAATGACATTGGCCAATTTGTCCAGCGTCTGGCGGAATCCGTGTTTGATATCAGCACTGTCGAAATCGAAGGAAACCTCACTGTCCAGGGTCAGTTTGAGGCTATCGTCCTTCATGCGCTGGATCTCCAGCTCATGGGCCTCCTGCTCCCTGGCCAACTGTTCTTCCAGCTCTTTCTGCTGTTCATCCATGTAATAGCCCACACCGCCTCCGGCCAGGGCTCCCAAAGCCGCGCCTACGTAGGCGCCGTGCTTGTGATTCACCTGGTGGCCAATGACCGCCCCCGCCACAGCGCCCACCAAGGCCCCGGTTTTGGTCTTTCGGTTCGGGTCTGAAGGATCGGTACACCCCGCAAGAACAATCATGCCGGCCAATACCGGAATTCCCATCAGTTTTTTCATTATTGTCGACTCCTCCCTGCTTTTGGCAGGGACTAAATTATCGGGGACCTCAAAAAGGTGCTTTTCGGTTTACTCAAAATACCTGTGACTCGCTGTATTCACCGCGGTTCCGCGTTCCCGGAAGCGCATATCGGCACATATTCTCCTGTTCCTATTTTTCCATGATAAACCTGAACCATGGCTTAACGCCAAGATCGGGAGGGAATTTATTTTCAAAACAATGACCTGAACACATTGAATTGAACCCCGATCTGCTTCAAAATAGAGTGGACTCTCGCCACAACCAGGGAAAGCGAAGGTGACAATCAGTTACAAGTACCGGTATCTGCTGAATGACTGGCAACAACAGGCTGTTGAGCTATTGAATGACAAGTTCCGGGAACAGCTGCGTGCTACTGATGACGTGCTGATGGAATTTGCAGACAAGTCCGAGAATATCAACATCCAGAATCACTTTTTCGAAGCCCAGCGTGAAATCTGGCTGAAGATGGAAGATCTGTCCCTGGACTTCCACGATCTGCTGGTCAAATACCTGAGTAAATTTCCATCAGGCAGTCAGGATGAAAAGCGTACACTGGGCGAAGAAACCCTGAGCCTGGTCAATATCGATCTCTACGAAAGAAACCTCGCTCTGCATACCCTGGCAGAGCGCGCCGAGCGCAAGAATTATCGTTTGTTGTATGTACTGGCGCAACGGCTGACAGTAATCAATGGCGGTCAGCCCATCAAGATCAGCGATATTCCCGCATCCCCACGACAAATGAGTGAAATTTTTGCCCGCTGCGTGGACCGGCTGAGCATAGAGAACGACGCCCTGCTGGTGCTGTACACGCTATACGACAAATATGTACTCAGTGAGCTTGGAGACCTGCACGACAAGCTGAATGAAGATCTGATCAAAGCCGGGATTCTTCCCAACCTGAAGTACAAAGTGAAAATCAAGGAATCTCCGGATTCACAAATTTCCGATACCGACAAAGAAGCAACAAAATCTGCCGACAGCAGCAAACCCCAGACCGCCGAAGAACTGGGCGAAGAAACCCTGTCCCGCATTCATGAGCTGCTCATGGCCAAACGTCGTATGCAGCAAAAAAAGAATCCCCTGCCCCCGGGCGTCAGCGCTGCCAGTACGCAGGAAATCGTGGAAGCCACCAATACAGCAATTTCCCATACGGCAGAAGCCTATCCTGAAGCCGTAAGTCTGGATCGGACAGTGGATCCTGTCCAGGTAGGCCCTGATGTGTTGAACCAGGTTCAGTACGCCATGGAAAATCAGCGCCAGGCCATAAAGGAAAGCGTGGGGCACGAACGTTTGGGTGAAACCCAGGAGAACGTCATCGATCTGGTGGGCATGCTCTTCGAACGCATGCTCGATGATCCGCGCATTCCCGACATTGCCAAGGCCTTGCTCGGACACCTGCACACCCCGTACATCAAGATCGGTCTTCTAAATGACAGTTTTCTGTCATCCAAGTCCCACCCTGCCCGCATTTTTCTGGACGAAGCCGTGGAGGCATCTGCCCTGTGGATGAATCAGGAAGACCCTGAAGAAGGCATATACCCCTTCCTCAAGGACATGGTGTTCCGAATCGTCAGACTGAAGCATCATCAGGAAGAGGATTTCGAGGAATACTCGCATCTGCTCGAGGAGGAAACCAACCGCCTCAGCGAAAAATTCAGCATCCTGGAAAAACACAGCCGTGAAGCAGAAAAAGGCAAGGAACTCATGGCCCGCGCCAAGGAAATGGCAAACAACGCCACGCGGAAGATTTTTTCCGGGCACAAGGTTCCCGACTATGTGGAAGGCTTCATCAACGAGGTATGGATAGACTACCTGACCCTGTTGCGCCTGCGTGAAGGCGTTGACAATGATGACAGCCCGGCCTGGAACGAAGCCCTGGAACTGGGACAATACCTGTTGAGCATTTCGGCAGAAATTCTCGGCGGCTCCGTACAAAAGCCCCAACTTGACACCCTTTCGGAACAGATCTGGACCCAGGTAGGGGGATTACTGCCGCACAAGGGAAAGGAAATCGAGTTCTTTGTCCGTTCTCTGGAAAGCAGGCCCGAATCCCAGGTCACCCTGGACTTTTCGGGAACAGTACACAGATTGAAACCCAAGATCAGCCAGGAAATGCTGGATCTGTACAATAAGCTCAGAGCCCTGCCGGAAAACACATTGTTTGAATTCAATGTAAGAGAAGGCAAGCAGCACCGGGCCAGATTGTCCTGGTACAACCCTTTTTCGGACCGATTCCTGTTCGTCAACTATCGGGGCAAAAAAACCGATCTTGTCGATATAAAAGAGCTGGCAGAAGGCATCAAGCGTGGCAATATCCTCTACTTCGAGGACGTAAACACCTCTTTCTGGAGCAGAGCCATGATGGCCATCAGAAACATACTCGAAAAAAATGTAACCACTGCGGGTTGATCCCGGGAGCCAAGAGTGCACAACAGAGCCTATGATCGTTTTTCGCCCCAGTCGACGATTCAGGTCATCGACAAGCTTAGCGGCAGAGTCCTGGGCGTCCTGATCAATGTCTCCAGAGCAGGGTTCATGATGCTTTCAGAAGGCAAATGTCCGGAAGCTGGCGGGATTCATCAGTTGCAGATTGTCAGCGAGGAAGAAGAAACTCCTGATATTTCCCTAGGCGCCACCTGTCTGTGGAATGAGGAGGCCAATGCACGACACAGCTACTGGTCCGGCTTTGAGATTATCGACATCTCCCCGGAAGAACAGGAAAAACTGGATGCCTATATTGCAACTCTCCAGCAATCCCAACCCTGATGCCGGTTTCAGACTCCAATTTGACCTGAAGCAAGTTTTTTTGTACTTTTGAAATACAGGCAGGCTGCCACAAAAGCCCAGCCATAAGAATAAACAACAATATTTTCAACACCGGAGGAACGCAGGAGGAGCAATATGCCCAGTGGTGTAGTCAAGTGGTTCAACAATGCAAAGGGTTACGGTTTTGTCACCCCGCATGATGGCGAAGAAGATGTATTCGTCCATTTCTCAGCAATCGAAATGGATGGCTACAAAACCCTTAAAGAAGGCCAGACTGTAGAATTCGATATCGAGCAGGGCCCCAAGGGGCTGCATGCCCAGAATCTGAAATACAGCACAGAATAAGCCTGATCACCAGAACGATAACAAAAAAGCCTGGCGGAAGCGCTTCCGCCAGGCTTTTTTTATTGCACCAAATGCACTGAAAATGCCTACATTTGGGCAATCATCGCATCACCAAAGGCAGAACAGCTCAACAGTTCCGCGCCATCCATAAGCCGTTCCAGATCATAGGTCACGGTCTTTGCCTGAATGGCGCCGCCCATGGCCTTGATAATCAGATCCGCCGCTTCTGTCCACCCCATGTGGCGCAGCATCATCTCCGCAGAGAGAATGATGGAGCCCGGATTCACCTTGTCCTGACCTGCATACTTGGGCGCGGTACCGTGGGTCGCCTCAAACATGGCTACGGTATCCGACAGATTTGCGCCGGGAGCGATGCCTATCCCGCCAACCTGCGCCGCCAGCGCGTCAGAGACATAGTCTCCGTTCAGATTCAAGGTAGCAATAACATCATATTCCCTCGGACGCAGCAGAATCTGCTGAAGGAAGGCATCCGCAATCACATCCTTGATGATGATTTCCTTTCCTGTAAGCGGATTTTTAAAGGAACACCAGGGGCCGCCATCGATTTCCACCGCACCGAACTCCTCTTTGGCCAGCTCATAGCCCCATTCCTTGAAAGCTCCTTCGGTGAACTTCATGATGTTTCCCTTGTGAACCAGGGTCACTGAATCACGATCATTGTCCACCGCATACTGGATCGCCTTGCGCACCAGACGTTTGGTTCCCTCGCTGGATACCGGTTTTATTCCGATGCCTGATGTCTCGGGAAAACGGATCTTGGTAACGCCCATTTCATTCTGCAGAAAATCGATGACTTTCTTCACTTCTTCCGAGCCGGCCGCCCATTCCACACCAGCATAGATATCCTCGGAGTTTTCCCGGAAAATGACCATGTCCGTGTATTCCGGATGACACAAGGGGCTCGGCGTACCGCTAAAATACCGCACCGGACGCAGACAGACATACAGATCCAGCACCTGACGCAAGGTGACGTTCAGGGAACGGATGCCGCCGCCCACGGGAGTGGTCAGGGGGCCCTTGATGGATACTACGTAATCGCGCACCGCATCGAAGGTCTCATCCGGCAGCCAGTTGTCGCCACCATAGACCTTGACCGCCTTCTCTCCCGCATAGATCTCCATCCAGGCAATGGACTTTTCACCACCATAGGCCTTTTCCACGGCAGCATCCACCACCTTTTTCATTACAGGAGTGATATCGACACCGATACCATCCCCTTCGATGAAGGGGATAATGGGCGTATTGGGCACATTCAGGCTGTTGTCTGCATTGACGGTAATCTTTTCACCGCCGGCAGGAATTTGAATTTTATCGTAAGACATCAAAAATACCCTTGTTTTGCTATAGTTCGGCGCGCATTCTATCATCATTGGCCCATCACGGTGCTTCCCGACAATTCATGAGCCAGCTCATACTCTTCAACAAACCCTGGGGGGTACTCACCCAGTTTACCGACAGAGAAGGCCGTCCCGTGCTGGCCGACTACATCCCCCTGAAGGGGGTATATCCTGCCGGGCGTCTGGATCGGGACAGCGAAGGCCTGCTGCTGCTTACGGATGACGGCAAACTGGCGCATCAGCTCACCCACCCGAAAAAACGCACCTGGAAAACCTATTGGGTACAGGTGGAGGGGAACCCCTCCGACGCGGATCTGGAACCTCTGCGCAAGGGGCTGAGATTGAAAGATGGCCCCACCCTGCCCGCTCGCGCCCGATTGCTGCCGGAGCCTGAACTCTGGCCCAGAGACCCTCCGGTTCGCTACCGCGCCAGCATTCCTGATCGCTGGCTGGAAATTTGCATCCAGGAAGGCCGTAACCGTCAGGTACGACGCATGACCGCCGCCATCGGTTTTCCGACCCTGCGCCTGGTGCGCACGGCCATCGCTTCCTGGCATCTCGGCGACCTCAAGCCCGGACAATGGAAGCACATTGCCTATAGCCCGAAACCGTGAGTTCATCAAGAGCTTGCACACTGCATCCCTTCTGAACCCACGGATTCAGGTATAAAATAAAGCCATGACCTGGAAACCTCATGTTACTGTATCCGCCATCGTTGAACAGCAGCAGCGTTATCTGCTGGTGGAAGAAAACATCGACGGACGCAACGTATTCAATCAGCCGGCCGGTCACCTGGAACCGGGCGAAGACCTTATTCAGGCCATCCAGCGGGAAATGCTGGAAGAGACCGCGCGCGTCTTCAGTGCCGAATTCCTGATCGGCATCTACCTGTACGAATTGCCTGAAAAACAGCGCAGCTACCTGCGTTTCTGTTTCTCTGGCAAGGCCGGAGAGATCCTTCCCGGCCACAACCTGGACAAGGACATCCTGGCCACCCACTGGTTGACCCTGAATGAGATCCATGAACGCAAGGCTCGTCTGCGCAGCCCCATGGTGTTGGCTTGCATAGAGGACTACCGGAAAGGCAGGCGCATTCCCCTGGAAGATCTGCACTATTTGCAGCCATGAGCAAGGGCAAGGTTATTCTGGGGTTGTCTGGCGGCGTCGATTCCGCAGTCGCCGCCCTGCTGCTCAAGGAGCAGGGCTGGCAGGTGGAGGCCCTGTTCATGAAAAACTGGGAAGAAGACGACGATGCCGAATACTGCTCCGCGGCAGAAGATCTGGCAGACGCCCAGGCCGTAGCCGATCGTCTCAGGATTCCCCTGCATACCATGAATTTCTCGGCAGAATACTGGGACCGGGTATTCCGTCATTTTCTCGAAGAATACCGGGCGGGACGCACACCCAACCCGGACGTGCTGTGCAATCGGGAAATCAAGTTCAAGGCCTTTCTGGATCATGCCCTGGAGATGGGAGCGGATTTCATCGCCACCGGTCATTACGCACGGGTGAGCTGTGAACGGCATTGCCATCTGCTCAGGGCCGAGGACAACAACAAGGACCAGACCTATTTCCTCTACATGTTGGGACAACAGGCCCTCAAGCACAGTCTGTTTCCCCTCGGTGACTACCATAAACCACAGATTAGGGAAATGGCCCGCCAGGCAGGTTTTGGCAACTACAGAAAAAAGGACAGCACCGGCATCTGCTTCATTGGAGAGCGCCGTTTCCGCGACTTTCTTTCCACCTATCTGCCCGCCAGTCCCGGCGAAATACAAACACCCGACGGCCAGATCATCGGCCAACACCAGGGACTCATGTACTACACCATCGGCCAACGACAGGGACTTGGCATAGGCGGGGTGAGAGGCGGTGATGAAGCCCCCTGGTTCGTGGCGGCAAAGGATCTGGACAACAACGTACTCATTGCCGTTCAGGGCCATGACCATCCGCTGCTGTTTTCCACCGAGCTGGAAGCGGAGCAGCTTCACTGGATTGCGCAACAGCCTCCGGGGCATAGGCTGCGCTGCCAGGCCCGCTGCCGACATCGTCAGCCCTTGCAGGATTGCGAGATTGTTCTCGATAACGAGCGCATGCGCGTGATCTTCGATCAGCCACAACGCGCCATCACCCCTGGCCAGTCCGTTGTGCTCTACCAGGGACAGGAATGCCTGGGCGGGGGTATCATTCGCTGATGAACAGAACATACACGGACAAGGATCACGCTCTCATCCTCGGCGGTGTATTCCAGGCCGCCCGAATCACCTTCGAGCTTGCCCGCTATGGCCGCACTGATGAAAACGCCCTGGAAACCAGCATCGACAGCCTTTTTCAGAGCCGGCCGGAAAACGTAACCGCGGTATTTGGCAGCGCCCGGGACGTCAGCCTGGGGCTGAGACATTTCATCACCCAACTGGAATCACCGGCGGATCGCAATCCCGAGCTCACCCGCTACAGCATCCGTTTGCTGCAACTGGGACGCAAACTGATCACGGATCGCAACACCCTGGACGCCCTGGGAAGGGATCTGGAAGATTTCCAGTCACGCATGCAGGCCTTCGGCTTCGAAAACAGTACCCGCCACACCCAACTGGCAGGGATCTACCAGAACCACATCAGCAAGCTTTCCCCGCGTATAATGGTGCAGGGTGAACCTGAACACCTGAACACACCGGATGTAGCCGCACGCATACGCTGTGCCCTGCTGGCTGGAGTGCGCGCCGCCCATTTGTGGTATCAATGTGGCGGCAAGCGCTGGCATCTGCTCATCCGGCAAAAACGGCTGCTGGCCGCAGCCCATGAACTTCTGGAGGAAGAAACATGAATACTTATCAGACCTGTACCGCCATCACCGCCATGTCTTTCGTTTTGCTCCTTGGCGCCTGTTCCGATGAAAGCAAAAAAGAGCTGAAGGAAGCCGGCAAGGAAACCAAGGAAGCCGTCGTTGCCGTGGGCAAGGATATCAAGCACGGAGCCGAGGTCGCCAAGGAAAAAACCGTGGAAGTCTACAACGAAGCCAAGGAGAAAGCGGCAAGCGCCGCCGAAGTCGTGGCAACAAAGAGTGGCGAATACTATGAAGTCGCCAAAGAGAAAACCGGAAAAGTCTATGAGACCGCCAAGCAGAAAACCGGGGAGATCTACGAAACCGCCAAGAAGGAAGCCGGAAACTTTGTTCAGGACGATCAATATGAAGCGGCTCCCAATACACCCGCACCAGCAGAAAACGCACCAGAAAAACCCTGAACCGCAAGTTTTGCCCCCGCAAGGGGGCATTTCCGTTAAAATTCCCGGCATTTCATTATTTCACGGAGTTCTGATTCATGAGCAACAGCTTCAACGCCCGGGATACCCTGGAAGCCGGCGGCAAGACCTATGAAATCTACCGCCTGGACGCCATCGAGGGCAGCGCCCGCCTGCCCTTCGCCACCAAGATCCTGCTGGAAAACCTGCTGCGTAATGAAGACGGCGTGACCGTCAGCAAAAGCGACATCGAGGCTTTGGCCAACTGGGACAGCCAGGCCGAACCCAGCCAGGAAATCCAGTACCGTCCCGCCCGGGTGCTGATGCAGGACTTCACCGGCGTCCCCGCTGTAGTCGATCTGGCCGCCATGCGCGACGCCATTGCCGAACTCGGCGGTGATCCGGAAAAGATCAACCCTTTGCAGCCCGCCGAACTGGTCATCGACCACTCGGTACAGGTGGACAAGTTCGGCCTGCCCAATGCCGCTGAACTCAACGCGCAAATCGAATTCGAGCGCAACCGTGAGCGTTATCAATTCCTCAAGTGGGGACAGCAAGCCTTCAACAACTTCAAGGTGGTGCCGCCGGACACTGGTATCGTTCATCAGGTGAACGTGGAGTACCTGTCCCGGGTGGTTTTCGCCCAGGAGAACGATGGCGTAATGCAAGCTTACCCCGATACCGTGGTGGGCACGGATTCACACACCACCATGGTCAACGGACTGGGCGTGCTCGGCTGGGGTGTGGGTGGCATCGAGGCGGAAGCCGCCATGTTGGGGCAGCCCATTTCCATGCTGGTTCCCAAAGTGGTGGGCATGAAACTCACCGGACGACTGCCCGAAGGCGCCACTGCCACGGATCTGGTGCTGACCATTGTGCAGCGCCTGCGCGAGCATGGCGTGGTGGGCAAGTTCGTGGAATTCCATGGCGACGCCCTTTCCCATCTTCCCATGGGCGACCGCGCCACCATTGCCAACATGGGGCCGGAATATGGCGCCACCTGCGGCCTGTTTCCCATCGACGAAGAAACCCTGGCCTACCTTCGCCTGACAGGACGCTCAGAAGCACAGCTGGCGCTGGTGGAGGCTTATGCAAAAGCTCAGGGAATGTGGAGAAATGACTCGCAAGTGGCTGATTACTCTGAAACAATTGAACTGGACATTTCCACCATCGTACCCAGCATCTCCGGCCCCAAGCGCCCCCAGGATCGTATCGAATTGCGTGTTTCAAAGTCCACTTTCGAGCATGATCTGGACAATCTGAAGTCACAATCCGGCATCCAGGGCAAAGGCCCGGTGAAAACCACAATCGACGGCCAGGAAGTGGAACTGAATGACGGCGCCGTAGTGATTGCCGCCATCACTTCCTGCACCAACACCTCCAACCCGTCAGTGATGATCGCCGCCGGTCTGGTAGCGAAAAAAGCGGTGGACAAGGGACTGGACACCAAACCCTGGGTCAAGACCTCCCTTGCGCCCGGCTCTCTGGCCGCCACCGACTATCTGCACAAGGCCGGCCTTCTCCCGGCGCTGGAAAAACTGCGTTTCGACATCGTGGGTTACGGCTGTACCACCTGTATCGGCAACTCCGGGCCTTTGCCCGAACCTGTCTCCAGGGCAATCGCGGAAGGCGACCTGAGCGTTACCGCAGTTCTTTCCGGCAACCGCAATTTCGAAGGCCGGGTACATGCCGAAGTACGCATGAACTACCTTGCCTCCCCTCCCCTGGTGGTAGCCTATGCCATTGCCGGCAGCATGAACATCGACCTGTACAACGAACCCCTGGGCACGGATCGGGACGGCAATCCGGTGTTCCTCAAGGACATCTGGCCCAGCCAGAAGGAAATCAGCGAAGCCATGGCCGCCAACGTCACTTCCGATGGATTCCGCAAGGCCTATGAAGACGTCTTCGAAGGCGACGCCAACTGGAAGAATCTCAGTGGCGCCGAAGGCCAGCGTTTCGGCTGGAACGAAGAGTCCACCTATATCCGCAATCCGCCCTATTTTGCCGGCATGCGCATGGATGTGGATGAGATACGCGATATTCACGGCGCACGGGTACTGGCTCTGCTGGGAGATTCCGTGACCACGGATCATATCTCTCCAGCCGGCGCCATCAAGGCCGACTCTCCGGCGGGTATCTACCTGCAGGAACACGGAGTAGCACCAGGCGATTTCAATTCCTACGGCTCACGCCGCGGCAATCATGAAGTAATGATGCGCGGTACTTTCGCCAACATCCGTTTGCGCAACCTGCTGGCGCCAGGCACCGAAGGCGGCATTACCTTGCATCTGCCCGATGGTGAACAGATGTCCATCTACGAAGCCGCCATGAAATACCAGGCATCCGCTACTCCGGCCATCGTCATCGCGGGCAAGGAATATGGTTCCGGCTCTTCCCGAGACTGGGCCGCCAAGGGGCCCAAACTGTTGGGTGTGCGCGCCGTCATCGCCGAATCCTATGAGCGCATCCATCGCACCAACCTGGTATGCATGGGCATACTCCCGCTCCAGTTCAAGGAAGGCGATACCCCGGCAAGCCTGGGACTGAGCGGCACGGAACTCTACTCCATCACCGGACTGGCAGATGGCAATCCTGCGGAAGTCGTGGTCACCGCCACCGCCGAAGGCAGTCATCAGACCATTTTCAACGTCCGGGTGCGTATCGACACACCAAACGAATGGGAATACTACCAGCACGGCGGGATACTGCCGTATGTCTTGCGAGATCTGGCATCCGCCTGAACTACAGCACTTCCCTTGCACCGAAACCCGGCAAACGCCGGGTTTTTTTGTTAGGCTTTTCGCATGCCAAAGCTTCGTTTTCCAAAGACGCTGCAACCCCTGGCGGAGAGTCTGCGAGACCTGATCCCCATCGTACTCGTGGTCAGCATTTTTCAGCTACTGGTAATCCGCCAGCCTTTGCCTCATCTTCTTGACCTGTTGCTTGGCCTGCTGTTCGTGGTCATCGGTTTGAGCCTGTTCGTAAAAGGGCTGGAAATGGGGCTGTTTCCCATCGGTCAGAGCATGGCCCACGCCTTTGCCCGAAAAGGCAGCCTGCTCTGGCTGCTGTTGTTTGCCTTTGCCCTGGGCTTTGGCACGACCATTGCCGAGCCCGCCCTTATCGCCATTGCCGAGGAGGCTTCGAAAATCGCCGCCACCGGCAATCTCATTCATCCTTCCAAAGCATCCATGCAATCCTACGCCCTGGGGCTGCGTTACACCGTGGCCCTGTCCGTGGGGCTGGCTATTGTCCTGGGAGTAATCCGCATCGTGCGCGGCTGGCCCATACATTGGCTGATCGTCGGCGGATACATGGTCATCATCCTGATCACCGAGTTCGCTCCCGTGGAGATCATTGGCATCGCCTATGATTCCGGCGGCGTAACCACTTCCACCATCACCGTACCTCTGGTGACCGCCCTGGGCGTGGGGCTGGCATCATCGATCCAGGGGCGCAATCCCATGATCGACGGTTTTGGCCTCATTGCCTTTGCTTCCCTCACGCCCATCATGTTCGTCATGATCTACGGGATGGTGGTTCATTGAACGTACTGCAAGGTCTGCTGCACACCGGTTTGAGCACCATTCTGGACGTGCTGCCCATCGCGCTGATCATTTTCGGCTTCCAGTTCCTCTATCTGAAGCGCCCAATCCCCAACCTGAAAAGAGTGCTGACGGGTTTCGTCTATGTCCTCATCGGCCTGGCTTTTTTTCTCGAAGGACTGGAACTGGCGCTGTTCCCCCTCGGGAAAACCATGGCGGCGCAACTGACGAATCCCGGATTCCTCGGCATTTCCAATCCCGCGCACATCCACTGGTCCGACTACTACTGGGTGTATGCCTTCGCCTTCGCCGTGGGTTTTTCAACCACGGTCGCCGAACCCGCTCTGCTGGCAGTCGCCATCAAGGCCAACGAAGTATCCGGGGGCGCCATCGGCATCTGGGGATTGCGTACCGCGGTTGCCCTGGGCGTGGCTCTCGGGCTGGTGCTGGGCACCTGGCGTATCGTCACCGGCTATCCGTTGCACTGGTTCATTATTGGCGGCTATCTTGTGGTGGTGATTCAGACCATTTTCGCACCACGCATGATCATCGCCCTGGCCTATGATTCGGGCGGCGTCACCACATCAACCGTTACCGTTCCACTGGTGGCGGCGCTGGGCCTGGGACTGGCGCACAACATCCCTGGCCGCAGCGCCCTCATCGACGGCTTTGGCCTGATCGCCTTTGCCAGCCTGTTTCCCATGATAACCGTCCTCGCCCATGCGCAGATTGCCCAATGGCGCGCGAACAGAACCACCCCTTCCCTCCCCCAGGAGAACTGACATGCACTTCAAACTCATCGTTGCCTTTGTCGAGGATCACAAGACCGATGCGGTAATGAAAGCCGCCCGGGATGCCGGCGCCACTGGCGCCACCATCATCAACAACGCCAGGGGCGAAGGCCTGAAGAGCAGCAAGACATTTTTTGGCCTGTCCCTGGAAACCCAGCGGGACGTACTCATGTTTCTGGTGGAAGAACACATGGCCAGAGACATTCTGGAGACCATCGCCGATGTGGGCGAGTTCGAGGCCAAACCTGGCACCGGCATCGCCTTCCAGATCGATGTGGAAGACGCCATCGGCATCAATCAGCAACTCAATGTGCTGAAAGAAAAAGTAAAGGAGGAAGTCTGATGAAAGAACGCAAGCTCGTCCGCGTCCGGGAAGTCATGAAGACCCGCTACGATATGGTCAACGGCATGGCCACCGTTGCCGAGGCACTACAGCAGATGCGCCATGTGGACACCAAATCCCTGATCGTGGACAAACGCAGTGAAGATGACGAATACGGGATGGTAATGCTATCGGACATTTCCCGTGAAGTACTGGCCCAGGATCGCTCCCCCGAACGGGTGAACATCTACGAAATCATGAGCAAGCCGGTAATTTCCGTCAACCCTGAAATGGATATCCGCTACTGCGCCCGGCTGTTCGAGCGCTTTGGCATCAGTCGCGCGCCGGTGGTGGAGAACCGCAAGATTATCGGCATTGTCAGCCATACGGATATGGTATTGCGGGGACTCATCCACCAACCCTGAAAAATTGCGCTCCTGCTATTGACCTGAATGGCGCTCCCTATTAACATACGCGCCTCTACTATTCCGCCATAGCTCAGTTGGTAGAGCAACGGACTGTTAATCCGTTTGTCGCTGGTTCGAGCCCAGCTGGCGGAGCCATATAAGTAACTGATTTCATGGAAGAAATCAGGCCGCAAGGCACCTAAGAGACACGCTAAAAAACCGCGAAAAGGTACAAAAAAGGTACATCGCGAAAATTTAACGTGTTTCGGAGGTGCCAAAATGGCAACTATCACCAAGACCAAATCCGGTTCTTTCAAGGCAATCATTCGCAAGAATGGCCGCACCATCAAGACCAAGACATTCAAGTACAAGAAAGCTGCCCGCGCCTGGGCAAACCGCATCGAGGGAGACCGCGAGGCCATGGCCGCCTATGGCTTGGCTGGCGCATCCATCCGCTATGCTGATCTGGCAGACGAGTATATGGATCAGTATTCCGGACGGGACAGCAACATTCAGCACAAGCATGTATTCTGGGAGCAGCACCTGGGCGAAACCATGTTAGTTGACATTGACGCCGGCATGATTCGCACCGCGCTGGAGAAATATGCTAACGGTGAAGCGCTGCGCAGTTCCGGGATAGGCAAGGACGGCAAGCTGATTCTGAAAAAGACGGGCAAGCAACGCGCACCCGCAACCGTGAACCGCATGCGCGCCTTTTTGTCGTCCGTCTTTCGATATGCAATCAAGCAGCGCGGATATTTGACTGAAAACCCCGTCCGGCAAGTGCCATCCCTGACCGAAAATAACAAGCGCGTGCGTTACCTTTCCGATGACGAACGAAAACGCCTGCTGGCCGCCTGTCGCGCTTCTGACTGGGACAAACTCTATCTGCTGGTGCTGCTGGCCATCACAACCGGCGCACGCCTTGGGGAGCTGCTGGGATTGCATTGGCATGAGATTGACTTCACCAGTCGGACGGCCACCCTGCCACGCACGAAAAACGGTGATTCTCGCGCACTCACGTTTCCGCCTGCTGCAATGACAGAACTGAAAAAACATCGCGAAGTCAGTCAACGGCTGGTTTTTGCTTCTGAAACGAAATGGCGCAAATCGTTCGAGTTCCGCAAGCACTGGCACAAGGCACTCAAACAGGCACAGATCGAGGATTTCAAGTTTCACGACCTGCGCCACAGTTGCGCCAGCTATCTAGCAATGAGCGGCGCTACCTTGCAGGAAATCGGCGCGGTGCTTGGGCATCGAAGCCTTCAAACGACGCTGAGATATACGCACCTGAGTACGAGGCACAAGCAGGAGATCACCGATCGAGTTATGGGAGAGCTTGAGTTATGAAATGGTCAAGATGGGTTGATAAATATCCGGGACTGCAAGACCGTATGGAGTTTATTGTTGAACGAATGAAGGCCGCCTATGCCGACGAAGAAGAACAACCACCAAAGAAAAACTCTGGGATCGTAAAAGAAGCAAAGTACCTACAAAGGAAATTCGACGAACTGAAAGACAGATACTTCCGGCTAGAGTTTGATTCGATGAGAGCAAATCTGCCAGCGAACGTAAAAGAATGGATGCCAACTTTTGATTATGAAATTCTACATTCACAAACGGAATTATTTCTACAGCTGCAATCACGGTTAATTCGCATTGAGACAGCGCACGAGCGGCGAGACAGCCGCGATAAATCGGCAAGCATTGATGAGCAGTTCATCTTAACAATTGTGCTTAATGCGGTTGATTGCGGCCTTGAGATTAGTAGGAAGAACGCTTTTTGGTATAGCCACCTTGTTGATTACTGTTTTCTAAACGCTGGAATTGAAATCCCTGACGAAGCGGATTATTTGTTATCGAAGGTAAAAAGATATGTGAAACATCCTATGCAAAAATAGTTCAGGTTGTTTCACACAACAAAAAGCACGCTAAATTATTCTAAAGCTTCATTAACCGATGGAGCTTTTTTTATGACTGCTGAATCCACTTTAAATCCTGATGACTTGATCCCGGTCGATATGGTGCCACAGCAATTTCCGCACCTATTCGACAACAAAGCACAGTTCGCCTGGCTGATGCGCAACAGAGACAAGAACGGCTTGCACATTGCTATTGTTGCGCTTGGTCCGCGCCGCCTTTACCTATCGAAAACCCGCTTTGCTGAATGGCTGGCGAATCAGTCCGAAGCCGCCTGAACGGATAACGAATCCGTTGGTAATCCTTCAATAACAAGGCTTGCAGCGGGATTGGGCACATATTCGGTACACGCACACAAAAAACCCGCCTTGGATGGGCGGGCAATGAAGATATTAGCGTGTCTCAATGGCGCGGGCTGGATATGTACCTAATCTCGCCGCAAGCCGGGAGTGTACTTCTTGGCAAAGATAATTATACCGCAAATCGACGCTGAACTTGCAACCGCTGTCAGTGATGATGCACGCCTCGCATTTTCGGAACCGTGCTTGATGTACATGCGACGGATGATTGACGGCGGCGATCCCTGGATATGGATTGAGGCAATCGCACGGCTGAACAGTGAAATCGACAAAATGGCTTTGTTTAACGCAGTTGGGAAGCCTGTGCCTGGAGCAAACCAGCTTGATGATGAGCCGCAAAATCAACAGGCGATTAGCAGACTGGCGGCACTGACACCTATTGAATATGACCAGTGTCGCGTAGCGGAAGCCAAGGCGCTGAATGTCAGGCCCGGCACCCTTGATAAAGAGGTTGCCAAAACAAGGGCATCCATTCAGGAGGCTAATACTGTTGACGTGGTGGAAAACCTTGAGCCATGGCCGGAAGCCGTGAATGGCGATTTACTGGCGTCTGAAATGGCGCAAACAATATCGCGCCATGTGCTGCTGAAACCCGGTCAGGCTACAGCCTTGGCGCTGTGGGCGCTGGGATCGTGTTGCATGGATGGTTGGCGGATTTATCCGAAAATGATGATAACTTCACCAGAAAAACGCTGCGGCAAATCAACATTGCTGGAAACCCTTGAGGGCATGGTTTACCGGCCATTGCTGGCCAGCAACATAACACCAAGCGCTATCTTTCGCTGCATCGAAGCCTGGCACCCGTCGTTGCTGATTGATGAAGCGGATACTTTTGCCAAGGACAATGACGAGCTAAATGGCATCGTGAATAGCGGCCACTCCAAAAGGACAGCTTCGGTTATTCGCACAGAAAAAGCAGGTGACGGCTTCGAGCCTCGCAAGTTCTCAACTTGGTGCGCTCAAATCATTGCCGGAATCGGATCACAGCGCGGCACGTTGCTTGATCGATCAATCCGCACTGAATTAACGCGAGCATTACCCGGACAGAAACCCGCAAAGTTGCCAGGCGACTACTTCGAGACCATGGCCACCACCAGGCGCAAATGCCAGCGCTGGGCGCGGGACAACCTGGGCGAGCTGCGGCACGCAACCGCTGAGGTGCCTGCTTGCGGTAACGACCGGATGGAGGACAACTGGCAGCCGCTGTTTGTCCTGGCCAATCTGATTGGCGGCGACTGGCCGGATAAAGTTTTGGCGGCATATATATGGTTTTCTGAAAGCACTACAGACGGTGACGAGCCAGCCGGTCACATGCTGATTGAGGATATTTCTGAAATCCTGGACAGCTGGCCGCATCGACACATATTCAGCCGGGTGCTTGTAGATCGATTGATTGGTCTTGAGGATCGGCCATGGTGCGAATGGCGGCGCGGCAAACCACTTACACAAAACAGCTTGAGCAAATTGCTGAAGCCGTACCGCCTGATTAGCAACACTTGCCGGATAGGGCACGAAATGGCCAAAGGTTATGACGTGGAAAAAATGAAATCAGCGTTTGCGCCCTACCTCTCTATTACCCCTGTTCAAAGCGTAACAACGTCACAACCCGCACCGGGTAAGGGTTCTGATGTTACGTTTCGCGAAAATGTTACGGTTCAAAGCGTAACATCCGCTCAAAGCGTAACAAAAAAACCCAATAAAGACGTGGTTTGTGACGGTGTGACGGTTGAAACCCCCGGAATAGAGAACACACGCCAAACGGGAGCGCTTGAGCTATGAATGCAATCCAGAAAATTGAATCCCTTGGAGTGAAGCTGGAAGCCAAAGGCGACAGGTTGCGAATCACCGGCAACACCGGCGCACTGACCGCGGATCAAATCGAATGGCTGAAAGCACATAAGCCGCAAATCCTGGCTGAACTTCGTGCGGCCAATGAGAATGATCCAATCTCAAGACTTCGTGCCCTGGCGCCAAAGTACCACCTTGACCCTGACGATCTGGCGGACTGGTACAGGAATGATCTGGATATGATTGAGCGCATGGATAACAACACCCTGGATGCACTTGTACGGGACTATGCCGCCAACCAGCCAACCTTTCGCGGCGAGCAACCTTACCAGCCATATCGATTATGGCTTTATAAACTGGATAAGAAAAAAGAAGGCTATATCAGGCAGGGCCTAATGACTGATGACCCAGAGCGGGCACAAAGGCAACTGACGCAGATTTATGGCCATGCAGTGCATGATTTGCACAGAAAGGGCTAACGCTGGCGTTCCGAAAATGTACCCATTGCTCCCGAAGGCCGCATTACAGCGACAATGCCAACGGATTGCTGATCCGTTTACAACACCTGGAGAACTGACATAGTACAATTACTATGATATGGTTGTTAACGATAGTTATTTACTATAATCCCCCAAGAGCGCCAAGAGCGTGAGGAGAGAACATTGAAAACACACGAAACAAAGTTGAAAGCCAGCCGCATGGCGTTGGAAAAAAACTTTCCTGGAGCGGCAGCCGTCGCTTCCACCATCCGCAATACTGCCAATTCAATCAGCCGATACTCCCAGGACTTGGGCAAAGATCGAACGATCACGGTCACCGAACGAAGGCGGCGACTGGCAAAATTCACCAGTAAGGCACACAAATCAGCGTTCGATGTCATTTTCAGGCGCAGCCATGAGCTTGTCGAAAAGATCGAGCGGCTTGAGGGCAAGATCAATCACAAGTTGCTGCCCGCTGGTGGCGTTGATTCGCTGATTCTTTTGCAAACTGCAAACGTGTTGCGGGAACTGCCAATCAAAGACGCATTTCTTGCTGCGGAATCCAGCCTTGATGCTGCCCGCGCCATGGCTACGTCGCCAATTTGTCACGCGGCGCACAAAACCGGCACGGATGAGATGCAGGCCAGACTGAAAAAGCTTATCGAGTATCACGTCCTGGAGCCAAAAGAGCGCGATCAATTGACGGCTTATCGCGATGAAGTCAGCACGCTGACCAAAGCGCTCGATGCCACTGCTGCGCTTCAAGCTGAGGCAGATAGCGCTGCAAAACAGATCGAATCCATGATGGCTAAAGAACCAAGCTTGGAGCCTGCCGCCTGATGCTGACGCCAAAGCAAGAGCGGTTCGCCATTGAATACAGCCGCACCGGCTCGGCAACAGAAGCTTATCGGTTGTCATACAACTGCGCGAAAATGAAGCCTGAAACAATTCACAAACTGGCATTTCAGCAACTGCGCCACCCCAAGATTACCACCAGAATCCGGGAGCTGGCACAGGAACAGAACCAGCCCGCCATTGCTGACACATTCGAGCGACAGCGTTACCTGACCAGTGTCATGCGTGATGAAAACGAAGAAACCACAGTCCGGATTCATGCTTGCGACAAATTGGCCAAGATGCAGGGTGATTACTTGACCAATATCAATCTCAACATGCAAGAGCCTGGCGTGATGATTGTGCCGGTCATTGGCGATGGCGGCCTTGATGATTGGGAAAAAGCGGTGATGGAGCAGCAGCGTAAGCTGAAAGCCGAGGTGAGATTATGAGCGGTTGCGTTGAATCCTCACAACCTTGGGTTTTTGTCGATTTTCTCAAGGTCGGCCGGGTGAAAGACCGGCAAGGAACGGCTTTTTGAATTTCACCGTTCCCAGCCCGGTGGAAGGCCGGGCAACACAGCCGCCTTGGTTCTGCCTTGGCGGTTTTTTCTTTCTTGCGCAACCAAAAGAAACCGGCCTATTTTTTGCTTGATACCCAAAAGATACCTAAAAAAGGTACAAAAAAGGTACACCTGCATTTTTTCATGTGCATTTCACCGCATAAAAAAAGGCACAAAAAAGGTACATCCCCAAACACTCCCTCACACTTTTTGCCTCTTTCACGCTCTTTCTGATTGTGCTAAGCTGTTGTTATAGCGTGTTAATTAGTGTTTAATTAACTAATTGAATATGGCTGATCGGACTGTTAATCCGTTTGTCGCTGGTTCGAGCCCAGCTGGCGGAGCCATATTCCAAAGCCCCCGAAATCCATCCTTCGGGGGCTTTCCTGTTATTGGCCCGGGAACGATAATCCACAGCCCCGGGTGCGTCGTCAGAACCAGCCATATTCAAACCATTGCCGGGCATTAAGGAAGCTCTGATTAAATCTGAGCGAAGCAGATTGTGATTCAAAATGTTCCGATACAAGGCGCAAATCGCACGTAATAGCCCGCTATTGCGAAGATTTGCAACGCAGTAGCGGGGCATTTTGGGCGCAAGATGCGAGTTCATGATTTAATCAGGGGTTCCTTAAGGAACCTCACATCAATCCAATGCCGAGTCAGATGCCGATATGGCTTTCCTTTGATCTTCCAAGGCATCAATCAATCGTCTGTTCTCGTCAATTTTGCGAGCAGCCTCAGAAATTTTGCCTTCCCAATAGCCGTTTATCGCCGTCATTTGAGAAAACCGGTTCCCACGTCCTGTATTGGCCACGCTGGACAATTCGGCTTCCCGCTTCCGATGATAGCTGTCGATATCGCGCCCAAGACGACGATTTCTTTTCCGCAACTTTTTGATCTTGCGCGCAATCCTGCTAAGTTCAATTCGTTGACTGACGGCTTTATTTGCTTCCTTGGCTTTTCTTAGGGATTCGGAGGAATTTCCATAAGACGGCGGTGGCGGTTCTATCTGCATTTCCTTGCCGTCAACACAAGGACTTGATTGATAAGCCGTGTGCCCATCGATTTTGCATTTGTAAATAGCCGCTTGCGCAGATCCGATAAGCATTACCAGTACTATTCCTGTGACTACTCGCATTGATTGCATCCCTGTTTCACAGATGGAAGATTGATATTATTAACTCGGCAACAATCTATATCGCGTTCAGCCCGCTTGCCCTTGTTCGCGGCAAGGCATCAGGCCGCCGTTGTAGTGATTCTACAACAAGGGCTGATAACGCTGTCCGCGGGCAAGGGCAAGCGGGCCTGTCCTTATAGATCGATCGGTTAGGGGCTTCAAGAAAAGGCCAGCTCCGCGTTCCGGCTCTTGCCAAGGGAACAACCCTTGCCTGCGAGCCGCGCCTTGATCTGACCTGTTCTTGAAGCCCTGAATACGACATGGATTGTTGCCGAGTTAATATCAATATAGAAATGTTCTACCACGCCATTGTCATCCTTGCGCGGAATGTCACCATCTTCTGCTGGCGACTTGGTTTTATCGCTCTTTTGCGCTAAATCGGAATCCGGATATACTCTGCGATCCGCCGGTACATCATCTCGTCCTCGTCCAGTTCCTCTTCTTCTTCCTCTTCCGGCTCCAGCATCAGATTTTCCGCCTGTGCGATTCTTGCCGCGTCCGCCCAGTTCATCCCGCCTTCCACCAGCATCTTCGCTTCCTGCGCCTCGTTGAACAAACACGCCTTCGCTCTCATCTTCAACTCCTTCGCCTCGCTCAGTTCCTTGTACATCTTCGGGCTGTTGTACTTCCAGTGTTCCATCAGCCAGCGCATCTTCTCCCGGTTGGGCGTCCACCCCGTCTTGGCGATTTCCATCATCTTTTCTTCCAGGTAACTGCTCATTGTCTGATCCTGTGTTGTTTCTCAACGTCTTTAGTATAGCCAATTCCGCCACAGCACCTTCTCCGCCATCTCATCCGTAAAAATCTTGTTATCGTTTTTTTCCAGTTTTGCCCGGTCTTTCGATGATTGCTCCGTTTCACGCTCGGGGCTTTTTCCTTCTTCCATTACTCCGTCTTGAAATCCCAAATAGCGCGTGCCACACTTCCGACCCCGTGAGGCCGGTGAGAAGTCGGGAGCCACGTGCTCTGTCTGCGTCCACCATTTCTGGCACGGGGTCTTTCTCTATAGGGAACCTCGAAAAATTCCTTCCATGGAATTTTTCTTGTCGCAAAGAGAATTTATGAGCGGTCTCTTTAACCGTCATTTTTACCATCTTCGCCCTGCCATCATTCGCCTTCGCATTGCCACCACCGGACAAAGAAAAATTTGCCTCAGTTTCCTGGGCGGATTTCATGTCGGCTGGTACCTTTGATGTGTCTGGCGGCGCTACTTGCCCCGGTTCAAAGGATCGTCCTCCCCCACCGGAATTTTCTTGCCGTTGATCGTGATCGAGCGCACCTTTCCCGGCCGGCTCTTGACGTACTCGAAAAACTCTTGGATGCTCGTGCCCCTTGGCAGCTCGGTAACCTTTCTGCTGCCGCCGCTGTTTGTCTTTTTTGAGTCTTGCATCCGATTCCTCGTAGGTTTTTCCCAGGCCGTAACTGATACCGATCCCGTTGAGCGTGATATGTTCGCTGTCCAGACTTAACATTAGCCAATTTCTTTCTGGCTTGCCGCAATTTCCCCTGCCTCTGCTTTCAGCATGTTCTGATCGGTCTCATACTGAGAAAAAATCGGCAAATAACGCTGCACCAGCTTCGGCACCTGCTTGCCCATCACCTCTGTAATCTGGCGCAAGGTCAACAGCCCCCAGGACTGCTCCTTGGCCATGGATTTGAACTTGCCGACAAAATCATCATCAATAACAGATTCCCTTGCTGGTTTACGACGGCGGAATACTGAAAGCTCATCATTGTCATCAGCGACGGATTGATCTATATTTTCATTGCCAGCTCCCATGTTTCCCCGGGTGCGCGAAGGGGTCTCATGCGTAGGCGCAGTTGGTGCTCTCCCGCCGCTGCGTTCGTCTGGCTTTTTTCAAATGGCTCCATCATTGCCAGCGATACCAATTGGAGCTATATTTTCCTTGCCAGCTCCCAATTTACTGCGGCTAGGTGTAGCGGTAAATTGCGTAGGCATAGAGGATTCATTAGCAGCCTCTATGCCACCTGGCTTTTCTCTAGGGGACTTCGAAAAATTCATTCCATGGAATTTTTCTCGTCACAAAGAAAAAATGCGATTTCCTCTTTGCGTACATTTTCAATCACTTGTGGTGGTCGAAAATGGTGGGACACCCCTGTCCTGTTCGGGCATCTCGATTTTTCGAGATACACTCTATATACAGACAGCTTGTCATCAATCAGATAAATCTCTTTGACCCTTCAAACCCGGCAATTTGCAACGGCAGAACACAGACGGCCCATCATTGCCATCAGCTCCGGCTTGCTCTATATTGTTTTTGTCCGCTCCCATCCTCTTTCGGGTATGTGTAGATTGAGAATGCGTAGGCATGGGGGCGTCATATCCCGCGCCCATGCCATCGGACATTACTTTGTAAACCATCCGTCCTCTTGCCAGTAACCACCCACGCCAAAACCCTTTTCCCCCGGCGGATATTGGCCTCGATGGATTTCATGGCGGAATGGCTGAAACGAATATCATCACTTTTCGCAGAAAATGCGCCTGAATTGCCAATAGCCGATTTGACCGCAGATGGCTCCATCACCATCAATTCGATAGGATTACCCTGGTGAGGATAAACAATAACCACACCGTCATACCCCCTGCTTTTCAATTCATCAGTAAACTGCGCCAACCGTTCATCAGAGGCAAACATAAGTGACTCCTTTAGCTCAGGAGCAGCAACATAAGGATTTTTCACTGAAGAAAACAATGGCATGACATTCGGGCCATGACGACCTTTTTTCACCTTCGCGTAATGCCCGGCAATTTCCGGCTCACTACTTAAATACAGCCCTTTGCCTAACCATCCCCGGTCTTTTTTGTCCGGGTGTTCGATGTCGAATCGCCGGATGTCTCCTCGCGTTCCGTGAAAAAATACCCTGGGTTCTCCGGTGTGATAAGTTCTCCAAGATCGTCCAACTGCGCTTTTTGTTCTGGCGTCAGTTTTGGCAGAGACTCGATGATCTCTTCCAGCGTTTCTCTCTTTTTGCTCATTTTCCCAATCTCCATACCATGCTTTGAAAGACGGCGTGCGAACCTGCACCCACTGACGATAGTTTAACTTGGTTTTGCCTTCACTTAGCTCCTTTTCATAAGCCTTTCTTCCGCCCAACGCTGATGCTGTCTCAACGAACTCCAGTTGTAACGCTGAACCAAACATCAACCGCGTACCTCCGCGCCCCCCGTTGTTCTGCAAACCATACTCCCGCGCCGACTTTGCCAGATGCGCAATGTCCGCTGCCCCGTACTTCGCCAGCTTCACAAACCCATGCTTGCGCAACCAGGCGCGAATCGCGCCAAGCAGTTCCTGCACCCGGCGCTTGAGCGTGGGCGAACCCTGCTCACCCACATGCGCCAGCAGCTCTTCCATCAAAATGGCATTGCGCACCTCACGGGAATAGCGCGGTGAACCATCCGCCAGCGTCCCGATCACCCCATGGCGGTAATCAGACAAATCCACCCCGAACTTGTCCGCCATCCGGTTCAACCCCTTGGCGCCACCCATTGCCAGATACAGCTTGTTCATGGCAGCATTCACGGAATGATCCGCGAACAATTCGCGCAATCCCTTGTGAAGCGCCTCATGGAACAAGACCGTTTCCGCGTGGGCCTCATCCCGAATCATATCCTTGACCAGATAAATCTTGCCCTTATGGAATACGCCCTCTACATCGCCCTTGCCTGCGCCCTGGCGCTGGGCATCTTTCTTCGCCGCCGCCGGAAGCGCGTCAAAGTCCGCCACCAGCTCCACACCATCCGCGTGATTGAGGAAGGGCGCGACCCGATTGAAGACCGCACGGAAATCTATATCCGGCGCAGAGATTGAAGAACCTCTGTCCGCACAACCCGGGAAATTCTCGCTCGCTCCTCAATGCTTTGCCGGAATCTCGAGCGGCATCAGATGTGATTGATGCACATGCAACTGATCGGTTCTTCCCCGCGAGCACGGGGAGTGCTTTTGTGACATGTCACAGGCCTTTGTGTTATCGTAACCGGAGGTCGTGATGTCCTGACAACCGGGAAATTCGCCGGTCCGGTTCAGTTTCCGCGCCTGCGCGGCATCTGCTACGGGGAAGGTGGCGTACCCCCCGGGCATCACGGCCATATGTTTTCGCTTCACAGCTACCCCAGGCCCGGCCTGTTCACCAGCCCACTACTTCATACCGCATTTGCCTCCTGCTTGCCTTGCCCCGCCAGCTTGATGGTGATGTCTACCCGCACGCACCACAAGCCCGCATCGAACAGTGAAGCACTTGGCCCACTTTATCGATATAGACAGCCCTGGCATGGAATCTCTGATGAAATCTTAGCAAAGCAGATTGTGGAGATACTGCTACAATCCCGCCTTTTGTTTGCCCCGTGAGTACACTTTGTGAACATCGAAAAGATTCTCGCCAGTGAACTGGCCATCTCCGCGCAGCAAGTAGCTGCCGCCATTGCCCTGCTGGATGAAGGCGCTACGGTTCCTTTCATCGCCCGTTACCGAAAAGAAGCCACTCAGGGGCTGGACGACACGCAACTTCGGCGTCTGGAAGAAAGATTGGGGTATCTGCGTGAACTGGAAGATCGGCGCAAGGTGATCCTGAGTTCCATCAAGGAACAGGAAAAGCTCACTCCGGAACTGGAGCAGGCCTTGCTGGAGGCGGACACCAAGGCGCGTCTGGAGGATCTGTATCTGCCATACAAGCCAAAAAGACGCACCAAGGCGCAGATTGCCCGGGAGGCGGGTCTGGCGCCTCTGGCAAACAGGCTGCTGGAAAATCCGGATCTGAACCCGGAGGAAACGGCGCAAGCCTATCTTGATCCGGACAAAGGCATAGAGGATATTGCTTCCGCACTGGAGGGCGCCAGGCAGATTCTCATGGAACAGTTTGCCGAAGATGCCGAGTTGCTGGGAGAACTGCGCGAATATTTGTGGAACAAGGCCGTATTGCGCTCCCGGGTGATAGAGGACAAAAAAAAGGAAGCGGAAAAGTTCCAGGATTATTTCCAGTACGAGGAAGCCTTGAAAAAGATTCCTTCCCATCGGGCCCTGGCATTGTTCCGGGGCCAGGCGCAGGGCATGCTTTCTCTTGAACTGGTGGTGGATGAAAATTCTCCTTCGCCTTCGCCGGCGGAATCGCGCATTGCGGCCCGTTTCGGCGTTCGTCAGCAGGGAAGAGCGGCGGATGACTGGCTTGCCCAGGTGGTGCGCTGGGCCTGGAAGATCAAGATTTTCACCCGTCTGGATCTGGATCTGAAAATGCGTCTGCGGGAAGCTGCGGAAGAAGCAGCCATCTCGGTATTTGCCGCCAACCTCAAGGATTTGCTGCTCGCGGCTCCCGCAGGTTTCCATGCCATCATGGGGCTGGATCCGGGTATTCGCACGGGTGTAAAGGTGGCGCTCATCGATGCTACCGGCAAGGTGCTGGCGACCCAGACCATCTACCCGCACCCACCGCGCAATGAATGGGATGCATCCATAGCGAAGTTGGCGGAACTGGCCAAAAAACACGGGATCTCTCTTGTCAGCACAGGAAATGGCACCGCATCGAGAGAAACAGAAAAACTGGTCAGGGATCTGTCCCGCCGCCATCCGGAGCTGAAGCTGAAACAATTGGTGGTGAGTGAGGCAGGGGCGTCCGTGTATTCCGCCTCGGAACTGGCCAGCGCGGAGCTCCCGGACCTGGATGTTTCCCTGCGCGGCGCGGTATCCATCGCCCGGCGTCTTCAGGATCCCCTGGCCGAGCTGGTCAAGATCGACCCCAAGTCCATAGGGGTGGGACAGTATCAGCATGATGTAAACCAGAGCCGCTTGGCTCGCGCCCTGAATACGGTGGTGGAGGACTGCGTCAATGCCGTGGGGGTGGATGTGAATACGGCCTCTCCTGCCCTGCTGGAGCAGGTTTCCGGCCTGAACAGAAGCGTGGCCGACAATATCGTGGCCTTTCGCAACGAAAACGGCCCTTACCAGAGCCGCAAGGATCTGCTGAAAGTCCCCAGGCTGGGTACCAAGACTTATGAGCAGGCGGCGGGCTTTCTGCGTATTCCTGCGGCGGCAAATCCCCTGGACGCCTCAGCCGTCCATCCGGAAGCCTATGAAGTGGCCGAGCGTATCGCCCGGCTTAACGGCAGGAAGGTGAAGGATCTTATCGGGGACACGGCTTTCCTGCGCAAGCTCGATCCAGCAGACTATGTGGATGAGCGTTTTGGACTGCCCACGGTACGTGACATCCTGGGAGAACTGGAAAAGCCGGGGCGGGATCCGCGTCCGGAATTCCGCACCGCCAGCTTCAGTGAAAGCGTGGAGAAAATCTCCGACCTTGCGCCGGGCATGGTGCTGGAAGGCGTGGTAAGCAACGTGGCGGATTTTGGCGCTTTCGTCGATATTGGCGTTCATCAGGATGGACTGGTGCATATATCCGCCCTCGCCCACAAGTTCGTAAAGAATCCCCGTGAGCTGGTCAAAGCCGGCGATGTGGTAAAAGTGAAGGTCATGGCGGTGGATCCAGAGCGCAAGCGTATTTCTTTGAGCATGCGCCTGGATGACGACCCCGCTCAGGATAGACGCGGAAGCGCTACGCCAAAGCGAAATCCTGGTCACAAACCATCGACTTCAGGAAAACCCAGGACAAAAAAACCTGGCGGCAGCATGGCCAATGCGCTGCAGGAGGCGCTGAAGAAATCCCGGCTTTGAGTCCGGTAAAAACGTATGCGTTCCGCTGAGCGGCGGATTCAAATCTGCGACTCGATGGGAAGCCAGCGCAACAGGCCAACAGCCAGACGCCGCAGGAAGCCGGTCATGGGTTCCTCGCTGTAGGTAACCGGCTTGCCATCTACATAGCCATGCCACAGAAGCTGTTCTCTGCCGCTATCAGCTTCTTTCAGTTCCAGGCGAAAGGCGGCTGTTTCTATTTCCTTGTCGTAAGCCGAGGCTACCGTCCCCGCCAGATCCGCCGAGCGGATCACCAGACCCATCTCGGTATTCTGACTCACCGAACGCGGGTCGAGATTCAGGGAGCCAACAAACAGAACCCGCCTGTCCACCACGAAAGCCTTGGCATGCAGGCTGGATTTGGACTGCCCTATTCTTCCCTTCCTCTTCAGCTTGCGATCCCTGGACGGCGTGAGTTTGTTCAGCTCGTACAGCTCCACCCCGGCACGCAGAAGGTCCTTTCGGTAGCGCATATAACCGGCATGCACGATACTGACATCTGTGGACGCCAGGGAGTTGGTCAGGATTCTTACCCGCACCCCTTTTTTCCGCAACCGGCGGAGAAAATTCACGCCTTCCTTTCCCGGCACGAAATAGGGAGACAACAGAATAAGCTCCTCGCGTGCATTTTCGAGATAGGGTTTGAGCTCCCTGAACATCTGATACTGCTCATCACCCACCCTGTGCGCCAATTTCTCTGGCGGATCGGCATGAAGTTCTGCCGGAGCCCACACCCAGGGCAACTGGCGGTTTCTGATTTCCTGCGCCAGGGTGGATGCCCGCAAACGCTTCAGATAGATGGAATCGTGCAACTGCGCGTATTTTCTTTCCAGCCGCTCATTCAGGGCATGAAGATCCCCTTCGGCCTGATCATCATCCAGCAATACCCGGATGGGGTAGCTGAGCGGACTGTTCCAGTATTCATCGAAGGAATGAGAAACCTCTTTGGCCACCGGCCCAAGAGCCAGAACATCCAGATCCTGAAATTCCAGATCCGGATCCCGGCTGAAATATTCATCACCGATATTTCTGCCGCCGAGAATCGTGGCCTGCGCATCAACCGTGAAGGACTTGTTGTGCGCCCTGCGGGTCTGCCGTCCAAATCCCGTCACATACTGCCAGATGCGTCCCACATTGCGCCCGAACGGATTGAAGATACGCACTTCGATGTTCGGATGGGCATCAAAGCGGGCAATATCCAGATCCCGATCACCTTCATCGATATCATCGAGCAAAATCCGTACATGAACGCCCCGCTGCGCGGCCTTCCACAATTCATATGCGAACAAAGAACCCACATGATCGCCGTGAATCATGTAGTACTGGGTATCGATGCTCTTTTCCGCCAGCTGCGCCA
Source organism: Sedimenticola sp. (assembly GCA_026985055.1). Taxonomy (GTDB): domain Bacteria; phylum Pseudomonadota; class Gammaproteobacteria; order Chromatiales; family Chromatiaceae; genus Thiolapillus. Next base: position 64,520 of record JALSQZ010000013.1, on the reverse strand, counting down.
GCACCGCCCGGGCTACGAATGCGTCCAGTCCCTTGTCCAGCAGCAACATTGCGGATTGATCCGGCTTGCGCTCCGGCGCCTCCCGCCAGATTCTGGCCAACAATCCGTCATCGCCATCCATGCAACAATAGGATGGTTGCTGGGCATTCTCCGGCAGAACGGCGCAGCCGGCGAGAAAACCCAGCAGCAGCAAGACAAGGAAACGAGGCATCACAACAAGCTCCTCAAAGCACAGGAGAGAGCAAGGCGCTGCCCCGGGCTTTCAGGCGTTCCCATAAGCTTTCGTCAGCGAGGTCGTATTCAGACAGCTCCGTGGAGTTCTCCAGGTCACGCAGCAGCATCTTTTCCACCTGGGCGGCAAAATCTGCATCCGCAATGGCGCCGGTTACTTCAAAATTCAAACGGAAAGAGCGATTATCGAAGTTCACCGTTCCAATGAGTGAAATGCCATCATCGATCAAAGTGGTTTTTTGATGCATGAACCCCTTTTCGTAGTAATAGATCTTCGCTCCCATGCCCGCAAGGTTGCTCAGATACACATTGGCGGCATGACGCACGAACCAGTTGTCATTGGTACGCGGGGTAATGATGCGCACATCCACTCCACGCAGCAGCGCCAGCTCCAGCGCTACGGTTGTGGCTTCATCAGGAATAAAATAGGGAGTGGCAATCCAGATGCGTTTGCGGGCCACATTCAGTGAAGTGGTAAAAAACAGGCTGGCGGTCTCCAGCTCATCCGCCGGGCCAGAGCCGAGGATGAGCACATCCATCCCTTCTCCCGGCTTCAGCCCTGGCGCCAGCTCCGGCTTCCAGTTGAGATGCTGCAACAGTTTTTTGTCCGCCCAGTACCAGTCTGACCAGAATATGGACTGGGCCACCAGGGAAACCGGGCCCTGGATATGCAAATGCGTGTCTCGCCAGGGGCTGAGTTCGGGATCCTTGCCAAGGTACTCATCCCCGATATTCAGGCCACCAACCCAGGTTTCCCGGCCGTCCACGACGACGATCTTGCGGTGATTGCGAAAATTGATCTGAAACCGGTTCCAGCTTCCCTGGGTGGTGTTGAAGGGAATAATGGTGATGCCTGCTACGCGAAATTCCTCCAGCCACGCCTCCGGGAGGTTGCCGCTCCCCAGTTCATCATAGAGTATATGTACCTGCACACCACGAGCAGCCTTTTCCATCAGCAGCCTCTTGAAGCGGTTTCCGCTTTCATCTGCCCTCAGGATATAGAACTGGAACAGAATGTAATGTTGCGCCCGGCGTATTCCGGCTTCAATGCTGTCATAGGTACTCTGTCCATCGACAAGCAATTCCACCCGGTTGCCACGCATGAAGGGTGAGTTCGACAAGGCGCGAATGGCACGGTACTCCGGAAAATTTTCCGGCTCATGAATGACGTAAGGGTCAAAAAACGCATAAGCCTTTTCCTTGTCCACCGCCATGCTCAGGCTGCTGTCCTTCATGGCATTCACATAACCGACGAATTTGCTGCGACCAAACACCCAGTAAGCCGGTACCGACAATACCGGCAGGGTATTCAGACTTACCACCCAGGCAATCGCTCCCTGGGCGGTGCGCGTGTTCAGTACGGCATGGATGGAACTGACCAGTCCGGCGAGCTGAAAAAAAAGAAAAAAGAGAGATATCATCAAGGTTCGAGGCACCTTCCTGGCCAAATTGCGGGAACTGTCACGCATACACTAGGGAACCTCTGATTAAATCTGAGCGAAGCAGATTGAGATTCAAAATGTTCCGATACAAGGCGCAAATCGCACGTAATAGCCCGCTATTGCGAAGATTTGCAACGCAGTAGCGGGACATTTTGGACGCAAGATGCGAGTTCATGATTTAATCAGAGGTTCCCTAGCGGGAGGATGCTCCCAGGTCACGCAACAAACGCTGATATTCCGGATTATTTCTCAGCATCCGCCGAGCCAGGGATATCAGCCTGTCGGCCTGTTCCTTTTCCAGAGAGAAACTGGTGGGAATCTTGTTGAAGTAGATCCGTTCTTCCTTGTCCTCAATATTGGTTGCATCGATATCGATGTAATAGGCATCCACTTTCTGACCGCTGGCGGATTCGAGGGTTTTGGCCCATTGCATCAGTTCTTCCTTCAGAAGTTCATTGGTCTCGGTGTTATAGAGATGCAACTGCATATCGGTAACCACCGTCAGGGTATCAGCGATACTGGGCAGTTCGTCCGTCTTGCCCAGATCAGTAATCGATGTAACCGATGCATTTACCACGATCACCACAATGCGCCGGGGCAGCGGTGCTGTGCCTTCGGATCTCTTGTACATTTTCAGCACTCCGCCGGAAAGCCCGACATTGCGCAAAATGGTTCTCAGGCCCAAATTGTCCGTGATGCCTCCGTCAACCAGAGTGGCGTATGGTGGATTGTTCTTGTCCAGATAAAAATTCAGCGAGTCCACCGCTTCCTTGAGACGCTGGTCATCATTCTTTATCGCCGTGTCCTCCGCTTCCTGAAGCCATTTGGGTTTGCTCAGGTTGCAATCGTCATGCCTTTTGATCAGCACCGGCGCAAAAACCAGCGGTACCGCGGAAGATGCCGCCACCGCCCTGGCCACCTTGAAGCGGGAAAGATCGGAACAGAGAAAATCGAATTGTGGCTGGATAAAGATAAACTGGCTGCGGGAGTTCAGATCAGACGCATTGATCAGTATGAACGGGCCGGAAGATCTGGCCAGATCAGCAAAGCTCTTGCCTTCGAAGATGTGTTTGTCGTAATAGCGGATCGCCACTTCTGTTCGGCTTTCTGTACTGAACAGGCGCCGGATCAGATCCACGAAACCAAGAACCAGGTCGGTCAGTTCACCCTGTACATCCTTGTACAGAAAGGTTTGGCGAAAGTCGGAAAATATCCGGTCGCCAAACAGACCGTAATAGGCCGAAGTAAAGCTGCCACCGGAAACCGAACTGATACGATCCACTTCATCGAGCAGACGGCTGTTCCCGCCATTCTTGTTCAGAGGAGTATCCCGAAGCTCCTCCAGCACACCGTATGACATGGCTGCCGCCCTTGTGCCCCCACCGGAAAAAGCCAATACCATCAGCGTGTCCCCCAAGGGATGGGTTTTGTTGTAGTGAGATGCCGAATAGCGCGGTTCAACCGCAGAAAGACGGGAAACCGGCTGATTCTCCACCTTGCCAATGGAAGAACAGCCGGACAGCAGTATCACCGCCCCGGCCCACAGAAATGAATACAGTGTTTTCCCTCTGCTGTTGCTCCTCATAAAACAGACTCCGCTTCAAGCCGTCTTGTGCTCGTACAGGTGGACATCCCGCTGTGGGTAGGGAATACCGATACCCGCTTCATCAAGACGAAGTTTTATATTTTCATTGGCATCATAATACACGCCCCAGTAATCTGCGGCATGCACCCATACACGAACGAAAAAATTCACGCTGCTGTCCGCCAGCTCTCCCACCACGATCAAGGGCTCAGGTTGTCGCAGAATACGATTATCACTATCAATAATATCCTGAAGAATATCACGTGTCTGCCGAATATCCGCATCGTAGGAGACGCCTACCACCATATCCACCCGGCGGGTTTTCTGCGTGGAATAGTTGATAATGTTGTCATTTCCCAGCTTGGCGTTGGGAACGATAATGGTCTTGTTGTCCGGGGTTCTGAGGGTCGTGGTAAATATCTGGATGAGATCCACCTTGCCGGTCACGCCCGCAGCTTCGATAACATCACCAACCTTGAAGGGGCGAAAAACGATAAGCAGAAAGCCGGCGGCAAAATTGGCCAGCGATCCCTGCAGCGCAAGGCCAATGGCCAGACCGGCTGCGCCCAGAACGGCGAGGAAGGAAGTGGTCTGTATGCCCACCTGCCCCAGAGCGGCCATGACCACGAACACCATCAGGCCGATATACACCATGCTCGCGGTAAAACCCGTAACCATGGGATCCAGTTTCGCCCTGTTCATCAGGCGCACCACTACCCGCCTCATCCATTTTGCCAGTATCCTGCCAATAAGGAATACGGCGATAGCAGCCAGTACATTCGGGCCATACTGGATCAGGAAATCCTTGCCCAGTTCCAGCAGTCGCATGGCGTTGTCCGGATCCAGAATCTGCCCCGCTTCCTCTACCACATCCACAGGCGCAGCGCTTGCAGCTTGTTTCGCAGCTTCTACTGCCATGCTCTATCTCCTTGTCAGATGATGGTGATCGTTGCGAGCCTTACCGAACCAAGGATAAGCTTGCTCCCCGTGTTCAATCGTAAAATCCCTCCGGAAATCTGGCAAGAAAAAAGGGTGGTCAGCAATGACCACCCCTGATGCTTCTGGTCGGAGCGAGAGGATTCGAACCTCCGACCCCCACAACCCCATTGTGGTGCGCTACCAAGCTGCGCTACGCTCCGTGAAGAGCGGGCATGTTAGGCATGAACCAGGAGATTGTCAACTCCCGTCCGCCAAAGTACCGGCTTTTTCAATCAATTCCCAGGTTTCTTCATGAAAATCCGCCAGAGGACGCCGAATCTCATGCGGCCAGAAACGAGACTTGTAGGACATCTTGCGGCAATCCGCAATCCAGTAGCCCAGATACAACCAGTCCCTGCCCTCGCTGGCGGCGCGGGCTATCTGCTCCAGAATGGCAAAAGTTCCCAAAGATCGCCCCCCGAGATCCGGCCGGAAAAACGTGTATACGGCTGACAGGCAGCGAGGCATTACATCCGTATAGGCCGCCGCCACCAGCTCCCCGGCCATACGTACTTCCAGCAACTGAACATTGTTCCACCCGGCCAGAAGGAATTCCCTGGTTTCCTCCAGGGAGCTGTGAGCCATGTCGCCATCTGTGTGGCGTTGCTGCTGATAGAGGAGATACAGCTGATATTGTTCCCGGGTCAGCTCCGCGGGTTTCCATTCCAGCGCCAGATCCCGGTTCCGCTTGCGGCAACGGCGCTGGCTTCGATCCGGCCGGAAGCGTCTGACCGGAATGCGCACAGCGTTACAGGCGCGGCAGGAATGACACCAGGGCCGATACACATGATCCCCACTGCGGCGATATCCCTTTTCCAGCAGGGCATCATAAGTCTCGGGAGTGAGCTGTTCTTCGTCCACTACCACCAGGGATCGCGCGTTTTCTCCCGGCAGGTAACTGCATGGATGCTCAGGAGTAAGCCCCAGATTCAGACGCATAGGGTCTCCCGGGGAAAGCCGACGCTCTCCTTCTGCCAGTCTTTGAGCATGGAGAGAAACTGCTTGCGGGGAATCAGGCGCGCGCCCAGGGAAGCCAGGTGCTGCGTATAAATCTGACAATCCACCAGTTTGAAACCTGACTGGTACAGACTGCGGGTCAGACAGACAAAGGCCACCTTGGAAGCATTGGATTCCCGGGAAAACATTGACTCTCCGAAAAACACCGCTCCCAGGACAGCACCATACAGTCCGCCCACCAGCTCTCCTTCCCGCCAGACTTCCACGGAATGCGCCATTCCCTGCGCATGCAGCATTTCCCATGCGAGAACGATTTCGCTGGTAATCCAGGTACCCGGCTCTCCCCTCCGGGGCGCCGCGCAAGCGCGAATCACCTCACCGAACGCCTGATCGAAAGTAATGCGGAACGGGTTTTTCCGCAGCAGTTTTCCCAGGCTCCGGCTCACGTGCAGTTCCTCCGGGAAAAGCACCATACGCGGATCCGGGCTCCACCAGAGGATGGGCTGGGTATCGTCATACCAGGGGAAAATCCCCTGGCGATAAGCCTGGATGACGCGTTCGCAAGAAAGATCACCGCCAACAGCCAACAGGCCGTCAGGGTCGGTTTCCGCCAATTCCGGATCGGGAAATGGCTCTTCTGGCGAGGTGCCGTCCAGGAGGAACAGCAAAGACTATTTCTCCAGAGCGTCCAGGTATTTCTCCGCATCCAGGGCAGCCATGCAACCACTGGCGGCGGAAGTCACCGCCTGTTGATAGACATGATCCGCCACGTCGCCAGCCGCATACACACCTTCAATGGACGTGGCAGTGGCATTTCCCTCGGTGCCGCTCTTCACCTTGAGATAGCCATTGTTCATCTCCAGCTGACCTTCAAATAAGCTGGTGTTGGGCGAATGACCAATGGCAATGAATATGCCTTGCAGATCGATATCCTGGGTAGAGCCATCCTTGACATTTTTCACGCGCATGCCTGTAACGCCGGTATTGTCGCCCAGCACCTCATCCAGGGTGTTGTCCCAGAGGATGGTGATGTTGCCGTTCTCGGCCTTTTCCAGGATCTGTTTCTGCAGGATCTTTTCCGCCCGCAATTCATCGCGGCGGTGTACAAGAATGACTTCCGCGGCAATATTGGAAAGATACAACGCCTCTTCGACGGCGGTATTGCCGCCGCCGATGACAGCCACTTTTTGCCCCCGATAGAAAAAACCGTCGCAGGTAGCGCAGGCCGACACCCCCTTGCCCTTGAATTTTTCCTCGGAAGGAAGCCCCAGGTAGCGGGCGGAAGCCCCGGTACAGATAATGAGCGCATCACAGGTATAGACCCCGGCATCGCCACTCAGCGTAAAGGGGCGTTTCTGCAGGTCTGCAGTATGAATGTGGTCAAAGATGATCTCGGTTTCAAAACGCTCGGCGTGCTGTTTCATGCGTTCCATGAGATCCGGCCCCTGCACCCCGTCATTGTCGCCGGGCCAGTTGTCCACATCGGTGGTGGTCATGAGCTGCCCCCCCTGCTCCATGCCGGTAATGAGCACAGGATTGAGATTGGCGCGGGCGGCGTAGATGGCGGCGGTGTAACCGGCGGGACCTGAACCGAGAATCAATAGAGGGCAGTGTCTGGTATCACTCACAGAAAGACTCCTTGAAGGGTTATACTTCGTTGTATTTTCGATTGCCGCAAATCCTAACACATGAGAATCGCCATACCCAAAGAGATCAAGCCCCTGGAGGGGCGCGTAGCCCTGGTGCCGGATGCCGCAGCCGAACTGGTGCATGCCGGACACGAGGTGTTCCTCGAAAAAAACGCCGGCCAGGCCAGCGGCCATACTGACGACCAGTATGAAAAACTGGGAGTGAAAATCCTGCCGGATGCGGCCGCAGCATATGAAACCGGACAGATGATCCTCAAGGTAAAGGAACCCGTGGGACCGGAACTGGAACTTCTACAGGCTCACCATCTGCTGTTCAGCTTTCTCCATCTGGCCGCCCTGCCCGAACTGACCCGACGATTGTGTGAAATCGGTCTTACTGCAGTTGCCTTCGAAACAGTGGAAGATCACGGCCTGCCCATTCTCACCCCCATGAGCAACGTGGCTGGACGGATTGCCGTACAGACTGGCACCCATTACCTGCATGCTCCGTCAGGGGGCAAGGGTCTGTTGTTGGGTGGACTACCCGGCACTCGCCGGGGCCGGGTGGTGATCATTGGCGCGGGCAATGCCGGCGGCAACGCCGCCCGTCTGGCCGCCGGCATGGGCTGCGATGTTACTGTGTTCGACAAACAGCCGGAAAAACTGCGACACATGATGTCTCTGGGAAGCAATGTCACTGCTCTCTATCCTTATCGGGAAGCATTGAATACGGCAGTTGCCCAGGCCGACCTGCTCATCGGCGCGGTACTCATCCCTGGCGCCAGAGCGCCACATGTCGTAAGCCGGGAACAGGTGTGCAACATGCAGCCGGGAAGCGTCGTAGTGGACATTGCTGTCGATCAGGGGGGCTGCGTGGAAACCACTCATCCCACCAGCTGGAACGATCCGGTGTACACTGAATGTGGCATATCCCATTTTTGCGTGACCAATATGCCCGGAGCCGTGCCCAAGACGGCCTCAAGCGCGCTTTCCGCCAGCCTCATGCCCTGGGTGCTGCGTCTCGCCGACAAAAACTGGCGGGACGACCCCGTACTCCGTGCCGCAATCAACATCGATAGCGGCAAGCTGGTGCATCCAGCGCTAATCTAGCCATGCAACGCCGGATTGCCATCGTCGAGGATGAAGAAGACATCCGCCTGAATTACATGGAACTGTTCCGCCGCCAGGGCTATGAAGTGGACGGCTATGCCAGCCGCCAGGAGGCGCTGGCGGGCTTTTCCGCAAGGCTGCCGGATCTGGCCATCCTGGACATCGGCCTGGGTGACGAGTTTGACGGCGGCTTTGAATTGTGTCGGGAGCTGCGCGGCCGGTCTCCGGTATTGCCCATCATCTTTCTCAGTGCCCGGGACAGCGACATCGACATGGTCTCCGGCCTGCGTCTGGGCGCTGACGATTATCTGACCAAGGACATCAGTCTGCCCCATCTCAGCGCCCGGGTCGCGGCTCTGTTCCGCCGCGTGGACGCCATGAGCAGCAACGACCAGGAAAACCAGCTGTCCCAGGGCGACCTGTTCCTGGACATGGATCGCCTCAGCGCCCACTGGAAAAAACAACCCGTGGAACTGACCGTCACCGAACTTTGGATGCTGCATTCCCTGGCGCTACACCCCGGCCATGTAAAATCCCGGGATCAGCTCATGCAGGCAGCCAATATCGTCGTCGAACCCGACACCATTACTTCCCACATACGGCGCATGCGCAACCGTTTTCTGGATCTGGATCCGGATTTTGATCAGATCGAATCCGTGTACGGAATTGGCTATCGCTGGAAGGAGTCCTGGCCCGAATGAAAAGGCGTGCAGGCATCCGCTTCAAGCTGTTGCTGATGTCACTGAGTCTGCTCGCCATACCCTGGGCAGGTTACCGATTCATCGAGGAAATGGAGTTCTTTCTGCGTGACGCCCAGGCACGCAACCTGGAAACCAGCACCCGCGCCCTCGCGGCACTGGTGCGTGACAGCGGCACCCTGCCAGCAAACCGGGCTTCAGAGCAGGCCTGGTATGTTCATCCTCTGAAACAGCCTGTGGTGCAGGACGGATATGCGGAAGACTGGGAGGCATTGTTGCCCCTGGCGCAGCCTGTGAAGCGTCCCGTACCGGAGGTCAGTGTGCTGTTCCAGTCCAGCGGACCTTATCTCTACATGCTGTTACAGGCAACGGATTATCAGCCTGACTATTTCGACCAACCCCTCATTCAGTACGGCGCATCCGACCAGGTTCATCTGAGCATGCTCGACGCCAACGGCGTGATTCGTCATTGGCTGATCGCGCCCCGGGCTCCCGGCAACATCAGCGCCCATCGACTGACAGGTATTCAGGTCGGCCCGCCGGATCGGCGACTGGAAGGCCAGTGGCAGGAGAGCTCTCGGGGTTATGGCCTGGAACTGCGTTTCCCTTCGCAATTGGCTGCCGGAGGCATGGGGCTGAAAATACTGAACAAGACATCTGCCAGCGGGGACACATCTTCAGCGGCGCAATTGTTTCCCCTGATCCGGCCTTCTGCCTCGTTGCAAACCTTGCTGGATGCAAATCTTCCTCCTCACAGCCGAATCCGGGTGACGGACAGCCAGGGCTGGGTTCTGGCCACGTCAGGCGAGCTGCAACCCGGGGTTGAACCTGGTGACGGCACAACGCCATGGATCATACGCAAACTTCTGAATCTGGCCCTGCGTCATCACAGCGATGATCATCAGCCCATTCCCGCACAAAGCATCCGCCTTGTGCTGGAGCCGGTGAGCAGCGCGCTGTCCGGAAAAAAAGGCACCCGGCGCTACCAGTTGCCAGCCAGCGAAACCCTGGTCATGGCCACTGCCCTGCCCATTGCGGAAGACGGCAAAATCCGGGGAGCGGTACTGATGGAGCAAACCACCGACAGTATTCTCTCCCTGCAGAATCAGGCCATGCAGCGTCTGCTGGGCATCACCCTGGCCCTGTTTGCCCTGGTTTCCCTGGCCCTGTTGGGGTTTGCCACCCTGCTCACCCGGCGTATTCGTCGCCTGCATCAGCAGATGGAGAATGCAGTGGCGGATGATGGTCGCATTGTCGGTCATATCCCGACGCCTCCACCAGGAGACGAGATTGCGGATCTGGGTCGCGGTTTTGCAAACATGCTCGGCCGCTTGCAGGAGTACAACCGTTATCTGCAGGCCATGGCCTCCCGCCTTTCCCACGAATTCCGCACTCCCCTGGCCATCATTCGCAGTTCCTTGGAGAACAGCGCCGAGGTCGAAAACGCTGCGCAGAAGCAGGCCTATCTGACACGCGCCCTCAAGGGCGTTGACCGGCTGGAACTGATCCTGCGCCAATTGCAGGAAGCCACGCGTTTGGAAAAGGCCCTGCAGCAGGCGGAAATACGGGAATTCGAGCTATACGATCTGCTCCAGATGACTCTGGCCAACTATCACGGAATTCATCCACAAATCCGCTTCAAGCTGGATCCCTGTTCCGGAATGACTGTCACTGGCGCGCCCGAGCTGATCGTTCAGGCGTTGGAAAAGCTGTTGGACAATGCAATTGATTTCCACCAGCCCGACACCGACATCGAACTTTCCATCCATGAAAACAAGGGTCTGCTGTGGATCTGCGTGAGCAATCGGGGATCGACCTTGCCCGAAAACATGGATATTTTTCAGTCCATGGTCTCTGTCCGCAGCGACCAGCAGAGACAGCCCCACCTCGGCTTGGGCCTGTATCTGGTCAGGCTCATTGCGGAATTCCATGGAGGCGGCACCCGGGCGGAAAATCTCCCCACGGAAAACGGGGTGCGTATCTGCTTCAGCCTTCTCAGGCCGCGGTAACCGATTCCACCACTGCCGCGATTTCTCCGGCCAGCTGGGTAACCAGGGTCGCTTCCCGGCCTTCAACCATGACCCGAATCAGCGGCTCTGTTCCCGAGGGACGCAACAGCACTCTGCCATCCCTGGCCAGGGTTTTTTCCGCACTGGCCACGGCATCCAGCACCTTTGTGTTCTTCATGATCTTCGCTGGCGAAGCCTTGCCGAGATCTACATTGATCAGGGTCTGAGGCATGCGTTGCATCCCCATGCTCAGGTCATGCAGGTTGGAGCCGCTAAGCACCATGGCTGCCAGTACCTGAAGGGCAGCCACGATGCCATCTCCGGTTGTGGTTCGATCCCGGCAGATGATATGTCCGGAAGGCTCTCCTCCAAGGGTCCAGTTGTTGGCATCCAGTTGCGCCAGAATGTATCGATCGCCTACATCGGTGCGCACCAGATCCACTCCCATTTCCCTGAGCGCCAGTTCCAGTCCCAGGTTGCTCATTGTCGTTCCCACTACCGGCCCTCTAAGACCTTCGGGATGCGCCATGCGCGAGCGTGCAATGACATACAAAATGCCATCCCCATCCACCGTTGCGCCGGTATGATCCACCATGAGCAGGCGGTCGCCATCTCCATCCAGGGCAATACCCACGTCCGCCTGTTCCTGCAATACCGCCTGCTGCAGGGCTTCGGGATGGGTGGAGCCCACCTTGCTGTTGATGTTGAAACCATCCGGATCCGCGCCAATTACCGTAACCTGTGCTCCCAACTCTTCCAGAACATGAGGCGCGATATGATAGGTAGCACCATGGGCGCAATCGACAACGATCTTGAGTGCCGAAAGATCGAGATGATGAGGAACCGTGCTCTTGCAGAACTCGATGTAACGTCCAGCGGCATCCTCTACCCGCATGACCTTTCCCAGACGCGCCGGATCCACGGTCACCAGCGGCTTGTCGATCTCGGCTTCAATGGCCCGCTCCACATCATCCGGCAGTTTGGCGCCAGAGGCAGAAAAGAATTTGATGCCATTGTCGTAATACGGATTGTGCGAAGCACTGATGACGATACCGGTGGAAGCATGCAGGGTGCGGGTCAGATAGGCAATACCGGGCGTGGGCATGGGGCCGAGCATGAGTATATCCATGCCTGCCGCCACCAGACCTGCTTCCAGCGCCGATTCGAACATGTAACCTGATATGCGCGTATCCTTTCCAATAAGTACTTTGCCCGGATTGCCGTTACCCAGTACCCGGCCTGCTGCCCACCCCAGCTTGAGCACAAATTCCGGATTGATCTTGCCTTCACCGACCTTTCCGCGAATGCCATCCGTGCCAAAATATTTTCTTTTCGTCATTTTTCACTTCCTGTAATTGCATTAACCACCGACAAGGCATCCACAGTTTCCGCCACATCATGAACCCGGAGAATTACCGCCCCACGCTCCGCCGCCAGTACCGCGGCAGCAATGCTGGCTGCCATCCGTTCATTTGTTTCCTTTCCCGTGAGCACCCCAAGCATGGATTTTCGGGAGATGCCCGCCAATACACCAGCGCCCATATGAGCAAATTCCGCAAGATTGCGCAACAGTACAAGATTATGTTCCAGCGTCTTGCCAAAACCAAAGCCTGGATCCACCAGTATATTCCGTGCTGCTATTCCCGCCTTCCGGCAACACGCCATGCGCGCCAGCAGAAAACTTTTTACTTCTTCTACCACATCCGAATATTGCGGAGATTGCTGCATGGTGCGCGGCTCCCCCTGCATGTGCATAAGACACAAGGGAACCCCAAGATCAGCTGCGGTCTGAACCGCGCCCTCGGCGCGAAGCGCATTCACATCGTTGATCATCCCCGCACCAGCCCGGACAGCCTCGCGCATGACTTCCGGCTTGCTGGTATCGACAGACACGGGGATGTCCAGCTCGGAATGCAATGCCTGAACAATCGGCACCACCCTGTGCATCTCTTCTTCTGCGGATACCGGAAGCGCCCCTGGACGGGTGGACTCTCCGCCAATGTCAATGATCGCAGCCCCCGCCTGTTGCATGGCCAGTGCCCGACGAACAGCAGCATCCTGCGCAAAAAACCGCCCGCCGTCGGAAAAGGAATCCGGCGTGACGTTGAGAATGCCCATGACTACCGGCCTGCTAAGCTCAAGACGATAACCATTGCAGAGAAGAACACTCAACAGCCAAGCCTCACAAAACAATTACCGGGAGACTGGCCTCATTACAAATTGAAGGTTCTGATCAGGAATACAGCCATTTGCCCGCGATTGAGAACGGCATCCGGACAAAACTGTCCGCCTCCACAACCCGTGGATATCCCTTCCGCTACCAGTTGCTCTATCCATGCACCAGCCCAATACCCTGCAGGCACATCGCTAAACAATGTACCGCTTGCGGCTGGAGGAACATAGGTTGCACCATGGCGGGAACGAAGCAGGAATACAGCCATTTCCGCCCGGGTTACTTCATTGTCTGGGCAATAATTATTGGAATCACAGCCTGCAGTTATCTGATCTTGTGCCAGTTGTTCAATCCATGATGCGGACCAGTAATCGACCCCCACATCGGCAAACATGGTACCCGTCGCCACCGGCGGCATAAAGGAACTGCCTCTTAAACCACGTTCGAGAAATACCGCCATCTGCCCTCGCGTAACAACATCATCAGGACAATAATTATAGATATCACAACCTGCAGTCACACCACTATCGCCAAGAGTCTGGATTTCGTCATAAGCCCAATAAGTCACAGGCACATCCGTGAAGAGATAAGGAAGATACTGATGCTCATACACGTCTTTCCACTCACCCGTCCCTGCGGGATCAAGAGAAGCAGAATCCGATCGAAAAGCAACAAAGCGGCCATCCTGACTGATAGCAGGACTGGCTGCTCCATTATTTGCTTCCACCCCGGATGTACTTACACTGACCCTTGTTGTAACTCCACTCTGGCGGTCGTGTATAAACACGTCAGGATTGCCGTTACTATCTCCAGGCACCAGATTTGAGGCCAGGGAAGTGAAAGCCACATAACGCCCATCCCCGGAAACGTGAGCCTCATGACTTCCAATATCCGCAACATTCCCGGAACTATCCACACTAACCAGAAAAGTTTGTGCAGCCTGGGTATCTCTCACATAAATATCCGGCATGCCATTGGTATCGATCGCCACCAAGCTATCGTAGGATGTGAAGGCAACATAATGACCATCTGCCGAAAGGGAAGGATATTCATTTGAGCCAGAAGCCTGTCCATTCATCTCGTTTAGGCTGACCCTTTTTGTCTGTCCAGATTGCATGTCGTGAACAAAAACATCTCTGTTCAGATTGCTATCACCATCCACGAGATTATCCGCCAGAGAGGAAAAGGCTACAACGTTACCGTCTGCCGATATTACAGGCATATCACTCACCGCGTTTCCTTCTACTCCCGAAGAGGAAACACTCACCCTGACCGTTGTTCCTTCCTGCATGTCATGCACAAAAACATCGCCAGCATTATTGGCGTCACCATTTACCAAATTGCTGGCTTCCGAAAAGAACGCCACAAATCTACCATCTGCGGATATTGCAGGGGCGTCGCTGGCTCCATTGGCCTGCACACCTGAACCGGACAGGCTGATTCTTGCAGTAGTCCCCAGCAATCGATCTCTGACAAAAATATCCTTCACGCCATTAGTGTCATTATCGACCAAATTACTGGCAGCAGAAACAAATGCCACGAATCTGCCATCGGCAGACAAGGAAGGTTTCTCGCTAAGCGCATTGCCTTCCGTCCCGCCAGTGCTTACGCTAACTCTGGTTGTGGTGGCATCCAGCAAATCATGCACAAAAACATCCCCCACATGATTCCCGTCATCGGCGATCAGATTAGGAGCGGAAGAAGCAAAGCAAATAATCCGCCCATTGGAGGACAGGGAAATGTAATCACTATCACCTTGAGCAGGCACACCAGTGGAACTTTCACTTACACGAAAAGTATCACCAACTGCAGCATCTGCCAACGATGCTCCCCAAAAAAAATTCGCCACTAGTATGGTGCGGCCAATAGACGATATTAAATGTTCCACTGATACTTTCTCTCCCCCAACGATTACATTATTTTCATTAATTAATGGGCATCTCGGTTTTTTTAGGTGTCTTATAGAGTATGGCAACAAATTTTCATTACGCAATCTAAATCAATATATCGCACACTGCATCCCTTCTGAACCCACGGATTCAGGAAAAAAACATATTAGTACACGTCTGATACAAATAGCATTAAACACGTCCAAGGAATCAACTGGTTTTTCCTTGAAGAAATCAGGCAAGGAGTAAATTTCTTGCCTGCCGCATGCGCATACGCCGTTTGGCATTCTTGCGCCCGGGCGCTTCGATAACCACACTATCCAAAAGGATACAGATCAGGAGCGTAACAGGTTATTTCTGCTAAAAAAA
Source organism: Sedimenticola sp. (assembly GCA_026985055.1). Taxonomy (GTDB): domain Bacteria; phylum Pseudomonadota; class Gammaproteobacteria; order Chromatiales; family Chromatiaceae; genus Thiolapillus. Next base: position 49,451 of record JALSQZ010000013.1, on the reverse strand, counting down.
CCTGCATACATCCCTTCTCTGTGAACAAGCGGGAGCCGAAGTTGTAAAAATCTCGACTTTAGCTACCTGCATCTAACCACCTTCTGCATTCTTGCAGTTGTTGCAAATGCTCCAAGACTCCCTCTCTACGCGCAAGCGCGATTAACCTTGTAGCTTGCTATTTGCTTTGGTATCTTCGCCTTATTCTCAAACAACCCAGACACAAATTAACTCCACCGGAATGGAAATAGATGCCCTAGTGTTGCCCTGCCGGGTCTGGATCGATGATGGGATCGTCTTTCTTTTCATTCTTGGCACCATCGTCATTGGAAGCCGCCAGACCACCATCCGCCGAGGAATCATCATCCCAGTCTGCCGGAGGCCGTGGTGTCCGGCCAGCCATGATGTCCTTGATTTGCTCGATGTCGATGGTTTCGTATTTGACCAGCGCTTCCGCCATGGCGTGCAGCTTGTCCAGATTCTCCTTGAGGATTCGGCGCGCCCTGTCGTAGTTGCGATCGATGATATTACGAATCTCTTCATCGATGATATGCGCAGTTTCGTCAGATAGATTCTTGTGCTGGGTTACCGAGCGACCAAGAAAGACCTCTTCCTCTTCCTCACCGTAGGCCAGTGGTCCCAGACGCTCGGACAAACCCCAGCGCGTAACCATGCTGCGTGCGATCTCGGTAGCCCGTTTGATATCATTGGATGCTCCTGTGGTTACATGGTCATCACCAAAAATCAGTTCCTCGGCAATACGCCCGCCGTACAGGCTGGAGATCTGGCTTTCCAGAAGCTCGCGGCTCTGGCTGTAGCGATCCTCTTCCGGAAGAAACATGGTCACGCCAAGGGCGCGGCCACGAGGAATGATGCTGACCTTGTACACCGGATCATGGGAAGGCACCATCAGGCCGACGATGGCGTGCCCTGCCTCGTGATAGGCCGTCTGCTTCTTCTCTTCGTCCTTCATGACCATGGAACGACGCTCGGCACCCATCATGATCTTGTCCTTGGCCGCTTCAAAATGCGCCATGGTGACACTGCGGCTGTTTTGCCGCGCCGCCATCAGTGCAGCTTCATTCACCAGGTTGGCCAGATCCGCACCGGAAAAACCGGGAGTGCCCCGGGCGATCAGGGAAGGCTTTACATCGTCTCCCAAAGGCACCTTGCGCATGTGTACCTTGAGTATCTGCTCACGACCACGAACATCGGGAAGAGGCACCACCACCTGGCGATCAAACCGCCCGGGCCGCAGCAGGGCGGGATCAAGCACGTCCGGACGGTTGGTCGCGGCAATGACGATAACGCCTTCGGTACCCTCGAAACCGTCCATTTCCACCAACAGCTGGTTCAGGGTTTGCTCACGCTCATCATGCCCGCCACCCAGACCAGCGCCCCGATGACGTCCCACGGCATCGATCTCGTCGATGAAAATGATACAAGGCGCATGTTTTTTGGCGGTATCGAACATGTCCCTTACGCGTGAAGCGCCCACACCAACGAACATCTCCACAAAATCCGAACCGGATATGGTGAAAAACGGCACCTTGGCTTCCCCGGCAATCGCCTTGGCCAGCAGGGTTTTACCCGTACCGGGAGACCCCACCATGAGTACACCCTTGGGTATCTTGCCCCCCAGCCGCTGAAACTTGGAAGGGTCCTTGAGGAAGTCCACCACTTCCTGCACCTCTTCCTTGGCTTCTTCCACACCGGCCACATCGGCAAAAGTCACCTTGACCTGGTCTTCACTGAGCAGGCGCGCCTTGCTCTTGCCAAAGGACATGGCGCCACGGCCTCCGCCTCCGCCCTGCATCTGGCGCATGAAAAAGATCCAAAGACCGATAAGGATGATCAACGGGAACCAGTTGATCAGGATCAGCTTGAGCATGGAAGGCTGCTCTGGTGGCTTGGCGCGAATATCCACACCTGCCTTGAGCAAGTCACCAACCAGGCCAGGGTCGTTGGGACTTTCTGTTATGAAACTGCTGCCGGAAGAGGTGGTTCCCTCGATCTTGCCGCTCTCGTGAATGACCACGCTGGTCACATTTCCCTGTTTCACCTGTTCCAGAAACTGGGAATAGGAAATGCTTGGCGCACGGTTCTTTTGTCCATTGAAGCTGTTGAATACGGTCATCAGCACAATGGCGATGACGATCCACAACACAATGTTTTTTGCCATATCGTTCAAAATAGGGTTCCTCTTCGATTTCCCCGATCGATCTTCACTTTGGACAGATTATAAGAAGATACGTTCTATAGGAAGCTCTGATTACCGATTGAATACTGGTTCGTGACCCGATCAAAGTCCCCTGCAAGGAATTTATTCAGGATCCGCACAAATTATCAGGATTTATGGCCAGTTGCTACCATATACACTTCGCGGCTTTTTGGACGCGATGATTTTGGCTTGCGCGTCACTACTCGCTCAAAACTGCCACGGGCGTCCCTGATATATTCATCAAAACCTTCGCCCTGAAACAATTTGGTGACAAAGGCACCGCCTGGCCTGAGTGTGGTTCTGGCAAAATCCAGTGCCAGTTCAGCAAGATACATTGCTCTTGGCTGATCTACAGCACGCACCCCACTGGCATTGGGCGCGATGTCGCAAATTACCAGATCCACAGGACGCCCTTCCAGAAGATCTATCAATTTATCCATGACTTGCTGTTCACGGAAATCGCCCTGCAAAAACTCCACACCGGGAATACCGTCCATCTCCAGGATATCCATGGCCAGAACCTTCCCCTTGCTGCCCACAATGGCTGCCGCCACCTGACTCCAGCCTCCCGGCGCTGCCCCGAGGTCCACTACCACCTGCCCCGGCTTGAGAAGTCTGTCCTTGTCCTGGATCTCCAGAAGTTTGTAACTGGCCCGGGACCGATACCCTTCCCGCTGCGCGCGCTGCACATACTCATCGTTCACATGACGCTGCATCCAGATGTGACTGCTTTTGGAACGCCCCATTTGTCTTACACGCAAGTTACCGGCAAAGTTTTGGATTATACAGCCTTTTGGGGTGCGAAAAATGGCAATCAGCACGGGATTCCATCAGCAGGAACAGGTAGAATGCCGCCCTTGGCCCATCTATCCTTTATGGAGTATTTGCCCGTGCCCCTTTCCAAGCCCCAGATCAAACACCTGCGCAGCCTGGCGCACAAGCTCAAGCCCGTGGTCATGATCGGACAGCACGGCCTGCGTGACTCCGTGCTGGAGGAAATCGGCATCGCCCTGGATTTTCATGAGCTCGTCAAGATCAAGGTAAGCGCTGGCGACCGGGAAGATCGCGATCGGATCATAAACGGAATTGTCGAGCATACTGGCGCGGAAAAAGTCCAGCGCATCGGCAACATGGTGATCCTCTTTCGCAGAAATCCGAAAAAGCCGAAAATCGTGCTGCCCTGATCACAAAGAATTTCAAGCAACCATCGTCATTTCAGATCCCAGGCATCCAGCCAGGCGATTTTAGCGGGAATCAGTCCCAGTTCCGTTTCCAGCAGCTTCTGGATACCGGACATATGCGCCGCGCCATAGAATACCGCAATACGCCGGTGGCCTTTGGCGATTTGCTCCCGCAGCACCTGCACGGCCTTCCTGTTGCGTTCGGCCAGCAAGGTACTGCCATCTTTTCCCTCTATGGCGCGTTGCATGCTGTTCATGTCCACCATTTCGCTGGCGAACCAGATTTTCAGCGCCTTGTCGGAATCTCCTGACAACAGGTTGCGATACAGGGTAATCTGATTGCTCAGGGCTCTGGGCGAATGTTGCCTGCCCATGCCAGCCAGCCAGGCCTTGCCGAGCATGCCAGCTACAGACTCATTGCGCTTGGCCATGCTGTCAAAAAATTCGTCCGGCGTAAGATCGGCATGCACCAGATTGGGCAGATGATAATCCACGTCTTCCAGTTGCAGTCCCAGTCCCAATGCCTTGCGCATGCTGTTCTGCACACTGCTGATAATACTGCGATTCTTTCCTCCTCCCCGGGGAATACGCGTCCCCTTGGGCGCCACCAACTCATACAGCACTACATCGTATGTGCGGAACAGCCCGTTTATTTTCTGATAATACTCATGTTCCCCGATATGCACCGCACCGATCAGATCGACATAATCGATATCCGGGGATTTTCCCGTTGGCCGCATGCGCACCACGGCGGTCTGCAGGGCTTCGGCTTCACCCATATCGTCCTTTCGCATGCGCGCATATTCGAGGCCATCCTCCCTGACAGCAGGCAGATCATGGAATACCAGGGAAGGTTCCAGGCTGGGAAGCGCCCTGGATGGAAGGGAGTTTTCCGCCGCTGAAATATTGCCAAAGACCAGAAGCAACAGCAGCGCACCGCAACAACCAATGAGTGAGCCCGGCATCCGCACCGCGGCAGGCATATCAGACGTATCGCACTTCGAGGATTTCAAATTCGCGCAGACCGCCTGGCACCTGTATCTGCACTTCGTCTCCTTCGGACTTGCCAATCAACGCACGTGCGATGGGAGATGTGACAGAAATGCGGGAATGACGAATATCCGCCTCGTCCTCACCCACGATCTGATAACTGTGCTCTTCATCGGTCTCCAGATCCAGCACATCCACGGTAGCGCCAAATACCACCCGTCCCCCGGCATTCAGGGTGCTGACATCGATGATCTGCGCATTGGACAGCTTGGCCTCGATATCCTTGATTCTCCCTTCGATGAAACTTTGCTGCTCACGCGCCGCGTGATACTCGGCATTTTCCTTGAGATCACCGTGAGCGCGGGCTTCAGCAATGGCCGCAATCACTTTGGGACGAGCCACGGTCTTGAGTTCATTGAGTTCCTGGCGCAGGGCTTCCGCGCCCCGTACGGTCATGGGTGTCTTGTTGCTCATGGTTGTATTTCAGTGCTCTTGCTGTCTTGATGTGGACAAGTTCACCCCGCATGCAGTTCCTGCAGACTGGTGACAATGGGTTCATCCTTGTGCTGAATGGCCATGACGATGGCTTCCCCACCGGACATGGTCGTGGTATAGCTGACCTTGTGCTGCAGGGCTGAGCGGCGGATGGAAGCCGAATCGAGCATGGCCTGCTTGCCTTCGGTGGTATTGATGATCAGATCAAAATCATCGTTCTTGATCATGTCCACGATATGTGGCCGCCCTTCCATTACCTTGTTCACCCGATGGCAGGGAACCCCGGTAGACAATACCGCATCACAGGTACCCCCTGTGGCATAGAGCTCAAAACCCAGATCCACCAGATCCCTGGCCACCAGTTTGATACGCTCCTTGTCCGCATCCCGCACGGACAACAGCGCCTTGCCCCCGGTGGGCAGTTTGATACTGCCGCCTTCGCTGGCCTTGCCGTAGGCTTCACCGAAACTGCGCCCCACGCCCATGACCTCGCCGGTGGACTTCATCTCCGGCCCGAGCACGGTATCCACTCCGGGGAATTTGACGAAGGGGAACACGGCTTCCTTGACAAAATAGTGATCGGGGATGATTTCCCGGGTGGCGCCCTGTTCTTCCAGGCTCTTGCCGGCCATGCAGCGGGCGGCGATCTTGGCCAGGGGACGACCAATCGCCTTGGAAACGAAAGGCACGGTGCGCGAAGCTCGCGGATTCACTTCCAGAATATAAATATCGTCGCCCTTGATGGCGAACTGGGTGTTCATAAGGCCCACTACTCCCAACTCCAGGGCCATGTCTCGAATATGATGACGCATGCGATCCTGCACTTCCTGACTCAGGGTGTAAGGCGGCAGGGAGCAGGCGGAATCGCCGGAATGCACTCCGGCTTCTTCAATGTGCTCCATGATGCCGCCGATAAGCACATCCCGGCCGTCACAGATCGCGTCCACATCCACCTCGATGGCATCATTGAGAAAACGATCCAGCAGCACCGGTGAATCATTGGAGACACTCACTGCCTCACGCATGTAACGAGTCAGATCCTCCTCGTTGTAGACGATTTCCATGGCGCGGCCGCCCAGCACATAGGAAGGACGCACCACCAGGGGATAGCCGATTTCCTCCGCCAGTTCGACAGCGGTATCCGGATCCGTGGCAGTGCGATTGGGTGGCTGCAGTATGCCCAACTTCTCGATCATCTGCTGGAAACGCTCGCGATCTTCCGCTGCATCGATGGAATCCGGACTGGTGCCGATAATGGGCGCGCCCGCCTTTTCCAGATCCCGGGCCAGTTTCAGCGGCGTCTGACCACCATATTGGACTATGACGCCGGCGGGATTTTCCTTATGAATGATCTCGAGCACATCTTCCAGGGTCAGAGGTTCGAAGTAGAGACGATCCGAAGTGTCATAGTCCGTGGAGACCGTTTCCGGATTGCAGTTGACCATGATGGTCTCATAGCCATCCTCGCGCATGGCGAAAGCCGCGTGTACGCAACAGTAATCAAACTCAATGCCCTGACCAATTCGGTTGGGGCCGCCTCCCAGCACCATGATCTTCTGCCGGTTCGTAGGCCGCGCTTCACATTCCTCTTCATAGGTGGAATACATGTAGGCGGTACTGGAAGCAAATTCCGCCGCACAGGTGTCCACCCGCTTGTATACAGGACGCAGGCCCAGCTTGTAACGCAGTTTACGGATCTTGCTTTCCTTCTTGCCCAGGAGATCGGCCAGGCGCTTGTCAGAGAAGCCCTTGCGCTTGAGTTGACGTAACCGCTTGGCGTCCAGGGCATCCAAACCTTCTTTTGCCACACGCGCCTCTTCCAGAATCAGGTCTTCGATCTGCACCAGGAACCAGGGATCGATGCCCGTGGCCTGTTGAATCTCCTCCATGCTCATTCCGTCACGGAAAGCATCGGCAACATACCAGAGGCGATTCCCCCGGGGCTGTCGAATTTCCGCGAGTATGATCTCCCGGGCATCGTCGGCAGACAGATCCACCATGGGATCAAGACCAGCCATGCCGGTCTCCAGACCACGCAAGGCTTTCTGCAGGGATTCCTGCAGGGTGCGGCCAATGGCCATGACTTCGCCCACAGACTTCATCTGGGTAGTGAGCTTGTCATCTGCCTGGGGAAACTTTTCAAAGGCAAACCGGGGAATCTTGGTCACCACGTAGTCGATACTGGGCTCGAAGGAAGCCGGTGTTACCCCTCCGGTGATTTCGTTACGCAGCTCGTCCAGGGTGTAACCGACGGCCAGCTTGGCCGCCACCTTGGCAATGGGAAAACCGGTGGCTTTGGATGCCAGCGCCGAGGAGCGGGAGACCCGCGGGTTCATCTCAATGATGATCATGCGTCCATTCTCGGGATTGACGGCAAACTGTACGTTCGATCCGCCAGTATCCACGCCGATCTCGCGCAGCACCGCCAGAGAGGCGTCGCGCATGATCTGGTATTCCTTGTCGGTCAGGGTCTGGGCCGGCGCCACGGTAATGGAGTCGCCGGTATGCACTCCCATGGGATCCAGATTCTCGATGGAACAGACGATGATGCAGTTGTCCTTGTGGTCGCGCACCACTTCCATCTCGTATTCTTTCCAGCCGAGGATGGACTCCTCGATGAGCAGCTCATTGGTGGGCGAGAGATCCAGCCCCCGCTCGCAGATCTCTACAAACTCTTCCCTGTTGTAGGCAATACCACCGCCGGAACCGCCCATGGTAAAGGAAGGCCGGATGATCGTGGGAAAACCGACCTGCACCTGAACCTGCAGCGCCTCCTCCATGGAGTGCGCCACAGCAGACCTGGGCATCTCCAGACCAATCCTGAGCATGGCCTTGCGAAACAGATCCCGGTCTTCCGCCTTGTCTATGGCTTCCCGGGAAGCGCCGATCATTTCCACGCCGAATTGCTCCAATACGCCTTCACGCACCAGATCCAGAGCGCAGTTCAGAGCCGTCTGCCCACCCATGGTGGGTAACAGCGCATCCGGACGTTCCTTTTCGATGATCCGCGCCAGTGTCTGCCAGGTAATGGGCTCGATATACACCACATCCGCCGTTTCCGGATCGGTCATTATGGTGGCCGGATTGGAATTCACCAGCACCACCTTGTAACCTTCCTCTCGCAGCGCCTTGCAGGCCTGGGCGCCGGAATAGTCGAACTCGCATGCCTGACCGATGATGATCGGGCCTGCACCGATAATGAGGATGGTTTTCAGATCTGTTCTTTTAGGCATCTTGTCTCAGTCTGCGCGAGTGTGTTGGAGCGGGGATCAGGTCTCGGTACGGGCTTTCATCAGCTCGATGAAATGATCGAAAACCGGCGCCACATCATGAGGGCCGGGGCTGGCTTCAGGATGTCCCTGAAAACCAAAGGCGGGTTTGTCGGTACGGTGAATCCCCTGCAGGGAACCGTCGAACAGCGATTTGTGCGTAGCTTGCAGATTTTCCGGGAGGCTCTCCTCATCCACGGCAAAACCGTGGTTCTGGCTGGAAATCATTACCGTACCGTTTTCCAGATCCTGTACCGGATGGTTGGCGCCATGATGACCGAATTTCATCTTCACCGTGCGCGCACCACTGGCCAGCCCCAGAAGTTGATGCCCGAGACAGATACCGAAGGTCGGCACATTCTGTTCCAGCACATCCTGAATGGCGCGGATGGCATAGTCACAAGGCTCCGGATCACCGGGACCATTGGACAGAAACACGCCGTCAGGGTTCATCGCCAGCACATCCTTTGCCGGCATCTGGGCTGGCACCACGGTAATGCGGCAGCCACGGTCGCGCAGCATGCGCAGAATATTGGTCTTGATACCGAAGTCATAGGCAACCACATGGAAATCGTCCGCCGAGTCTTCCCGGGCGGGATGTCCTTCTCCCAGTTTCCAGACGCCTTCTTTCCACTCATAGGGGGCGTCCACCGTGACCTCCCTGGCCAGATCCATGCCTTTGAGCCCGGGAAAGGTTTCCGCCGCGGCACGCGCCACCACATCATCAAGATGGAAGCCCGCCTGAATACATCCGGCCTGCGCGCCCTTTTCCCGCAAAATTCGCGTCAGCTTGCGCGTATCGATATCCGCAATGGCCACCACCCCATTGTCCTTGAGGTAATCCTGCAAAGACTGCTCACTGCGCCAGTTGCTGGCCAGCAAAGGCAGATCACGAATCACCAGTCCCGCCGCATGTACCGAAGAAGACTCCACATCCTCTCTGTTCACCCCGGTGTTGCCAATATGCGGATAAGTCAGGGTGACGATCTGCCGCAGGTAGGAGGGGTCGGTAAGAATCTCCTGGTAGCCGGTCATGGCGGTATTGAATACCACCTCCCCCACAGTCTGTCCTTCCGCCCCAATGGAACGACCGCGAAACACAGTGCCGTCTTCCAGTACCAGAATAGCTGAATCAGTCATTTACGCGCACACAATAGGGGACCAGCTCTGTCTGGAGCCATCCACGAACGAATACAAGAAACGAGATTGGGGTCAGACCCCTGTTGAGACGGAAATTTTACGGGAGATGTCCGGGACTGTCCATGGAAATCGCGGCGCGACGAAAGATTCTCGCATGCGGGAGAAGCCAGCCATGCCCGGCCTGGACAGGCGGCTCCCATCCCCGCTTTTCAAAGCCGTCAAAGCCGCCCGCGAGCCCAGGATACGATACCGCCGGCATCCAGGGCGCCGGACATGCGATCCACCTCCTGGCCATGGCGAAAAAGAATCATGGTGGGAATGCTGCGGATCCCCAACTGACCCGCAAGCTGCTGATGTTGCTCCGTATTCAGCTTGAGCAAACGCACATGAGGCTCCAACTGCCCTGCCGCCTGGGCAAAGGCTGGCGCCATCATCTTGCAGGGGCCACACCAGGGCGCCCAGAAATCCACCAATACCGGGATATCACTGCGCTGAATCTGTTTCTGCAGCATGGCGTCATCCACATCCCCAGGATGCCCATCAAACAGGGGGCGCTTGCATTTCCCGCATTTGGGATTCTGTTCCAGGCGCACTGCGGGAATACGATTCACACCACCACAGTGGCTACATACGACATGCAGATTGTCTGACATGGTTCTTTCTCCAGGCTGTTTCCCCTGAAAATGGGGCGGCAAGAGATCTTTTCAAGGCCTTGCAATTTGCTTCCATCGCCCCAACATGAAGCCCATGATTTCCGCACACAGGAACCACAGAAAATGAGTGATTCACCCTACATAATTGAAGTAACAGAAGAAAACTATCAATCCGAAGTAGTGGAAAAATCCCGTCAGGTGCCAGTACTGGTCGATTTCTGGGCCTCCTGGTGCCAGCCCTGCCAAATGCTCATGCCCGTTTTGGCCAAGCTGGCGGAAAACTACCAGGGAAAATTCATCCTGGCGAAGATCAACACCGAGGAACAGCAGGCACTTGCCGCCCAATTCGGCATTCGCAGCATCCCCACGGTAAAGCTGTTCAAAAACGGTGAAACGGTGGACGAGTTTGCCGGCGCACTTCCGGAAAGCGAAATCCGCGCATTTCTCGACAAACACATTCCCAGGGAATCTGATGCCCTGGTGGAACAGGCGCAGCAGCTGCTCCTGCAAGGCGAAGCCCACAATGCTCTTGCGTTGCTGGAACAAGCCAAAAATGCGGATCCATCCAACAGCAATATCGATCTCGCTCTTGCCCAGACTCAGGCTGCCCTGGGCAACATCAGCCAAGCCAGCGAGATACTCGCGCAGCTGCCCGCGGACATCCGCGACACCGCGCAAGTCAAGAGCCTGCAAGGTCTGCTGTTTTTTGAAAACCTGCTCGCCGATGCCCCCTCGGAAAAGGAACTTGCGCAACGCATGCAAGCTGATCCTGAGGATACTGAAACCCTGTATCTGATGGCGGCCCAACAAGTGCTGAATGAACGCCATGAGCAGGCCATGGATTTGTTACTGCAACTGATGAAAAAAGACCGTAATTATGGTGATGACGCAGCCCGGAAAGCACTCTTGAAGCTATTCGACATTCTCGGTGACGATCCCAGGGTGGCCCGCTATCGCAGCCGCATGATGAGCCTTATCTATTGATCGACAGCGTATCCAGGAGCCTGTCGGGAACAAGGATGTTCCGCCATTTTCCGTTTGTGACAGGAAAATTCCGCGAATAAATATTTCAGCTTCCCCTGCAGCAAACCTGGTTTTTCAGGACGCCCTGACACCGGATTCGATACTGATATCGGTTATCCACGCCTGATCCTCCCTTACCTCCCAGCGAACATTCAGCCCGGCAAAGCGCATTCCCCAACTACGCTCCCTGCCGCTACTTTTCCGGTAGGCGGGCCGGGGATCCAGGGAGATGATTTCCACAAGCTGGCAGGTCCGCTTTTCTGCATCTGGAAGCCCGGCGAGAAATCTTTCGGCCTCGGGAGAAAACAGTACTTGCAACTGGGCATGGGGACACTCGGCAGCAAAACCCGAGTTTGCCTGCTCGACCGAATCCGCATAGGAAATATAGGGTTTGATGTCCACGACCGGGGTTCCATCGAGCAAATCCGCCCCCTGAATATGAAGCCTCACGCCACCTTCTCCGGCATCCACCCGATCCAGTTTGACCGCCGACAGCCCCAGGTGATTGGGACGAAACGGCGAGCGGGTTGCAAAAACCCCCTTGTACGCATTCCCGCCGAGCCTAGGCGGTCTGACTCTTTTTCTCCAGCCCTGCTCCAGGCAGGCGTGAAAAACAAAACTAATCCACAGATGGCTGAATTCCTCCAGGCCTTCAAACATCTCCGGGTGCGCATAGGGCGGCAGCATTTCGATGACTGCCGGAACATGCACCAGTCCCGGCTGGCGGGGAATGCCAAATTTTTCCTCGAAGGGGCTGTGTACCCTGCCAATGGGCCGCAAGGGAAACATTTCTGATTGACGGGCGCTCATGAAATCATCTCTGAACAGGATGTACAGTTCGGAGTGTATCCTGTTTACCCAACGACTGGTACAACAAGCCCCATGGCCGGACGGCCACAGGGCTTATATTGACCCGGAAAACAAATATTCCGCGATCCGGCAAGAATGAACTCAAGGAGATCTCGATTTTTCGAGATGCCCTCAACTCTTCTTGCTTGCTACCTGCTTTCCTTTGGCTGACTGACTACTCTTCTGTACCGGCAGCTTTCGGCAATAACCGGAGACCTTGAGGCCATCGGTACGCTTGTAGGGCTTTACCCAGCGGCAACTGCTGGACTTGTTGCAGGCGCTCTGCTCCATCCCCTTGCATATGTTCCCTTCCGCCAGGCTGTTGCCGGAAGTCAGAGACAGAAACAGTACAGCGCTCAAAGTTGATATAGGCATGGCAATCGTCTTCATGTTGAAACTCCCTGTATATGCTTGAGTTGATGTACGGATATCCATTTTCCGCAAAGCAAGTGTAAAGACAGGTCATGCTCATGTATGTAGGGAAATTCCTACATCCTTATAGGAATATTCAGCAATTGCGACATTGCCCCAGACCGGTGAGTTCGAGAGGACGCCGATTTCTCAATATATCCTCAAAAAACAAATCCCGCATGACCAGCGTCATGCGGGACGGGCATCTCGATTGTTCGAGATGTCCTTCAATCGAAACCATTTGCAAATATCGTGTTGGTATCGAACAAACCGATGGATTTCGGCCCGGTATATCCGGGGAAAACCGTAGACAAATTGGGGTTTAGGAGGAAATTGCCCACCACGTCGCAGTATACCTGCCTGAAATCCGTGGTCATGCGCAAATCCGTATTCAAATACAGGTCTGAATCCCTGAGCCCAGGGAATGAGCCATAGATCTGCCCCCCCAACACCTGACCACCTATTACCATGATGGGTTGAGCCGTGCCGTGGTCTGTACCTTCATTGCCATTCTCTCTTACACGGCGGCCAAAATCAGACTGCACTATCAGCACGACATTGTCGATCAGTCCGGAAGACTCCAGATCATCCATGAATGCCTTTATCGCCGCAGACAAATCACCTACATGAGTGGCGAAATACCCTCCACCATCATTGCCCTGACCGTTATGGGTGTCCCAGCCGCCATAATCCACGGTGGCAACCTGCAACCCCACGTTTTCCTTGATCATTCCCGCTACCAGTCCCAGATCGTCCGCGAGACCGGTGTTGGGATAGCTGCTCGGTACCGTAATATCGATCTGCTGCAACAGATCGATCATGTTCAAGGCATTTTGTACTGCATAGTCCAGGGTGGACGTGCCGTTGTATATTCGGCCCAGGGCATTTACATGTTCATCGCCATAACGTCCGGAATTGGGATGAAAACTGCTTGCATCGTCCAGGGACATGGCACGAAAATCCCCAAGAAGACTGGTAGGAGATGAAGAAGTGGTGGCCAGGGACGGAATTACCGCATCCGATGCAATATGAGGGGAAGTATTCATGTGCCGCGCCAGCCAGCCGGTTGTCGTGGCCAGATTTCCCGGGGTTCCCAGTTCAAACATTTCCTGGGAATCGAAATGACTTCGTGATGCCTGCCCTTCCGGCATGCCCACGGCATGAATGAAGGCGAGTTTGCCGCTGTCATATAGAGCCTTGAGCCCATCACAGTTCCCGTGCAGACCGAAAACCCCGTTCAGGTCATGCATGTTGCTGATGGGTACAGCAATATTCGGGCGCTTGTTCAGATATTCGGTACGATGAACTCCTGTTCTGGGCATCACCAGGTTCAAGCCATCCATCCCTCCCCTGAGAAACAGATACACCAATGTTCTGTTGCTCGCCGGAGAACGGGACGGCACTGCGGAGAAGCCAAGGCCGGCGCCCCCCAAAGTAGCGGTTACAGAGGCAGAACCTGCCAGAAATCCTCTTCTGCTGATTTTCATGATCTGTTCTGTCTCCTCAGCGTTGCATGAATTCAGGAACTGACAACACCAGCTTCACCAGACCACGCAAACGCTCATTCCAGTAGTAGGGCCAGGAATTGTCGGTAATGTCATCGATGGGATAATCGGCAGGCCAGGGAGAAGGATCATCATCTGGTCGCTCGCTCATGAAATCCCGAAGCGCGCGATGGAGCTCCGTGCCATACCAGTCACCACTGGCGGATGGGCCCCATTTCAGCACTTTCTTCAGCCAGAAATTGGCCAGGGTATTGGGCGTGTGTGTGCCCAAACCGCTGACGGTAATGTCGGTGATGGGCATCAGATCAGGATCGCTGTTGTTGGTGTTTTCATCTATGAGCCAGTCCAGGACGCGCCACGTATGTACAAGTGAGGCACCTCCTTCCCAGAAGGAGCGGTGATCCGGATAGCCATCCGGCCCGCGCCAGCGGAAGGGTCGCTGACCGGTTCGGCCGAAGTAATTCATGAAATAATAGCTTTCGTTGTCATCAGGACGAACGGTGAAATCCGCTCCACAGGCGCGCATGGCCGAAACCACGACCTCAAAGGGACGTTTGAGCTTGCTGCCCCAGGTGCTGACATCCTTGAACTCGGGGCTGTTCAGCAAAAAGCGATACACTTGTTCCAGCTGATCCGGTTCATGGCGGTTGTTGTAGAACACCGTAGCCACCTGATCCACCAGAGACTGGGGAGGATTGTCACTGATGAAGCGCTGACACAGCTTCAGGGAAATATGTTTGGCGGTACCCGGGTGAAAAGCGAGCAGATCCAGCATGTCGTACACCTCGCTGATCCCTTCGAAAGCAGGCCATTGCACACCCAGCAACTGTTTTTGCAATCCGTCATGCCAGCCTTCCCAGAAGTACCAGTGCCCGGTATCCGGTTCATTCTCGCCGTAGGGATTGCCGCCATCCTCTACATTCCAGCCAGTGAGAAAACGCATGGCCTCATACACGTCATCATCGGAGTACTTGTCATTGATGGACAAGCCGGGAAACTCCGGCATGCTGATGGTGTTGATATCACCAGGCCCGGGATTCGGACCGGCGTAATTGATCGCTCCCAAGGTATGCAGTTCGATGATTTCCCTGGCATAGTTTTCGTTGGGCTCGCCACGGCCATTTACATAGTTGTCCAGGTAATAAAGCATGGCAGGGTGTTTGGCCGTCAGTTCCAGCATGTGGCGGAAATTTCCCAGGAAATGCCCATGTTCCAGACCCGCAGGACGGGGATTTCCCGGCTGGGGCGGCCGAATGACATCCCTGTCCCATGAAACCCAGGTTTCCCGTGCGTAGGGATCCCGCCCATAGATGTTGAAATGGTTGTGCCAGAAATCCGCAAGAAACTCCATCAGCTGGCGCTTGCTGTACACCGCCCGGGTGAACACGGCTCTTTCCATGGTGTCAACCGGCCCATAGCGGTCATCGCCATCGACCTTATGCGTCTGCCAGGCCTGGTCGAAGTTTTCCCAGAGGTAGGCAAAGGATGGATCACTCAGGCGCAGCGCCAAAGCTGAATCATCGATGGATTGCCAATTCAGCTGCTGATCGACATAGGCCGCCAGGCGTTCGTCATCCGTGGCTCCCAGGGCATTGAAATCGGCCACATCATTGCCATGGGGACCAAATCCCATGCGATTGAGAACCATAACCGCAAAAGGCGGAGGCGCGGTTACCGCTGCCTGGGTAGCCGCATAATCGCGAATTTCCCCCAACAGAGGTTTGGGAAGCTGTTTTTTTGCTGTATTGCTTTCGGCTGCTTCGCCACGGCGTACATTGATCGCAATGGCTGCACTTCCTGCCAGGGAAGACAGCACGAATTTCCGGCGGGAAGAATTCACTTCCTCCTGTGAATTGTTTTCAGCTGGAATTTCCTCCGAAGTGGCATGAGCTTGGGTCGCCAGACTGTCGTCTGGAGACGGGAAACTGGTTTTTGTCCTGGCCATAAGTGATCGATACCAAAAAAATATGGGGGAATAACCAAACAGCACGGCGCATCACACGCCGGTTCGGCCACCACAACAAGCGAGCGCAATTATTGGCAATGACTGCAAGTCATTGAAAACGATGAAACCGGGAAATGGCATTTTCTGTTCCGAGGTTCCTGATCAGCGTCGCTTGTTGAACATATCTTATGGGAACAGCAGTACAGGAAACTGTGAACTGGTTTGGAATGCCCTGCAATGGGTGGAGCAGCTACCCTTTCCTGTCTCCTGAACAGTCTGCTTTCCGTTTTTTCAACTACCTTGCATGGAAACAGGCAATCGTTTTGCTCCCCAGTCCCCTGGCCGGGCCTCGAACACGCCTGGAATCCTGGTACCGCAAGAGCTGCAGCAAGCCTTTTCATCCAGTCCCCACGCGCCAAGTTCATACCAGTCCCGCTCGATCAACAATTCGCCACACTGGGGGCACCAGGTGCTTCCGCCCCTGCTGTCATGCACGTTGCCGGTGTAGACGAAATGCAAGCCCATGGACAGGGCCAGCTCACGCGCAGCAGTCAAAGACCGGGGAGAGGTGGGAGGAACATCCCGCATCTTGTAGTCCGGATGGAAAGCACTGAAATGCACGGGCAGGTCTTCGCCCAACTCCTGAAGTATCCAGTCCAGCATGCGTTTCAACTCATCTTCGGAATCGTTGTGCCCGGGAATGAGCAGATTGGTGATTTCAAACCACAGATCCGTTTCATGCTTCAGGTATTTCAGGGTATCCAGCACTGGCTGCAGATGTCCTCCGGTAAGCTTGCGGTAGAAATCCTCACTGAACCCTTTCAGATCCACATTCGCGGCATCCATGACCGAGAAAAATTCCCGCCGCGCTTCCGGTGAGATGTAACCTGCTGTCACGGCAACATTGCTGATGTCCTGGTCATGGCAGGCTTTCCCTGTGTCCACTGCATACTCGAGGAAGATCACCGGATCATTGTAGGTATAGGCAACACTGCGGCATCCCAGCTTCCTGGCAGTGCTGGCAATCTGTTCCGGCATGGCCTGATTGGCCAGAATATCCATTTCCCGCGATTTGCTCATATCCCAGTTCTGACAATACTTGCAGGACAGGTTGCAGCCGGCGGTACCAAAGGAAAACACCGGCGTGCCTGGCAAAAAGTGATTCAGGGGTTTTTTCTCTATGGGATCCACGCAGAAACCACTGGAACGGCCATAGGTCGTCAGTACTACTGCATCATTCTCCCGTGCGCGGACGAAACACAGCCCCCGCTGCCCTTCCTTGAGTTTGCATTCCCGAGGACACAGATCACACTGTATTCGGCCATCTTCCAGTCTGTGCCAGTACTTCGTGGCCGCGTTTTGTGGCAGATTCATCTTGCAATTTCCTCTAAAGATCCCATTGTTATAAACATGACATTCGGGCGAAGACAACGGAAATCAAGATGAGCAGCGTATTATTACCGTCAGTGGCAGGCGCCTTCTATCCGGAGGATCCGGATACTTTGGCGAGCATGGTTGACGAAATGCTGGATGACCAGCCTCCCCTGCCACAGCCGGTTCCCAAAGCCATCATCGCACCCCATGCGGGTTACATCTACTCCGGCCCGGTTGCGGCCAGCGCCTACCGGCAGTTGTTGCTGCCCAACAGGATCAAACGGGTAGTCATTCTGGCGCCGGCGCACCGGGTTCCTTTCCACGGACTGGCCACCACCAGCGCGGACTGGTTGCGCACACCGCTGGGAGACATTCGGGTTGACCGGAAAACCATACAGCAACTCATCGACACACATCAGGTCGAGGAATTCGATGGCGCTTTTGCTGGCGAGCATGCGCTGGAAGTGCAACTGCCCTTTCTGCAGCGCACCCTTGACGACTTCACTGTAGTACCGCTGATTGTCGGTCAGGCGAATGCCGAAAAAGTAAGCGAAGTGCTGGAACAGGTCTGGGACGGTGAAGAAACCCTCATCGTCATCAGTTCAGACCTGAGCCATTTCCTGGACTACCATCAGACGCGCATCAGGGATCAGCACACCAGCATGGCCATTGTGGACATGCAGCCCGAAGCCATCGATTTTGATGATGCCTGCGGACGCATTCCGGTAAGCGGCCTGTTGTTGTCGGCAAAAAAACATGGCCTGCAGGGCAGAAACCTGGATCTTCGCAACTCCGGGGATACTGCGGGAGACAAGAGCCGGGTCGTGGGGTATGGCGCATATGTCTTCCACTGAACACAACAGCCTGAACCCGCAGCAGCGTAAAACCCTGCTGGAAATCGCGCGCGCTTCCATCATGAACGGTTTGCGCGCAGGCGCGCCACTGGCAGTAAATCCGGACGACTTCGACCCTGCCCTGCAGGAGCAACGGGCAAGCTTTGTGACCCTGAACATCCAAGGTCAGCTTCGCGGTTGCATCGGCCATCTGGAAGCCATTCAGCCTCTGGTCAGGGACGTTACGCAAAACGCCTATAGCGCGGCTTTCAGCGATCCGCGCTTTGCGCCTTTGAGGAGCAGGGAATTCGACCAGCTGAGCATTCACATTTCCGTTCTCAGCCCGGCCCGGCCCCTGCAGTTCGATTCAGAAGCCGACCTGTTACGGCAACTGCGCCCTGGAGTGGATGGACTGATTCTTGAAGAAGGCCCTTACCGGGGCACTTTCCTGCCCTCGGTATGGGAACAGCTGCCCAGCCCCGAGCTGTTTCTCGCACATTTGAAGCAGAAGGCGGGATTACCTTCCAATTACTGGTCTGATAGCCTGCGCGTATCCCGCTATACTACCGAATCATTTTCAACAGACTGATCTTGTCACATCATGCCGCAAGCCGAAATCCGCCGTCTGCCCGTCTGGGGAAAAGCCCTGCGCCTGTGCCACTGGGGCCTGGCACTGTCTGTACTGGTGCTTTTGTTCAGCGGCTGGCTGATACGCTGGGTTCCCGAACGCGCTGACCGTATCGATGATATTCACTTCCTGGCCGCCGCCCTGCTGCTTTCGGTTCTGCTCGTTCGCCTGGGGCTGCTGTTCATCGGAAAGGGAACCGCAACCCTGAACAACCTGTTACCCAACCGCCATACCCTGAATCAGGCCTGGGCAGTAGTACGCAGCTATCTGACCCTGGGAAAGATCCGTCTGCCTAAATGGTATGCACACAATCCGCTTTGGGCGCCTGTATACCTGATTCTTTTCCTGGTACTTGTCATTCAGGCCACCAGTGGGCTGCTGTTGCTCAACCAGATCACGTTACTCGGAGACTTGAGCATTAGGCAGATCCATGCAAACGGCTACTATCTCATTGCGGGATTCACATTGCTGCATGTTCTGGCCAGTTTCTTTCATGACGCCAAGGGAGAGGGCTCGGACATTTCCGCCATGATCAGCGGCCAGCGGATTTTCATCATCGAAGATTCGTCTGCCAATAACCCGCCAACCGACAACGTTGTGGTGAGGCTGGATCCGTCTTCTTTCAGGAAGCCAGAAAAGTCCTGATACGCTCCACTCCCAGCTTCAGCCTTTCCATTTCCGTGGTGTAAGCGAAACGGACGAATTTCTCCGGCCGATAGCTGCCAAAATCACACCCTGGCGTTATCGCCACCCGCGCCTGTTCGAGCATCTCCCGGGCAAAGACGAAGCTGTCCCGGGCAAATCGACTTACATCGGCATACAGATAGAAGGCCCCTTCCGGCTTGCCCTGAATACGGAACCCCAGATCAAGCAGTGCCGCATACAGATAATCCCGGCGCTGCTGAAAAATCATCCGGCGCTCCTCCAGTATCTCCAGGGTTTGCGCATCGAAGGCCGCCAGCGCAGCATGCTGGGATGGCGTGGGCGCAGCAAGAAATATGTTCTGCGCCAGACGATCCAGCGCCGGAACATATTCCCTCGGCGCCACCAGCCAGCCCAGACGCCAACCGGTCATGCCAAAAAATTTGGAAAAACTGTTTACTACAAACAGGTTTTCCTCGCCCAATGACAGCGCGGTTTCCTCAGCCTGGTCATATACCAGGCCCTGATAGATTTCATCCACGATGAATGCGCCATCGGGAGCCAGCACCGCATTGTAGAGCTGCTGCAACTGATTCAGCTGCAGAATGCGGCCCGTCGGATTGGCCGGAGTAGCCACCATCAGGCCCCGGGTGCGGCTGTCCCAGTTGCGTATTACCTGATCGTTGGCCAGAGAAAAACCCGAGGATGCCTTGACGCCCAGGGAAACCGCCTCGCCCTCGAACAGCCTGACCATATGCCGGTTGCAGGGATAGCCTGGATCCGGCATCAGGATCCTTTCTCCCGGATTGACCAGCACCGCGAGTATCAGTTGCAGGGCGCCGGATGCGCCGGGGGTGACGATAATGCGCGCCGGATCGACCTGTACACCAAACCGGCTCGCATAATAATTGCTGATGGCTTCACGCAAAGACGGCAGTCCGGTAGCCGCCGTGTAGTGAGTCTTGCCCTCCCGCAGCGCCTGGATACCCGCCGCGACAATCGGTTCCGGCGTACAGAAATCCGGCTCACCCACTTCCATATGCACCACATCCTGTCCCAGTGCATCCATCTGTCTGGCACGGGCCAGAATATCCATCACATGGAAGGATTCTATACCTGCCATGCGACGGGCCAGACGTGGTTCAGGCACAGGCATGATCGTGTATGGCTCTCAGCGACTCGATATCCACCTCTCCATGAACCAGATCCGGGCCTTGCACGACCCGGCAGGGCCGATCTGCCTCTCCCAGATGATCCACCACCACCGTGGCTCCGCTAAAATCATGATTCCGGGTATAGTCATTCACGGTTACCAGCAACGAACGAATTCCGGAACCAAGCACGGATTTGACGCCATTGTCGGAATCCTCGAAAGCCAGGCAGTTTTCCGGCGGGAGTTTCATCTGTTCCATGGCCCAGATGTAGATATCCGGCGCCGGCTTCTTCGCCGGAACGATATCGCCAGCGGCAATCACCTCAAACCAGTCTTCCGCATCTTCCGCCAGACTGTTCTTCAACAAGGCGGTGACATTTGCCGGCGTCGTGGTCGTGGCAATGGCCAAGCGCATGCCTGCATCCCGCGCCTCGCGCAACAGACGTTCCACACCGGGACGCAAGGGCAAACCGGGATCCACCATCAGCGCCTTGTAGTGTTCCGTCTTGGCGGCATGGAGTTCGGCAACATAGGCATCCAGATCACCCGCCACGCTAAAATCAGGACGATATTTTTTCAGGTAGTATTTGATACGCTCCTTGCCTCCGGTCACGCTGAGCAGATCGCCATATACTTCCACACTCCAGTCCCAGTCCAGGCCACTATCGGCAAAAGCCCGGTTGAATGCCACACGATGACCATCCCGCTCAGTGTCCGCAAGGGTGCCATCCACATCGAATATCAACGCTTTCAATTCAGCCATGCTGCGTATATCCCACAAGGTTGTTTCACAATCGGCAGTGAAGAATACGCAAACTCACGCCAATCAGGAAGCACTACAGGCATTTTTCGTGTCATTCCCTGGCAAGAAACACCACGGAAGCTCTGATCAAATCCGGGCGAAGCACGCCAGCAAGCCCCGCAGCAGGGCCTCGGGCGTGGGCGGACAACCGGGAATGAGCGCATCCACGGGGAGCACCTTGTCCACACCACCACAGGTGGCGTAGATGTCACCGAATTCTCCGCCATCGCAGGCGCAATCACCCACGGCAATGACATATTTGGGACTGGGGGTTGCTTCCCAGGTGCGCAACAGCGCCGCTTGCATGTGGCGGCTGACCGGGCCGGTCACCAGCAGCAGGTCGGCGTGTCGTGGTGATGCGACAAAATGAATGCCAAATCGCTCCACATCATGGAAGGGGTTGTTCAGGGCATGAATTTCCAGTTCACAGGCATTGCAGGAACCGGCGTCCACTTCACGAATCGCCAGGCTGCCGTGAAAGCGTTTGTCGATGATGCGTTTGACCTCGATGCCCAGTTTTTCCAGATTCTTGTCGTGCTGGACGGGGGCTTTTTCAGTCACCACGCCAATACCCAGTGTTTTACGCAGAATTCTGTACATCAGAGATCATGTCCCGAATAGGAGCCGTTGACGGATTTGTTGCAGACCGGAAAATCCGGCACGATATTGCCCATGACGATGCGTTCCAGCGCTGGCCAGCTGTGCCAGCTTGGATCCCGTGGAAAGAATCGTTGCACCTTGCCCCGCTCATCCATTCTGACGAAGCTGATGATTTCGCCGCGCCAGCCTTCGACGAAGCCGATTCCCTGAACTTCCTGCTTTGGTTGAGGCAGTTCTGTCTGTACCGATCCTTCATCGAGTGTGTCCAGCAGCCGATCCATCCAGTCCAGGCTGTCATGAATCTCCTGCATGCGAATCTGCACCCGGGCCAGGACATCGCCTTCTTCCCTGCTGCGGGCTGGCATCGGCAATTGGGCATAGGGCGGATAGGGATGGGCGCTGCGCAGATCAAAAGGCTGACCGCTGGCCTTGCCCACGAAGCCGGTGCAGCCCAGGGCACGCGCCGTTGCCGGGCGTAAATAGCCAGTGCCCAACAGCCGATCCTCCAGGGAGGGTTGGTCTTCGAGGAGATCGAAAAGCTCGGTGATTTCCTGACGCAATTCACCATGATCCTGGCGCAAGACCTCAATGCCTGCCGTATCCAGGTCGCAGCGAACTCCACCGGGAATCAACCGGTCCATGAGCAGACGATGAGCGAACAATTCGTGATTGCGGCGCTGCCACAGTTCGCGCAACCGGGAGCATTGATAGATGGCGAAGGCGAAGCCCACATCGTTGCAGATGGCGCCGATATCGCCAAGATGGTTGGCGACCCGCTCGCGTTCGCACAACAATCCTCGTAACTGATTGGCGCGCCGGCCAGGCTGACAGGACAAGGCGCGTTCGATGGCCTGGCAGGCGGCCCAGGCATGGGCGACAGTGGAATCACCAGAGACCCGTCCGGCCAGCTTCACCAGACCTGCGGCATCGCGTCCAACGGCTGCTTTTTCGATACCTTTGTGAACATAGCCCAGATGTTGCTCCAGGCTGAGGATTTCCTCGCCCAGCGCATTGAAACGAAAATGCCCCGGTTCGATGATGCCGGCATGTACCGGGCCGACCAGGATTTCACATACGCCTTCACCTTTGATCTGCCGAAAGGGATAGTCGCCATCAGGCGGGGTTACAGCGGGCTGAGCTGAGTCGCTCCGGTTGGCCGGAAAATCTCCGCGCAGCGGATAGACGGCTTCATCCCAGGCCTGGTGACGCGTCCAGCGGCGGCTGTCGGGATGATCGCTGAACACCAGCCCCAACAGATCCTGGGCATGGCGTTCGGGGCGGTCGGCGGCCGGAAAGGACAAGCTGTGGGAGGGTAGCAGGGGCATCTGCAGATCCACAACGGTTTGCAGCATCAGATAGTCACCCTGATGTTCGAGACAGGCATACACCTTGATATGGTCATCCACTGCATCGCCCCACATCCCGCACCAGCGATAATCCTGCATGGCCGCCAGTTGTGCGCTGCGTCCCCAGTCTTCAGCATCGATTTCCAGCAGATGGGCGGGCGCCAGCTCCCGGGCCGAACCCCGCCGCACCAATACATGCTCATCCTGAAGCAGTGCCAGATATTCAGACAGCCAGTCGAAGCGCGCCATTACAAGCCCTTCCCGGAAATCAAGACAGTGACATCATTCAGCCAGCCGGATAAAAACGCCGGAATGGCCAGCCCCAGCCACAACACCAGCAACAGATGCAATACCACCGGCAGCATATTCGCGGAGACTGCCGCCTGTCCATCAGGCGCCGTGCCATACACCATGGGGTGAACATTGCGGAACAGCCCGGCAAAGGCAATGCCCAAGCCGGTCAACAGCAGCAGCGTCAGCCAGGGCCAGCTTTGTATGGTCGCGCTGAGGATCAGAAATTCACTGCTGAACAGACCGAAAGGCGGGAAACCGGCAATGGCAGCCACCCCCAGCAGCAGTCCCCAGCCGACACCGGGCTGGGTGCGGATCAGGCCACGGATATGTTCGATTCGTTGGGTGTTGGCAATATGGCTGGCGTGACCGACGGTCACAAAGATTGCCGATTTGGTCAGAGAATGCACCAGCATGTGCAGCAGTCCCGCAAAGGTCGCCAGGGATCCCCCCATGCCAAAGGCGAAGGTCATCAGCCCCATGTGTTCGATGGAGGAATAACTGAATAGCCGTTTGATGTCTTTTTGACGTTGCAGGGACAACACCGCAATACTGAAAGACAGCAAGCCAAAACCCATCATCAAATGTCCGGCCATATCGGGCGTATCAGCACCTGCCAGAGCGCCATCCACCAGCATCTTGAAGCGTACCACGGCATACAAGGCCACATTCAACAGCAAGCCGGAAAGCACCGCCGATACCGGTGTGGGCCCTTCGGAATGGGCATCCGGCAGCCAGAAATGCATGGGCACCAGTCCCACCTTGGTGCCATAACCCACCAGCAGAAAGACAAAAGCGATACTCATCACCGTGGGGTTGAGCGCCTGAGCATGTTCAAACAATGTATGCCAGTTCAAGCCCTGCTCCGGATCAGGCAGCGCATGCTGCGCAGCAAAGTACACCAGCACCGTGCCGAACAGCGCCAGGGCAATACCCACGCCGCAAAGAATGAAATATTTCCAGGCTGCTTCGATGGATTCCGGGGTGCGATATAGACTGACCAGCAACACTGTCGCCAGCGTTGCCCCTTCCACAGCCACCCACAGAATACCCAGGTTGTCGCTGCTCAGTGCCAGCAACATGGTAAACAAAAAGGCCTGGTACATGGCATGATACAGACGCATGCGGCTACGGGTCAGGCGGCCTTGTTCGCAAACGTCCTGCATATAGGGGCGGGAAAAAATGGCAGTGGTCAGACCCACAAAGGCCGTGAGCATGATCAGATAGATATTGAATGCGTCGATCTGGAAGCCGGGAGTGATGTACACGCCCTGCTGCTTGATTTGATATGCCATTACGACTGAAGCCAGGAACTCCAGCGCGCAGAACCCGACATTCAGCCAACTGGAGACTTGCAGGCGGGGAATCCATGCCAGAACGACCGCGCCAATCACAGGGGTGAGCAGAGTGAGCCAGAACGCGCTCATGATATTTCCTCCCTTTCACTCAGCCGGTTGAGTCGATCCACATCCAGAGACTCGATGCTTTCGCTGATATGAAAGAAGAAAATGCCAAACAATACCGCCGCCACCAATACATCGAAAGCCACTCCCAGTTCCACTACCAGCGGCATCCCCTTGGTGGAAGCGACAGCGGCAAGGAACAGCCCGTTTTCCATGGACATGAAGCCCAACACCTGGGCAATGACCTGTCGCCGCGACACCATCATCCACAAGCCCAGCAAAACCACCGACAAACTGATGGCGACAATGTTGCGGGTGTTGCCCAGCCCCAGTCTTTCAATGGGCAAGGCAATCCAGTAGGAAAAGATCACCAGTACCGCGCCAGTCAACAACAAGATTGCGGGATGAGAGATCATCTCCACCTCTCTTTCCATGTTCAGTCGTCGCACCAGGCGATGCAGCATCCAGGGAATCAGCAGACTTTTCAGGCTGAAGGTCAACAGGGCAGACAAATACAAATGGTGAATATGGCTCACCATGGCCACCAATACCGTCACCAGCGCGACCATGATACCTTGCCAGGCAAAACTGTGGATGGCGGCTGTCAAACGGGTCTGCGCCAGCAGGGCGAAGGATGTAAACAACACCAGCGCAGCCAATACGAAAATGCCTTGTTCCAGCAGAGGGAGATGGGCAAGCATCATGTCCCGGACTCCAGGATGACGTGAGAAAACAGACCCAGCAGCGTAAGCAGGAAAGCCAGATTGAGGTACTGTGGCACCTTGAACAGGCGCATCTTGGCGAGCACGGTTTCGGCCACGGCGACCAGTATTCCAAGCACCAGCAGTTTACCCACCACTGCCAGCAAGCCGGTCGCCAGAGACATCACACTCAGTTCCGTGGCGATCCCCCAGGGAAAGAACAGGTTGGCAATCAACACGCCATACAACATGAGTTTGAGCTGGGCCGCCCATTCCATCATCGCCAGATGACGACCGGAATATTCCAGAATCATGGCCTCGTGAATCATGGTCAGTTCCAGATGGGTGGCCGGATTGTCAATTGGAATGCGACCGGTTTCGGCGATCGCCACCAGCACCAGTCCCAGCAAGGCAAACAGAAAGGATGGGCGCAAGATCAGGCCACTACCGAGGTTGAATTCCACCACGCTGGACAAATTGGTGCTGTGAGCACTCATGGCCAGGGTGAACACCGCCATCAGCATGGCCGGTTCCGCCAGAGCCGAAACCAGCATTTCTCTCGATGAACCCATCCCGCCGAAACTGCTGCCCACATCCATGCCGGCCAATGCCAGAAAAAACCGTCCCAGGGCCAGAAAACCCACCAGAACAATCATGTCGGCAGCCATGGCAGAAGGCAGATTGGCCGATAACAGGGGCACGATGGACACGGCCACCAGCGTGCTGGCAAGCACGATATAGGGCGCCGTTCGGAACACGATGGATGCACTGTGCGCCACCAGTACTTCCTTGCCGAACAATTTGTAAAGATCACGCAGCGGCTGTGTGATACCAGGGCCGCGCCGATTTTGCAGGCGAGATTTGATGAGTCTAATCCATCCCACCATCAGGGGCGCACCCACAAGGAACAACAGACCTTGCAAAAACACCAGCAACCAGCCGGAAACACTCAGGAAATCAGCCATAACACCACCACCAGCGTTGCCAGGGTCCAGCCCAGATAATTGCGCACATGACCGCTTTGCAGGCGACCGGCCAGGCGACCGCCATTGAGGACGATTCTGGCGACCGGCGCATACAGCCAGCCCCACAGTCTGTCGCCCACATGCAGTTCGTGGCGCAACTGACCACTTTGCTCCCGTTTGATGCCTTCTTCGATATGGAACAACAGGCCAAACACCCGGCGAATCGGTTGGGCAAATGAAGAAGCCGTATATTGCATACGCGAATTCAGCGGCGAAAAGCCACAATCCCAGGCATCGCTACGACGGATTTCCCGTACCGATCCTCGTCGCATGACCCAGGCAGCCAATCCCCAGGCAAACAACAAGCCGAGCAGAATCAGTGGTGCAGAATAGCTGGCGACACTGGCGCCCAGCGGGGTCAGCCACAACCAGCCATGTTCCGTTGCCTGCTTGAGCCCTGTGCCCAGCAATTGTTGTGGAATGCTGTTGATCAGGCCGATCATGCTGGTGGGAAAAATCCCCAGCAGCAGGCAAAACGCCGCCAGCAGACCTTGTCCCATGCGCATACCCCAATCCACTTCACGCGCCTTGCGAACCTGTTTGCTGCGTGCCTGACCGAGAAAACTGACCCCATAAACCTTGACGAAACAAGCCGCCGCCAGGGCGCCGGTGAGGGCGAGCATGGCGGCGGTAATGGGGATCAGGCTGCGTAATACGCCGTTTTCCAGCGCCCAGGCCTGAAGTGCGGCCTGGAAAGTCAGCCATTCGGATACGAAGCCATTGAAAGGTGGCAAAGCCGCAATGGAAATGCAGCCGATCAGAAAAAACAGCCCCGTCCAGGGCATTTTATGCAACAGTCCACCCATCTGCTCCATGTCTCGTTGATGGGAACTGTGCAGCACCGCGCCTGCGCCAAGAAACAGCAGACTCTTGAACAAAGCATGATTGATGGTGTGATACAGGGCGGCAACCAGACCCAGGGCCGCCAGCAGGGGATGCCCGGTTCCGGCAAACACCATGGCCAGCCCCAAACCGATGAAGATGATGCCGATATTCTCTACCGAATGATAGGCCAGCAAGCGTTTCAGATCGTGTTGCATCAGGGCATAGAGCACGCCCATCAATGCCGAGATGCTGCCGATCAGCAACACCGCCACGCCCCAACCCCACTGGATTTCGCCGAGCAAATCGAAGCTAAAGCGAATGAATCCATACACCGCCACCTTCAGCATCACCCCGGACATGAGTGCGGAGACATGAGACGGCGCCACCGGATGCGCCTCGGGCAACCAGGCATGAACCGGCACCAGTCCCGCCTTCATGCCAAACCCCAGAAATGCCAGTGCAAAGGCGACGCTGGCCCACAACCCGGTCACATGCGCCTGACGCATGGCATCGAAAGCAAAACCATGACCATTGCCGGCCAGCACACCATAACCCAGCAGGATCGCCAGGGCACCGATTTCGGCCATCATCAGATAGAGGAAACCCGCGCGTCGGTTGGCGCTGTTTTCATGTTGAAAGGTGACCAGAAAATAGGAAGACAGTGACATGAGCTCCCAGGCCACCATGAAGGAAAAGGCATCGTCAGCAATCACCACCCACTGCATTCCCGCAAGGAACAGGCCGCTAAAGCCGCCCAGGACCGTAAAAGGACTGCGCCCGTTTTCAAACTCCCGTACATAGCCCGGCGCATACCAGGCCACTGCGACACTGACCATGCCAATGAGCAACAGAAAAAACGATGCCAACACATCGACCCGCACGCGCCATGCCAGCCAGGGCAAACCAAACGGAAGCTGTGAGCTGATGACCTGCCCCGACAGCAGACCATCGATACCGGCCATCGCCGCCACCAGACCCGAAGCGCCCAACAGCGGCATGACCAGCCATTTTATGAGGACCGGATAACGCTGAGCCAGCAAAGAAACCAGCGCAGAAGCAAGCGCCAGCAGCACAGCAGTCAGGGCAAGCGTCAATGGATTATTCATGGGTTTTTGTTCTTGAGTCGTACGCCGCGACCGGAAGATTGACTCACGGCATCTTCAGCAATCAACTCCACTCCCGCCTTTTCCAGCGCCTCGACCACTTTCATCAAGGTTTCCACCGTGCCACCGACCACACCGGACGCGGATTCCATCCGCTGAATGGTGGGCAGGGAAACTCCGGCAAGCTCCGCCAGGGTTTTTCTGTCCATGTCCAATAATGCACGGGCTGCCCTTAGCTGCGCACTGCTAATCATTGTTCAGAGCCGCGGTAAATTTGGTTAATGTTGATACATTTTATATCAAAAAAGCGAAGAATCATAGTCGTATCGATATCAACGACAGCTGAACCAGACGCCCGGGGCCGCTTCTTTCCTCATCAGGGTAACCCTTCTGAAGCTCCCGTTCGGACCAAGCCCCTGTTATGGAAAGTTGCTACCAGGGCCCGGGTCTGATACTTTCCCCTACCTGAAAAAACAACCTGATCAGTCGGGCAAGGGGTTTTTGCCAATTCCCTGCCTGGAATGGAAACCGGACAGCAAGCTTATTTGCTTTATTTTTCTGTAACTTGCCGTACCACCCCATGCGCACGGCGATCAGGCAGCGTTCACATATCAAACGACAAGTTGTCAGGTAATACGCATGACGAGCAAGTCCATGAACATCGACCCTCTCTCCTTTGAGCCATACAAGCCCAAACGTGGAGAGGAATACATGAATGAAAAGCAGGAAGCACATTTTCGCGCCATTTTGGAAAACTGGCGCAAATCCCTGATGGAAGAAGTGGATCGTACCGTACATCACATGAAGGACGACGCCGCCAACTTCCCCGATCCCAATGACCGGGCCAGTCAGGAGACCGAATTCAGCATCGAATTGCGCACCCGCGACCGCGAGCGCAAACTGCTGAAGAAGATCAATGAAGCCCTGGATCTCATCGACGCCCATGAATACGGCTACTGTGAATCCTGTGGCGCGGAGATCGGCATTCGCCGGCTGGAAGCACGCCCGACCGCCAACCTGTGCATCGAATGCAAGACCCTGGAGGAAATCCGGGAGAAAAACTACGGCTGAAGAAAGCGGCGCATGATTCTTCCACCCAAGCCGGCGCATTTCAGCCGGCTTTCTTGTGTCCCATGAAGTACCGCGGTCGCTTTGCTCCCTCACCCACAGGGGCGCTGCACGCCGGTTCCCTGATCGCTGCCGTAGCCAGCTATGCCGACGCCCTGGCCAACCAGGGAGAATGGCTGATACGCATGGAAGATGTGGATCAGGGGCGTACCGTTCCCGGTGCGGCCGACGCCATCCTGCGCAGCCTGGAAAACTATGGCTTCGAGTGGCAGGGCTCCATACTTTTTCAAAGCAGCCGCGAACATCGTTACGCGGAAATCAGCAACGAGTTGCTCAATCGTGGTTACGCTTATCCATGTGCCTGCACACGCAGGGAAATTGCCGCGACCGGCAATGCGGGCATCGAGGGCATCATCTATCCCGGAAACTGCCGTGCGGGACTGCCTTCGGGCAGAGAAGGAAAATCCATCCGCGTGCGTACGGATCAACGCCCCATCTGCTTTCATGACCGTATCCGCAAACGCCACTGCCAGGTACTGGAAAGAGATGTGGGAGACTTCGTTATCCGGCGTGCCGATGGCTATACAGCCTATCAGCTTGCCGTGGTAGTCGATGATGCCGATCAGGGAATAAATCAGGTGGTACGTGGAGCCGATCTGCTGCTCTCCACACCTCGCCAGCTCTGGCTCCAGGAACTGCTGGGTTTTCCCCGTCCTGAATACGCCCATGTCCCCCTGCTCCTGGACAGCCAGGGACGCAAGCTTAGCAAACAGGATCAGGCGCATCCCCTGTCTGACCGGAATCCCCTACCCGCTCTCTTGTTCAGCTGGCGTTTTTTGGGGCAGGCGCCTCCGGAAGAGACACCATCCAGTGTGCAGGAATTCTGGAAATGGGCAAAAACACACTGGAATATCGGCACAGTACCCTCAAGATAGCCCGCGATAGCATTTGCCAATCACGCCCGGTTTCTCTCTTCCATGTCAGATGGCTCTTTCCTGCCGATCAGACGCAGCCAGACAAAGCCTCCGACGCCAGCCACCAAAGAGGCCAGCAATACGCCGGTCTTGGCCATGAGCAACCCCTGCGGATCATTGGCAAAGGCGAGCTCCGCTACGAATATGGACATGGTAAAGCCGATGCCGGCCATGAGAGACATCCCCATGATATGGCTGAAATTCAGCCCTTTGGGCAAATGACTGAAACCGAGTTTCACCATCAGCCAGGTCATGCCGGTAATGCCCAGCAACTTGCCCAGTACCAGACCGGCAATGACCCCCAGGGCAATGGGATCTCCAAAGATTTCATCCATCGCAGTAAAATCGACAGGAATGCCCGCATTGGCCAGGGCAAAGATGGGAATCACCAGATAGGCGCTGGGCATGTGCATCTTGTGTTCCAGCAGCTGCGCCGGCGCCTGTGCCAGCTGCACGCCGTTGGAAAGCGCGGTCACCCGGCTGCGCATCTGGTCATTGAGAATGATGTTTGGTTCCCTGCGATGAGCTTTCCGAATCTGATCCAGCAGGGAATGGGCGTTTTCCAGAAACCGTTCGGTATCCAGCTTGGGCTTCATGGGAAGAGTGAAGGCAAGAAACACACCCGCCAGGGTCGCATGCACCCCACTCTTCAACAGGGCCAGCCAGAGCAGCACACCGAGCAACGCATAAGGCAGGATACGCCGTATTCCTCCCCGGTTGAGGGCAATCAGAAGAAACAGGACCACTGCCGCTGCCGCCAGGGCGCCCAGATCGATTTCCGCCGTGTAAAACAGCGCAATGACCACCACCGCCCCCAGATCATCCACGATGGCCAGGGCCACCAAAAAAGTCAGCAATGCCGGTGGGACCCGTTTTCCCAGCAAAGCCAGGGCGCCCAGGGCAAAGGCGATATCCGTAGCCATGGGAATACCCCAGCCCCTGACACTGTCGGCTCCCTGATTGATCAGGAAATAGAACAAAGCCGGCAACAACATTCCCCCTACGGCAGCACTGATGGGCAGCAGGGCCTGCCGGAGATCGGCAAGCTCTCCAACCAGCAGTTCGCGCTTGAGCTCCAACCCCACCACCAGAAAAAACAGGGCCATGAGTCCATCGTTGATCCAGTGGTGCAGACTCATGCTCAGAACCAGATCACCGCCACCCAGTGTCACCTTGGTATGCAAAATGTGATTGTAGCTCTCGACCAAAGGGCTGTTGCCAATCGCCAGGGCAAGCAGCGCGCACAACATCAGCAGGATGCCACTGGTGGTCTGGCGGTGAATAAATTCTTCCAGAGGCGTCAGGATCTGGTCGAAAGCCCGCTCCCAGGGCGCAATATATTCTTTTCCTTTCAGATTTTTCATGCAAAAACAGGGATCAATGGAGTACTGGCACCTATGTTGGTGCAAACCTGCCCACAAATCAATGATCCAGGAAAGAGCTGACCACAGTTTTTCCCGGGAAAAACCACTGTCAGGATTGAAATATTCCGCTACCATTAATTGCATGAACATCTTTTGCCCCGGGACTGCCAATCCATGACCGGCCTGATAGATCCATTTCAGCGCGTCATCCGCTATCTGCGGGTATCGGTTACGGATCGCTGTAACTATCGCTGTTTTTACTGCATGCCTTCCCAGGGCATGCAATGGGAAGAACGGGCCGAATTCCTCAGTTTTGAGGAACTAACCCGCGTTATCCGCCTGTTTACGGAACTGGGAGTGGACAAAGTGCGCCTTACCGGCGGCGAACCCCTGGTACGCCGTGGACTGCTGGATTTCGTGAAGCAGTTGCAAGCCCTTCCCGGCCTGAAAGATCTTTCCATGTCCAGCAATGCCCATCTGCTGAGCGATCAGGCCAAAGACCTGCGGGCGGCTGGCGTCAGCCGGGTGAACATTTCCCTGGATTCTCTCGACCCGGACATCTTCCGCAAAATCACGGTAAATGGCGACCTGGCACCAGTCCTGCGCGGCATAGATGCTGCGCTGGAAGCCGGCATGCACCCGGTAAAGATCAACATGGTAGTCATGCGCGGACTCAACGACGGCGAAATCGAATCCATGCTGGACTATGCCGTGGAACGCGGCGCGGATCTTCGCTATATCGAAACCATGCCCATTGGCGAAGCCGGTATCAGCGGGACTGATTACTACATGCCCGCGGTGGAAATCCTCGCCCGTCTCAAAAAACACCTGGGAGAAGAACTGATCCCTGCCAAGGGTGGCAAGGGAGCAGGACCGGCGCGCTACTATCAGGTGGGTGACGGGCCGGTGCGCGTAGGGGTCATCAGCGCCCTGTCCCGCCATTTCTGCGATGACTGCAACCGGGTGCGCCTCACCGCAAAAGGCGACCTGGTACTCTGCCTGGGACAGGAAGACCGGGTTTCCCTGCGCGACGGCCTGCGCCAGGGCTATTCCGACGATCAGATCAAGGAAGTGATCCTGGACGCGATTGCAAAAAAGCCCCGCAGCCACGAGTTCAACGACGACAAAAGCAAGGTTTCCCTTCGGCATATGTCTTCCCTGGGTGGCTGATCATGGCAAAACCCGTGGCCCGCTATCCCCGCCTGCTGTTTCCCGAACACTCCAGATGCTTTCCCGGTCAGCGCTGGATCAATATCAGTCTGCGAACATTGCATCTCATTGGCCTTTCCGGCACGGGGTATGGTTTTTTCAGTCATGGCGATGAAATGAACTGGAAAATCTTCCTGCTGCTCACCATTTCCAGCGGCATAAGCATGATGCTGATCTCCATCTGGAGCAACGGCATATGGTTGCTGCAATTGCGCGGCCAGGCGATTCTGCTCAAACTGGTGCTGCTGGCGCTGGCTCTATGGCTGCCTGCCTGGCGCACTGCTTTGTTCCTCGGCGTACTGGTCATTTCCGGCCTCATTTCCCATGCGCCAGGCAATGTACGCTACTACTCTTTTCTTTTTGGCCGGCGTATCGACGGGCTTCCTGTTTCGTCCTGAAGCTCCTGAAAATGACTGCGCAAGGACTCCAGGCGTTTGCGATTCACTCCCAGATCCGAATAGCCTGCCCTGCTCCAGGCCGGATGGCCCCGGCTTCTGGCTCCAGGAGAGAAACGCCAGAAACAGTACTGCTGCCAGTACGACCACAAGAAACATGATAAGCAAGAGCTTCATTGGCGGTTCTTTCTTCTTTATCATGCAGACATGGACAAGGATACACGGAAAATACGTCAGGCATTGACCGATGCCACAGCGCATTGGCTGGAGAAAGCCCGCATCCTGCTGGGGCGCGGGTTCGACATGCCCGAAATCCGTTTCGATCTGCGCGGTCAGGCTGCGGGCCAGTACCGCAACCACCCCCAGCCCTGTATTCGTTACAACCTGAGCATGGCAGCGGGTCAGCTGGAATCCTTCCTCGCGCGCACCCCTGGGCATGAGGTGGCGCATTATGTCATCGATCAGCTCCATGGCCGGCGAAACATCCGTCCTCATGGATCGGAATGGCGTCAGCTGATGGCGGATCTGGGGCTGGATGCGGCACGCTGCCATTGCTACAGCCTGGAAAAGGTGCCAACCCGTCGCCAGCAGCGTTACCTGTACCGTTGCGCCTGCCAGAATCATGAACTGAGCGCCACGCGGCACAACCGCATACTGCGCGGCAAGGCGGAATACCGTTGCCGGCGTTGTGGTGAAACACTGGTTTCAGCGAAATGAACGAATCAGATCCAGCTTCTCGCCACGGCTCAAGGCCTTGACCGCCGCTTCCCGGGAGCTGGCCTGGGCTCTGTCCGCACAGCTTTCCTGATAGACGATTTCCAGAGGCTTGCGACCGCGAAAATACTTTGCTCCCTTGCCGGCAAGATGCTCGGCAAAACGCCGCTGCACATCCGTGGTAATGCCGGTATAGAGGCTGTCATCCGAACAGCGGATGATGTACAGCTGCCAATCAGCCATGGAATGCCGCTTCATCCGCCAGAATCCGCAGATCCCGCCCCCGAATACGGGCGGCGGGGATGTCTTTTCCCTCACGCCATGCTTTCAAGGCCGGATATTTGCCTTTGCCGCTGACCAGAAACAGCTGCCGACGGGCCGAGGAAAGCACCCCATAGTTCAGGCTGATACGTTCCGGAGGCGGTTTGGGTGCATGATGCACGGGCACTACCAGGGCTTGTGGCGGATGCTCATCTCCGGGAAACAAGGATGCGGTATGGCCATCTTCCCCGAGGCCGAGCAATACCAGGTCGAAAGGCTGGACACCAGCGATGGTCCTGGCATAGACGGCAGCACCCTGCTCCGCTCCAAGCTCGGCCGGAATCATGTGGATCTGGCCGGTTTCGATACCTGCGGGATGGAAAAGAACTTCATTGAGCATGCGGCTGTTGCGCCAGGAATGCTCCACGGGCAGGCAGCGCTCGTCTCCCAGATAGAATTCCCAGCCGTTCCAGTCATCAATAGCTGCCGCCAAATATTCATAGGCTCGTTCGGGAGTGCTTCCGCCAGCGAGAGCCAGCCGAAAAATCCCCCGGGCCGCCAGCGAACGCCTGGCCTGTTCACGAATTTTTTCTACCGCGAGCCGGGCAATGGCCTCCCCATCGTTGAGAATCTCCAGATTCATTCCTCAGGATCCATGCTGTGACGCCAGTACTGCGCCGGTTTTTCGAACAGCCGGCGGCTTTCCGGCGGCCCCCAGCTGCCAGCCGGATACAGAGGCACGGGGCTGTGATCCTGCTGCCAGTAACGAATCACGGGATCCACCGCCCGCCAGGCCCATTCCACTTCATCGTAGCGCAGGAACAGGGAGCGGTCTCCGTCGATGACATCCAGCAGAAGTTCCTCATAGGCGTCGATGGGGGTTTCATCCAGACCACGCAACTGCGCGTCCAGGCTGCGCTGGCGGGTACGAATCTGCAAGCCCGGCTCCTTGACGGTAACTTCCATGCGCATGCACTCACAAGGTTGAATGCCAAGCATGATCCAGTTCTGTTTCATGGGACCGGCGTCGGTGTCGCGAAAGAACTGCTGGGGCGGGTGGCGGAAACAGATGGAAATCATGGACTGCTTTTGCGCCAGACGTTTGCCGGTTCGCAGATAGAAAGGCACACCGCGCCAACGCCAGTTGTCCACATACAGCTTCATGGCGGCATAGGTTTCGGTATGGCTGTCCTCGGGTATGCCATCTTCCTGCAAATACGCCTTCACCGGCTCACCTTCGATTTCCCCTGCGCCGTACTGGGCGCGAAAACTGAAATCCGGCACCTGTTCTTCCTCGATGCGCCGCAGGGATTTGAGCACTTTCACCTTTTCATCCCGCAGATCTTCCGCCTGCATGCTCACTGGCGGTTCCATGGCCACCAGGCTGAGAAGTTGCAACAAATGGCTTTGAATCATGTCGCGCATGGCGCCGCTGCCATCGTAGTAGGCCCCACGGCTGCCTACGCCAGCGGTTTCCGCGTGCGTGATCTGTACGTGATCGATGTAGTTGCGGTTCCACAAAGGCTCAAGAAGGGTGTTGGCAAAACGGAATACCAGCACGTTTTGCACGGTACTCTTGCCCAGATAATGATCGATACGGTAGATCTGTTCTTCCTTGAGATGCTTTTTCAGATCGGCCTGCAACTCCCGGGCAGTCCGCAGGTCATAACCGAACGGTTTTTCCACCACCACCCGCCGCCAGTAACGGCTTTCTTCAAGCAAGCCCTGCCCGCCCAGTTTTTCCACCACCAGGCCGAACTCTGCCGGACGTATGGCCATGTAGAAAGCAATGTTGCGCGGCAGATCCCCGCGGCTGAGTAGATACTCTTTCAGACGAGGCCAGGTATTTTCGTCTCCCAGATCACCGCGAAAATAGCTGATGCGCCGGGCAAAGCGTTCAAACAGTTTTTCATCCAGCCCGTCTCTGACCTTGGCTTCCAGCCAGGAACGCACCTCGGCGACACAGCGCTCATCGTCCCAGTCACGCCGGCCACTGGCTACAATACGGGTTTCCGCGTCCAGCTCTCCGGCCATGTCCAGGTGATACAGGGCGGGCATGAGTTTTTCCCGCGACAGGTTTCCCGTGGCGCCGAAGATGACATAGGTACAGCCTACTTCCATTGAATCAGACATCATATTGCCCCGAGGTGGCGTCACCACCCTCTCCCGTCCAGTCCGTATGGAAATGTTCTCCCCGGGGACGGTCTGTACGCTCATAGGTGTGGGCGCCGAAATAGTCCCGTTGCGCCTGGATCAGATTTGCCGGCAACTGGCCCCGGCGATAGCCGTCGAAAAAGGACAGTCCTGAAGTCATGGCGGGAAGAGGGATGCCCAACTCCACTCCCAGACTGCAGGTCTTGCGCCAACCGGCTTCGGCATCCAGCATCCGGGCAGCGAAGAACTCGTCCAGCAGCAGGTTTTCCAGCTTCCCGTCGCGTGCATAGGCATCCTTGATGTTGTTCAGGAAACGGCTGCGAATGATGCAGCCGCCTCGCCAGACCAGGGCTATGTCGCCATAATGCAGATCCCAGCCATGAACCTGAGCCGCTTCCTGCATGAGCATATAGCCCTGGGCATAGGAAACGATCTTGCTGGCATACAATGCCTGCTCGATGGCATCCACCACTTTTTCCGTGTCTCCTTCGAAATCAGCCACAGGCAAACCCAGGATCCCCTGGGCTTTCATACGCTGATCTTTCAGCGCCGAAAGACAACGGGCAAATACCGCTTCTCCGATAAGAGTCAACGGCATACCCAGATCCAGGGCGCTGATACCGGTCCATTTGCCAGTGCCCTTCTGCCCGGCGCTGTCCAGTATCCTGTCCAGCAATGGCGTGCCATCCGCCTCCCGGTAAGCCAGAATGTCTGCCGTGATCTCGATGAGGTAGGAATTGAGCCGCCCCCGATTCCAGCGACTGAATACCGTCTGAATGGCATCCATGTCCATACCCAGCCCGTCACGCATGAGCTGATAGGCCTCGGCGATGAGCTGCATGTCGCCATATTCGATGCCGTTATGCACCATTTTGACATAATGACCAGCGCCTCCCCGACCAATCCACTGACAGCAGGGCACGTCATCCACCCTGGCGGCAATGGATTGCAGCAGGGGTTTGATGACAGGCCAGGCGGCCTCATCTCCGCCGGGCATGATGGCTGGGCCGTGACGGGCGCCCTCTTCACCACCTGAGATTCCGCATCCCACGAAATGCATGCCATGCTCAGCCAATCGCGTCACACGTCTTTCCGTATCGGTATGGCGGGAGTTGCCGCCATCAATGATGATATCCCCGGTTTCGAGCAAAGGCAGCAGGGAATCGATTACCGCGTCCACTGCCTTGCCCGCCCGAACCATGAGCAGGATACGGCGCGGTTTTTCCAGGGAATCGACCAGAGCGCGCAAGGTCTCGGCTCCCGTGATCCGGGTATCCGCGGCAGGTCCGGCAATGAACTCCTGCATGCGTTTTGTAGTGCGATTGTAAACTGCTACCCGGAAGCCATGATCATCCATGTTCAGAGCCAGATTCTGCCCCATTACCGCCAGCCCTATCAGGCCGATATCCGCTTTCTCCATTGCTTGCAACGCCTCTGTATGGAATCTGTTTTCAGGTCAGAATGACGCGCAAAGCCTGCGCCTGATCTGTGCTTGAAGGCGCATTTTCGCACAGACAACGGAAGGGGGCATCATCATAACGAAGATGAGCTTCTGGCATACGCTCCATGTCCGTCAGGGAAGCAGCAAATGCAGATCATGCAGGAGCAATTATCTGCCCCTGGCAGATAGTTACTACGACCTTGCGGAGGAAATGCCGGGAGCATTTCCAGTGCCCTGGCCTCTCGCGGCATACACTCCATCCCTGGAGATAAAAAAGCCCGCGGGAGGCGGGCTGGGGTGTTTTTCGGAAAAAGCTTATTCCGACATCTGCAGTTTGGGACCAACGATGCGTGCATTGAGCACCTTCATCATCTTCTTGATGGCCCGGTCGATGAGGGGCGCCTGGACATCTTCCAGGAACTGGGCGCTGCCATCACGGAAATAGGATGCCAGTTCCGGTTCTTTCATCTGCGCAGCCTTGTTGCCCTGACCATCGACGAAGACCATGGTGCCGGTATATTTGCTGCGCCATACCATCTTGCAGATGAGAGGCTCTTCTTCCACGTCGAGTTTCATCCGGATCCAGGTGCCTTCTTTCATGTTTCTTACAGCAATGCTGTGTTCGTCCTCGATTTCCGGTTCCTGCTCTTCATCCGCAGGTTGATCGGCTGTCTCCTCTTGCTCCACCTTTACTTGCCCGTCATTCTTCAACGCCTCTATGAAGCAGGTCTGAAGCTGATTGAGCATTAGAGAGGACTTGTTTTGATCGAAAGAAATATAACTGAAACCTTTTTTAAGCCCGCTGATGATTTCCGGAATACTGGATAGCAGCTTTTGCTTGTCGAAGTCCGCGTCATTGTTCCCCAGATAACTCACCAGCATGTGCGCAATATGCACAGCCTTGCGCCAATTACTGCCTTCTTCACCTTCACGCAACAACAGAATCGTCATGAGTTTCTTCCAGGGCTGCTCCAGAATCTGCCGGGCCGCCGTGGGCAGGGATCGGACGCCCAATCCCTGAAGAATGTCTTCGACCTGTTTGCGTGCGACTTCCAGTTTCTCCTCGCCGGAAACCGACTGGGTCAGACGTTCTTCCAGAATCTGCTTGACCCTTGCCCGTTTTTCCATATAGCGGGAAAAATCCTGCAGGACTTCATCGAACAAGGCCGTATCATCGCGGTACTCATGCACGATACGATCCACGGCTCGCTTCACATGGAAATAGAGACTCTTTTCACTGCGATCACCATCATCGCGCCAGCCAACAGATGCGGCAGCCAGTTCATTCAGCAGCCGTCGTGCAGGATGCTGCTTGTCGTCCACAAAGGCAGGATCGGCGATGGCCGCCTTGAGTACCGGAATCTGCAGACGGGCAATCAAGGCACGCATGGCGTCGGGCAGATTGCCATCATCCAGTACATGATCGAAGAGCATCAATATGATATCGATGGTCTGCTGCTCGGTTTCCGCAAGACGATGGGTTTCCTTGCCACTCCCATCCAGACACAGGGTCTGGCTCAACTGTTCGCGGATACGCTGTTGTACCGCCGACCACTCCACATCATCCAGATTCAAATCGGACAAGGCGGCACTTTGCATGTTGCTCAACGCCTCCATGACGTTGTCCCGAGGCAACACCGGCAAATGCATATTGCTGGCGGGTGGCGTCATTCCCTGAGGAACCATGTTCTGGATGTATTGCCATATTTCCTTGAGGGAAGGAACATCTTCCTCTTCCCCGCCGTCTTCCACTGTCGCGCTCTGATCATCCCCCCGCGCCACTCCCGCATCCTGTCGGGCATTCGGGGAAGAAGCACGGCCGGGTTTGCGCGCCGGTGCGCCTCCCTTGTGCGGCGTCAACTCGGGCAATACCCCTTTTTCCATCAGCAACTGGTTGATGCTTGCGTACACATCGCCGATTTCCGACAGGACTACCCGCTCAAAGCATTTGTAGACCACGATGCGGGCCAGTACTTCATCGGTTTCCCATTCGTCCAGAACCACACGGAAAATTTCCGCAAGCGCCTTGGGACCCGCCGGGTTCTCTTCGCTTTCAATGTCATTCCTGCCCAGCATATGGGCGAAACGCTTGTCCAGCAATGCAAGCTCATCATGAAAGCGCGTGCGCGCCTTTGAAGCCATGGTGGTGACGGCAAGTTCTTCCTCCAGTTCGTCCTTTTCCACCAGAGAAAGCTCCCCGTCGAGTCCGGCGGTGTCGGCAGACCCACCACCCAGCGAAGAACGCCCCTCCCAAAAGGAAGTGAAGGTATTCTGCAACAACCTGAGATAGCTCTGCTCTGCCTTTTCCTTGAACAGGCGCATGCTGCGCATGCTGTCGAAAAACAGTGTCTGGCGGGAATTACTGGTGGAATTTTCCGCCAGGCGGTACAGGTCATCATCCACCTGGGCAAACATGTCGTGAAGAAGTGGCTCCATTTGCTGAACCAGCATGTTTTCACAGGAACGGGCCAGCGCGCCATACTTTCCCATTGTCACCACAGGCGCCTGACCGGCCTGCCCTTTTTCCAGATAAACGATTTTGTCTGCATGTGCCATTGTTTCAGCTCCAGAACTGAACCTCATTTGCGGGTTCTGTTTACCGGATACTAATTAACTGCCGGGGAATTCATTGTGCGCAAGATCACAGCTTGACCACAAAAACCGCGCATCCCGACCCGATCCTGCTGCCAGTATTTTTTAGTACAAACATACTAATAAATAATTAACTTGGTAAATCATATGGTTATGAAGTTTTTCTGTGCCAGTGCCGCCATTTGAGAAAAATAATCCGTTCATCTAAAAAATATTTTCGCTACGCCGGTCTATACTTTTACACAGACAGCAAAAAAGGTCGGCAGGCATGCATAAGCTGCGTGGAAAAATCAGCAAATGGGGCATGAACTGGCTCACCCGGGAAGGACCGGCGCCGGAAACACCTTTGTGTGATTTCAACCGTCTCCGGTTCGAGTTGCGACCCTGTGATGTACTCCTGGTGGAAGGACGCAGTCGCGTATCTGAAGTCATCAAACTCATTACCCAGAGTCCCTGGAGTCATTCCGCCCTGTATATCGGACGATTGTTCGATATTCGCAGCCCAAAACTCAGGGTGGTCATCGAAGCCCACTTCGAAGGCGATCCCGAAGAGCAACTGGTGATCGAGGCCGAACTCGGCAAGGGCACTGTCATCACGCCGCTGTCCAGTTACAGAAATGCACATCTGCGCATTTGCCGGCCGGAAGGGCTCTCGGCAGACGATGCTCAACAGGTCATCGCCCATGCCCTCAGCAAACTGGGGAGCCATTACGATCTTCGCCAGGTAATGGATCTGGCCCGGTTCTTCTTTCCCTGGAGCATACTTCCAAGACGCTGGCGTTCCAGTCTGTTTCAGCACAATGCCGGAGATGCAACCCGCACCGTCTGTTCCACGTTACTGGCAGAAGCCTTCAGTCAGGTGGATTTTCCCATTCTGCCCTTCATCGACCGGGGTGAAGACGGAAGTCTGCGCCTTTTCAAACGCAATCCGAAGCTGTTTGCCCCGAGGGACTTCGATTATTCCCCCTACTTCAGCATCATCAAGTATCCCTACCTGGGCATGAACGATCTGGGCCTGTATCGCCGTCTTCCCTGGGACAGGGAAACCGACTATGTGGATCAGCAACCCCCTCCGAGAAAAACAGCAGCCGAGTCCGAGCAGCCCCGCCCGGCCGGCTACATACATCGAACCATGCAACGCGCTGGCCTGCGCCGCAAGGAGGTCTGACCATGGGCATAATCGCTTTCATCGCCACCCTGGCCGCCATCTGGTACCTCGCCTATCAGGGCGCGGGCGCGACTCTCTGGGTTTCGCTGCTTCTTGGCAGTCTGATCACTGTCACTCTGGGCACCGACATACGCTGGTTCATCTCCACGCCCCTGTGGATTCTGGCAAGCAGCCTGGTTCTGCTGCTCGGCGTACCCCGTCTGCGCCGCAAGTACATTACCGCAGGCCTGCTCAGACAGTTCAGAAAAGTCATGCCCCCCATGTCCGACACCGAGCGGGAAGCACTGGAAGCAGGCACCGTATGGTGGGATGCGGAACTGTTCAGCGGCAAACCCGATTGGGAAAGACTGCTGAATCAGCCCCACACCCATCTTTCCACACGGGAACAGGCTTTTCTGAATGGCCCCGTGGAAACCCTGTGCAAGATGCTGGACGACTGGAAGATCACCCATGAAGACCAGGATTTGCCTCCGGAGGTCTGGGACTACCTGCGCAAGGAACGCTTTTTCGGTCTCATCATCCCGGAAGAGTATGGCGGTCTGGGTTTTTCCGCTCAGGCTCATTCCGATGTGGTCATCAAAATCTCCAGCCGCAGCATCGTGGCCGCGGTCACGGTCATGGTGCCCAACTCCCTGGGGCCAGGGAAGCTGCTGCTGCACTACGGCACTCCCTCCCAGCGAAAATACTATCTGCCCCGTCTCGCCCGGGGTGAAGAAATCCCCTGTTTCGCCCTCACCGGCCCCGAGGCGGGCAGCGATGCCGGCGCACTTCCCGACACAGGCGTGGTATGCCAGGGTCAATGGCAGGGCAAAACCGTTCTGGGAGTGCGCCTGAACTGGGAGAAGCGCTATATCACCCTGGGGCCGGTAGCCACCCTCATCGGTCTTGCCTTCAAACTGCAGGACCCCGATCATCTGCTTGGTGAAGAAGAGGAGCGCGGCATCACTCTGGCGCTGATCCCCCGGGATACACCAGGGGTAAGCATAGGCGCGCGACACATTCCTCTGGACATCCCTTTCCAGAACGGCCCCAATCGCGGCAGGAATGTCTTTATTCCCCTGTCACAGCTCATTGGCGGTGAGGAATACGTTGGCAAAGGCTGGCGCATGCTGGTGGAAGCCCTCGCGGAAGGCCGTGGCATCTCCCTGCCCGCCCTGGCAGTGGGCGCAGGCAAGATCTGCAGCCGGCATACTGGCGCCTATGCTGCCATACGCCAGCAGTTCAACATGCCCATTGGCCGCTTCGAAGGGGTGGAAGAAGCCCTTGCAAGAATTGCCGGCCTGACCTACCAGATGGATGCCGCCCGCCGCCTCACCCTGGGCGCCCTGGACATTGGCGAGAAACCTTCGGTCATCTCGGCCATTGTCAAATATCACCTCACCGAAGGATACCGGCAGATCATCAATGACGCCATGGATGTCCAGGCTGGCAGCGGCATCTGCCTGGGACCATCCAATCTCATCGGGCGCACCTACCAGGCGCTGCCCATCGCAGTTACCGTGGAAGGCGCGAATATACTGACCCGCAGCATGATCATATTCGGTCAGGGAGCCATGCGCTGCCATCCATGGATACTCAAGGAGTTTGCTGCCGCACGCAACCCGGACAGGAAACAGTCTCTGGCGGATTTCGACCATGCCCTGTTCGGTCATCTCGGCTTTCTGCTGGGCAATATTGCACGCAGTCTTTTTCTGGGGCTTACCCGGGGACGCTTTTCCGCCAC
This sequence comes from Sedimenticola sp., assembly GCA_026985055.1. Classification (GTDB taxonomy): domain Bacteria; phylum Pseudomonadota; class Gammaproteobacteria; order Chromatiales; family Chromatiaceae; genus Thiolapillus. The sequence goes on along the minus strand of JALSQZ010000013.1, from coordinate 6,001 downwards.
CCCGGTCGGCGGCTCCGTTGGCCGCTTTTACCAGCAGCTCAACTGGATGAGCGCGGCTTTCGCCCTGGCCGCCGATATTTCCATGATGACCCTGGGCAGTTCCCTGAAACGCAAGGAACGCCTGTCCGCCAGACTCGGGGACGTGCTCTCGGAAATGTATCTGGTTTCGGCCGCATTGAAACGTTTCCATGATGATGGCAGTCCCGCTGACGACCTGCCGCTGCTGCGCTGGTCCTGTGAGCGCTCTTTCTACCGGATGCAGGAAAGTCTGCGCCTGCTCATGAGCAATCTGCCTTTTCGACCCTTGTCCTGGGCATTGCGCCTGTTGCTGTTTCCCAGCGGCCTGCCATGGACGGAGCCCGACGACCGCCTGGCCCATGAAACCGCACAGATACTGCTGCATCCCTGCGAGAGCCGCGAACGTCTGACGCAAGGCATCTTCCACAGCGACGAGGACGATTTCCGTGAAGGCATCATCGAACAGGCCTTCCGCCAGGCGGCAGTGGTTGCTCCAGTGGAAAAAACCCTGCGCAACGCCCGGCGCGCCGGCGCACTCGGGGCGGGAGACCGCCAGACGCAGGCCCGGGAAGCCTTGGAAAAAGGGCTGATATCGGAACAGGAGATGCGGGAACTGGACAAAATGCGCATGTTGCGCCGCCGGGTCATCGCTGTCGACAGTTTCGAACAATATGGCGAGCAATATCTTCTCCATGAATCTGCTCACAACCCGGAACAGGTAGCGCAATCATGAACATGACACACAGCAATCCCTACGCTGCCGCCGATGTATATGTCATCGACGGATGCCGAACCCCCCAGTTGAAGCTGGCTGGCCCGCCCGGGCCTTTCCGCGCCAGTGATCTGGCCGTGGGCGCGGCCCGGCAACTGCTGCTGGACATGCCGTTCCCCGCACATGCCCTGGACGAAGTCATCTTCGGCTGCGTATCTTCCGGACCGGATGAAGCCAATATCGCCCGGGTGATCGCCCTGCGTCTGGGCTGCGGCGACAAGGTGCATGCGATGACCGTGCAACGCAACTGCGCCTCGGGCATGCAGGCACTGGACTGCGCCGTCGGCAGAATCGCCAGCGGGCAGGCGGATCTGATTCTGGCTGGCGGCACGGAAGCCATGAGTCATCACCCGGTTATGTTGAATGAAGCCATGGTTGCCTGGCTGGCGCAATGGAACCGTAGCCATAGCCTGAAACAGCGTATCCGGGTGCTGGGCCGCCTCAAGCCCGCTCATTTGCGTCCCGTGATCGCCCTGCTGCGCGGGTTGACCGATCCCGTGGTTGGTCTGTCCATGGGACAGACGGCCGAACAACTGGCTGAAGACTTCAGTATCAGCCGCGAGGCCATGGACCGCTATGCCCTGCGCAGTCATCAACGCCTGGCCTCAGCCATCGAAGAGAATCACCTGGGGGAAATCGTGCCTCTCATCGACCACAAGGGAAATGTCTATCTTCAGGATGACGGGCTGCGCAGCGACACGACCATGGAGAAACTGGCGCATCTCAAACCGGTCTTCGACCGGCCTTTCGGCAAGATCAGCGCCGGAAACAGCGCTCAGGTCACGGACGGCGCCGCCTGCCTGATTCTGGCATCGGCGCGGGCGGTGGAAAAGCATGATCTGCCGGTCCTCGGCCAACTGCGCGACTGCCAATGGGCGGGGCTGGAACCGGCGCGCATGGGCCTGGGGCCCGTACATGCCATGGCTCCCATCATGAACCGCCAGCAACTGGATAGTGCCGACATCGATTACTGGGAAATCAACGAAGCTTTCGCCGCACAGGTGCTTGCCTGCCTGCGTACCTGGCAGGACGATGATTTTTGTCATTCCGCCCTGCAGCGGTCTCAGGCCTTTCAGCCCATTCCGGAGAAGCGTCTCAACGTGGATGGCGGCGGCATCAGCCTGGGGCATCCCGTTGGCGCATCCGGCGCACGTATCGTACTGCATCTGTTAAAGATCCTGGAAAGAGAAAATGCCCGCCTGGGGATGGCCAGCCTGTGCATAGGCGGCGGACAGGGTGGTGCAATGCTGGTTGAGAGGAAACCGTCATGAACAAGCACTTTCACCTGCAACAGGACAAGCAGGGCCTGGCCTGGCTGACCTTCGACAGTCCTGACAAGGCAGCCAATGTACTCACCGAAGAGGCTCTGGAAGAATTCGATACCCAGTTGGTGGCCATCGCCCAGACTCACCCCAAGGGGTTGGTGATTCAATCCGGCAAGGAAAAAGGCTTTATTGCCGGCGCCGACGTCAAGGCTTTTTCCCGCATCGACTCCCCCGGGCAGGCAGAGCAGCTGATTCTGCGCGTGCATGACATATTTCGTCGTCTCGAGGCGCTATCCTTCCCCACTGTGGCGCTCATTCACGGCTTCTGTCTGGGTGGCGGTCTGGAACTGGCCCTGGCCTGCCGCTACCGTATCGCTTCCACGGATCCTGTCACCCGGCTTGGCTTCCCTGAAGTGCGCCTGGGTATTTTCCCCGGCTTTGGCGGCAGTTTGCGCAGCATCCGGCTGCTCGGTCACATGCCGGCCATGGAGCTCATGCTTTCGGGGCGCAATCTGGTCGCCAAACAGGCACAACGCATCGGGCTGGTGGATCACGCCCTGCCCCGGCGCCAGTTGAAAAACGCAGCGCGTCAGCTCATCCACGAAGCCGCTCCACGCAAACCTCCCCGCCTATGGCACAGACTTCCAGGAAGCGCTCCCCTGCGTCCTCTGGCCGCTGCGCTTCTGCGTCGCCAGGTACGAAAACAGGTCCGGGAAGAACACTATCCGGCGCCCTATACCCTCATCGATCACTGGCGCAGGAACGCCGGCAATGCCGCTGGCATGTACGCCAGTGAAGCGCGTCGGGTTCCCGAACTACTGACCGGAAGCACCGCACAAAACCTGATACGCCTGTTCCTGCTGCAGGACAGGCTCAAGAGTCAGGCCATGGACAGTGACTTCCATGCATCTCATGTACATGTAATAGGAGGCGGCGTCATGGGAGGGGATATTGCCGCCTGGTGCGTACTGCGCGGCCTGCGGGTTAGCCTGCAGGATCGCGGCCCGGAACAACTGGGACGGGCCATCAAGCGCGCCCACGTCCTGTTTCAGCGCAAGTTGCGGGACCGCTACCGTATCCAGGACGCCATGGATCGCCTGATGCCGGATCACCAAGGCAAGGGCTTGAACAAGGCCGATGTAGTCATCGAAGCCATTTTCGAGGATCTGGACGCCAAGCAGTCCTTGTTTGCAGACATCGAGCCCCGCATGAAGCCTGATGCCATTCTGGCCAGCAACACCTCCAGTATTCCTCTGCAGCAACTGGCAGGTGTGCTCGCCAATCCCAGACGACTGGTGGGACTACACTTTTTCAACCCGGTGGCCAAAATGCCCCTGGTGGAAATCGTCACCACGGAAGATACCCCGGATGAACTGGCGGCATCCGCAGGCAGCTTCATCCGCCAGATAGGCAAACTGCCCCTGCCGGTACGCAGCCACCCCGGATTTCTCGTGAACCGGGTGCTCATGCCCTATCTCATGGAGGCGGTCATCCTCCTCAATGAAGGGGTTCCTGGCGTGGATATCGATCGGGCCGCCAGGGACTTTGGCATGCCCATGGGGCCGGTGGAACTGGCGGACACCGTGGGGCTGGACATCTGTCTGTCCGTGGCGGAAAAGCTCTCCGGGCTGCTTCCCGGAAAGGTGCCGGAAAACCTGCGAAGGCTGGTGGAACAAAAAAAGCTGGGAAGAAAGAGCGGCCAGGGCTTCTATGCCTGGCATGACAACAAGCCACGCAAGGACAAGTCCGTCGCTGACAGAGAAACCCTGGAACAGTACAAGGATCGCATGATCATGCGTCTGATCAATGAATCCGTGGCCTGCTTGCGTGAAGGCATTGTCGCCGATGCCGACAGTCTGGACGCCGGAATCGTCTTCGGCACCGGATTTGCGCCATTTCGCGGCGGCCCCCTGCACCATGTACAGGAAGAAGATCCGGACAAATTCTTCAGCAAGCTGCAGAAACTGGAATACACTTATGGTGAACGCTTTGCACCCGATGCAGGCTGGGACAAGCTTCTGACAAAACCGTAACGGAGGCCGCATGAGCAACCCGCAACTCATCACTCTTGAACAGGCACCCGGCCTTGCGGCGCTGTTTCGTGAGCGCGTGAGTCGCAGTCCGGAAGCTACAGCCTACATACAATACGATCCCGAAGAAAACCAATGGCATGAATACAGCTGGCGGCAGACCGCCAACCAAGTGATTCGCTGGCAGCAAGCCATGCGCACTTCCGGCCTGCACAAAGGCGACAGGGTGGTCATCATGTGTCACAACGCATGGGAATGGGTGATCTGCGATCAGGCCTGTCTGGGTTTGGGGCTGGTGCTGGTACCGGTGTTCATGAATGACCGGGCAGACAACATTGCCTGGATCGTCAATGATTGTGAAGCATCCCTTCTGGTAATCGAAGGCGCTGACCAATGGCAGACCCTGGAATCTACAGTAGAGAAGCTGACCAGCGTCCATACCATCGTCGCCATCAAAGCGCTGGATGCACAACATGACAAACTGCGGCGATTGCAGGACTGGCTGCCACAAGGGAAGGGCGAACTGGCAGAAGAGGAATGCGCTCCGGATGAACTGGCGACCATCGTCTATACCTCCGGAACCACCGGCAAACCCAAAGGCGTGATGCTCAGCCATCACAACATCCTGTGGAACGTACATGCCGCCTTGCAGTTCTTCGATATCCGCGCCGACAATACTTTCCTGTCCTTTCTGCCCCTGTCCCACACTTTTGAACGCACCGTGGGTTACTACCTGGCCATGGTCTGTGGCTGCGCCACGGCATACAACCGCAGCATTCCCCAACTGGCGGATGACCTGGCCATGGTCAAGCCTACCCTGATGGTCTCGGTACCGCGCATATTCGAACGTATCTACGGGCGGATCATGGACAAGCTGAACACAGAGTCGGCCATCAAAAAGAAACTTTTCCGCGCCGCCATCGATATCGGCTGGAAGAAATTTGAGCGGCAACAGGGCCGCGGCGGATGGTCGCCCGGCCTGCTCCTGCACCCCCTGCTCGACGCCCTGGTAGGTGCCAAGGTACGGGGCCGTCTCGGTGGCCGGCTGCGTTTCACCGTATGCGGTGGCGCAGCCCTGTCTCCCGACGTGGCAAAGCTGTTCATTGGTCTCGGTATTCCTGTCACCCAGGGTTACGGACTCACGGAAACCAGCCCGGTGATTGCCGCCAATCCACTGGAAAACAATGTGCCCGCATCCGTGGGACTGCCCCTGCCCGGAGTGGAAGTGCGGATCTCCGAACAGGGAGAACTGCTTACCCGCAGCCCCAGCGTCATGCTCGGTTACTGGAACCGTCCGGAAGCCACTGCCGAAATGATTGACCAGGATGGCTGGCTGCACACCGGGGACAAGGCCAGCATCGGCGATACCGGCCATATCTTCATCACCGGCCGCCTGAAGGAAATCATCGTTCTCGCCACAGGCGAAAAGATTCCCCCGACGGATATGGAAAACGCCATCACCCTGTCACCCCTGATCGAACAGGCGATGGTCATTGGTGAAGGCAAACCCTATCTTTCCTGCCTGGCGGTACCCAATCCCCAGGCTTTCGATGAATTGTGTAAATCCCTTGGCTTGCATCCCGGCGATGAAAGCAACTACAGCAATCCCGTGGTTGTCGATGAGATGCTGCGGCAGGTGCAGGAACAACTCAGCAGTTTCCCCGGTTATGCCAGGATTCACCGGCTGGCCATACTTCATCAACCCATGTCCCCGGAAAACGGCTTGCTTACGCCTACCCTCAAATTGCGCCGAAACCGCATTCTGCTGTATTACTCGGATGAAGTGGCCGGTCTTTATTCGGGGCATTAACCCGAATATTGCACCAGAACGCGCAAAATGTGGGTTTTTTTACCATGAATTACAGCCTGTTGCGTGACGAGTATGCTGGATACAGTTTGTACCTGTCATGCTATCC
>JALSQZ010000012.1 GCA_026985055.1 Sedimenticola sp. | reverse complement strand
CTTCGACTTTCTCGTCGAGCAGCACGAGGCATGCACGGGAGAGCGCCCCCTGGCGTATCGTGGTGGCGGTTACCGCTTCAACGAGCATACCCTGCAGGCCATGCACGAGCGCGGCATTCGCCTGCATTCTTCCTACAATCCCCCGAGAAAGACCCAGCCGCTGGACAGCTTCAGGCTCAGGAAACAGTTTTTCTGGTCCAACGGCGTGCTGGAGGTGCCCATCAGTTGCCTGCCCACGTTTCTCAATCTGAAAAGGCCCATCGAGTTCAATTTCAATACCGGCGCGCTCTCCACCATCGACAAGATGCGGCAATATCTGAAGAGGTTCTACAAGCGCTTTGGCAATGATGCCCTGGCCGTCATGGTCATGCATTCCTGGTCATTGCTGGAGTTTGACAATGAGCGTGGCATTTTCACCGGTCCGAGCGAAGGCAACGTGGAGCGGTTTGATGCATTTCTGGCGGCTGTCAAGAACGACCTTGACATCATCACCTCTCGGCAGGTTCTCGATCTGGTGGATGCAGGGCGCCTTGCCGTGGATGGCGGAATGGACCTCATGGTTTTTCGGCAGCGGTCCGACGAGGACGGGGAGAGGAAAATGACCGATCTGTCAGAGATACTCGCACGTGCCGAAGAGCTGTGGAATGATTCCGAGGCCGACCCGGACAACACCAGGTCGGTGGCCCTGTTCCGCAAGGCATGGGAGATGGGGGATCGCGCCACCAGTGGCTACCGCCTGGGAGTTGCCCACTACGAGGGCACGGGAGCCGAGCAGGACCTGGAAAAGGCCTATGAATACTTCTCCATTCCGGAACTGGACGAGGTGCGCTACGCGCTGCTTTACCGGGGACGCATCCTGAAGAGCAGCGCATTTCCCCGGCAGGATTTCATCAAGGCCCGGGAATATCTCAAAAAGGCACTGGAAATGGGCGTCGAGCTGGCGGCGGAGGACTTGCAGAGCCTGCCCAGGGTGCAGGCCGTCAAGGGCGGCGATGCATGCCCCATTTGCAACACGCCCAAGGAACAGGTAACGGACATGAACGGGCGGCAGTGCCCCGGCTGCAAGTCCCTGGAGCGCCAGCGCATCTTTGCATTGGCCTGCCGCCAGATGGCCGAGGAGCTGAACCTGGCCGGCGGCAAGGGGCTTATCATCA
>JALSQZ010000011.1 GCA_026985055.1 Sedimenticola sp. | reverse complement strand
TATCGGCAGCCACCTGGCTGGCCAGCGCGCGGCTGTTGTCCTTGCTGCCAAGAATATGGCCAAGAATCTTGTTGCCATCGAGGATGCCATCACTGGAAAAGGCCTTGTGTTCATCTTCCAGGTATTCGTGATGGTTCTTTTTTTGCAACGCGGCCATCAGTGCCTCGAAGCCTTCGGGGCGCTCGGCATTCTGCTTGATCTGGCCGGACAGGGCTGGTGTCAGCTTGCCGAGCACCGCCAGCGCGTCCTGGATGTCGAGGCCGTGGGTGCTGGCCATCTTTTTGACCAGATTGCCGTTCTGTGCGGAAAGAATGGTTTCTAGCAGGCTCATGGATATTCCTCTTGATTCATGGGTTGTGTCCGCGCTTGCTGGCGGTTGGTTGCTGGCTAAACTGTGAACCAGTTCCGAATTATACCCGATGGAGAGCCGGTCTGCTTTGTGTGCCTTGGCGCGTCAGCACGAATTATGGCTGGCATCGCCGTTCAGGTGGTAATTGCGCGGAGACGGGGTATCATGTCGGAAACATCCGTGTAACAAATCAATGCCACCAGAGCCATGCCAGAACTCAACCGCGTGATCGAAACCCTTGCTGCTGCCAGGGAGAAGCTGCTGGTCAGTTACTGCCGTTTGCTGGCGTTGGATATCGATGAAATGGGCGCATTGAAGGCGGGGCTGAGGGATTTGGCGCAGCAGTTGACGGATTATTGTGCGCTGGGCCAGTTTGGCCTGGTCGAGAATCTGCCGGCGGGCGGGAAAACGGATACCGGTTTGCTGGAACGGTTGCAGCAATCCACCGAGACCTACCTCGACTTCATCGAATGCTGTCTGTCGGGTAATGGCGATGCGCCGGATCTGAATACCTTGTGCCGCGATATCGAAGCGTTGGGGCAATCGCTCGCCGATCGTTTCGAAATCGAGGACAAGCTGATCAACGGCGCCCGGCAGTCCTGAGCCGTTTGGCGGCCCGCTTCGTTACAGGACCTTGCCGCTGGCCAGTTCTTCGCGCGCGGCGGGTCTGACACTGACGACGGTAGCTGTGAAGATCAGCGGCTTGCCCGCCAGTGGGTGGTTCAGATCCGCGGTCACGGTGTTGTCATCGACGTCCAGCACTGTGACGCAGCGCAATCCCTGGTCGGTCATGGTTTGAAACTGCAT
>JALSQZ010000010.1 GCA_026985055.1 Sedimenticola sp. | reverse complement strand
CCCGGCGCTCATCCACATCAAGACCGGCCCCAGAGCCCTGGGACCGGGGATCGAGGGGTAGGGGGCGCAAGGGGCGTCGTTGGCGGGGATGGGAAAGGAAGATTGGAAAGAAAATGTTTCGGATGACAAGACCCTTCAGGGAAGCGGTGGAATATTGTAGCTTATCTCTATTCATGTAAAAGTTTTGATACTTGCGTGACAGGAAGACATGCGAAATCCGCTCAAGATTGATTTGTTTCCATTGGAAAAGGATGCACGTTTCCGTGCTGCCTGTCTGCATTTTCTGCAACTTGCCAATACCTATATCGTCCAGATATTCTTCCAGACATTCAACGACGGGAAGCGGCGCAGACAGCTTTATGAATGGCTGAATAGAGATAGCATCAGGAATAACGATCAGTGGAAGAAGGGCAAAAAAATCAGTCCCGAACTTTACAGGAATATCGTGCCGTCCGAAAAAGGAAGGTCAGGTTACCTGGATGCTTATGACAGGGATTTCACCACCTTGCTTCGACTCATGAGTGATGAAAGGGCAGGCTGTCGACATGCAGCGGACCGCTTCTTTCGCAATCTGAATCATTTTCACGCCATTCCCCTGGAACGCGAAGAATTTTTCCGGATGCTCGATAGATTGCGCAACAAGCGCAACTGGCTGAAGGATTTCGACCGGCGCAGCCAAAGAAACGGCAATCGTCCTGATGATACCGAGGTTATCCGCTATCTTGGTTTGCTGCTGCTGCCCAAGCTGCATCAGCATTTCACTGGTGTGGTCAGCAGGGCATTGGCCCGGGCCCGCCGCGCTGGAACAGAAAATCCGGAGATCGATACGCGGGCCATGGAACATCATTTCCGGCGGGCACGCAAGGAAAGGGCAGAGGCCACGGAGCGCATTTTCGGCGCACGCAAAAGAGGAAAAATTGACCGGAAACAGCGTCGCGATATGGAGCAGGCAAAACAGGCGTTCAGGGAACATCACAAGGCGCTGTATCCCAAAGGAGCCGGGCCACGCTACAGTTACCAACAGTTCCGTATCCGTCTTGCCTTCATTGGCAAGGCCAATCTGGGACGGCTGAAGAAACTGCTTGGCGCGCCTGAAGGCAAGCTGCATTTCTCCCGCGATATCGAACCCCTTTACAATACCGCGATGGCCATGAACAATATTCTCGATGAGGCCTTCTGGCT
>JALSQZ010000009.1 GCA_026985055.1 Sedimenticola sp. | reverse complement strand
TAATACTTGAATTATGTATCAGATTTTTCTAATATAAAGCAACTCCAACACATTCAGATGTATTCATATACAAAAGGCGCGTTTTTCCTGTCCAGAAAAAAATGGCCTGCCCTCCTCGCAAAGGCACAAAAAAACGCCGTGGCGGGCGGCCACGGCGCTTTTGTGCTTCGTTCCCTGTCGGGGTGTATCAGCGGGCGCGGGTGGAACCTGCGCCGAAGTTGTAGGTCCAGCCGAGGGAAACCTCGAACTGATTCATTTTCACGCAAGCGGTTCCGCCTCCGAAACCTGCCGGGATCGCGCCGCACTGCTTGCCTTGCGGGGTGACCATGAAGGCAAAATCCAGGTCGTTGTTGGCGTTCATGCGCCAGGTGGCTCCACCGGTGAACTCATGACGGATGACACCGGGAGCCAGAATATTGATCATGACGTCTCGTGAGCGCACGGGGTTTGGCCAGACATAGGCATAGCCGGCGCGCAAGATCAGATCGTCCGAGGCCTGGTATTCCAATCCCAGCTTGATTGTGTTGGTGTCGCGCCAGCCAAAGCCCGGCCCTCCCTTGGAGCCAAAGAGCGCCGGAAGCTGGCTGGAATTGCTGATGGCGTCAACGGAGGAATTGAAAATGTGGCGATAGTCCAGCATGATCTTGAGGTCTTCGGTGACATCATAGGCCACGCCGACCTGAAGATTGGCCGGGATGTCAAAATCGCCGCCATTCTCGAAGAGGCCCTTGTATTTCTTCAGCTTGGTCATCCACATCTTGGTTTGATAGGATGCACCGAAGCTGAGCCGTTCGGTGGGCTTGAAAGTCATGCCGATGCGCACGCCACCACCGACCGACCAGTTATATCCCTTGTTGGTCATGAAGCCGGGATTGAGGGAATAGGCGGCTCTATCCATGGCTTGCAGACCGTAAGCCTTGAAGCGCTGGATGGCGAAAATCGGGGCTATGCCAAGGCTGAAATTGTTGCCAAAACGGCGCGCATAGGCGGCGGACATGAACATCTGCATGAGATCCACGCCGGTTTTCCCGGCTCCGCAGTAGGGGCCGAACCCGCCACCGGGACCAGCGGGAGGAGGCGCATTGCAGCCTGCGCTTGTGTTCGGCACTGCCTTCCAGGTGGTGTTCATGCCGCCATTGCCGAAGATGGAGAAAGCGATGGCGGAATCGGCGTCCAACTGGCGG
>JALSQZ010000008.1 GCA_026985055.1 Sedimenticola sp. | reverse complement strand
ATGTCCCACCATTTTCAATCACCACAAGTGATTGAAAATGTGAGCAAAGAGGAAATCGCATTTTCTCTTTGCGACGAGAAAAATTCCATGGAAGGAATTTTTCGAGATCCCCTCAAGACTATTTCAGCGGTGCACCAACATACAGGAATACAGTGCTGTGATCCTCTTCACCCCGGGCATATCCCATGTAGAGCGGCCCCAGGGGTGTATCCAGACCCAGAAACAGACTGCCCCCAAGCAACCAGTCCTCGCCGATATCCTCGGCAAACTGCCAGGTGTTTCCCACTTCCAGGGTAGCGCCCAGATAGACCGGAATCAGGCCAACATCGTCGAGACGGCGCATGTAACCGAGCATGCCATGCCCCATGTGCTGCCCGGACAATTCGTCCTTGTAATAACCGGACAGGTTGAGAAACCCACCCAGACGGTACATACCGTACAACGGAGCATCACTGTCCTTGGTCAGCCCCAACTGGCCTCTGAACATGAAACTGTTTCTGTCCCGGGAAAACGCCCAGCCTGCATCCAGCTCCAACTGTTGGAAATCATGATCATCGCCCCAGTTGCGGCTGTAGCTGAGCAACTCGGTCTGTAACCAGTAGCCCTGTCTGGGGAAAAAGAGACTGTCCAGGGTATCCAGACCAAATCGCGCAAACAACATACCTGTACCATAGCTTCCTTCTTCCACACCGGGGAAGCCACTGCGGATATCCACATTGCCCCGTCCCCCCTGCCAGCCTACGCGCAGTTCTCCCCAACTGGACAGGTTCAGGCCAAGGCTCAGCGAAGCCAGCACCTCAGACAAATCGTATTCCCCCTGATTCTCTCCCTCGATGTAATGCCCTATGGTATTGCGCGTATATTCCAGCCGGGGCGCAATGAAGAAATCACGATCCGTATCCAGAGGCTGGTAGAACTCGGCAAACAGGCGCGGTCGTTCACCCAGCTCCAGAATTCCGCGAAACTCTCCGCCCCGGCTGTTCACTGCAGTACGCGTATAACTCATCCCCAGGTTGAAGCCATTGCCATTGCTCCAGTCCCCATGAAGCTGCAATCCCCCCTGCAGATAAGCCGGCCCCCAGGGCTTTTCCTGCACCTCCAGCCGTATGCCTGTACGGCCATCTTTCTCCACCAGCTTGTAACTCACCTGCTTGAACAGATCCAGTCCGTAGAGTTCGCTGATGCCTTCTTCCAAAGCAAGGACATTCAGGGGTTGACCCAGCTGTACTGAACTGAAATACCTTTGTATGGCCTTGTCCGACAATCCGGAATCGTTCGCCAGCTCCATGAATTCGATCACCGGCATTCCATCTTTTACCTTACCCGGCTTTTGCGCCAGCCCGGTTTTTTCCGTTTCCGCCGCCAACTGCGCAAGGCCGGATTGCTGTTGCCGGGCGGCCTTTTCTCCAGGAATCAGCGCCTGCATGGATTTGGGAAAATCCGTGGTAGCCACGCCGGACAGATCCGGGACAATCAGCACATCCTGTTTTCCCAGCATGCGCAGACTCTGTTCGGTGTTTTTCCGGGTCATGATGGTGGTGAGCTGATCGGTGATGGACAACACATCACCCAGTTTTTCCCTGTCCGCCAGGGGAGTACTCACATCCACCACGATGAGCCGGTCCGCACCCATGGCGCGCACCACATCCACGGGCAGGTTGTCGCTCACGCCACCATCCACCAGGAGACGCCCTTCCAGCTCCACGGGAGAAAAAACACTGGGGATGGATGCGCTGGCGCGCATCGCCAGGGCCAGATCACCTTGCCCCAGAACGACCGCTTCCCCCGTGCTGATATCCGTGGCCACGGCGCGAAAGGGGATGGGCAGATCATCGAAGCGTCTGATCTTTGCCACAGGCAGGGTCAGCTTGCGCAGAAACAACAGCAGTTTCTGTCCTTGCAGCAGCCCCTGGGGAAGCTTGATTTCACCGTCACTGAAGCCTGCGGAATAACGCACCAGAAATTCCTCATCCTCGCGCTTTCTGCGGTAACTGAGATTCTTGCGTCTGGGGCTGTCGGTGAGCATGTCTGCCCAGTCGATGCCCGCCAACTGCTTTTCGATCTCATCCAGCGACATGCCGGAAGCATAGAGACCACCGATGATGGCTCCCATGCTGGTGCCGGCAATGTAGTCTATGGGAATACCCTGTTCCTCGATAACCCGGAGCACACCGATATGGGCCGCCCCCCGGGCGCCGCCGCCACTGAGAACCAGCCCGACTTTGGGCCGCTCCGCCGCCGCCAGAACCAACGACCACAACAGCAGCGCCGACAACAGGATTTTCCCGCCAAACCTCTTTATGCTCATGCGGATCATGCTGCAAATTATACGCGCACGAACAGGCGCAAGGCATCCAGGCGCAAACGGGTGCGCGGCAGATATTCTTCCAGCAAGGTCTGATGATCTTCGAGCAATTGCAACTCTTCCATGGCGGAACCATCACTGAAACTGCGCAGGCGCTGCTGCTCTTCTTCCAGCTCCTGGCGCATTCGCTGGCGCGCCTTCTCCACCACTTCCGTGGCGCGATCCGCCACCTGCTGCTCTGCCATGGACATGAGAGTACGCAACAGACTGGCCTGGGACTTGATGACTTTTGCCGCTGTCTGGCGATCCCTGTGCATGGATCGGCCCTGCAGTTTCTCCGGCGGCAGCAAGGCTGCGTAGTCCCTGCCCTGACGATCCAGCACCAGGCGCAGCATAGTGGGAGGCAGATAGCGATTCGCTTCCAGCTCTCTGGGAGCGGTGCAATGCAGGACAAAAACCAGCTCCAGGAGCAAAGTGCCAGACGGGAGAGGACCGGATTCAAGCACGAGAAAGGCGGCACTGCCCAGATCGGAACTCACCAGTTCTTCCATGGCCTCCCTTACCATGGGATGTTCCCAGGTAAGGAACAGGCGATCTTCATGCGCAAGGGCATCATTGCGCGAAAACGTGACCGTGGCGCCTTCTTCCCCCAGACCGGGAAACTGTTCCTGGCGCATATGCTCCCCCGGTCGCAGAATCTGTGAACTGCCCGGCCCCGGTTCATGTTCCACGCCAAAGGCATCCCAGTAACGCAGCATGTAATCCGCCACACCGGAATCGCGTTCCTGTTCTTCTATCTGCTTCACCAGCCTCGCGGCTTCCCTGGCATCACAGGACTGAAGTTCCAGCAGTCTGTCTCGGCCTTGCGCCAGCTTCTCTTCCAGAGCCTTGCGCCGCACGGCCACCTTCTCCAGCAGATCATCCGCGAGAGAAGGCTCTTCCAGCACTTCGTGCAACAGATTGGAGAATTCCTCATACAGGGCAACGGCCACGGCTGAGGGTTGCTCGAAGGCATTCAGACCCTGGTGATACCAGCGATAAAGACAGTGCATGGGGCTTTCCCGCATCACCGGCAAATGCAGATCGATGACCTGCCCCTGACCAATGCGATCCAGACGCCCGATACGCTGTTCCAGCAGATCCGGCTCCAGGGGAAGGTCGAACAACACCAGATGGCGGGCAAACTGGAAATTGCGCCCCTCGCTGCCGATCTCGGAGCAGAGCAGAATCTGACTGCCCTCTTGCGCATCGGCAAAAAACGCCGCCGCCCGATCACGTTCCACGATCTCCATGCCTTCATGAAACACCGCCGCATGAATGGCATGCTTGCGCCGCAGCCATTCCTGCAGTTCCAGCACGGTTTCCCTGTGCGCGCAGATCAGCAGCACCTTTTGCGGGGAAAGATCCTGCAACAGGGCAGCCAACCATTCCAGGCGCGGGTCGAAGGCCTGCCAGTCTTTCGTCTGGCGCTCTGGCGCCAGCGCCAGAATGGGATCATCCAGAGCGGCATAGGCTGGCGGCCATGCCAGCTCGGATACATGCAGGATTCTGCGGGGAAAACCCTGTACCGTATGGCGGGTATTGCGAAACATGACCCGCCCGGTACCAAATTGATCCACCAGGCGGCGCACCACAGTATGCGGCTCCAGCTCCCGCACATCGCCCAACAACTCTTCCAGCAGCTTCTGTCCGGCTGCGCCAAGATCCCGTCCTTCCAGCAGGCGGGCGGCAATATCCGCCACTTTCTGATAGTGGGCTTCTTCGGCGAGAAAACTCTGATAATCGGGATAGCGGTGCGGGTCGAGGAGGCGCAAACGGCCAAAATGACCGGCGCGCCCCAGCTGCTCCGGAGTGGCGCTGAGCAGCAGCACCCCCAGCGCCTGCTCCGCCAGCGCTTCCACCAGATCATATTCCAGGCTGGATTCCTCTTCACTCCAGTACAGATGATGAGCTTCATCCACGATCAACAGATCCCACTCTTCTTCAAGCGCAGCGCGGGCGATTTTGGGTGAGGACAAAAGGAAATCCAGGCTGCACAAAACCTGTTGTTCGTCAGTAAAGGGATTTTCCGAATCCGATGCGGCAAAACGTTCCTCATCAAACAGGGAAAAGCGCAGGTTGAAGCGCCGCAGCATTTCCACCAGCCACTGGTGCAGCAAGGATTCGGGCACCAGCACCAGCACCCGCCGGGCACGCCCGGCCAGAAGCATGCGATGCAAAATGAGACCGGCTTCTATGGTCTTGCCCAAACCCACTTCATCCGCCAGCAGCACCCGGGGCAGAAAACGCCGCGCGGTCTGCGCGGCAATATACAACTGATGAGGGACAAGACTGATACGCGGACCGGCCAGACCCTGCACGGGCGAAACGGCTTCGGCAGCCATTTGCCGCCAGCTCTGCTGACGCAGGTCGAACCAGTGGTTGCTGTCCAGGCGGCCAGCCAGAAGCTTTTCCCGGGGACGGTTGAGCTGCAGGTGCGGGCTGATATCCATCTCTGCCAGGCGCCGGCGCTCACCCTGCTCATTCATACAAAGATAAATATACAGTCCTTCATGCTCTTCCACTTCCAGTACCGTCAGTGGCATTTCCGCCTGATCCTGCAGCAGATCGCCTGGCTCCAGCACCAGACGGGTCAAAGGAGCTTCAGGCAAGGCGTATACCCGGCTTTCACCAATGGCGGGATACAGCAGTTTCAGGCGTCGGTGCTCAATCTCGGTGACCAGTCCCAGACCCAGATCCGGATCCGTGTCGCTCAGCCAGCGCTGGCCGGGCAGATAGATTGCTTCAGACAAGATGTTTACCACGCAGGCACAGAATGTGCGTCAATTGTAACCCCGAATTCCTTCGGGGTGCTCTTCCCTGGGGATCAGGCTGCCGACCAGTACACAACTGGGAAGCTCGAACAATTCATTTTTTCCCGTCGCAAAGTGCAACCTTGTTCACATCCCGATTTTTCCGGATGCCGACATGCCATGGCCACTGCCAGGCGCATGAGAATCCCATGATATTCTAAAAAAATTCCAAGTTCCTGAATTCCTGTGCCTATTCCCCTTTTCCCCGATTTTATCCACAGCCTTTGCACAGTAAACCCACCTCTTTCTACCCTCTTATACACAACATATTGTGGTTGACGGAGAAAAAACGCCCATATATGATGCCAGACACTGCCCAGGGAAAAGCGGTTCCGGCCCATAAATAATACCCACAAGCGGCCCATGACCCATGAGCATTCCCGGCGCAGTCACCTGAACCCCAGAGCTCAGGCGATACCGAACACACCCCAGGGAGAAAATACTGCATGGCTACCACAGAGACACCTTCCATGGACGACAATATTGCCGTCCCCCCGAGCGCCAACGACATCCCCGCCCCTCCGCCCGCTGAAGACACCGGCTGGGGCGAACTGCGCGTCATTCGCCGCAACGGCAAGGTCACCAATTTCGATGCCAACAAGATCACCATCGCGGTAACCAAGGCTTTTCTGGCTGTGGAAGGCGGCAGCGCGGCCGCTTCCGCCCGGGTGCATGATGTAGTGCGCAATATCACCCGGCAGGTGACCGATGCCCTGGTACGACGCAAGCCTGATGGCGGCACCGTACACATAGAAGATATCCAGGATCAGGTGGAACTGGCGCTGATGCGCGCCGGGGAGCACAAGGTAGCCAGGGACTATGTGCTGTATCGGGAAGCCCGGGCCCAGGAACGCGAACAGGCGCGCAAGGAAGCCGGTGAAGAAGAACATCTGGTCAACATCACCCTGGCCGACGGCAGCGTCCAGCCCCTCAATGTACAGCGCCTGCGCGCCCTGGTGGAAGAAGCCTGCCGCGGTCTGGATGAGACCGACCCCCAGGTCATCCTCGATGATTCCTGCCGCAACCTGTTCGATGGCGTGAAAGAAGAGGATGTCTCCCAGACACTGGTGATGAGCGCCCGCACCCTCATCGAGACCGAACCCAACTATTCCTATGCCGCCGCGCGCCTGCTCATGGACATTCTGCGCAAGGAGGCACTGGATTTTCTCGGCATGCCCAGGGTAGACACCCAGGAGCAACTGGCCGGAGTGTATGGCGATTATTTCCGCAGCTACATTCATCGCGCCGTGGAACTGGAATTGCTGGATCCTCGTCTGGAACAGTACGACATGGAACGCCTCACCAGCGCCATGCAGGCAGACCGGGATCTGAGCTTTACCTATCTTGGGCTGCAGACCCTCTATGACCGTTACTTCATCCATGACGACCAAGGCACACGCTTTGAACTGCCTCAGGCCTTCTTCATGCGCGTGGCCATGGGTCTGGCCATCAACGAGATCGACCGCGAAGACAAGGCCATCGAGTTCTACAATCTGCTTTCCAGTTTTGACTTCATGAGTTCCACGCCAACCCTGTTCAACTCCGGCACCCTGCGACCGCAACTGTCCAGCTGCTACCTGACTACGGTACCCGACCATCTGGACGGCATCTTTGGCGCCATCCGCGACAACGCCCTGCTGTCCAAGTTTGCCGGCGGCCTGGGCAACGACTGGACCCCGGTGCGCGGCCTCGGTTCCCATATCAAGGGCACCAACGGCAAGAGCCAGGGCGTGGTGCCCTTCCTCAAGGTGGCCAATGATACCGCCGTGGCGGTAAACCAGGGCGGCAAGCGCAAGGGCGCAGTGTGCGCCTATCTGGAAACCTGGCATATCGATATCGAGGAATTTCTCGATCTGCGCAAGAACACCGGCGACGAGCGCCGCCGCACCCACGATATGAACACCGCCAACTGGATTCCCGATCTGTTCATGAAGCGCGTCGCCGAAGAGCAGGAATGGACCCTGTTCTCACCCGATGAGACTCCGGATCTGCACGAGCTCACCGGCCAGGCCTTCGAGCAGGCCTATGAAGCCTATGAAGAGAAAGCCCGGCGTGGCGAACTGAACATTCACAAGACCGTAAAAGCCGTGGATCTTTGGCGCAAGATGCTGGGCATGCTATTCGAGACCGGCCATCCCTGGGTAGCCTTCAAGGATCCCTGCAACGTGCGTTACACCAACCGCCACCGGGGCGTGGTGCATTCTTCCAACCTGTGTACCGAAATCACCCTGCATACCAACGAGCGCGAAATCGCGGTCTGTAATCTTGGCTCCGTAAACCTGGTGCAGCACGTCACTGAAGACGGCCTGGACATGGAAAAACTGGAGAAGACCATCTCCACCGCCATGCGCATGCTGGACAACGTCATCGAGTACAACTATTACTCCGTGCCTCAGGCGCGCAACTCCAATCTGCAGCACCGCCCCGTGGGACTGGGCATCATGGGTTTCCAGGATGCCCTGTACAAGCAGCGCATCATCTATTCCAGCGAACAGGCGCTGGAATTCGCCGACCGCTCCATGGAAGCGGTGAGCTATTTTGCCATCCAGGCAAGTACCGATCTGGCGGAAGAGCGCGGCAAATATTCCAGCTTCGAAGGCTCCCTCTGGAGCCAGGGAATTCTGCCCTACGACTCCCTGGCGGAACTGGCCAGGGAACGCGGCGGCTATCTGCAGGTGGACGAAAGCATCACCCTGGATTGGGATCGTCTGCGCGAACGGGTCAAAACCGTGGGCATGCGCAACTCCAACACCATGGCCATTGCGCCCACCGCCACCATTTCCAATATCTGCGGCGTGAGCCAGTCCATCGAGCCCACTTACCAGAACCTGTTTGTCAAATCCAACCTCTCCGGGGAATTTACCGTGGTCAACCCCTATCTGGTACATGACCTGAAGAAGCTCGGACTGTGGGACGAGGTCATGGTCAATGACCTGAAATATTACGATGGCTCGGTTGCGCCCATCGACCGGGTCCCCGAAGACCTCAAGGCCCTGTACGCCACCGCCTTCGAGGTGGATCCGCGCTGGCTGGTAGAGGCTGGTTCGCGCCGTCAGAAGTGGATCGACCAGGCCCAGAGCCTGAACCTGTACATGGCCGAACCCTCAGGCAAGAAGCTGGACAACCTGTACAAGCTGGCCTGGGTGCGCGGTCTCAAAACCACCTACTACCTGCGATCCATGGGCGCCACCGGCGTGGAAAAAACCACCACCGCCCCTACCGGCGGAACCGCCGTGAACATGCTTGGAGGATCCACCGGAGCAGCCCCCAAGGCCTGTTCCATCCTCGACCCTGAATGCGAAGCCTGCCAGTAACATAAGGAGACAGATATCATGTTGAACTGGGACGACCCCCTCACACCCGCCAAAGAAACCCGGCTGGAGCCGGCCGGCGCCACTTCTCCGACCCTGGAAGCCATCATGCCGCCATCGGAAGAAACCATCATGCCGCCGACGGAAAGCGAGCCTCTACCCGACACGCCAGAAGAGGAGCCCTCTGCCCCGACGCCCATGGATCTCAAGCCGGTAAACCCGGAAGACAAACGCGTCATCAACGGTATGACCGACGTAAACCAGCTGGCGCCCTTCAAATACCCCTGGGCCTGGGACTACTTTCTCAACGCCAACAAGAACCACTGGACGCCCCTGGACATCAACATGGCTCAGGACGTTCAGGACTACCAGCACAAGCTGACCCTGGAAGAACGCCATGTATATGAAAACGTCCTTTCCTACCTGACCACATCCGACGTGCTGGCGATGCGCAATATCGGCCTGGCGGTGATGGAAAAGATGTCCGCCCCCGAGCTGCAGATCTATCAGGCGCGCCAGGTCTATGAAGAAGCCCTGCACACCTGGACCTACCAGCACTGCATCGAGACCCTGGGACTGGATCAGGGCGAGATCTACAACCGTTACCGGGTGGTGCCCGAGATCAACGGCAAGATCCAGATGGCCAACCGCCGCCTGGAATCGGTGTTGCGCGCCGATATCGATCTCACAAACCGGGACGAGCTGGAAAACTTCGTCATGGCCTACAGCTTTTTCGCCAGCATTTTTGAAGGCTGCTGGTTCTACAATGGCTTCAGTCCCATCTTCGCCCTGCAACGCCGCGGCCTGATGAAAGGCACTGCCGAGCAGTTCCAGTACATCATGCGTGATGAAGTCCTGCATGCTTCCTTCGGCATACGGGTGGTCAAACAGATCATTCATGAGGAACAGGTCAGCCTGAACCCCAAAGCCATCAGGGAAATGTGGGACGAAGCCCACGCCTGCGAAGAAAACTACGCCAGCTACATCCTGCGCGACCCCATCCTTGGCTACAGCAAGGAAGACCACATGGAACAATTCCGCTTCGTCGCCAACCGACGCGCCCTGCAACTCGGCTGGGAAGAACCCTTCCCCGGCGCCGAATGCGCCCTGCCCTGGCTGGATGAACAAGCCAATCTGCGCAAGGAAAAGAACTTTTTTGAAACCCGGGTCACCGAGTATCAGACCGGAGGAGCATTGAACTGGGACTGACGGATAGCATTCCGGTAAGCGTAAGCACATGTGGAGCCTGTGTAATACACACTCCTGATCGCCTTCCCACCCGGGGAGCTTGTCAGTTTTTTCCTACGCGATGTTCAGAAAACCACTATAGGCAACGAGCCGTCACATTCATATACTGCACCCATCGTTATTGAAGCAGGTTCGGGAACGAACCGGCAGGCAGGGAAGCCAACGGACAGGAAGTCCGGCTTCAAGCAACGATCCCCGCCCCGGCAACAGGGATGCTGCCGGGGTTTTTCTTGCCCTGACAATTAAGCTATGCTTGTTATACGAACTTTCCGGGCAGCCCACATGAACGAAACCGCAGAAAAACTCGCCACCTATGATGACCTGATTGCCGTACCGGACAATCTGGTAGCGGAAATCATCCATGGGCAGTTGCACACCAGCCCCAGACCTGCGCCTAAACACAGCCGCGCCTTGTCTTCTCTGGGTATGCGGCTAGGTAATCCTTATGACCAACAAATCAATGGCCCTGGCGGCTGGTGGATTCTGGACGAACCCGAACTGCATCTGGGTAGTCATGTGCTGGTACCCGACCTGGCAGGCTGGCGGCGCGAGCGTATGCCAGAACTGCCCGATACCGCCTGGTTCGAACTACCGCCTAACTGGATCTGCGAGATTCTCTCCCCGTCCACCGCACATCTCGACCGGGCGCAGAAAATGCCCTTGTATGCCGAGTTCAACATTCCCCACCTGTGGCTCATCGACCCGGACATCAAGACCCTGGAAGCCTATGAGCTGCACGACGGCAAATGGACCCTGCTGGAAATCCTGGACAACGACAAACCCGTTTCTGTAGCGCCTTTCGATGCCACCGAATTTCCATTGTCCGCGCTCTGGATTTGACCCATCAGGGTTTCAATAAGTCTTTTGCACAACAGCATGCAAGAAAGCCCCCCAAAAGAAAAACCCCCGACCGATTCCCTGCTACCGGGGTAGATCAAGTGCCACCAAACTGGAACTCCTTTTCCGACGGATTTTCTGTGGGCCTTCAGCCATTGACGGTATGGCCATATTAGGGAACCACGTGGCAAACCAACCTGCGAACAGGAGTCCCTGCTTTCATACCCACCAACATCCGGTAGAGAACCATCCTGCCGCCTCCCAAGCCCACGCAGTCTGTTTTACCTGCTACACTTTGCCTGTCAATTCTCCATAACGGGTATGGAGGAAAAGAAAGGAGAACCTCAACATGAGTGTTGCACGAATCACCGAAATCACTGCCACATCCAAAAAGAGTTTTGAAGATGCCGTTGCCAATGGCATCAAACGCGCAAGCAAGACACTGAAGAACATCACTAGCGCCTGGGTAGCCGATCAAAGCGTAAAAGTGAAAAACGGAAAAATCGCCAGCTATCAGGTACGGCTCAAGGTCACTTTCATTCTCGAATGAGCACCTACTGATCAACACAATTGACCGAACTGACTGGCAGGGCCGCCACCATATCGCACCCGCGACGGGGTTCGTGTTTGTACATCCAAGGAACCTCCGATTAAATCATGAGCTCGCATCTTGCGCCCCAAATGCCCCGCTACTGCGTAGCCTACAGGGATACAGGTCAGGGGTGTGGCAGGTTTTTATTCCTGCAAAACCTGCATACTTCACCCCTGTGAATAATCAAGAGCGGAAGCTTCGCAATAGCTGGCTACAAGGTGAATTGCGCTCGCGCAAGAGAGAGCGCCTTGGGACATTACGTGCGATTTGTGCCTTGTATCGGAACATTTTAGACCACAATCTGCTTCACTCAGGTTTATCAGAAGTCCCTTAAATACTGGAGGAAAGAAGTGCAAGAATCCCGGTGGTTGAAGAAATTGTTGGCGGCAGGGCTGGTGGCGATCACTCTCCTAATCCTGCTGATGGCATCGGTACCCCCGGAAAGCCGCGATGCCCTGACCCATCATCTAGCGGTACCCAAACTTTATCTCCAGCACAATGGCATAGTGGAGCTTCCACAAATAGAGTTCTCTTATTATCCGGAGTTGCTGGATCTGCTGTACATGGTGCCACTGGCGCTGAAATGGGATATCGGCGCAAAGTATATCCATTTCACATTTGCACTTGCCACGGCGTTGCTTCTCTTCCTGTTCATCAGAAGAAGACTAGGCAGCACATGGGGATTGCTGGGCGCACTATTCTTTCTGACTATCCCGGTTATCATCAGACTATCGGTCATGGTCTATGTGGATCTTGGTCTAGTGTTCTTTACTGCCGCGGCCATTTTCTCCCTTTCACTCTGGCTGGAAGATACACGAAAGAAAAAATGGCTGATCCTGTCAGCTCTTGCCTGTGGCCTGGCTTTGTCCACCAAATACAACGGGCTTGTGACATTTACCTTGCTAGCATTGCTGGGGCCCTTCTTTCAGATGCGAATTGCGCAAAGAAAAGAGAAAAAATTCTCCAATGGCGCATGGAGGAATGGCGTACTGTTCGCACTCATTGCGCTATTGGTTTTTTCCCCCTGGATGGCTCGCAATTGGATCTGGAAAGGCAACCCCGTTTTTCCGTTGTATGAACAATTCTTCAACCCAACACCCGCCAATACGGCAACGGAAGATTCGACTGGCAATCAAACACCTCAGGTAGGTTCTCATGCCCATTTTTTATATAGAGACCTACTCTATAATGAAAATGCTCTTGATATTCTGCTGATTCCTCTACGCATTTTCTATGACGGGCGAGATGATGACCCACAACATTTCGATGGCCAACTGAATCTGCTTCTGTTGCTGCTTCCCTTGGCCTTATTGTTGCTCCCCTCCAAGGATGAAGAAAAATCATGGCCAGAATATAGCTTGTTCAGTACTTTTTCCCTGCTGTTCATTCTTATTGTCTTCTTTCAGACGGACATGCGGATTCGATGGGTGGCCCCGGTGCTTCCTCCATTGGTCGTGCTGTCAATTTACAGCATGCAGAAAATTTGGCAGCGAGTTGCATCCAAGGCACCGCTGACTGCCAATGGAATCATCGCCCTGCTGTCAATCGCCTGGCTATTTCCAAATATCCATTATATCGAGCAGTTATACAACAAAATCGATCCCATCCCCTATCTGACAGGGAAGGAAGACAGAGAAACACGATTATCCAAACGGCTTGGCGAATATTCACTCATTCAATATCTGAACCAAAAATATGATGCGAATCATCATGTGCTGGCTCTGTATATGGGCAATCGTCGCTACTACTTCAATCTTCCGGTGACTACCGATTCCGGATGGCTGCAAAAAGCCCTGCAGGACCCCCAGTACCGCGAAGCAAACTGTCTGGGCGCAAAGCGCTCAGGTTTTTCTCTACTGATGATTCGCAATGATCTGTTCATGGGATGGGCCAAACGGCTACCTGACGGCCAAAAACTCCGGCTTAACCATTTTCTAAAAAGCTGTTTGAAACCCGTATATTCCAGCAATGGCTACAGTCTTTATGAATTCAACACCAGGAACGGCTGATTTACGTCAGCAACTGACAAAAAACGTCAGCTCTACGGCAGATTCACAGCTCCCGTTTACACAAAATACCTTTGGCATTACAGCGAATTACGATTACTTTTTTGAATCTGGCACGATTCATGCTTAATTGAGGTTATGTTCAGTGTGGTCACACGGTGACTACAAGGACATTCACTAAATAATCTGATCATTTACGGAGATTAATAAATGAAGAAACAATCTGGTTTTACCCTTATCGAACTGATGATCGTCGTTGCCATCATCGGCATCTTGGCCGCGATCGCGATTCCTGCATATCAGGACTACACCATTCGGGCGCAGGTTTCTGAAGGTTTGTCCCTTGGCGACGGTGCCAAAACCGCCGTTGCGGAATACTATACCAACTGGGGGAGCTTCCCCGCTAACAATACCGCAGCCGGTCTTACTGCAAATACCAGCATCACGGGCAAGTATGTGGATCAGGTTACCGTAACAAATGGCGTGATTGCCGCACAGTTCGGTAATGATGCCCATGCCAACATCAGTGGTGATGAACTGCAACTCTCTCCTATCGGTGCAGCCAACAACGGAAGCGTTGAATGGGTATGCAAAGATGATGGCAACATCCCAGATAAGTATCTGCCTTCTGCCTGCCGTTAATTCAGGCCAAAGAAAGCCCGCATCAGTGCGGGCTTTCTTACCAAATTAGCCATGATCAAACGAACCGTTCCAATAACCGAGCAACAGGCGTTCACTCTTATTGAACTAATGATTGTGGTTGCAATTATTGGCATACTCGCAGCCATCGCCATTCCGGCATACCAAGACTATACCGTTCGCAGTCAAGTTACTGAGGGTCTTTCCCTGGCGACCAATGCCAAGAACCTGATAAGCATGTATTATACGGACAAAGGAGGGGTTCCTGCCAACAATTCCCAGGCTGGACTACAAACCCCCACCAGCATCCAGGGGAATTATGTGACCCGACTTGATATCATCAATGGCGTCATCAGCGCCACTTTCGGCAATCGCGCCAATACGGTAATCAATGGGAAAACGGTGCTGCTTTCTTTTTTGACTGCCAATAGAAACAGCATTTCCTGGACATGCAAGTCCAGCAGTATCGACAGGAGATATCTCCCTTCCGCCTGTCGCAATTGACAGTCATCGGCCAAGGCTGTTCGGTTTTTCACAATACCCCCCATGAAGACTGCCCCGGTCACCTACCTGTTCAAAGAAAAACTTCATTTACTGCTGCTTTTTCTGATCCTCCTGCTGACATCTTTCCTATACCTTCCAGGCTTGGATGGCCCTTTTCTTTTTGATGACTGGGCCAACCTGCCTGTTCTTGGCTATTTTGGCCCGGTGGACAATTGGCCAGTCTTCTTGCGTTATATCACCGCCGGGGTTGCCGATCCAACCGGTCGTCCGGTAGCCCAACTCAGTTTTCTTCTCGATGCCAACAACTGGCCAACCGACCCCTGGCCGCTCAAGCGTACAAACCTGGTTTTACACCTGTTAAACGGGGTATTTCTCTACATGCTATTGTTGAGACTCAATCGGCTTGTCGGACTTCAGCAGCACCGGTCAACCACGGTGGCACTATTGGCTACCGCCCTGTGGTTGCTACATCCATTATGGATTTCCACAGTACTCTATATCGTACAACGCCAGGCCATACTAGTGGCTACCTGGACACTATTGACATTGCTGGGTTACTTACATGGAAGACAGACTCTGAGCCAATCTCCCTTGCGTGGTTTCCTGTGGATGTCTTTCAGTCTTTTTCTGGGTACACTGCTCGCCACCTTGTCCAAAGCCAATGGCGCTTTGTTGCCATTGTGGGCTGGGGTTATGGAAGCAACATTGCTGCAAAGATATCTGCCATGGCCCGATGTTCCCCCCTGGAAAAAAATCCGAGTATTCTGGCGGCTGATTTTTCTGTGGCTACCTTCTCTCTTGGTGCTGGGCTGGCTTCTGTTACAACTGCCTCAATCCATCGCAACCGCACAAGCCATTCGCCCTTTCAGCATTGGCCAGCGCCTTTTAAGTGAATTTCGTATTCTGTTGGATTACCTGGGATTGTTGTTATTCCCTCGTCCATATACTACAGGGCTGTTCAATGATGCCTATCCTGTTTCCATGGACTTCTTCCACCCTTGGACCACATTACCAGCAATTGGAATTGTCTTCGGGCTTATTTACTTTTCCTGGAAGAGGAGAAAAAACTATCCCTTGTTTTCTGTAGCCATACTGTTTTTCTTTTCCGCACACATATTGGAATCTACAATACTTCCGCTGGAACTGTATTTTGAACACCGGAATTATGTCGCAGCTCTGTTTCTATTCTGGCCACTTTCCGCAATGCTGATCCAGTCCATTCATCTCAACAAAACCAGCAAAATCCTCATAGGAAGCACCATGATTGTTATAATGGCCATCCTTTCCTGGATGCGTGCGGATCTGTGGGGAAATGGAGAACATCAGGCTTATCTTTGGGCGATGATGAATCCGGATTCTGCTCGAGCCCAGACACATGCGGCTCTGTATGACATTCAGCGCAATCGCCATGAGCTGGCAGTACAACGGCTGCAGGCCATACGAAAAATACATCCTTTCAGCGTACAGGCGACACTGAATTTAATCAGTGCCAAGTGCGCCTTGAATCGATTGACCACTGAAGATCTGAAAATGGCCGAAGCAGCTTTGGCAGAAAGTCGGCGAGGGCGACGAATATTGTTTAACTGGATTCCATCCGTCATTGGCGCATATGGTAAAACAAAAGCTTGTTCAGGACTTGACGCATCTTCACTGAAGAAGCTGCTTGATGCGGCGGAAAAAAACCGGCAATTCCAGACTCCTGGAGGGCAACAGGATATTTTCTTTCTCAGAGGATTAGTGGATCTGGAATATGGCCACCCCGACAAGGCCCGAGATTGGTTCAAGAAGTCAATAATCACAGACCCACAGCCTGAAATCATACTGGAATTAGCGGCAAAATTTGCTCGAAGAGGGTACCATCAACAGGGATTGCAATTGCTGCAATTTGGTAGAAAGATATGGCAGGAGGATGAGCCTGAGGGGATCAATATGCAGTATATACACCGTTATGTATTGCACTCCCAAAAATATTGGGAGCACGAGTTTGCATATCTGGAAAAAAACCTGCAAAGAGAAACCGAAGACACCAAAACACATTCTTCAGGTGATCCCTGATATTTTGGCTTGGGAGGCTTTGTGGCGGAAACAGCACTAAGACGATATATTCGCCTAACCGTAGGCGAAAATGCGGGGATCGCCAGTCTCATCCTGCATGAAATTGCACTTGGTTTTTGTTTGTACATACCGGGCATATTGGGCTTCGGGCTTCGTTCTCTGATTTACCCGTTACTCTTTCGTGGATTCAGCAGAAAGGCGTTTATCGGCAGGAGCGTAACCCTGCGTTGTCCTCGTCAGATCCACTTAAACAGCGGCGTAGTCGTGGATGACAGCGTGCAACTGATTGCCACTTCAACAACTCCTGAGGCCATACGGATAGGAGCCAACAGCTTTTTGCGCAGTTTTGTCATGCTCAATGCAGGTCCACCAGAAGGCTATATCAGGCTAGGAAGGAACTGTCGTATCGGGCAGTCCACAATTCTCTACGGAAACGGTGGGCTAACCATTGGCGATGATGTAATGATTGCCGGACAGTGCTTTATCGTGGCTTCCTCCCATGTACATGAAGATAAAAATACGCCTTACACAGAGCAGGGATTTACGGCAAAAGGTATCAGCATCGGCAACAATGTCTGGATAGGCGCAGGTGTCAAAATTCTTGATGGTGTTCATATCGGTGATGGCGCCATTGTAGGCGCCAACGCCGTAGTCACCCGTAATGTTCCACCTTACACTACGGTAGTCGGTATTCCGGCGCGACCAATAATGTCAACAGGAGAAAACTGAGGTGCGTTTCGCACGCTATCTGGTTGTTCTGTTATCTCTTGGGTTCATGACTGGTATTGTGGTCGACCTGTGGCCTCAGCTCCGGGACACTGACTACCACCTGCAAGGAGGTGCATTGCTGCTGTCACTGACAATGCTGGTGTTACTGTTTGTACTGGATGCCTTCGGTTGGTTAATCATCCTATCCAGCCTTGCGCACTCACCTCCTCATCTCGAGTCCATTCGTATTTGGCTGCTGTCTTCCATAGCACGTTATATTCCGGGTGGCATCTGGTCCTACGTATCCCGTGCCGAAATGACCAGCAAACAGGGAGTAGACCTGCCCAGCATCAGTGTGGCGCTCTTTCTTGAAACCCTGTTACTTGCCGCCAGCTCGTTTGTCGCTGGCCTCCCAGCCTTGATAATCGCAAACGGCTATTCGCTCGGATGGTGGCAGCCACTACTGCTCGTCGTTGCCACAATGATCGTGTTTCACCCTGCCAGCCTTCAGCTATTGCAAAAATTGCCCGGCAAGCTGGGAAAAAGTTTTTCCCGTATAAATCTTCCATCATTTCGCCAGATGGCCGGGCTGTATCTTTATTATTTGATATTTTGGTGCCTGTTCGGCGTCGCATTTGTCGTCTTCGTAAATATGCTGCACCCGCTTACAGAAACTCAGTGGCTTCCGGTTGCTTCCAGCATAGGCTTGAGTTTTTTTTCCGGTTTCGTAATGGTTTTCGTGCCGGGTGGCATCGGTGTTCGGGAATCTGTTCTTTATCTTCTACTCACGCCTGTGATCCCAGCACCGGACGCTCTTCTCATAGCCATAGGATCCAGGATATGGATCATGGCAGGAGAGGGCCTGTCTCTATTCCTGATAGAAATCCTCTTCCATGTAAAAAAAAGGAATACCGGTTCTGTTCAACCCTGAATAGAGAACCTCGAAAAAAGAAAATGCGATTTCCTCTTTGCTCACATTTTCAATCACTTGTGATGATCGAAAATGGTGGGACATCCCTGTCCCACTCAGGCATTTCGATTATTCGAGATGCCCAATAATCTTGCTTTCAAATTGAACTTCGGATGAAACTGCTTCTTCATCATTCTCAATCTCAATAAAGGATGGACGGATTCCGGTTCGCATACAGTCATAACAGGCAATATCGCCTTCTTCCAAGAGTAGTCCCTTTCTCCGTTGAGTGATAATTCGTCTAGCTGTACGAAACTTGTCGTTATTCCATACACTCATGAATTCTCCGTCATCGATATGGGCAAAATCATCCTTCTTGAAAAATGTATAACAACAAGACGCCACGCCACCATCCGCACGCACATTTAGATGAGACCATGGACGATCACAATTATATAAGCGTTCCGGATTACCCAGATCTGTTCGATAACGGGAATCCGTGGCAGCCCATTCTTCATTTTCAACATACGCCGGCAAAGGTGTAAATTTATTGATACCCATTTCGTAAGCCATTTTTTCGGTGGCATCAACTTCATGTTCGTTGTGACGAAAAACAATAAACTGCCATTCGACAAATGGTTTTGCGGTTCGGCTATTTTCCTTTTGCCGAAGAAGGTCCTGTACGTTGGCTATGACCTTGTCATAGTCGCCACCCCGGCGATATGCTTCATAAGTTTGCTTACTTCCGCCATCGATAGCCACCATAAGGTAATCAATCCCGGATTCTAATAGGCGCTTGTTATAGGCCGTAGTCATGGCTGTTGCATTGGTGGACAACATTACATAGATATTTTTCTTTTTTGCATATTCAATTATTTTAATGACATCCTTGTTCAGTAAAGGCTCACCCCAAGTATATACCTGCAGGAAATACAGATAATCACCCACGGCATCCAACATTCTTTTTGCTTCCTCATATTTCATGTGCCGGACATCGCGACCACCAGAAATGCCTTTTCCAGTCAGGCAGAAAGGGCATTTGAGGTTGCATACGTTGGTCACTTCCATGACAAAAAGATAGGGATAACAGTCGATGACCTCCTTTCCACTTTTCATGACCCAGTGCACTTTGAGGAAATTCCAGAATTTTCGCGGTGAATTGTAAAACAGGAAAGCCTGGATGTGTGAAAAACTGAGCCGACTGGCAAAAAACGTGCGTGATAGCCAATTGATTCCCCTGAACCACTGTTTTCTGAGTCCATTACTCACAGCTCATTTCCTCAAGATCAATATGTATGTTGGCAGAACTCTATAGGATAGTTTCCAAACCCAAAGCGGTAACCGGGACACCAGTCCATTTTTTGGAATCATGTCCGTTGCATGGAACTGTTCCGGATTCTTGATAATTTTCAAAGTATAGTCAGTTATACGGAAATTTCGGATGAGCCGT
This sequence comes from Sedimenticola sp., assembly GCA_026985055.1. Taxonomy (GTDB): domain Bacteria; phylum Pseudomonadota; class Gammaproteobacteria; order Chromatiales; family Chromatiaceae; genus Thiolapillus. Next base: position 76,075 of record JALSQZ010000008.1, on the reverse strand, counting down.
TTTATGCCGCCATAACTTTTCAGGTTTTCGTAGTAATAATTTCCTTTTCCAAAAAATCTCATATAGCGATGAGCCAGATACTTTGGCAACCAGGAAAGAAATAGTAAATGATAATGCGGCTCCATGGGAATCCAACGGGAAGCCGCACCGAGATAACAGATACCATCCGACTTTAGTATTCTGTGAATCTCACTGAAGAGCCTTTCAGGATCAGGTACATGCTCATATACATGGTTACAGATAACAAGATCCACGGAATTGTCAGGCAAAGGGAGGCTCATGGAATCGCCTCCAATATAATGCAGGTTTTCGTACTCTCGCTGTTGGTGGGCCACAAGCAGTGCGTTGAAATCAATATCCATTCCCAGTACATTTTGGAAAAATGGTGCGATTCCATTAGTAAAGAATCCACCAGAACAACCAATGTCCACAGCCAACATTTTCCTGTCCGCGCCGCCTATGGCGTCAGCATCCTGCAAAATGGACAACATCTTCCTTACTTTGGGACTTTTGTATTCCAAATCCAGCAAAATAGGAGAATGCAAGGACAGATCATGCTGGTAATCCCTTTCTTTCATTGTCCCACATGCCTGTAATACCAACGACAGAAAACATAGATGCTCCACAGTTTGAAGCCATTATCCACCCTGCCTTGTTGATGATCCCTCCAGAGACTTTCTGTTTCACCTCGGTTCAACACATCGTATCCTCCATCCAGAACCAGTTGTTCAAAAGGTTTCCGCAAGCCTTCACGAAACCATCTTCCAAGCGGTACGGCGAAACCATGCTTGGCACGCTTCAAGACAGCTTCTGGCAATTGTCCTGCATAGCAACTTTTTATCAGGTATTTCTGAATCCCTTTTCGCATCTTGAAACGCAAAGGCAGTCGCGCGGCAAACTCCACCAACCGATGATCGAGAAATGGACTCCTTACTTCCAGCCCGTGCCTCATACTCATGCGATCTACTTTGGTCAAAATGTCCTCCGGCAGGTATATCAACTGATCAGCAATCAACATGGTGCTTACAGGATCCAAAGGCGGAATATCCAGCTCGCCCAGGAGATCCATAGGATGCCGTACTCTTTCTTCTTTCAGGAGACGCGTTCTTTCTTCTAGTGTGAATGTCTGAGCCAGTGGATCCCTAGGTGACTGGACAATGCGCGTCAATAAGCCATGAATGAGTCGTAGTTTCTTTCTCAAGCTATTACCATAATAAACTGAGGATTCGGGAATTTTTTGAACTAGTCGATTCATGATCTTGTTGCTGTATAAACTCATGGACCCAGGCAATCGTTCCAGCAAGGCACGGGCGTAATAACGCCTGTATCCGCCAAACAACTCATCGACACCATCACCTGACAAGGCTACAGTAACTCTCTTGTGGGCAAAACGGCATAGCATTGATGTTGGCACCGCCGAAGGATCTGCATAAGGCTCCCCAAAACTGTCAATAATGGAATTTATTTCGCCAACATCATCCAATTCCTCTTTTTGCAGATGATGTACAATCTCCAATTCATTGGCAACCGCTTCGGCCATGTCACTTTCATCATAACTCTTGTCAATAAAACCGATAGTAAATGCCTCCACCAGTCCGCCTTGCTGGCGCATGACATGGGCAATCAGGGAAGAGTCGAGTCCGCCACTAAGGAAGGTTCCCAACGGCACGTCACTTCGCAAACGAAGCCGCACCGAGCTTTCGATGAGAGCGGCCAACTCTTCACAAAGCTCTTCCTCCGTACAGGATGTATTATTCGGACAGGGGATACTCCAGTACCGGCGAACTTCAGTCTGTCCTTTTTGCCATACCAGATAGTGTGCAGGCATCAGTTTGCGAACACCGGAATAGATAGTGCGTTCTCCACCAATGAACTGATGAGCGAAGAAATCTCCAATGGCAAATGCATCCATACATCTGTCGATGAATTTGAAATATTCAAGACCAGCCAGTTCCGAAGCAAATGCAAGTTGTCCACAGGCAGCGGAATAGTACAACGGCTTCTCACCCATTCTGTCTCGAGCCAGATACAATCGCCTATCCCGCTTGTCCCAAACAGCAAAGGCAAACATTCCATTGAGCCTACTCAGGCAGTCTATGCCCTGTTCGATGAAAAGATTCATAAGAACCTCTGTATCACCATCACTGCGGAAACGAACGCCTTTTGCCTGCAGTTCGTTTTTCAGCTCAACATAGTTGTAAATTTCTCCGTTGAAAACCATAAGAAAACGGCCACATGCTGATTGCCAAGGCTGGGAACTGCCTTGAATATCAATGACACTCAGCCGGCGATGGGCCAGACTGCATTGTTCAACATCTACCTGCCCGTTGCCGTCCGGCCCACGATGAGCCAATGCCTCGGCACCTTTTCTCACCGCAATCGGATCTGCTTTCATGGGCGAATCGACCACATGCCCGAGAAATCCACACATCAGCAGACTCCTGTTACGATCTGTCCATAGACACGACTGTATTTTTCTGCTGTCTTCTCCCAACTCAGTTCTTGATCAACAATATACTTGCGCCCGTTGTTGCCCATATCCCGCATCAGACGATCATTTTGCAACAATCGTTCTATACAGCTTGCTAGAGCATCACTATCACCTGGGGGAAACAACATCCCCGTCACCTCTGGCTGCACCAGCTCATCAACTCCATTTATGGCACTTGCCACCACCGGCATGGCCGCCGCCATCGCTTCAAGCACCACATTGGGCCGTCCTTCACTATAACTTGCCAAAACCAGAACATCATGTTCAGCAAAAAATTCTGGCATCTCATCCGGTGAAACCCAGCCGACGAGTCTTACTCTATGTGACAAATCGTATTTTTCTATCAGGCGAACAAGATTCTTTCGTTCCTGGCCATCACCAATGACCGTAAGACTGATTTCAGTCATGCCTGCCACCGCGTCGATAATTGTATTCATTCCCTTTCGCGGGATCAGGCTTCCAACGCTCAACAGTCGCAGCTGAGGTTTCGGGCAGACAGAACGCCGAATGGAAAGAAAGCCATCGCCTACTCCGTTTTCAATCAACCTGCATTTATCACTATATTGAGGAAATTGCTGTTTTATATCTGCCACAATGGCTTCGCTGACACCAACCACCTGGTTGCATAAGGCAATACCCTTTTTTAGAATCCATCGATTCACAGCTTTCCTGGAACTTCTACCTACATCTTCTCCACGCAAAGTCACGACGACCGGTACACCCACCAACCTGCCCGCCAATCCAGCAATCAAGCCGGTTATTGCCCAGTTTGCATGAATGACTGTGCTGTTTCTGCCATACCACAAGCAATGCAAGAACATGCCTCCAAGAAGAAAAGGTATCATTAAATACATCCATGGCCGATTCCTCAGTGCCACCGGAATACCTCCAGGCGAATGAGCCAACACCTGCCATCTTCGGGGGGCATAGCGAAAATCCAGAATCTGCAGCCCCTCCTGGCTAACACATATAGGTTCTGAAGATGCATCCGCGGGCACTACCACCTTGACAGAATGGGATCGACTCAGCCGGGAAACCAATCGTTTGACAAATATTCCACTGGACGACCCACATCTAATCGGATATGAAGTCGTGACGAAAAGGACATTCATGAGAAATTCTCTTAGCCAGCAGGAGTGGCAATAATGAAATAGCCAAAAACAGCAGAATTATTAAATTTTAACGACAAAAAAGGAAAAGAAAGAACATTATTCAACACACAAACAATATACACCATAGATGAAACACAAACACCGACAAACAAATTTTTTTCAATACATTTTTTAGCTATTTCCAACAAAGACAGATTAAACATCTGCATTGCTACAATAATAGAGTTACCATGCGGCAGAACTTCCATAACATCAAATCCAGCAATATGAAGCTCATTCTCCAGACCATATCGAGTAAATCTATGGAAGTCATAAGGAGAATCATGTATTGGATATATGAATGGAACAGAAATACACAAAATCCCTTCAGACGATAGAATCCGGTGACATTCTCTAAAAACCACCTTATAGTCAAATATATGTTCAATAACTTCCAGAAGAAGAACACCATCTGCACATTGGTCAGAAACAGGCAAGCATTTCGCGTCCGCATATATATCTGGCTTTTTGTTGTAAAGCGCATTAGTACTAGGATAGTCAATACGAACCAAGCTTATTGAAGGATCCAATAATTGACGCAAATCACTATTTCCACTACCAACATCAAAAACCAAACCTTTCTTTATCGCACGCAACTTGCGTCTGGAAAGCAAGTGGTATCGGTCAGACAACCATTGCGGATGAAGAAGACTCCCCTTAAGAAAGTCAAGAAAGCGTGCTAATTTAATTGTCGACAATGAACACCTCCCTCATAGAGGAAACTTTTCAGTATAGCCAAGAGACCTCAGACTAAATCATGAACTCGCATCTTGCACCCAAAACACGCGGCTACTTCCCGACCCGCAGGAATACCGGTCAGCAGCATGTTCAGGATCGAAAATTTGCCAATCTTCGCAATAGCTTTCGCTATTAAACTCAATTTTCGCCTTGTATAGAAACATATTGCATCACCATCCGCTTGATCCAAACTTGATCAGAGGTTCCCTAGCACTTAAATAACCCTTTAAAAAATACTGAACTATAAACTATGATCAAGAGGAAGAATTATCATCCAAATTCTTATAATCCGTTTCTGCACGAGAAATCCCATAATGTAACGCAGTAACCTGTTCGGATATCAATCCAATCAAGAAGATTAGTATTGCGGTAATGAACATGACACCAGCAAAAGCAGAAAACCCTCCTGTCTCCCAATAGAAATAACCATAGCGAACTGCTCCCAACACAAAGAACAGTATACTTAATGGGAAAAATACCCGCATTGGTGAAAATAGCGTGGTCATTTTCATGACAATGACCAAAAAACGTACGCCATCCTTGGCAAGGCTTATCTTGCTAGCACCTTTGCGTTTATGTACTTTGATAGGCACAAATGCCACCGAATGCCCCGAGCGCAAAAAAGCCATGGTGGATGTCGTTGGATAGGAAAAGCCATTTGGCAACAGATACAGGAACTGGCGGAATGTGTTTGCCCGCGCGGCCCTGAAACCGGAAGTCAGATCATCAATTCTGTGTCCGGTCAATACAGAAGCCAGACGATTTAACAAACCATTCCCAAAATGGCGGCGCCGGTTCGCCTGACCGTCAGAATCTCTCGCGCCAATGGCCATGTCATAACCTTCATCTATTTTTGTCAACAAGGCGCGCACGTTTTCCGCGCTATGCTGGCCATCAGCATCCATGAATACCAGCACATCTCCAGTGGCATGCAGGGCGCCGGTCTTGATCGCAGCGCCATTGCCCATGTTGTACTTGTGCGAGATCACCCGAGCGCCAGCTGCACTAGCTTCTTCCGCGGTCTCATCCCGGGAACGGTCATCGACAACCAGTATTTCGGCATGAGGAAAAGACTCCCTCAAACCCTGCACGACAGTCCCCACCACGCCGGCTTCATTGTAGGCGGGCAGGATGATGGACAAGTTGCTTTCTGCTGACAATTTACACTCCCTCTATTGTTGTGCCCGGCGAAAAAACTTCTGTCTCACGCCCCTGGAAGAAGCATCTCACAAGCCTCAATCGGCTCCTCGCACCCCTGCGGGTTTCCGTCATCTTCCAATCGCCTGAAGCAAGCTCTCAAATAAATTCAATAAGCTATTGGACATTCACATGATTTCAGAACAAAATGCAATTACTGTAGCCAAAGGGCATGGTACACCAAGCTTTAGATCCGTTCGACAGTGAAATGTTATGAATGAAGACTCAAACAAGAATCTGAAAGGATTTTCCCGTTATCTGGTGAATGCCGGCCTTCTGGAGCTGGATGCAGCCCTGGAAGCCGAGAAGAAAGCAAAGGAGGAGGGCATTCCGCTCATCACTTATGTGGTGCGCAACGGACTGGTGCCGTCAAGACAGATTGCGGTATTGGCTCACCAGGAATTTGGATTGCCACTATTCGACCTCGATGCGATCAACAAGGACATTCTTGCATTGCAAGAAGTGGAGGCAGACCTCTTTACCAAACACCATGTTCTGCCCCTGGTGCGCCGCGGCAACCGCCTGTTTCTGGCGGCATCCGATCCGACAAACCAGGAAGCCATCAAGGAAATCCAGTTCAGCACCGGACTGGCCATCGAGATTATCCTGGTGGAAGAGGAAAAACTCGAAGCCGCTCTGGAACAAGCCTCCCAGACCCAGGACGCCGCCATGGGCGCCATGCTGGAGGAAAATCTTGAAAACATCGATTTCGGCCTGGATGGCGATGGCGAAATCGACGAAGAATCCCAGACGGAAATCGATGAAGCCCCCGTAGTCCGCTTCGTCAACAAGATACTGCTGGATGCAATCAATGGCGGCGTGTCAGACATTCATTTTGAACCCTATGAAAAACGTTATCGTATACGCTATCGTCAGGACGGACTGCTGTTTGAAAAAGCCAGTCCACCAGTCAATATCGCACAGCGGCTTGCTTCCCGTCTGAAAGTCATGGCGCGGCTGAATATCGCGGAGCGCCGGGTTCCCCAGGACGGCCGCATCAAGCTCAAGGTTTCCAAGCATCACGCCATCGATTTCCGGGTCAATACCTGCCCTACGGTCTATGGAGAAAAAGTCGTTCTGCGTATCCTCGACGCCTCGGCCGCCACCCTGGGAGTAGATGCCTTGGGTTTTGAAGAAGACCAGAAGGAATTGTTCATGCAGGCAATCAAAAAGCCGTATGGCATGATTCTGGTTACCGGCCCCACCGGTAGCGGTAAAACTGTTTCCCTGTACACGGCATTGAATATTCTGAATAGCCCTGAAGTAAACATTTCCACAGCGGAAGATCCGGTGGAAATCCAGGTAGAAGGCATCAACCAGGTCAACATCAACCCGTCCAGTGGACTGCATTTCGCGGATGCACTACGTGCCTTTCTGCGCCAGGATCCAGATATTATCATGGTGGGCGAGATAAGGGATCTGGAAACCGGCGAAATTGCGGTAAAGGCAGCCCAGACCGGCCACATGGTGTTGTCCACTCTGCACACCAACGACGCACCACAAACCCTGACTCGTCTGGCCAATATGGGCATACCGCCCTATAACATTGCTTCCTCGGTCAACCTGATCATGGCGCAGCGCCTGGGAAGGCGGCTCTGCGAGAACTGCAAGGATATCGAGGATCTGCCGCGCACCGCCCTGCTGGAAGAAGGCTTCACCGAAGAAGAGATCGCCGAAGGGCTTACCATCTACAAGGCCGTCGGCTGCGACAAATGCAACAACGGCTACAAGGGCCGAGTGGGAATATTTGAAATTCTTCCGGTTTCCGAAGGAATCGCACAAATCATCCTCGAAGAAGGAAATGCTATGCAGCTCAAGGAACAGGCCTTGAAAGAAGGCTATTATTATGATTTGCGGACCGCTGGCCTGCTGAAGGTGAAGAACGGCATTACCAGTCTGGAAGAAATCAACCGAATTACCAAGGACTAGAATCCATGGCGACAAGAACTGCGGCAAAAAAAGCCACGAAAAAACCAAAGGCGGAAAAAACCTACGATTACGCCTGGACCGGTACGGACAGAAGAGGCAAGAAGATCAAGGGAAAGGCCCGGGCCGCCAACGATGCCATTGTTCGCGCCGATCTGCGCCGTCAGGGAGTTACTCCTCTCAAGGTTCAGAAACAGATCAACATAACGCTCGGCAAACCAAAAATCACTACCGGAGACATCGCTGTTTTCTCCCGCCAGCTGGCCACAATGATGAAAGCCGGCGTACCCCTGGTGCAAGCGCTGGATATCGTGGGAAAGGGGCATAACAATCCTTCCATGCAGGAAATGATACTGGCCATCAAGGCCGATATCGAAGGCGGCACGTCCCTGACCAATGCCCTGCGCAAGCACCCCTTGTATTTTGATGATCTGTTCTGCAACCTGGTGGAAGCCGGTGAACAGGCCGGTGTACTGGAAACCCTCCTGGACAGGATCGCCACCTACAAGGAAAAGACCGAATCCATCAAGAAGAAAATCAAGAAAGCACTGATCTATCCTGCCGCCGTTCTTAGTGTGGGTATACTGGTCACCGCCATTATCCTGATTTTCGTGGTCCCTGTGTTCGAGGAGCTGTTCCAGAGTTTTGGCGCAGAACTGCCTGCTTTCACGCAAATGGTGGTAGGCATGTCCCGCTTCATACGGGACAACTGGGTATTCATCATTCTGGCTTTGGCTGCGGTTATCATCATCGTCTCCAATATCTGGAAGCGTTCACCGAAGTTTCGTGAATTTATCGACAGAGCCATGCTGAAATCTCCGGTATTCGGTTCCATCATGCACAAGTCGGCCCTGGCGAGATTTGCCCGCACCACATCCACCATGTTTGCCGCCGGCGTCCCCATGGTCGAAGCTCTGGAGTCTGTAGCCGGCGCAACCGGCAGCGTGGTATATGGCAACGCTGTCAAGGAAATGCGCGAGGACATCGCCACCGGTCAGTCCCTTCGCCTGGCCATGGAACAGCAACGCCTGTTCCCGCATATGGTCAAGCAAATGGTTGCCATCGGTGAGGAATCCGGCTCACTGGACGAAATGCTGGCCAAGGTAGCGGATTTCTATGAAGAAGAAGTGGACAATGCGGTTGACTCGCTAAGCAGCCTCATGGAACCGCTGATAATGGTTGTTCTTGGCACCCTGGTCGGTGGACTGGTGGTCGCCATGTATCTGCCAATCTTCAAACTGGGCGCCGCCGTTTGATGGAAGAAGTTTTTGCCCAGCCGGCAATTCTCTATCCATTGGGCTTTGTTCTTGGACTGCTGGTGGGCAGCTTCCTGAATGTAATCATATTTCGGCTTCCCCAACGGATGGAGCAGGAACTGAAGGATGCCTGCGCGGAACTGGCAGGAAAGGAAGTGGAATACCGCCCCAATCGCTGGTTTGGCCTCGCCTATCTCATGTATCCGCCCTCCAGTTGTATGTCCTGTGGACACCGGATCCGCGCCTGGGAGAATATTCCGCTCATCAGCTGGCTGCGGCAAAAGGGCAGGTGCTCATCCTGCGGCACATCTCTGTCGGTTCAATATCCGCTGGTGGAGCTTCTGAGCGCCATTCTTTCTCTGGTAGTGGTCTGGCATTTCGGCTTTACCTGGCAGGCGCTGGCGGCACTGCTTCTGACCTGGGCGCTGCTCGCCATGAGCGTCATCGATATTCGCCTGCAGATTCTTCCTGACATACTCATACTTCCTCTCATCTGGCTGGGGCTGCTGCTGAATCTGCAGGGCATGTTTGCTGACATCCAATCAGCCATTTATGGCGCCGTCGCCGGCTACCTGTCCCTGTGGCTGCTGTTCCATCTGTTTCTGCTGGCCACGGGAAAGGAAGGCATGGGCTATGGCGACTTCAAGCTTTTTGCACTCTTTGGTGCCTGGCTGGGATGGCAGTTCCTGCCACAGATTCTGCTCATCTCTGCCGTGGTTGGCGCCATCAGCGGACTGGGCATGATCCTGGCGCTGGGAAGAGACAAGAGCATCCCCATACCTTTCGGCCCTTATCTCGCGGCCGCCGGCTGGATCGCCATGATCTGGGGTGAAGACATCAACCGCAGCTACCTGCAGTTCGCCGGGCTGCAATAGACAGGCCACCCATGCTCAAGATTGGCCTTACCGGCGGCATAGCCAGCGGCAAGACCGCTGTCAGTGATCACTTTTCCCGTCTTGGAATACCAGTTATCGACACCGACCTTATCAGCAGAGAACTGGTGGAACCAGGCCAGCCCGCTCTCAAGCAAATCAAAAACCGGCTTGGCGCCGAATTCATCCGCCATGACGGCAGGCTGAACCGGCAGAAATTGCGGCAGCACATCTTTTCTTCTCCTGAAGCCAGAAACACCCTGGAAAACATCCTTCACCCGGCGATCCGCGAGGAAGTCGGGCGTCGCCTGGATCAGCTGCACAACGCCCCCTATGTCCTCGTAGTCATCCCCTTGCTGGTGGAAAATGACATGCAGGGCATGGTTGATCGGGTGCTGCTGGTGGATGTTCCACAAGCGCTTCAGATTCAGCGGGTATGCCTGAGGGACCAGATATCGGAAAAGCAGGCCAGGCAGATTCTTGCCGCACAGGCATCCCGGAAAACAAGACTGGCTTCGGCAGATGACCTCATCGACAACAGCAAGGACATGAACGCCCTGCTTGCCCAGGTGGAAATGCTGCACAAATACTATCTTTCCCTTGTTTCGGATGGAACCGGCAGCCATTGATATTAACCCGGCACCAATCTATGTCACCCTCAGCCACCACGAGCGCACCCGTGGCGAGGCGCCGCGCCGAAGGCAGGGTGATCCCCTGTCGAGGTGCGGCAACGACGTCCACGGGGGTGCTCGTGGTGGCCGAACCCATTGAATTGAAAAAAGATCGGGACGTCAGACAAAAGCCAGCACTTTGTTGCGCTTCTTGCCAATGGAATCACCATTGCCTGCGAAGCGCGCCGCGTTCTGACTTTTGTCTGACGTCCTGAGGATGGCATAGATTGATGCCGGGTTAATATTAACCCGGCATCAATCTATGTCGTGTTCAGGGCTTCAAGAAAAGGTCAGATCAAGGCGCGGCTCGCAGGCAAGGGTTGTTCCCTTGGCAAGAGCCGGAACGCGGAGCTGGCCTTTTCTTGAAACCCCTAACCGATTGATCTATAAGGACAGGCCCGCTTGCCCTTGCCCGCGGACAGCGTTATCAGCCTTTGTTGTAGAATCACTACAACGGCAGGCTGATGCCTTGCCGCGAACAAGGGCAAGCGGGCTGAACGCGATATAGATTGCTGCCGAGTTAATAACTGTCTCAATGACTATTCCCGTTTGAACCCTGGTGGCATCTGATAGACAATAGGGCAGCTCGAAAAATCGGGATGCCCGAGTGGGACAAGGAAGTCCCACCATTTTCGATCACCACAAGTAATTGAAAATGTGAGTAAAGAGGAAATCGCACTTTCTCTTTACGACGAGAAAAATTCCATGGAAGGAATTTTTCGGGATACCCAATCGCCACAACATTGCCCCTGGCCGGATGCCTGACTTGCATAACTCCCTTTTGTTTGAACACCCCTTGAACGAACGGACTCGCACCTTGCTGCGAATTTCTCATCTGTTCGAACAATTCGAGTACCACCTTCCCGCTTCCAGCCCCTGGCAGAGCCGGGTCGCCATACAGGCGCTGCTGGATATCACCAGCATACTCGGCCGGGCGGATATCAAGCAGGAACTGATCAAACAACTGGAACAGCAGAAAACCTCCCTGGAACGCATTGGTGACAATCCAGGCGTGGATCAACTGCGTCTGCAGCAGGTGCTGGAAGACATCACGCACATGAGCGAACGCCTGTTCAACACCAGCAGTCAGCTGGGGAGCAGTCTGCGCGGCAACGAATTTCTCAAAAGTATCCTGCAGCGTTCCGTCATTCCTGGAGGCAGCTTCGAGTTTGACCTGCCACAGCTGCATCACTGGCTCAATCTCCCCCACACGGAACGGGTCATGCAACTCGACGCCTGGCGACATGAAATCAGCGTGGTTCAGGAAAGCACGGATCTGTTACTGGGCATTCTGCGCAACAGCAATGTATTCCGCTCCCGTTCAACCCGCGACGGTTTTTTCCAACAAAGCCTGGACAAGAACCGCCGTGTGGATCTGATTCAGGTAATGCTGCCGGCTGAATCCGTTCTCTACGCCGAAATCAGCGGCAACAAACACCGGTTCTGCATTCGCTTCATGGAAAGCAGGGACTGGGAACAGCCGGAACAGACCAGCCAGGAAGTGGCTTTCAAACTCAAGACCTGCGCCATATGAACATGAAACAAGCCTCAAGCAATTCCCTGGTGACCGTTATCTGTCCTACCTGTGCGGCCCCGGTAACCTGGGACGAGCAATCGCCCTGGCGCCCCTTTTGCAGCAAGCGATGCCAGCTTATTGATCTGGATGAATGGCTTACGGATGTCGAAGATGAGTGTGAAATCACTCAGGAATAACACCCGGCCAAAGCCCCCGGATACCGGCAATACCTTGAGCACCAGCCTGCCAGCTTTGCTCCAGCATGGCTCTGTTCATGCCACCCAGGGCATACACGGGCAAAGGCAGACCGGACACCAGATCCGAAAAACGCTCCCAGCCCAACAGCTCCGCATCCGGATGACTGGCGGTGGGCAGCACCGGTGACAGCAGCGCAAAATCCAGGCCTTTTTCACCCGCCATGGCCAGCTCTTGCGCATCATGGCAGGACGCCCCCATGAGCAATTCCGGATAATCCCTGGCCGTGACAAGATTCCCCAGTTGGCGGCGGTCCAGATGCCAGCCATGGGCAGCTACTTTCCGCACCCGTTCCAGGGGGCCATTGAGAAGCATTCGCGCTCCATGTTTTTCACACAAATCGCGCGCGGCCCGGGCCAGGTTCTCCAACAGGTCTTCCGGCAAGCCGAAAACACGAAATTGCAACAATGAGACCCCATCCATCAAAGCCGTCTCCAGTTCTTCAAGGAAGCGGTCGGCATGAGTCACCGCAGGTGGCGTAATGAGATAGACATCAGGCAAGCGGATTGCCTTGACGATGGGGATGTCCGCTGGCGGCATGGGCAGATCATCGAGTTCCCGCGGATCGAGCCAGGACAATGGCTGACCTTCCCTCCCTTGCGCCTGCCCCTGCCAACGGCTGACCAGCCAGGTATCCAGCAACACCTTGCGATCCGTATAGACATGAGCTACGGAAATCAGGGGACGCGCTTCCAGAACCTGAATGCCCAGCTCCTCTTTCAGCTCCCTGGACAGAGCATCAGGAACGGATTCATCGGTTTCCAGCTTGCCCCCAGGAAACTCCCAAAGTCCTCCCTGATGTGCATTGTGATCACGCCGGGCTACCAGTACTTTTCCATCTGCGCGCCGCAACACACCAGCCGCCACGTGAACAAACTGCATCTCAGGTACGGTATTCCGCGTTGATCTTCACATAGTCGAAGGACAGATCACAGGTCAGAACCGATGCAGACTCTGCTCCCTTGCCAAGGGCAATACGGATAACAAAGGCATCTTGCTCCATCACCTCTTGTCCCCTGGCTTCGGTATAGGCCGCATCGCGTCCACCCTGGCTGACAATGCACAGATCGTCCAGCCAGATACGCACCTTGCTGATATCCAGTTCTTCCACTCCGGCGCGCCCCACGGCCGCCAGAATTCGTCCCCAGTTGGGATCGGAGGCAAACAATGCGGTTTTTACCAGGGGAGAATGGGCCACGGTGTACGCCACCTTTCTCGCCTGTGACCGGGTCTCGGCTTCTTCCACCAGAATCTCCACCAGCTTGGTGGCGCCTTCCGCATCGGCAATAATGGCGCGGGCCAGGTCCATGCAGACATCATCCACTGCCTGCCGGAACAAACGCCCGGCCTCGGTTCGGGCATCGCTCACGTCCACGCCGGTAGCGCCACTGGCAAGCAGAACACAGGCATCATTGGTGGAAGTATCGCCATCCACGGTAATGGAATTGAAGGAAGGTTCCACCGCTTGCTGAAGAATCTGCTGCAGCGTTTCACCCTCGCAACGGGCATCACTGGCTACATAGGCGAGCATGGTTGCCATGTCCGGGCGAATCATTCCCGATCCCTTGCACATGCCGGTGACGGTCACCATCATGCCATCCACCTCAAACTGGCGACAAGCCAGCTTGGGTACCGTATCCGTGGTCATAATGGCTCTGGCCGCCGCTGGCCAGTTATCCTCGTCCAGGTTCGTCAACAGACCCGGAATGGCCCGGGCAAAAGGTTCGGTAGGCAGATCTTCACCGATCACACCGGTAGAAAATGGCAGTATCTGGTTCATGGCCACGCCCGTGGCAGCGGCCAGCAAACGACAGGTTTCGAAGCTGGCACCGAGACCAGCTTCGCCGGTACCGGCATTGGCATTGCCGGCGTTGATCAGGAGATAGCGTGGCGCAATCTTTTGCAGATGCTTACGAGCCACCAGCACCGGCGCCGCACAAAATGCATTCCGGGTGAATACCGCGGCCACCGAACTGCCTTCCGCCAGCTCCATGAGTACCAGATCATCACGATCCTGATAGCGAATGCCCGCTGCGGCTGCCGCCAGGCGAACGCCGGAAACCGGGGCAATATCAGCCATGCCCCCTCCTACTGCAGCTTGCCGTGGCAGTGCTTGTATTTCTTGCCAGAGCCACAGGGACAGGGTTCATTGCGTCCCACCTTGCGATCCGGACGCACATAGGGCTGCTGTACCTCCTCTTGTGCCTGTTGCTCCCCGGCAGCCTGCTCTTCAGGCAAGCCGTCGAAAGATTCGTGTTTGAATTCAAACTCATTCACCTGGGGCTCTCTTTCCAGGGGGGGCGCATCCGCCAGCTGAATCTTGCTCAGAATCTCCACCACTTCACGCTTGATGGAGTCCAGCATGCCGGAAAACAGTTCGAAGGCTTCCCGCTTGTATTCCTGTTTGGGATTCTTGGCCGCAAACCCACGCAGATGAATACCCTGACGCAGGTAATCCATGGCGGCGAGATGCTCCTTCCATTGGGTATCCAGTGTTTGCAGCATGACGGCTTTTTCTATATAGCGCATCTGCTCCTCACCCGCGAGGGCCACTTTCTCCTGATAGATTTTTTCCAGCTCTTCCAGTATCCGCTGGCGCAGGGGCTCTTCATGCAGATGATCATCCTCATCCAGCCACTGCTGAAGCGGAAGATCCAGATCGAAATGTTCCCTGAGGGCTTCTTCCAGACCGGCAATATCCCATTGCTCCTCGATGCTCTGCGGCGGAATATAGCTGTCGATGACTTCATTCAGCACTTCCTCGCGCAGGGCCGCAATGGTTTCGGATATGTCCTCGCTGTCCATGAGTTCATTGCGCTGCTCATAGACCACCTTGCGCTGATCATTGGCGACATCATCGTATTCCAGCAACTGCTTGCGAATATCGAAGTTACGGCCTTCCACCTTGCGCTGGGCATTCTCGATGGCCTTGTTCACCCAGGGGTGTTCGATGGCTTCACCTTCCTTCATGCCCAGCTTTTGCATCAGCTTGCCGACCCGCTCGGAAGCAAAGATGCGCATCAGATTGTCTTCCAGAGAAAGGTAGAAACGGCTGGAACCGGGATCCCCCTGGCGACCGGAACGACCCCGCAGCTGATTGTCGATGCGCCGGGATTCATGGCGCTCGGTACCTATAACCCGCAGACCACCGGCATCCAGAACCTGCTTGTGCCTTTGCTTCCAGTCATCACGCAATTTCTCATGTTGTTCCTCGCTGGCTTCCGGTCCCAGATTCTCCAGTTCCACATCGAGGTTACCGCCCAGAACGATATCCGTACCCCGGCCCGCCATATTGGTTGCTATGGTTACCGCACCAGGCAGCCCCGCCTCGGCGACGATGCGTGCTTCCCGCTCATGCTGCTTGGCATTGAGCACTTCGTGTTTGATCCCCGCCTTGTCCAGCAACTGGGAAACCAGCTCGGATACTTCGATGGAAGCGGTGCCCACCAGCACCGGCTGACCACGCTCCACACAATCGCGGATATCCTCCACGATGGCATCGAACTTCTCTCGCGCGGTGAGATACACCAGATCCGTCTGGTCATCACGCAGCATGGGCTTGTTGGTGGGGATCACCACCACCTCAAGACCATAGATCTGCTGGAATTCATATGCTTCGGTGTCCGCGGTACCGGTCATACCCGCCAATTTGTCATACAGACGGAAAAAATTCTGGAAGGTAATGGATGCCAGGGTCTGGTTCTCCTGCTGAATCTCCACTCCTTCCTTGGCTTCCACCGCCTGATGCAATCCTTCCGACCAGCGCCGTCCGGGCATGGTGCGGCCGGTAAATTCATCGACGATGATGATCTGGCCATCACGCACGATGTAGTCCACATTGCGCTGGAAGATCACATGCGCGCGCAGGGCCGCCATGACATGATGCATGAGCATGATGTTGGCCGTATCGTAGAGACTGGCGTTCTCGTCCAGCAGGCCCATCTCCGTAAGCATCTGCTCCACATGCTCGTGTCCCTCGTCACTGAGGAATACCTGCTTGGCCTTCTCGTCCACCGAGTAGTCGCCCGGACCGAAATCAGGCTTGCCCTCTTCATTGGTGATGGGATCCTGGCGGGTGAGCCGGGGAATGATCTGGTTGATTTTCTGATACAAATCCGAACTGTCTTCCGCGGGACCGGAAATGATCAGGGGAGTACGCGCCTCGTCGATGAGAATGGAGTCCACCTCATCTACCACAGCGTAATGGCGACGCTGAACCCGCTGACCGGCTTCAAAGGCCATGTTGTCGCGCAGGTAGTCGAAACCGAATTCGTTGTTGGTGCCATAGGTGATGTCGGCATCATAGGCTTGCTTGCGCCCCACATTCACCAGAAAACGGTGGCCGCTGGCGCTGCCGTCCGCATCCGGATCGAAGAGATAGGAGCTGCTGTCCGGCCCGGAACCACCGGAAGAATTGATGACGCCGGTACTCATGCCCAGGAAGTGATACAGCTTGCCCATCCAGGAAGCATCCCGCCGGGCCAGATAGTCGTTCACCGTAACCACGTGTACGCCCTTGCCCTCCAGGGCGTTCAGGTACACCGCAAGGGTCGCCACCAGCGTCTTTCCCTCACCGGTGCGCATCTCGGCGATCTTGCCCTGGTGCAGCACCATGCCACCGATGAGCTGCACATCGAAATGGCGCATGCCCAACACCCGGACGCTGGCTTCACGCACCACGGCAAAAGCCTCGGGCAGCAGTTTGTCCAGATTTTCGCCATCTTTCAGACGCTGACGAAATTCCCCGGTCTTGTTTCTAAGCTCCTCATCGGATAGCGCCTTGACGGAATCCTCCAGGGCATTGACCTTCTCTACTTCCTTGAACATGCGTTTGACCAGCCGTTCATTACGACTGCCAAACACCTTTTTTGCGATTTTATTGAACATGAAGTTTGGAACCTTCCAGAACCAGATATACGGACAGCGGCGAACAGCACAATACCGCAGCCTTTTTCAGTTGAAAACAAAACGGGAATGATACCGCAAATACGAGGTTTTTACCGTAACAACAAGGAATTGATGCCGGGTTAATATGTATATCCCTCAAGGGATCAGGACCGGCGCACGAAAACACACTGTCAAAGAAGTCTCAGCCACCCTTGATGAAACGCAAGGGATTGACGATCTTGCCGTCCTTTCTCACTTCAAAGTGCACATGAGGCCCGCTGGAACGGCCAGTGGAACCCAGCATGGCGATGGGTTCACCCTTTTCTACCCGGTCACCCACTTTTACCAGGTTTTCCTGATTGTGGGCGTAACGGGTCACATAGCCATCCGCATGGCGGATCTCCACCAGATTTCCGTAACCGCTCACAGGGCCGGCTTCGGTTACCACACCAGCCGCTACTGCCAATACTTCGCTGCCACGCTTGCCAGCAAAATCCATACCTTTGTGGTATTTTTTCTTGCCGGTGAAAGGATCGGTACGGCGCCCATAACCGGAACTCACATAGCCTTTTTTCAAAGGCCGGCCGGAGGGAATGACCTGCTTCCTCACCTCACGCCGGGAAAGCATGTCTTCGAGCAACAGGAGTTTGTGCTCCCGGTCGCGGAACGCCGCAGCAAGGCGAGCCAGTTCAGTTTGCAGCTCGGACATGACCACAGGCTCCTGTGTATCCTGATCCACGCCACCCTGAGGGGGTTCCGAGGAAAAATCGAATTCCTGCTCGTCCAGCTCACCGACTTTCACCAGGCGTTCGCCCAGGGCATTGAGACGCAACAGATTGGCCCGCAGACTGCCGATACGCAGGGCCAGGGCATCCAGTTCCGCCTCCATGTTTTCGCGCAAGGAAGACAGCTCTTGTTTCTCTTTCGCCATGACGTCCATGGCAAGCTGAAGATTCTTGTCTGCCGCGATCTGCTTCCCTTCCGTGCGTCCATACTGGTAAGCGGAAAACAGGGCCAGTCCCACCAGCACAACCAATACCAACCCGTTTCTGACTGACCAGAAAGAAACAGGCGGGGTATTGTTGTTTCCATCACTCTCGGACATCGTATAATCAACCCATGATCGACAAACCACACAAGGTGGGCAGCGTACTGGAAGACAGCACGCAACTGAGCCATCTCCTGCGCATGCTGAAAAAACAGCAGGCGTTACTGGAACAGGTCAGAAAAATCCTGCCTGCGCCTCTGGATGAACATTGTCTGCATGCCCGGATCAAGGCAGACCGGTTGATTCTGCATACGGACTCACCCGCCTGGAGTACCAGCCTGCGTTTTCATGCCCCGCGCATGCTCAGTGAGATAAAGTCACTGGCGCCAAATCTGAAAAAGGTCGATATCCGTATCATCGTCCAACAGCAGCTCAGACCTGCCAAAACATCGGGAAGTTCCTTGTCCCGGCAAACCGCAAGGCTGATCCGGGATCTGGCCGACGACATGGAAGATCCGGATCTGCGCGCAGCTTTCAAACGCCTGGGCAGATCTTCAGAAGAGTAACCGCTCCAAATCAGGAAGCGTGCACCGGAGCGATATAGGAAATGGGAACCAGCCCGTCTTCTTCCTCGAAAGTCACTTCTTCCCAGGCATCTGGCGTAGCCACCAACTTGTTCAGCAATTTGTTGTTGAGCGCATGGCCTGACTTGTAACCATAGAAAGCGCCAATCAGACTGTGCCCCAGAAGGTATAGATCACCAATGGCATCCAGAATCTTGTGTTTGACGAATTCATCTTCATAACGAAGGCCATCGTCATTCAGCACCCGGTAATCGTCCACTACGATGGCATTGTCCATGCTGCCACCCAGGGCCAGGTTCTTTTCGCGCAACATCTCGATTTCGCGAAGAAAACCGAAAGTACGCGCCCGGCTTACCTCCTTGACAAAGGAAGTGGAGGAAAAGTCGATACTGGAAAACTGGGTGTCCTCGGTAAACACCGGGTGATCGAAATCAATGCCAAAACTGACCTTGAAGCCTTCGAAAGGTTCGAACCGGGCAAACTTGTCTCCATCACGCACTTCCACGGATTCCTTGATGCGGATGAATTTTTTCAGGGCATTCTGTTCTTCCACGCCGGCAGACTGGATCAAAAACACGAATGGCCCTGCGCTGCCGTCCATGATGGGCACTTCGGGGGCGCTGACATCCACATAGGCATTGTCGATGCCAAGCCCGGCAAAAGCGGACAACAGATGCTCCACGGTGGAAATTTCCACTCCATCCTTTTCCAAAGTGGTGGACAACTGCGTATTCCCCACGTTTTCGGCAGTAGCAGGGATATCCACGGGTTCAGGCAGATCAACCCGTCGGAACACGATGCCCGTGTCCACGGCTGCGGGACGCAGGGTAAGAAATACCTTTTCGCCCGTATGCAGCCCCACACCGGTGGCCCGGATAACGTTTTTCAGTGTTCTTTGCCTTATCATCAGCGTTTTTTCTCCGCCCCGGTCAAAATTACCGTCAAGAAACAAAATACCCTAGGGAACCCAACGACAGAACTCAGGGATTTCCCTAATCTACCCTGTTTCTACCCCAAATGCAAATTTGCGCCTGTTCATCAATCCGCCTGACGACGCAAAAAAGCGGGTACATCCAGATAGTCCATGTCCAGCTTTTCGCTGGTTCTGGAACTCGCCTGCTTTTCCTGATGGCGTCGTATGGCAGTGGGTACTTCCAGATCTTCATAGAGATCCTGGGTGTTCCTGGGCTGTACCGCGGCCTCCTCGGCAAGCTCGGATTCCTCCGTCTGGGCAATGACCACCCTGGGAGGGGCAACCACTTCCATCTCCGGACGGTTGATCCGGACTTCCTCTTCTTCTCCCAGGCCGGTGGCAACCACGGTAACCCGCAGCTCGTCATGCATTTCCGGATCAATCACCGTGCCCACAACCACAGTGGCATCTTCACGCGCAAATTCCTTCACCGTTGTGCCCACTTCGTCGAATTCACCGATGGCCAGATCCAGACCGGCAGTGATGTTGACCAACACGCCCTTGGCGCCAGCCAGATGGAAATCATCCAGCAATGGGCAATTGACGGCCGCTTCCGCCGCCTTGCGCGCCCGTTCCTCGCCACTGGCGCAGCCGGATCCCATCATGGCCATGCCCATTTCCGCCATTACCGTGCGTACATCGGCAAAATCCACGTTGATCAAACCGGGGCGGGTGATCAGCTCGGCGATGCCCTGCACCGCATTCAGCAGCACATCGTTGGCTGCCTTGAAGGCATCCAGCAAGGAAGTGCTTTTGCCCAGCACCGCAAGCAACTTCTCATTGGGTATGGTAATCAGGGAATCCACATGTTTGCCCAGTTCCTCGATTCCCATTTCCGCCACTTTCATGCGCTTGTCGCCCTCGAAAGGGAAAGGTTTGGTAACCACCGCCACCGTGAGTATGCCCTGCTCCTTGGCCACTTCCGCCACCACTGGCGCCGCGCCAGTGCCGGTGCCACCACCCATGCCCGCGGTGATGAAGATCATGTCTGATCCCTTGATGGCTTCGGCAATGCGCTCCTTGTCCTCCATGGCGGCCTGATGACCAATCTGGGGATTGGCGCCCGCGCCCAGCCCCTTGGTCAGGCTGGAGCCAATCTGCAAAGTGGTATTTACATCCGAGCTGTTCAACGCCTGCGCATCGGTATTGGCGCAGATGAAATCCACGCCTTCGATGTTGGCGTTGAGCATATGGGTCACGGCATTGCCGCCACCCCCACCGATACCGATAACCTTGATTACCGCGTTCTGACTGTCTACATCCACTAACTCAAACATTTGTCTTACTCCTGTCATCTGCCTGTATGCTCCTGCCGGGGAGCTGCTTAAACATGCTTGTCAATTCTAGAAATTCCCCTGGAACCAGCTTTTCATCCGTTCCCAGGTGGCCCGCAACGCACCCTTGTTTTCATGGGGTACATTGATAAAACTGTTTTGCTGCCCGAACAGCAGCAGCCCTACTCCGGTGGCATGAATCGGGTTGCGCACCACATCCACCAGACCGATCACATACTGGGGAATCCCCAGACGCACCGGCATGTGAAAAACCTCTTCCGCAAGATCCACCAAGCCTTCCATCTTGGAACTGCCCCCGGTGAGCACGATGCCGCCAGCAATCAGATGCTCGAAACCGGAACGGCGCAGCTCGTCTTGCACCAGGGTCAGCAACTCCTCGTATCGAGGCTCAACCACTTCCGCCAGGGTCTGGCGGGACATGCGCCGCGCCGGACGGTCGCCGATGCTCGGCACCTCTATGGTCTCGTCCGCCGAAGGCAGCTTGCTCAGGGCGCAGGCATAGCGCAGCTTGATCTCTTCCGCATGATGAGTGGGCGTGCGCAGCGCCACCGCAATATCATTCGTCACCTGATCACCGGCGATGGGGATCACCGCCGTATGCCGGATGGATCCGCCGGTAAACACCGCTATATCCGTGGTGCCGCCGCCAATATCCACCAGACATACCCCCAGATCCTTTTCCTCTTCATCCAGCACCGAATAACTGGATGCAATCTGTTCCAGGATCAGATCCTGCACTTCCAGACCACAGCGGCGCACACACTTGATGATGTTCTGGGCGGCGCTCACTGCTCCGGTGACCATATGTACCTGGGCCTCCAGGCGAACGCCACACATGCCCACGGGTTCGTGGATGCCTTCCTGATTGTCGATGATGAATTCCTGGGGAAGAATATGCAGAATGCGCTGATCCGCCGGTATGGGTACCGCCCGTGCTGCATCTATGACCCGGTCCACGTCTTCCCGCGTCACCTCTCCGTCATTGATCCCCACGATACCGTGGGAATTGAGACTGGACACATGACTGCCGGCTATACCCGCGTATACGGATTCGATTTCCACCCCGGACATGAGTTCCGCCTCTTCCACCGCGCGCTGTATCGATTGCACGGTGGATTCGATATTCACCACCACGCCTTTCTTCAGGCCATGGGAAGGGTGGGTTCCGATACCAATGATCTCGATCTCGTTGTCAGTGGTCACTTCCCCGACAATGGCCACTACCTTGGACGTGCCTATGTCGAGCCCCACGACAGTTTTCCTGCCCGCTTTTCTCATCCGCTTTTTTCCTCTGGCCGCCAACTCACGGCAAAGCCCTGCTCATAACGAAGATCCACTTTTTCCGGCCTGCGCGCCTCCTGCTCCAGCACCGGATAAACACCCAGCAAGCGCACGATGCGCTGATCCATGTTCTCCTTGCCCACGATGATCCGGGTTCCATCGGTCAGCTCCAGACGCCATTCGCCACGCCGATCCAGAATCACGGCCTGTATGGATTTCCCTTGCCGAATGAAACGTGGCTGTTCCCTGACAAAGAAATCCAGCATCAGTGCCGCCTTGCTCTCATCGCCGCTGAAACGCAGTGGCAGGCGTTTTTTCAATCCCTTGCGTGGATGAAACACTTCTCCCTGGGCATTCAGCAATCCGTCACGCCCCCAATGGGCAATGGGCTGTTCCTCGGTAACATCCACGAGCAGGCGATCCGGCCAGATCCGGGTGATATGCGCATCCGCCACCCAGGGAGAAGCCAATATCGCCTTGCGCAGGCGATGCAGATCCAGACTGAAAAAACCGCCATCCAGCGCCTTGGCCAACACCTGCTCGATATTCTCCTGATCGAGATGGCGAAATTTCCCCTTCACCTGGATACTGCGTATGGGCAGGTTTTGCGGGTTCAGCAGATATTGTCCCAACCCCATGCCCCCCAGTCCGAGCATGAGCACCAAACCCAGCAGACCCAACAGGCGGCCATGTCGGGAGACAAAGCCCTGTTTGCGCTTTTTCATGCACCCGCCTCCAGGGAATCTTCGAGGATCCGCCATACCAGCGCCGGGAAATCCAGGCCAGCGGCTCCCGCCGCCATGGGCACCAGACTGTGGCTGGTCATGCCCGGCACGGTATTGATTTCCATGAGCCAGGGTTGTCCATCAGCGTCCACCATGAAATCGACCCGGCCCCAGCCACGTGCGCCCACGGCGCGAAAAGCACGCAGCGCGATCTCCTGCATGCCGGCCTCGGCCTCGGCGGAGAGACCGCAGGGAATGTGGTAACTGGTGCTGTCATCCCGGTATTTGGCCTCGTAGTCATAGAACTCATGGGGTGTTTCCAGGCGAATTACCGGCAGCGCCTGTTTGCCCAGAATACCGACCGTGTATTCCTCGCCGTTTATCCAGCGTTCCGCCAGCACCTCATGGTCAAACTGACGCGCCATGACCCAGCCGCGACGCAGACTCTCCGCATCCGTCGCCTTGCTGATGCCGATGCTGGAGCCTTCGTGTACGGGCTTTACCACCAGGGGAAATCCCAGAGCGCCAGCCATATCCAGGCTGTCTTCATCCTTTATCATCAGATATTCGGGAGTGGGTAATCCCATGCCCGACCAAAGCCGCTTGCAGCGCACCTTGTCCATGCCCAGGGCGGAACCGAGCACGCCGCTGCCCGTATAGGGAATCTGCAAGGTTTCCAGAACCCCCTGAATGACGCCATCCTCGCCACCACGACCATGCATGATGATGAAAGCCCGATCGTAATCTGCTTCCATCAACTGCTGGCAGATATTCCTGCCCACATCGACGCCATGGGCCTCCACGCCCTTTTGCTTCAACCCGGCAAGCACGGCTGCGCCACTGTCCAGGGAAACCTCTCGCTCTGCGGACCAGCCTCCCATGAGCACCACCACCTTGCCGAAATCAGAAGCCTTGCATGTCATGCCGGATCACCTACAACATGCACTTCCGGCTGCAGACGCACGCCCGTCTGCTTCTCCACGGTTCGCTGAATGTGCTGAATCAGCCCTTCTACATCCGCTGCCCGGGCATCACCCGTATTGATAATGAAGTTGGCATGTTTTTCGGAAATTCGCGCACCGCCAAGCTGAAAACCCTTCAGGCCACATTCCTCGATAAGGCGCGCCGCATAGTCTCCCGGAGGATTACGGAAAGTGGAACCGGCACTGGGTTGCCCTATGGGCTGGCTGGCGTTGCGCTTGTTCAGCAGACGCTGAACCTCCTGCCGTTCTGCCTCCGTATCCCCCGGCTCCAGTTGCAGTTCACAACCGATGAACCACTCTTCCCGGGGAGTGACGACTTCCCGGTAGGCCACCTTGTATTCCAGAGGCGTGCGCCGGTGAATTACGCCCCGACGATCGATGGTCTGTACATTCAGAACCCGCTCCCAGGTCTCGCTGCCAAAAGCACCCGCGTTCATGGCCAGGGCGCCTCCCATGGTTCCGGGAATGCCTGCCAGAAAAGCTGCGCCGCAAAGACCGGCTCGCGCCGCGTGACGAGCCACCACAGCAGTGGATGCACCTGCGCCCACCCGCAGGCGGTTCGGGGTCAGAACCTCGATGCTGTCCAGACGCCCGCGCATGGCAATCACCGTGCCCGAAAAACCACCGTCACGCACCAGCAGATTGCTACCCAGGCCCAGCCAGAGAATGGGCTCGCTCGCGGGCAGTGATTTCAGAAAATCCGACAGGTCTGCTTCATCCGCCGGCTGAAAATAAAAACGCGCCGGCCCACCTACCCGCCAGGTGGTATGCCGTGACATGGGTTCATCGATCAACAACATGGTGTGATGAGCGGTTGTTTCAACATTGCTCCTCATAAGCCTTCCTCCTCTTCGGCTGGGATGCCGTTTTTCGCTTCCCGATTTGCCCGCAAGCAAGTTCTGTCACCCGTCCGGATTGCGGGAACTGACGCGCTGCCAGCGATTCACCACAACCCATATGCAGATACCTGATCACGTCTCGCTGTTTCATTTGCCCCATTCCTCCGACAGCTGCGCTGCCATTTGTCCAATGTCACCGGCTCCCATCATGAGCAGCATATCGCCCTCATGGACAACCCCCCTGAGTACCTCCGGCAGATCCGCAAGCTGGCTCACGAATACCGGGTCGATCTGCCCCCTGGCGCGTACCGCACGACTCAAGGCGCGGCCATCCGCTTCCGCCATGGGTGCTTCTCCCGCCGCATAGACTTCGTTCAGCACCAGCACGTCAGCACCGGACAACACTTCCACAAAATCATCGAATGCATCACGGGTGCGGGAGTAACGATGCGGCTGAAATACCAGCACCAGACGTCGCTGCGGCCAGCCTTTGCGCACTGCGCGCAAGGTCGCCGCCACTTCCCTGGGATGGTGGCCGTAATCGTCCACCAGAGTGAATTCACCCTGACCAAAATCGCATTTTTCACGTACCTGAAAACGTCGCCCTATTCCCTGAAAGCCGGCCAGCCCTTTTTGTATGTCCGCCACCGGCACGCCCATTTCCAGAGCCACGCCTATGGCTGCCAGGGCATTCAGGACGTTGTGTTCTCCCGGCAGGTTCAGGCACACGGAAAAAGCCTCCTGACCCTTGCGCTGCACATCGAAACGCGAACTCAGGCCATCATGGCGAAGATTCAAGGCGCGCAGATCCGCTTCCTCCCGGATTCCGTAACTGAGTACCTGACGAGTGACCCGCGGCAACAGACTGCGAATCTCGGGATCATCGACACAAAGCACCGCCAATCCATAGAAAGGCAGGTGATGCAAAAATTCGACAAAGGCATCCTGAAGCCGGGAAAAATCCCCTCCATAAGTCCCCATGTGATCCCGATCCACATTCGTGACCACTGCCATCATGGGCTGCAGATAGAGAAAGGAAGCATCACTCTCATCAGCTTCGGCCACGAGGATTTCACCCGTGCCCAGACGGGCGTAGCTTCCCGCGGCATTGAGCCGGCCACCGATGACAAAGGTTGGATCCATGCCGCCTTCTATCAGCAGACTGGCTGCCAGACTGGTGGTCGTGGTCTTGCCATGCGTGCCGGCCACGGCGATGCCATAGCGGAAACGCATGATCTCCGCGAGCATTTCCGCCCGGGGCACCACGGGTATGCGCCGCTCCCGGGCCGCACGCACCTCGGGATTCTCATCCGTGACAGCGCTGGAAATGATCACCGCATCCACATGCCGCACATGAGCCTCGGCATGCCCGATATGAATCCTTGCCCCCTGTTCCTGAAGACGGCGCGTAGCGGCATTCTCCGCCAGATCCGAACCACTGACCTCATAGCCCAGATTGAGCATCACCTGGGCGATGCCATTCATGCCCGAACCGCCTATGCCGACAAAATGCAGCCGGCGCATGCGCCCCATGGCTTCGGCGGCATGCACTCGGGGCACATTGTTCATGTCACGAATATCACTCATCTGTTCACCTGCGCGGCACATTCATCCGCCACCTGACGGGTCGCCTCGGGACGCGCCAGGGCACGCGCGGCGACAGCCATTTCCAGCAGCTTTTTGCGGCTTCCGAGCAAGTCCGCCAGCCGCCGCGCCATGGTGTCGGTCTTGATCTCCGACTGAGGCTGCAGCAAAGCGGCGCCCCGCCCCACCAGATATTCGGCATTGCGTGTCTGATGGTCATCCACCGCATGAGGGAAAGGCACCAGCACCGAAGCCACCCCAACCGCCGCCAGTTCGGAAATGGTCAGCGCTCCAGCGCGACAGATCACCAGATCCGCCCAGGCCAGAGCCTCCGCCATTTCATCGATGAATTCGCTCACCCGGGCATCGAGCCCCAGGCGCTCATACAGACTGCGGGCCGGTTCCGCCTTGCCCCGACCGGCCTGATGACGAATCACCAGGGGAAGCTCCAGTTTGGCCAGGGCCGGAGGAATTTGCTCATTGAGCGCCAGCGCGCCAAGGGAACCACCAATGATCAGCACCCGCAAAGGCCCCTGACGTCCGGCGAGACGTTGTTCGGGCGGTGCCAACGCCAGAATTTCCGCACGCACCGGATTACCCGTTTCCCTGGCCCCGACAGCAGAAGGAAAGCTGCCGGGGAAGGCTTCCAGCACCCGTGCCGCAATCTTCGCCAGCCAGCGATTGGTCAACCCCGGTATGGCATTCTGTTCATGAATCACCAGGGGAATACCCAGCAGCCGGCTCATGATCCCGCCCGGCCCGGTAACGAAACCACCCATGCCCAGCACAACCTGGGGACGCTGCCGGCGCAGTATCTTTCCCGCCTGCCTCATGGCGCGCAGCAGACGGAAGGGAGCCAGCACCAGTCCCGTCACACCCTGCCCCCGCAGCCGATAGGCGCTAATGCTGTGCAGGGAGAATCCCTCGGCGGGCACCGTGCGCGCCTCGAAACTGTCGGGCGTTCCCATCCAGTCCACATCCCAACCGCGCTCACGCATTTCACGGGCGACCGCCAGCGCCGGGAACACATGCCCGCCGGTGCCTCCAGCCATGATCATCATCCGCGCCATGGCGGACCTCCCGGGCCATGCCGACCAGTGACATTTTCCCAGTGAATACGCAACAACACGCCTATGGCCAGGCAGGCGATGATCATACTGTTGCTTCCATAACTGATGAACGGCAACGTCAGCCCCTTGGTTGGCAGCAAGCCCACGTTCACGCCGATATTGACGAAAGCCTGCATGCCCAGCCACAGTCCGATGCCATAGGAGACATAGGCGGCGAAACGGCGTTGCATGGCTTCTGCCGCCGCGCCAATGCTGAAGGCTCGCCAGACGAGAGCGCTGAACAGGGCGATGACCGTGAGAGTGCCGAGGAGACCAAACTCCTCACCGATCACCGCCATGATGAAGTCCGTATGGGCTTCGGGCAGATAAAACTGCTTCTGTATGCCATTGCCCAGGCCTACGCCGGTCCATTCTCCCCGGCCAAAGGCAATCAGCGCCTGGGAAAGCTGATACCCCGAATCCAGAGGATCGGCCCATGGATTGAGGAAAGAGGTCACCCTTTCCATGCGATACGGCGATGTGATCACCAGCACGGCTCCGCCCAGCACGGCCAGCAACAGCAACAGGGCAAACTGCCACAAGGGCGCCCCACCGAGAAACAATAACCCCAGGGCGGTCGCCAGCAGCACCACCGTGGTGCCGAAATCCGGTTGGGCCATGAGCATGAACACCGCCACGGTAAGTAGCAACAAAGGCTTGATCACTCCCCAGACTGTGTATGCCACTTCCACCTGACGCCGCACCAGATAACCGGCCATGTAAAAAATCATGAACAGCTTCATGAACTCCGAAGTCTGCAGATTGAACGGACCCAGAGCAACCCAGCGGGTTGCGCCATTGACGGTCTTGCCCAATCCGGGAATCAACACCACAGCCAGCAACAGCAAACCGAAAAAATACAGCCAGGTGCTGGCCTTTTCCCACCAGTTACTCGGAATCTGCAGGGCGCCAAAAGCAGCGCTCAGACCCAGGCCCAGGGCAATCAGATGCTTGCCCAGATAGCGGAAGGAACCGCTGTCCCCCCCCAGATGCAGGGAAGCGGAACTGACCATGACGATGCCCAGGCCAATCAGCGCCGCAACCGCCAGCAGCAGCATCCAGTCCATGGCCGGGGCATTCCGTGAAGCAAGGGGCAGGGGGCGCACGGCCACACTCATGAGCAGAGCCTCCGCACACTGGACTTGAACTGCCTACCACGATCTTCAAAGCCGCTGAACATGTCGAAGCTGGCACAGGCCGGGGACAACAGCACCCGGTCGCCAGGCCGGGCCAGCGCGCCTGCCTGGCGAACCGCATCATTCATGTCCCGCGCTTCCACCAGAGGAAGATCATCCGTCAGCTCCCTGCGAATCTGATCCCGATCCCGCCCCATCAACACCACCGCCCGGGCATACTGTTTTACCGCCCTCCCCAGGTCGGAAAAATCGGCGTCTTTGCACTCACCACCGGCAATGAGCACGGTGCGGCTGTCATCCCCCTTGTCCAGCCCCTGCAGGGCGGCAATGGTGGCTCCCGGATTGGTGCCCTTGGAATCGTTGTACCAGCTGATGCCTTCATGGCTGCACACATATTCGGTGCGATGCGCCAACCCCGGAAAATCCGCGAGAACCTGCAACATGATTTCCATGGGCAGATCCAGCAGGCTTCCCATGGCAAGGCAGGCCAGGGCATTCGCCAGATTGTGTCTCCCTGGCATGCGCAGATCATCCGCCCTGATCAGCGCGACTTCTCCCTGGCACAACCAGATACCGGAATCCCGTTCACAGAGTCCGAAAGTACTTGCATCCCCTGGCCTGCCCAGCCGGAAGAATCGCGCGCGCGGCGTTCTCGGCATGGCCGCAACCCGTGCATCATCCAGGTTATAGACACCGGCGAGCGCTTTTCCGTACACAGCAGCCTTGGTATCGGCATAGGCATCCAGGGATGGGTACCTGTCCATATGATCGGCGGAAATATTCAGCACCACGGCCACCTCCGCGCTCAGGGAGCGGGTGGTCTCAAGCTGGAAACTGGAAAGTTCCAGTACATAGATCTCATTGCGCTCATGCAGAAGATCCAGAACCGGCTCCCCCAGGTTGCCTCCAATGGCAGTCTGTATGCCAGCGGCACGAGCCATCTGTCCGAGCAAGGTGGTGACGGTACTCTTGCCATTGGAACCGGTAATGGCTACTACCGGTGCGCCGACTTCCCGGGCAAACAGTTCCACGTCTCCCAGCACAGGCACGCCCTTTTCCAGGGCATGACGCACCGCAGGAGTTTCCAGAGGCACACCCGGACTCAACACCAGCATGTCGGTCGCGGCGAACAGTTCTTCATCGAACCCTCCCAGAAACAGCGCGACATCGGGCAGTTCCCGGCGCAGGGCCTCCAGCCCTGGCGGATGTTCACGGCTGTCGGTGACTGCCACCTGCATGCCCCGGGCGCTGAGATGACGGGCACAGGACAGACCGGTCTTGCCCAGCCCCACGACCAGGGCCCGGCTCGGCAATTGCTCTGTTTGCAACGCGTTCGCCATCATCTTATCTTCAAACTCGCCAAACCAATGAGAACCAGGATGACCGTGACAATCCAGAAACGCACGATGACTCGTGGCTCCGGCCAGCCTTTCAACTCGAAATGATGATGCAGCGGAGCCATGCGGAATATGCGCCGCCCGGTAAGCTTGTAGGATCCCACCTGCAGGATCACGGATATGGTTTCAACGACGAACACCCCGCCCATGATGAACAGCACCAGTTCCTGACGCACCGCCACGGCCACCACGCCAAGAGCAGCGCCCAGGGCCAGGGCGCCCACATCCCCCATGAACACCTGGGCGGGATAGGCATTGAACCAGAGAAAACCGAGACCGGCGCCCACCAGGGCGCCGCAGAATATGGCCAGCTCCCCCACACCCGGAAGATAGGGAATCAACAGATACTCGGACAGGTACAAATGTCCCGAAACATAGGCGAATACGCCAAGCGCACCGGCGACCATCACCGTCGGCAGGATCGCCAGGCCGTCCAGACCATCGGTAAGATTGACCGCGTTGGAAGCTCCGACGATGACAAAGTAACTGAGCAGAATGAAGGCCGGCCCCAGGTCCAGCACCACATCCTTGAAGAACGGCATGATGAGTTGGGTTTCCGCAGGTACGGACGCAGTCACATACAGCGCAATGGCCGCACCAAAACCAAATACGGACTGTCCCAGATACTTCCAGCGCGCCGGCAATCCCCGGGAATCACGCAAAACCAGCTTGCGGTAGTCATCGACCAGGCCCACCATGCCGAATGCCAGGGTGGTCAGAAGCACGATCCAGACATAGCGGTTGCCCAGATCCGCCCAAAGCAGTACCGCAATGGAAACCGCCACCAGAATCAACGCTCCACCCATGGTCGGCGTACCCGCCTTGGAAAAATGACTCTCGGGTCCGTCATCCCTTACTGTCTGGCCAATCTTGTACTGGCTGAGCCGGCGGATCATTACCGGCCCCACCAGGAAGGAAATCACCAGAGCAGTCAGCACCCCGAGAATCGCGCGCAGGGTGATATAGTGGAACACCTTGAATGCCGGGTCGAAATGCGCCAGATAGTCTGTCAGCCAGATCAGCATGCGTCATCCTCCTCGCGCAAGGCCTGAACCACCTTGTCCATGGCCGCCGCCCGTGAACCCTTGACCAGCACCGTGTCTCCCGCACCCAGCTCATCGGACAAACAGGCCAGCAGTTCGGCCTGCCGGGAAAAATGTCTTGCCCCCGAACCAAAGCCCCGGCTGCTCCAGGCGCTCAGTTCGCCACAACTGTAGAGCCGGTCCACTCCAGCTTGACGGGCATGCACGCCAAGCTCTTCATGGAGTGCCTGCGCACCTTCACCCAGCTCTCCCAAATCCCCCAATACCAGCAACTTTCGTCCTGGCGCCTGGGCAAGCACTGTCACCGCCATGCGCACCGAATCCGGATTGGCGTTGTAACTGTCGTCCACCAGCTGTATGCCCGCCCTGCCGCGCAAACTGCACAGACGACCAGGAACCGGACGCAACGAAGCCAGGCCGGTTTGAATATCCTCGGGAGAAGCGCCCAGCACCTGGGCAGCAGCGATCGCCGCCAGGGCATTCATGCGATTGTGCTCGCCGGGCAGACGCAGTTTGATGCGCATCTCGCCCTCAGCAGCGCGCACCGAAAATTCGCTGTGGAAGCCATCCCGATCCCAGACCAGGCGAGCAGCATCCTGCGGACTGCTCACGTCAGCCGGCTGATGGACGCCAAAACTCAGGCTCTTGCGCCCTGCCGCCAGGGATTGCCACAAAGAGGCGAAACCATCATCGGCGTTGTACACGAACACTCCGTCATCGGAGAGACCGTTGAGGATTTCCGCCTTGGCCCTGGCCACCCCTTCCAGAGTGCCAAAGCCTTCCAGATGAGCGCGCCCGGCGTTGTTCAGGATGGCCACGTCCGGATGCGCAATACGACTCAGGTAATCGATTTCTCCAGGATGATTGGCCCCCATTTCGACCACTGCATATGCTTCTTCCTGCAAACGGCACAAAGTCAGGGGCAGGCCGATATCATTGTTCAGATTACCCTCGGTCGCCAGGGTCTTTCCCATGCGCCGCAAAATGGCCGCAAGCATTTCCTTGACCGTAGTCTTGCCATTGCTGCCGGTCACTGCGGCAACACGGGCGTCGGAACGGGAGCGCCAGGCAGCCGCCATGCGCCCCAGACCCAGGCGCGTGTCTTCCACCAGCAGACAGGGAAGAGACGCATGCCTGCCGTGACTGATCATGGCGGCGGCAGCCCCCCGCTCAGCCGCCTGATCCAGAAAATCATGCCCGTCATGGCGCGGCCCTTGCAACGCGACATACAGATCTCCGGCCCGCAGATGGCGGCTGTCGCTACTCACGGAAGCGATACTCACATCCTTGCCCAGTACCTGGCCGTTCAGGGTCTGCGCCAGCTCGGATAACGGAAAGGCAATCATTTTTCACCTCCCAGATTCCGACATACCTGCTCCACGTCGCTGAAAGGCAGACGCAGATCCCCAACCTGTTGCCAGGTCTCATGCCCCTTGCCGGCCACCAGCACCACATCTTCAGGCCTGGCTTTTGCCATGGCCAGAGCAATCGCCCTGGCCCGGTCCGGTTCTACCAAAGCATTGTCCGGCTGCTGCATGCCTTCGAGAATATCTGCGATGATCGCGGGAGATGCCTCATGGCGCGGATTGTCATCGGTAACAATGACCCTGTCTGCCATGGCTTCGGCCAGCGCTCCCATCTGCGGGCGCTTGCCACGATCACGGTCGCCTCCACAACCAAAAACACAGATCAGCTCCCCACGGCAATGGGCGCGCAGGGAAGCCAGTACCTTGCCCAGGGCATCCGGCGTATGCGCATAGTCCACAACCACCAGGGGATGCATCCCGCCACCAAGCGCCTGCATCCGGCCGGGCACGGTTTGCAGCTGTTCCAGACGGGCGAGCGCCTGTTCCATGGGCACATTCCAGGCCAGCAGCACCGCCAGCACCAGCATCAGATTGGAAGCATTGAAATCACCCAGCAGCCGGCTGTGGATCTGCGCCTGCCCCCAGGAAGTGGACAACCCCAGCACCAGCCCCTGTGGTCCCTGTTCCAAAGACTCCTGACGCACGAACTCGTCTGCACCCAGCGTCTTCCCGCCGCAGTGACAGGCAACCGTCCGCACTTTGCCCTTGACCGTCTCCAGCAGTTCCGCTCCTGCTTCATCATCCGTATTGATGACCGCCAGCTTCAAACCATCTGTCTCGAACAGTTTTTGCTTGGCGGCGGCATAGGCGCGCATGGAGCCATGGTAATCCAGGTGATCACGACTGAGATTGGTAAAGACCGCGGTATGGAAGGGCACTGCTGCCAAACGATGCTGATCCAAGGCATGCGAGGACACTTCCATCGCCACCGCCCCGGCACCCTGCTCATGCAATCGAGCCAACAGACGCTGTGCTTCAACGGCATCCGGTGTGGTATGGGTAGCTGCCTGCAGCGCCTCGGGAAAGCCGTTTCCGGTAGTACCAGTCACTGCACAATGCCATGGTTCGGGAAGCGCACGGGCAAGAAAAAGACTGACGCTGGTCTTGCCGTTGGTGCCGGTTATGCCCACCATGCGCATCTGTCTGGCGGGATGACCGTAAAATCGCGAAGCCAGGGCGCTCATCTGGGCGCGCAGTCCTTCTACCGGCAGAACAGGGACATCACCAGACAGACGGAAAATTCTCTCCACCGGCCAGTCATCACCGGGTTCGGCAAGCACCAGGGCGGCGCCCCGTTGCAGCGCCTGGGACAAATGCATCAATCCATGTTCAGAGGTTCCGTTGAGGGCGATGAACAAATGTCCCGTCTCCACGTAACGGCTGTCCAGCGACAGGCCGGACAACGGGATGCCGCCCCAGACGCCTTTTTCCAGGGACAAGCCGGACAGCAGGTCTGCCGCCAGCCAGTGCGAATCGGAATGTCTGGCGCTGACCATCAAGGTTGCACCCCCCCACCAGCCAGACGCACCGCCTGTTGGGGCGCAAGATTGTCCGGACGAACATTCAACAAGCGCAAGGCGTCGTCCATGATTGCGGAAAATACCGGTGCCGCCACCAGTCCGCCATAGTATTGCCTGCCCCGAGGCTCATCGATCATGACCACCACCACCAGCCGCGGATCACTGGCTGGCGCCATGCCGGCAAAAAGGGACAGATATTTTCGCTGGGAATAACCGCCTTTACCGGCTTTCTTCACGGTGCCGGTCTTGCCCGCCACCCGGTATCCGGGTACCGCGGCGCGGACGGCCGTGCCGCCTGGAGTAACCACGGATTCCATCATGCTGCGTACCGCAGCTGCGGTCTTGCTGCTGAACACCCGCCGGCCTTCGGGCGCCTGATCCCGGCGCAACAGGGTAACCGGCAGGCGAACACCATCATTGGCCAGGGTGGCATAGGCCTGCGCCAACTGCAGCACCGAGACGGATATGCCGTAACCAAAAGACAGGGTGGCCTGGTCGATACGCGCCCAGTTTGCCGCGGGGCGCAACTGTCCGGCTGCCTCGCCGGGAAAACCGCTGCTGGTGCGCTTGCCAAAACCCAGGGCGGCCAGATAGTCATGAAACTTCTTGCTGGGCAGCGACAGGGCGATCCTGCCTGCTCCCACGTTGCTCGATTTCTTGATGATGGTTCGGATATCCACTATCCCCAGATTGTTGTGATCCTTCACCTGGTGCCGCCCCACCTTGAAATAACCGGGACTGGTGTCGATAACGGAATCTTCCCGAATGATGCCCAGATCGAGAGCCACGGCGATGGTCAGGGGTTTCATGGTCGAGCCAGGCTCGAAAACATCCGTGATGGCACGATTGCGCAAGCGTCCGTCGATACGCTGGCGCGGCGCATTGGGGTTGTAGCCGGGCTGATTCACCATGGCCAGCACCTCACCGGTTTTCACATCCAGCATGACCACGGAACCGGATCGTGCATTGTTGCGGCTGATTGCCGCCTTGAGTTCACGATAGGCAATGTATTGCAAACGCTGATCCAGACTGAGCGCCAGATTCTTTCCCGGCTGGGGCATGTGCAGGCTTTCCACATCCGCCACCACCTGACGCCGCCCATCCCGCAACACGCGCTTCAGCCCGGGCTTGCCGGACAACTGATCATTGAAGGCCAGCTCCAGTCCTTCGCGCCCCACATCATCCATGTCGGTAAAACCGATCACATGGGCAAAGGTTTCACCATCCGGGTAGAAGCGCCGGTATTCGCGAATCGCCTGCAGACCGCCTATGTGGTGCTCCCGGGCCAACTCCATGACCTGCCGGGCCGCATCCGGCGGCATGCGCCGCTTGAGATAGACAAAATGCTTGTGACTGTAACGCGCCAACTTGCGCCGCAGATCGTCCAGACCCACGTCCAGTGCTTTTGCCAGGGGCGCCAGGGTATTGGCATCCGGGCGCAACAGGCGGGGATTGGCGGCAATGGAGTCAACCGGAGTGCTCATGGCCAAAACCATGCCGTTGCGATCCGTAATCGCTCCCCGGTGCGCCGGCACCTTGACCCGATCCAGATAACGATGGTTTCCTTCCGACTGGAGAAAGTCCCGCTCGAATATCTGCTGATCCACTGCGCGCCAGACCAGACCGGACAAGGCCAGCATGAATATGCTGAGCACGACACGACGGCGGCCCACATAGGCTTTGGGCAGGGCTTCCGCCTGCTTCTGCCTTTTGGCGCGTTTTTCCCGTCTAGCCACGATGTTGCTCCTTGATAATCACAATTTCGTCTGCCCTGGGCATACGCATTTTCAGTTGCTTTCTGGCGCCGGCCTCAATGGTGGCCGGCGTTCCCCAGGCTCCATGCTCGAGGAGCAGTTGCTCCCATTCGATATCCACTTCGTCAATCTGCCGATCCAGGGCCTTCAACTCCCGGAACAACACCCGGGTCCGGTATTTGCTGTGCACCACGCCAACCGCCGATACCAGCACCGCCAGCGTCAACAACGCCAGCATGACCTTGCGCGAGGTTTTCATGCGCGCTTTTCAGCCACCCGCATGATGGCGCTGCGCGCTCTGGGGTTTTCTGCCAGTTCGCGCTTTCCCGCACGCAAAGGCTTTCCCACCAGTTTCAGCACTCCCCGCCTGAGATCCTTCTCCAGCACCGGCACACCCCGGGGCAACATATCGCCACGCGACTGCTCGCGAAAAAAACGCTTCACGATGCGATCTTCCAGGGAGTGGAAACTGATCACCACCAGACGCCCGCCGCTTGCCAGCACTTCCACCGCCTGACGCAAACCTTCACGCAAATCATCCAGCTCCCTGTTGATGTGGATGCGAATTGCCTGAAAACTGCGGGTGGCCGGATGCTTGTGCCGCTCTTTCACCGGACTGACTTTCTGTATCAGATCCGCTAGCTGCAAGGTCGTATGCAAAGGCCGGGTTTCACGCTGACCGACAATGGCTTTTGCGATGCGACGGGAATAACGCTCCTCACCAAATTCCCACAATACCCGGGCAATCTCCTTTTCTTCCGCAACAGCCAGCCATTGCGCCGCGCTCATGCCGGAACTTCTGTCCATGCGCATATCCAGAGGGCCATCCTGACGAAAACTGAAACCTCGCTCTGCTTCATCCAGCTGCGGTGAGGAAACCCCCAGATCCAGAAGCAGGGCCTGCACCTTTCCGCTCACGCCATGTTTTTCCGCTATGTCCTTCAAATGGGCAAAACTGCTGTGCTCCAGATGCAACCGGGTATCCCCGGCAAAGATCTTTCGTCCATGCTCCACCGCTGCTTCATCCTTGTCCATGGCAATCAGACAACCCGTCTTTCCGAGACGTTGCAAAATTGCGCCACTGTGACCACCGCGACCGAAAGTACCATCCATGCAACAACTGTCAGGCCGGATATTCATCGCATCTATCGCTTCCTCGAACAGTACGGGTCTGTGCAGCGGCGAGTCATTCATCTACAGGGAGAGATTTGCCAGCTCTTCTGACAAATCCGCTTCATCTCCAGGCATCACGCTTTCCAGACAGTCGTCACGAGTGGCCAGCCAGGCCTCTTCCGCCCAGATCTCGAACTTGTTTCCCTGGCCAATCAAAGCCACGGGCTTGTCCATGCCCGCATACTCACGCAACGCGGCCCCGAGCAGGATGCGCCCCTGCCCGTCCAGCTCCAGTTCCGAGGCATACCCCAGCAACAGACGCTTGAGACTCTTGCTTTGCTTTTTCAGATCCGGCAGGGCGATCACCTTGCGCGCAACTTCCTGCCATTCATCACGGGGATACAGCCACAGGCAGCGCTCATAGGGGTTTGCGGTCACCACCACGCTGGCATTCTCGGAGCCAACCAGATCCTTCCGGTAGCGCACCGGAATGGCCAGACGCCCCTTGGCGTCCAGATTCAAGTTGTTGGATCCTAGAAACACAATTACCCCTATTTCCCCACAATTCCCCACATTGATGTGAATAATAGGCGCTGCACCCCACGGGGTCAAGAAAATACAAGGAAAAAATGCTTAAATCTCAAGGTCTTACGAAACAGAGAAAAAACAGAAAAAAAGATTTGCAAACAGGAAGCTGCGGAAGCAACTTAAAGTGGTTTATGAGGATTGGCCGATAAACAGCCGCAAAAAATGTGCGCGGCATAACATGCCGGAGAGGGTGGGAAGACGGTCTGTAAGCCGGGTTCTGTCAGCAACCGAAGTTGCGAGATAGTCATTCATCTGGGACGCCCGTCACCGGACGCCTCAAGCAACCTACCCGGAAGCCACTGCGGGCCGCAGCATGCGCTTCCCTATTTGGTCTTGCTCCAGCCGGGGTTTACCCTGCCACTGCCGTTGCCGGCAGCGCGGTGCGCTCTTACCGCACCTTTTCACCCTTACCTGCGGAAACAGGCGGTATATTTTCTGTGGCACTTTCCGTAGGCTCGCGCCTCCCAGGCGTTACCTGGCGACTTGCCCTGTGGAGCCCGGACTTTCCTCTGTTGCAATACAACAGCGACTATCCGACCGTCTTCCCGTAGAGAACATATAGGCAACAAAAATAAAAAGCAAGCAGCCCCGTCGATCAGCGCCTCTTCAGCGCCAGCTGGTACAAGCGGTTCTTCTTCTCGCCGGTGATGCGCGCCGCCAGGGATGCGGCCTGCTTCAGGGGCAACTCCCCGAGCAACACATCCAGTACCCGCATCGCCTCTGCCGGGGGAAGATCTGTTTCCCTTGGAGCAGCACCGGCGATGACGATGACGAACTCACCACGGCGGCGCATCTCGTCTTTCTCCAGCATGGCCAGCACTTCACTTGTTGTGCCCTGCATGATGTCTTCATATTGCTTGGTCAACTCCCTGGCCACGCAGATTTCACGCTCTGCTCCAAGAACTTCATGCAGGTCGCGCAAGGCATGCAATATGCGATGGGAGGATTCATAATACGCCTGAGTATGATTGGCGGTGAGCAGCTTGGCCAGACAGTCACGGCGGGCTGCCTGAGTACGCGGCAGGAAACCCCGAAAACAGAAGCTGTCCAGAGGCAGACCGGAAACACTCAAGGCTGCCATCAGGGCGCTGGGACCAGGCACAGGAGAGACCCGTATTCCTGCTTCGCGACAGGCGCGCACCAGGGGAAAACCGGGATCGCTGATCAACGGCGTGCCTGCGTCGGAGATCAGCGCCACATCCTTTTCCTCCTGCAACAGCTTCAACACGCCTTTCACAGCCTGTCGCTCATTGTGCTCGTGCAGGGCAAACATGGGGGTATCGATGCCATGCTGGAGCAACAGGCGGCGACTGTGCCGGGTGTCTTCCGCAGCAATGTGATGAACCTGTTTCAATACCCGGATGGCTCGCAGACTGATATCTTCCAGATTCCCTATGGGCGTAGCGACTATATAGAGTGTGCCCCGGTTATTTGACACCCTGCCCTCCGGCATCGGATACTCTGCTGCCTTGTAATTCGTGGCAAATGGACAATGCACAGCAGACAATTTTCACGGCTCTTCCTCGTATCATTCATTTTGTTGGCGCTGATCACAGGATGTGAGACCACGCAGCTCAAACGCTCGCCTCCGGTGGATCCCCAGGCTGCCCATGCCAGCGCCCTGTACGAACAGCAGCGTTACCAGGAAGCCGCCGATCTGTATCTGGATCTGGCTCATCGCGCTGTGAACGGACAGCGCGACCTGTATCGGCTGCTGGCAGCGGACAGTCTGATTCATGAAGGGCAGCTTGACAAGGCGGAAACGCTTCTGGATCAGATTCAACCCACGACACTGGCTCCGGCAGAGCAGTTCAGGCTGAATCTGGTGCAAGCCAGTCTCTCCCTGGAACGCCACCAGCCGGAAAACGTATTGAGCGTGCTTCCCCGACTGCCACAGAACGCCAGTGAAGATGCGGCCATTCGCTATCACAGTCTGCGCGCCGCCGCGCTCGAGGAACTGCAACAAAGACTGCCATATGTCAGAGAATTGCTTGCCCTGAGCAAGCTGCCGCTAGATACTGAACAGCAGCTGCAGACTCAACTCGGGATTCTGGACACACTGACCCGCTTCAAGCCGCAGGAACTTCGGGAACAGATGCCTGGCAGCGACCACGACACCCGTGGCTGGATGGAGCTGGCCGCCCTGCTGCGGGACTTTCCCAACACCCCCGAGGAAATCATCGCACCCTATCGTGAATGGCGCGACCTTTTTCCCGACCACCCTGCCCTGCCGGAACTGATCACCAGCTATTACGCACAACAACAGCAACGAGCCCCCCTGGAAATCAGCCGGATCGCCGTGCTCCTGCCCATGAGTGGGCCCTATGCCCGAGCCGCCGCCACACTTCGGGATGGCTTGATGGCCGCCTGGTATGCGGACAGCAGCGAGAACCGCCCGCCAATCAAATTCTATGATTCCAGCAACCCGGAACAGGTCTGGCCTCTCCTGAACCAGGCCGCCGACGAGGGAGCCAGTATCGTCATCGGCCCTCTGAGCAAATCCGCCGTGGAACAACTGGCCCGGGCTGGCAGCCTGCCCCTGCCGGTGCTGGCTCTGAATCAGGTAAACACCGACAGCACTCCACCCCAGGGGCTGTATCAGTTTGCCCTTTCTCCGGAAGATGAAGCACGCCAGGTGGCGATCTGGGCAGCCTGGCAGGGTTACCGTCAGCCCGCCATGCTCTATCCCGCCACTCCACTGGGCAAACGCATGGCAGGCGCATTCATGGAAACCTGGCGGGAACTGGGAGGCGAGAGCATACGCACCCGGGACTATGACCCTGCGAGCGGAGACTATTCCACGCCGGTGGCGGAACTGGTCATGGCCAGGGAACGCAAGGCGCAACTGGAAAAACTCAAGGAAGCCCGGGAAAAGGCCAGGGAGGAGGGTCTTGCGGAAATCGGCTACGAACTGCCCCCGCGCGGAATCGATTTTGTATTTGCCATCGGCAATAAAAAGCAAATGCGCCAGATCCGCCCCATGGTGCAATTTCATTATGCAGAAGACCTGCCAGTGTTCAGTACTTCCCGCGCCTGGGACGGCCAGATGAGCCACGATGAAAGCTTCGACCTTGCCGGCCTGATGCTGCCGGAAATGCCCTGGATGCTGGACAGGCAGTCAGAGGATCCCCTGTCCCGCAGTGTCCTGCAAGCCAGCCTGCCACCCCGGGGGCGCAAATATCTGCGCCTGCTGCCCATGGGTATCGACGCCTATACGGTTGCCCCCCTGTTGCGCCGTCTGGAAAGCAGTGACAGGGAAACCACGCCCGGACTCACGGGGCTTTTGTATCTCAACCCGCAGCGCCAGCTGATGCGGCGCATGACCTGGATTTCCCTGCAAACCCCACCCCGGGTGCTGGGCGTCACCCCCGCGGCCAACAGCGTACAGGTGGTGCCCATGGAACCCGAACAGCAGACGCTGGAACAGCACAGTGAAAGCACCCCACCTGCGCAAAGGTGAGGCCGCCGAATCACTGGCCTGCCGCTGGCTGGAAAGCCGCGGCCTGAAATTGCGGCAAAGAAACTACCGCTGCAAGTCCGGAGAAATCGATCTCATCATGGAAGACGGCCAGACCCTGGTATTTGTCGAAGTGCGCTACCGCAGCCATCCCGGTTACGGCAGCGCGGCGGAATCCGTCACTGCCACGAAACAGCAGAAACTGCTGCGCGCGGCGGCGCATTATCTGCAGCAATCACCCGATACACCCCCTTGCCGATTCGATATAATCGGCATTGATCCAGAGCACAATATCCAGTGGATACGTAACGCTCTGCAGTAGCCCCCACAGGACAGACACAGTGAACCCAAGCGAGCGCATCGAACGACTTTTCAAAGACAGCATCGCCACCAAACAACGCTGCCTGCCCCTGCTTTCCGAACCAATCCGGACAGCGGCGGAAGCCATCGTGCAAAGCCTGCTGGGAGGCGGAAAAGTCCTGGCCTGTGGCAATGGCGGTTCCGCGGGAGACGCCCAGCATTTCTCTTCGGAAATGCTCAACCGTTTTGAACGGGAACGTCCGGGATTGCCGGCCATTGCCCTGACCACGGACACATCCACCCTGACCTCGATCTCCAATGACTATGCTTTTGCAGAAGTCTTCGCCAAGCAGATCAGCGCCCTGGGACACCCTGGCGACATTCTTCTTGCGATCAGCACCAGCGGCAACTCACCCAATGTGCTGCGCGCCGTGGAAGCAGCAGAGGAGCAACAGATGAAGATCGTCGCCCTGAGCGGCAAGGGCGGTGGGAAACTCGGCACACTGCTGCGTGAAGGCGATATCGAAATCTGCGTGGACAGTGATTCCACCGCACGCATTCAGGAAACACATCTGCTGGTCATCCACTGTCTCTGCGATCTCATCGACACCCAGCTTCTGGGAGACGCCGATTGAATGAAACCTCTTCCTCCCTGTCTTCTTCCCGGCTGAAGATACTGCGGAAACTGTTTCCTGGTGAAGATCTGCTCA
Source organism: Sedimenticola sp. (assembly GCA_026985055.1). Taxonomy (GTDB): domain Bacteria; phylum Pseudomonadota; class Gammaproteobacteria; order Chromatiales; family Chromatiaceae; genus Thiolapillus. Next base: position 34,369 of record JALSQZ010000008.1, on the reverse strand, counting down.
GCCATCCGGCTGACACCCTGGCCTACAGCTACGACAACAGTCAGCGCCAGTCCCTGCCGGCTGCGGTAGTGTTTGCCCGGGAGGAAGAACAGATCCAGGCATTGCTGGAATACTGCAATCAGTGGCGCATGCCACTCGCCTGTCGGGGCAAAGGCACAGGCACGGCAGGCGCATCCATTCCTCCTGCCGGAGGTCTGGCCCTGTCCCTGGAACGGATGAAAAAGATTCTGGAGATCGACCCCGCCAACCGGCTGGCGCGGGTGCAACCCGGAGTCACCAACCGCGAACTGCAACAAGCCGCAGCTGAACATGGCTTTTTCTGGCCACCAGATCCCACCAGCGCCGCGGTATGCACCATTGGCGGCAATCTGGCCTGCAATGCCGCCGGCCCGCGTGCGGTCAAATACGGCACCTGTCGGGAAAACACCCTGGGCCTGCATGCGGTTGCCGGCAATGGCGTCCTGCTGCGCACCGGCGTGCGTACCACCAAAGGCGTGGTGGGCTATGATCTGACCCGTCTGATCATCGGCTCCGAGGGTACTCTGGCGGTGATCACCGAAGCCACTCTCAAGCTCACTCCACTGGCGCAAGCCAGACGCACCCTGCAAGCAACCTACAAGAACGTACAAAGCGCTGCAATGGCGGTTTCCCGGATCATGGCCCAACCCGTCGTACCTTCCGCCCTGGAGTTCATGGATGCCCAGGCGCTGTCCATGGTAAAAAACTATTCGGATCCGGGCATCGCCGATGATGCGGGCGCCCTGCTCATGATAGAGCTGGAAGAAAACGCCACAGCCATCGATGACGCTGCCGCGCAGCTGGCAGCCACAGCCCGGATCTCCGGTTGTCTGGGAGTGCAAATCGCCAACAACAGGGAACAGGTGGAAACCCTGTGGCGCACCAGAAAAGCCCTGTCTCCCGCATTGCGCAATGTGGCGCCGAAAAAGATCAACGAAGACGTAGTGGTTCCGGTATCACATATCCCCGAACTCATCGACGGTCTTACCCGTCTGGCGGAACAATTCGCCATCACCATCGTCAATTTCGGCCACGCCGGTAATGGCAATATTCACGTCAATCTGCTCATCGATCCTGATGACCCGGCGCAAATGCAGGCCGCAGACGCCTGCCTGAACGAAGTCTTCGACCTGGTGCTGGGACTTGGCGGAACACTTTCCGGAGAACATGGCATCGGGCTGGTAAAGCGCGAATTCGTCAGCCGTGAAATCGATGATCCCACTCTGTCGCTGATGCGCCAGATCAAGACGGTTTTCGACCCCCTGAACATTCTCAATCCGGGCAAGACCCTGCCCTGACAACCTGCCTGTTTTTGGAGTAACATCGAAATATCCCTGTCTCAGTGGAACCACAATCATGTTGAAAATTGCAGCCCTCCTTCCCCTTCTCGCCATATTCACCCTTGGCGACAACCTGCAGGCGAAAGAAATGATTTCAGACATCAGCGACCAGACCGGCCTGGCTGTAACCATCTATAACGAAAACCTGGCCCTGATCCGGGATCAGCGCGCCGTCAGCCTGCCTGGCAACACTGTGGACCTGGCGCTGCGTGGCGTCAGCGCCCGGATGCGGCCGGAAACCGCCTTGTTGCGCAGCATCGATCATCCCGATGACCTGCAGGTGCTGGAGCAGAATTTCAATTTCGACCTGCTCACCCCGGACAAGATGCTGGAAAAATACACCGGACAAACGGTAGAGATCATCCGCATGAATCCGGCCACGGGCAAGGAAACCCGGGAAGCCGCGACCATACTCAGCACCAATGAGGGCGTGGTCGCTGAAATCGGTGGGCGCGTGGAAACCAATCCGGAAGGCCGCTGGATCTTTCCGCGTATTCCTGAAAATCTGCGCGACCGACCTACCCTGGTCACGCATCTGAACACACAAAAATCAGGAAAGCGCGAACTGGAACTTACCTATTTGTCCGGCGGGCTTTCCTGGAAGGCAGATTATGTGGTGAATCTCAGTGAAGATGATCGCTCTTTGGATCTGGCCGGCTGGGTAACCCTCACCAACAAGAGCGGCACATCCTACCCAAACGCACATCTGCAACTGGTGGCCGGCGACGTAAATCAGGTACGGGACAACATGCGCCATATGAGAAAATCCGCCGGCATGGCGGTGGCCGAAGCAACGCCGGCCCCAATGGCCGAAGAATCCCTGTTCGAATACCATCTGTACACGCTCAACCGCCCCACCAGCATAGCCGACAATCAGACCAAACAGGTCGCTCTGCTCAACGCCAGCGGAGTGCCCGCGCACAAGGAACTGGTGATCCAGGGCCAGGATTACTACTACCGTAACCGCTACGACAGCCTGGGAAGCAAACTCAAGGCCAGCGCCTGGCTCATTTTCGAGAACCGTGAAAAAAGCGGCCTGGGCATGCCCCTGCCCAAGGGCATCGTGCGTGTGTACAAGGAAGACAGCAAGGGTAACGCCCAGTTCGTGGGAGAAGACCGCATCGACCACACGCCAAAAAATGAACAGCTGCGTCTCAAGCTGGGGGAATCCTTCGATGTTACCGCAAATCGCAAGCAAACCGCCTACCGCAAGGTGAATTTCGGCCATCCCTACCGCTACGCCGCAGAAGCTTCGTTTCGCATCGAACTTAAGAATGCCAAAAGTTCACCGACAACTGTGAGTGTGCAGGAACCCATTCCTGGTGACTGGGAAATGCTGCATGAATCACGGAAGCACAGGAAGCTGTCCTCCAATCTTGTCGAATGGCAGGTGGAGATACCCGCTGAAGGCAATGTCATTCTGGAATATCAGGTGCGGGTACGCTACTAATTCCTGTCTCCCGTCAGCCGCGCCGGCTGCCCTGACAAGGCAGCTCGCCGGAATACAACCCCTGTACAAGATGTCCGGCCCGCCAACGTGGGCCTGACGGGAGAGACTTGACCCATGTCAAAGAAAATCTTTTTCAGCCTGGCAATTCTGTTGCTGCCATCTTTGGGCCGGGCATCCGAGCACTCCCTGGATCTCACCGATCACTGGGCCGGTTATCTTGCCCTGATGGTGTTTCTCGGCGCTTATCTGCTGGTCATGGCCGAGGAATTCACGCATTTGCGCAAATCCAAGCCCGTCATCATAGCCGCAGGCATCATCTGGACGGTTATCGCCTGGGTGTACCACAGTCAGGGACTGCCTCATGAGGTGGAACATGCAATCCGCCACAACCTGCTCGAATACGCAGAGCTGATGCTGTTTCTGCTCGTGGCCATGACATACATAAACGCCATGGAAGAGCGACTGGTGTTCGAAAACCTGCGCATCTGGCTGGTGCGCAAGGGACTGGGTTTCCGCGCTCTGTTCTGGATCACGGGCCTGCTGGCCTTTTTTATCTCTCCCGTCGCCGACAACCTGACCACCGCACTGCTCATGTGCGCTGTGGTACTGGCAGTGGCCGGAGACAACCACCGCTTTGTACTACTGGCATGCATCAACATCGTAGTGGCTGCCAATGCCGGCGGCGCCTTCAGCCCCTTTGGCGACATCACCACACTTATGGTCTGGCAGAAAAACATTCAGACAGCACAAGGCCCCGTGGATTTCTGGACATTCTTCCATCTGTTCCTTCCTTCTCTGGTCAACTGGCTGGTTCCGGCAGCCATCATGGCGCTGGCGGTACCCCGGGAAAAACCCGCACCGGTACAGGCCAGCAGCGGCATGCTCAGGGGGGCAAAGCGCATCATCAGCCTGTTCCTGCTTACCATCGTCACCGCAGTGAGTTTTCACAACTTTCTCGACATTCCGCCGGTAATCGGCATGATGACCGGCCTTGGTTATCTGCAGTTCTTTGGCTACTACCTGAAGAAGACCCGTACCGCGGAGGAATCCCAGGCGCTTGCCGAGGAATCCGGGCATATCGGTGATCCCGTGGCTTTCGATGTCTTCACCAAAGTGGCCGGAGCCGAATGGGACACCCTGCTGTTCTTCTATGGCGTGGTGATGTGCGTGGGCGGCCTGGGATTCATTGGTTATCTGACGATTGCCTCTGAAGTCATGTATCTGCAATGGGGCGCGGACACCGCCAATATCGCCGTGGGTCTGATGTCCGCAATCGTGGATAACATTCCCGTCATGTTTGCGGTGCTTACCATGATGCCGGACATGTCACTGGGCGACTGGTTGCTGGTCACCATGACAGCGGGCGTGGGCGGCTCCCTGCTGTCCATCGGCTCCGCCGCCGGCGTAGCGCTCATGGGCCAGGCCCGCGGAAAATATACCTTCTTTGGCCATTTGAAATGGGCACCGGTCATTGCTCTGGGTTATGCCGCCGCCATCGCCCTCCATTTCTGGCTGAACAGCGCCCTGTTTTCCTGAAGGAAACCGGCCACCAGGCACAAATCCGCAAGTTCCTGTATTCTTTTCCAAAAACCACCACGGGAAACAGAATATTTTGATGAAAGGCGGACTCACGGGCTTTTTGCTCCTTTCAGTACCTGGCTCCCTGCTCGCAGCAGGTGAGCCCCATATCGATCTCACTGACCACTGGGTGGGCTTTGCCTCGCTGGCGATCTTTTTCATCGCCTATCTGCTGGTCATGGCAGAGGAATTCACGCATCTGCGCAAGTCCAAGCCGGTCATGCTCGCAGCAGGTATCATCTGGGCGCTGATTGCCCTGGTATACCAAAGCCACGGTTTTACCACCGAGGCGGAACACGCTGTGCGCCACAACCTGCTGGAGTACGCTGAACTGATGCTGTTCCTGCTGGTAGCCATGACCTATATCAACGCCATGGATGAACGGCTGGTATTCGAGAATCTGCGCATCTGGCTGGTGCGCAAGGGACTGGGATTCCGCAGCCTGTTCTGGGTTACCGGTCTGCTGGCCTTCTTCATTTCCCCCATTGCCGACAACCTGACCACCGCCCTGCTGATGTGCGCCGTGGTGCTGGCCGTGGGCGGCACCAACCGGAAATTCATCTCCCTTTCCTGTATAAACATCGTCATCGCCGCCAATGCGGGTGGTGCCTTCAGTCCCTTTGGCGACATCACTACCCTGATGGTGTGGCAGAAGGAAATCACCACCGATCAGGGCATGATCAGTTTCTGGTCCTTTTTTGCCTTGTTCCTGCCAGCCGTGGTGAACTGGCTGCTTCCCGCCAGCATCATGAGTTTTTCCGTACCGGCGGCACATCCTGATCCGATAGCGGAATCCGCCGGCATGAAACGCGGCGCGCGGCGCATTATCGCCCTGTTCCTGCTCACCATCGCCACCGCGGTCTTCTTTCACAACCATTTGCGTCTGCCTCCTGTAGTAGGCATGCTCACGGGTCTGGCCTATCTGCAATTCTTCGGCTATTACCTGCGCATGAGCCGCACCCGCCGGGAAACCCCCAAGGCTGCCGAGCGAGCCGGCCGCATCGGTGACCCGGTGGCTTTCGATATCTTCAGCAGCGTAGCCCGGGCGGAGTGGGACACCCTGTTCTTTTTCTATGGCGTGGTGCTGTGCGTGGGCGGACTGGGCTTTATCGGCTATCTGTCCATGGCCTCCGAAGTCATGTACAGCCAATGGGGGGCCACCAGCGCCAATATCGCCGTGGGAATCATGTCGGCCATTGTGGACAATATTCCGGTAATGTTCGCCGTTCTCACCATGTTGCCCGACATGTCCGCCGGTCAGTGGCTGCTGGTTACCCTGACTGCTGGTGTAGGTGGGTCACTGCTTTCCATTGGCTCCGCTGCCGGAGTAGCCCTCATGGGGCAGGCCCGGGGACAATACACCTTTTTCGGCCATTTGAAATGGATGCCGGTGATCGCCGCAGGCTATGCCGCCAGCATTGCCACCCATATGTGGATAAACAAGGGGCTCTTCTGAGCGGATGCTGAGCAGTCCATTTTTCTCCACCGCAGTCGAGTCACCCCCATCGAGGATCTCGAAAAATTCCCTCCTTGGAATTTTTCTCGTCGCAAACCGAAAATGCGATTTCCGGTTTGCTCACATTTTCAATCACTTGCTGTGATCGAAAATGGCGGGACACCCTTGTCCCGCGCGGGCATCCCGATTTTTCGAGATACCCCATATTCGACAACTTTTCGGCTCAATTCAGAATATTCCCGGTTGTGGTATAGTCTCACGATTGAGTGGTTCAATCGTTAAGCGCCTGGCTTCGCCGGAAGCGCACTTAACCGTTCGACTATTCTGTAAATATGATTTTTGGGAGAATCTCATGTCCAAGAAGCACCCCGTTGTTGTTGTAACCGGTTCATCCGGCGCTGGCACCACCACGGTAAAACGCGCCTTCGAGCACATTTTTACCCGGGAAGGCATAAAGGCCGCCATCGTCGAAGGCGACAGTTTCCACCGCTACGACCGGGCCGAGATGAAAGTGAAAATGGCTGAAGAACACATGAGCCATTTTGGTCCCGAAGCCAACCGTTTCGACAAACTGGAAGAACTGTTCAAGACCTACGGCGAAACCGGCAGCGGCCAGAAACGCTATTACCTGCACAGCCAGGAAGAAGCCGACGAACACAATGAACGCCTGGGAACGGACAAGAATCCTGGTGAATTCACACCCTGGGAAGATATCCCCGCAGGTACGGATCTGCTGTTCTATGAAGGCTTGCACGGCATGGTGGTCACCAAAGAACACGACGTAGCCAGCCAGGTGGATCTGGGCATTGGCGTGGTTCCCGTGGTCAACCTGGAATGGATTCAGAAGATTCACCGCGATGCCAAGGAACGCGGCTACTCTGCGGAAGCTACCGTAGAGACCATCATGCGCCGCATGCCGGACTACATCAATCACATCACCCCGCAGTTCTCCCGTACGGACATCAACTTCCAGCGTGTGGCCACGGTGGATACATCCAACCCTTTCATCGCCCGTGACATTCCGACCCCGGATGAGAGTTTTGTAGTTATCCGTTTTGCCGATCCGGAGAAATTCGACACGGATTTCCCCTATCTGCTCAACATGATTCCCGACAGCTTCATGTCCCGCCGCAACACCATCGTAGTACCCGGCGGCAAGATGGGTTTCGCCATGGAAATCATCCTCGGCCCCATCATCGACAAAATGATGCACGAGCGCGGCTGATCTTCACGATCGGAACAACCACGGCCATCCTGCCACCTCATGCAGGATGGCCACAATAAAAACACCTCGCTCTACAGCCGCCCCACAGACCACTTCCCGATTCATGCAGTTATCCTGAATCCTCAAAGGCATCGTTCAGTAAAAACCAGGTGAAACTATGGAAGCGATTACCGAAACCCTGACCTGGAACAGCAATATGGCCGTATCCGGCCTGATTCTGGCAGGTACTTTTATCGGCATCTTCACCGAAGGGGTGCATGGATTCCACCGTACCAAATTCGCCATGGGCGGTGCCGCGATGATGGTTCTGGCCGGTCAGCTCATGGGATTCTACGACCCACAAATGGCGCTGGAGGCCATCGATTGGAACGTGGTGTTCCTGCTTGGTGCCATGATGACCATCGTAGCCATAATGATCCCCACCGGAGGCTTCCAGGCGCTGGCCTATCGTATCGCGGATTTCAGCAAGGGCCGCCAGTTTCTGCTCATGGCGCTGCTGGGCACGGCAGTAACCGTCATATCCCTGCTTCTCGACAATGTCACCACGGTGGTTATTTTCGGGCCACTGATCGTGCTCATTGCCCAGGCATTGAGAACCTCGCCGGTGCCTTATCTGCTGGCCGCCGCCCTGCTTTCAGATACCGGGGGTGTCGCCACCCTGGTGGGTGACCCGCCCAACCTGATGATTGGTTCCGCCGCCCACATCGATTTCAACACTTTCATTATCAAGATGGGCGGCATGGTGACAGTAGCCTGGGTCGTCATTCTTATCGCCCTGCGTTTCCTTTTCCACAAGGAATTGAGCATCAAGACCAACCCCCGGGACTTCAGCGCACAGGAAAAACTTGCCGATCCCCATACCTGGCGCATGTCCCTGTTGGTGCTGGGAATCATGGTGGTATTCTTTATCTTTCACCATCACCTGCACTGGGAACCCTGGGTAGTGGCGGTATTGGGCTTGTCCATCCTGCTGCTGATATCGAAAAATGTGGACATGGATGCTTCGCTGGAACAGATAGAACTGAGCCTGCTGATGTTTTTCATGTCCCTGTTCGTATTGGTTGGCGGCGTGGAACACAGCCATTTTCTTGAATATCTGGGGCAGTTCATACGGCCCTTTGTGGAATCCGATCTGCTCCTCGCTTCCATACTGCTCATGTGGGTAGCCGCGATACTGTCCGCAATGATCGACAACATCCCGTTTACCGCAGCCATGATCCCAATCATCATGGGCATGGAACAACAAGGCATCAACGTGGCGCCGCTTTGGTGGTCACTGGCGGTGGGTGTGGGCATGGGTGGCAACGGTACCCATCTGGGCTCTACCGCCAACGTATTCATCGTTACCCTGTCGGAGCGAGTAGCAAAGGAAACCGGAAACCCCGACTTGCGCGTAACCCCGGGGCTGTGGTTCCGCAAGGGCACACCGGCCATGCTCCTAAGCCTGGCCACATCCAGCCTCATCATGTGGCTGTTTTTCGACTTCTTCTCCCAGCCAATACCCCGCTGACCGGGCACAAAAGAAGGAAATCCTGGGTTTTCGGGATGTGCAGTATTCAGGAGTTGCTCAGATACTGCCGCAACGCCTCAAGGATCTGGGGCGCGGTGAGCCCGGCCATTTCCAGCTGCTCCTGCTGGCTGCCCTGTTCCAGGTATTCATCCGGCAGGCCAAACTGAAGAACGGGAAGACTGATTCCTTCGCCACTGAGCGCCTCGGTCACTGCGGAACCCGCACCACCCATGAGGGCATTCTCCTCCAGGGTAACCAGCAATTCATGACGGGCGGCCATTTCCTTTAGCAAATCCATATCCAAAGGCTTGATAAAACGCATATTCACCAGCGTCGCATCCAGCTCTTCCGCCACTTCCAGACCGGCAGCCAACATGCTGCCGAAGCACAGCAGCGCAACAGCCTTGCCTTCGCGCCGCACTTCCCCTTTTCCCCAGGGAAGACCGGAATGAGTTGGTAACACCGCCACACCAGGGCCCTTGCCCCGGGGATAACGCACCATGGCCGGACCAGGATGTTCCCAGGCGGCCTGCAACATGCGATAGCACTCATCTTCATCGGCAGGCGCGAGTATGGCCATGTTCGGGATACAACGGGCATAACTCAGATCAAAGGCGCCCGCGTGAGTGGCGCCATCAGCGCCCACCAGTCCCGCCCGGTCCACGGCGAGGGTGACATCCAGATTCTGCAGCGCCACATCGTGAATGAGCTGGTCATAGGCGCGTTGCAGAAAGGTGGAATAGATGGCCACCACGGGTTTCATGCCATCACAGGCCATGCCTGCCGCCAGCGTCACCGCATGCTGTTCGGCGATGCCCACATCGAAATAACGATCAGGAAATTCCATGGCAAAACGCACCAGACCGGAGCCTTCACACATGGCGGGAGTGATCGCCAGCAGACGCTCGTCTTTTGCCGCCTGATCACAGATCCAGTCGGAAAACACCTGGGTATACGTCTGACCTTCTCCGCCGGAACCATTTTGCTCACCGGTATCCGGATCGAAAGGCCCCACCCCATGATAGACACATGGATCACCCTCCGCGGGGGCGAAGCCCTTGCCTTTCTGGGTAACCACGTGGAGGAAGCGCGGACCACGCATCTGCTTCATGTTGCGCAGGGTTTGCAGCAGCAAAGGCAGATCATGACCATCGATGGGGCCGATGTAATTGAAGCCCAGTTCCTCGAACAGGGTGCCGGGAATCAGCATGCCTTTCATGTGCTCTTCCCAGCGATCCATGAGATCCCGCATGCCTGGCATCACGCCGAGGACATTTTTGCCACCTTCCCGCATCCGGTTGTAGAAGCGGCTGGACAGAACCCGCGCCAGGTAGTTGCTCACCGCACCCACGGGATTGGAAATGGACATGTCATTGTCATTGAGCACGACCAAAAGATCCATGTCCAGGGCGCCAGCATGATTCAAGGCCTCGAAAGCCATCCCTGCGGAAAGCGCGCCGTCGCCGATAACCGCAATATGTTCACGCTGTATGTTTTCCGTCTTGGCGGCGATGGCCATGCCCAGGGCGGCGCTGATGGACGTACTGGAATGACCGGCGCCAAAGGCATCATATTCGGATTCACTGCATTTCAGAAAACCCGACAAGCCGCCTTTCTGGCGCAGACTATCCATACGCTCCCTGCGACCGGTAAGAATCTTGTGCGGATAGGCCTGATGACCCACGTCCCAGATCAGCTTGTCCCTGGGAGTGTCGAACACATAATGCAGCGCCACAGTGAGTTCCACCACGCCCAGGCCGGCGGCCAGATGCCCGCCAGTACGGGAAACACTCTTTACCAGAAATTCACGCAGTTCGTCCGCCAGCGGCTGTAGCTGATCCGCTTCCAGCAGACGCAGGTCTTCCGGCAGGTCGACCTGTTCTAGCAAGGATGAGGATGATTGCTCGCGGGTACTGGACATGGGGTAGAATGCGTTTCTGGATAAATTATAGGGGTAATCCCTTATTCTAACAGTTTAGAGCAACTCCATGACCGAAAAACTCTCCGCGCGCAAGCTGCGCGAGCGCCGGCGTGAGCAGATATTGCGCGCCTATGAAAAGAACCGCCGCCGCAATCTGCTGGCAAAGCCCGGCATACATGAATTTGTTATCGTACTGGATCGGCTCAAGGCGGGCTACAATGTGCCCAAGATATTCCGCAGCGCCGAGGCTTTTGGCGCCCACGAGGTACAGCTCATCGACATCGGCCCCTTCGATCCCTCTCCGGCCAAGGGTGCTTTCCGGCAGGTACCGGCACGCTTTTTCGCGGATTTCAGCCAGAGCCACAAAAATCTGCAGGAACGGGGCTACCACCTCTACGCCCTGTCTCCGGACAGCGACAGAACCCTGGATCAGGAAGCCCTGCCGGACAAGAGCGCCTTTGTTTTCGGCCATGAAGAGACTGGCTTGAGCTTCACTCCCGAAGAGTATCCGGATATCCGTCTGTTGCGCATCCCGCAGTTTGGCCGGGTGGAAAGCCTCAACGTTAGCATCGCCGCTTCCATCGTCATGTACGAATATACCAGGCAGCGACAGCCATGATGCTCTTCAGGGTGATCTGGCGATTTATACTGTTGCTCCTGCATACCCTGGGAGGTATCTGGCTGAGCCTGCGCATTCACAAGCGCAAGGCTCCCGATGGCGTATCCTACCCCGATCCACAGCCGGTGGCGAACTGGTCAGCACGGCTGCTGAAAATCCTCGGAGTAGAAGTTGTCGTACATGGAAAAATACCCGGGGAAACCGGCCTGGTGGTGGCCAATCATGTTTCCTGGCTGGATATTCCGGTGATCAATTCTCTTACCGGCGCCGCATTCCTTTCCAAGAACAGCATCCGCTACTGGCCGGTCATCGGCTGGTTTGCCATCGCTTCCGGTACGCTTTTCATCCGCCGCGGCAATCATGAGGCCAAACGCATCTCCGCAGCCATCGCTACCCGCCTTAATGAGGACCGGCGCATGGCCATATTTCCCGAAGGCACCACATCGGATGGCAGGAAAGTACGGCGTTTCTTTCCGCGCCTGTTCAGCGCGGCCATCGACACCGGCAAACCCGTCATCCCGGTCGCCCTTTGTTACCGTGTGAGTGGCCAGCCGGATACTCTGGTTCCCTATACGCCGGGGCGCAGTTTTTTCTATATTCTTGTCGGCATCCTGGCGCGCAGGAAAAGCGAGGTACATGTGTGCTTTTCCAGCATCCTGACCTCGACCGAATACGACAGGAAAGGGCTGGCGGAAGCCTCGCGCAACATCATTCAGGCCGCGCTGGAAGACCCTTCGCTCACCTGAAGAATCGTCCTGTCCTTGATCAAGGGCGTGAGCAAGGCGAAGATTACCGCTGTAACCGCCATCAGGACAGTAAAGAACCAGTAATATTCTGCTCCTTCCAACATCAGCGTGCCATCGTCCTTCTGAATGAAAAAGTTCACCACGCTGGTGAAAATATTCCCTAGGGAAACAGAAAGCATGAACAGAGCCATGATAAAGGATTTCATGGCGCGGGGCGCCTGGGTATAGGAATATTCCAGGGCGGTGATGGATACCATGACTTCACCACAGGTAAGAACCAGATAGGCCAGCAACTGCCAGGAAACACTGGGCATGGCGCCGGCATCGATGCGTTCCTGGGCAAGGGAAGAAATAGCAAAAGCTGCCGCTGCCAGGCCGAAACCCATGGCCACCTTGCGCATGGGAGTGAGCTTGATGATCTTTCCCAGCAACGGATAGATGACATAGCTGAACAGGGGAATAAGGACAATGATGAGCAGGGGATTGACCGCCTGGATCTGGGAAGGCAGCAGCTCGAATCCCAGCAGATGGCGATCCATCTGCTGGGCCTGCAGCACCCAGGATGATCCGGTCTGGTCGTACAGCGCCCAGAATACGGCGATGAACACATAGATCAGCGCCAGACGCCCGAATATGCGCAAGCTGCCGGGAGAAAAAGCCTCCCCCAGAAATGCCTTGCCCGCCGGCGGCACATGTACAAATTTGTTGCGCCCGGCCCAGAACATGAAAGTCGCCAGCGCCATGAGCACACCGGGCACGCCAAAAGCCCAATGCGACCCATGGTGCTTCAGCAGCCAGGGGGTAAGCAAGGTGGAGACAAAGGCGCCGACATTGATCGCCATGTAGAACCAACCGAAGGTCCGGCTGATCAATCCCCGGTTGCCATGACCAAACTGGTCGCCGACATGCGCCGACACACAGGGCTTGATCCCTCCGGCGCCCAGGGCAATGAGCCCCAAACCAATGGCCAGGCCCAGGCGGGTATCATCCAGAGCCAGAGCCAGATGTCCTCCACAATATACCAGGGAAAGCAACAGAATGGTTTTGTACTTGCCCCACCACACATCCGCGAGAATAGCGCCCAGCAAGGGCGTAAAATACACCGCAGAAACGAACAGGTGATACCATCCCTTGGCATCCTCGTCACTCATGGGCGCAAGCACACCCCCGGCCCCCATGAGATATTGGGTCATGAACACCACCAATATGGTGCGCATGCCATAGAAGCTGAAGCGTTCCGCAGCCTCGTTGCCGATAATGTAAGGAATGCCCGCAGGCATGCCCTTCTGATCAAGAGGGCGGGTAAGGTAGCTCATGCTGTCAGTGATTATTGTTGGATGAACGCAAAGTATAATGTCTTCAGCAACGCATTACGATTATCTGATCATCGGCCAGGGCCTGGCTGGCAGTTTGCTTGCCTGGCGTCTGGCGCAGAAGGGGCGCAGGGTACTGGTACTGGATGATGGCCATGCCACAGCCTCTTCCATGGTCGCCGCCGGGCTCATCAATCCCCTGGCCGGCATGCGCTTCAACCATTCGCCTTTCATACACCACTGGCTAGGAGATGTGGCGCAGACCTATCACGAGCTGGCCGGGCTGGCCGGCGAGGAATTTCTCCAATGGCTGGACATGCTGCGTCTGTTCCGCAGCCCTGAACAACAGCGTTTTTTCGAGCGCCAAAAAGGGAAAAAAGAAATCGAGGATCTGCTTGGAGCACGTCTGGAAGCAGAGAATATTACCCAACCTGTGCAGGCTCCCTGGGGCGGATTCGAACAGCACCACACCGGCTGGGTGCGCCTGCCCAGACTGCTGGAATTCCTGTCCCGATGGCTCAGAACAAGAGGCATGTTGCGCAATGCTACGGTATCCTGGAAAGAGTTGGAAATGAGGCAAAGCGGCCTCTGCTGGAAAGACATCCACGCCAGTCACGTGGTCTTCTGCGACGGCTACCGCTCCATGCACAATCCCTGGTTCAGCTGGCTGCCTTTCGCTCCGGATCAGGGCGAAATCCTTACCCTGAAGCCTGTCAGCAGCGCACCGTTGCCAGATCGCATCATCAATGGTGCCAACTGGTTACTGCCAGTGGATGATCATCATTTCCGTCTCGGCGCCACCCATTACCACGACCGCCAGGACAACCTGGCGACACAAACAGGTCAGCAACGTCTGTTACAGGGAATGAACAAACTGCTTCTGTATCCGGAGGCCCTGGAAGTTATACGCGCTGACGCCGGTGTTCGACCGGCCACATCCGACCGCCAGCCATTCCTCGGCACCCATCCGCAACACCGTCGCCTGCACCTGTTCAACGGTTTTGGCGCGCACGGCAGTCTCAGCATCCCATGGTATGCGCGCAGAATGACCGACTGGCTCATCGAACAAAGACCATTGCCTGACAATGCAGATCTGCTACGTCACCGAAATCTGCTGTTGAAATCCTGATACGCAGGCGCAAGACATCCCATTCTGGCGCCTGCAAGCAGGAAATTGCCAATCAAGGAACGATCTTGTCTATAACCAACTCCACCACGCCGCTGTTACCCGGTTCCACTATCATGTCCGCGCTTTGCAAATCACCACTGCTGGCCATGGGCTGATTTCCCTTGGCAATACGCGCAGCAATCTTGAGCCTGGGATAATTCGACAAGCTGGCGCCAGGTTGCAGCATATTGCTGTCATTCAATTTCAGCTTCGCCGGCAAGTCACCTGCAGTCAGGCGAATGGCAGCCACGGGCATGGGCCTGCCCCCTACCTGCTTGGCAAAGACAAACAGGCGGTCTTCCGGCTTCACCTTGTCTTGCAGAGCCGGACTGAGCTTCACTTCAAGTTGGATTTCCACAGGGGCTGCGGCAGCAGCGCCGTTTGCCCCGGCAGCCGCTACCATCGCGCCAACAGACGATCCGGGATCTTCCACTTCCACGCCCGCCTTGCTCGCAGCCGTCTTGGCCTGCAGGATCAAGGTACGAAGCTCTTGCACATATTCAGGCTTGTCCGCCAGCCCCGCCTCTGCCTGTCGCCAGTAATAGATCGCATTCTGGTAGTCTCCGGTCTCCATGGCGCCCTGACCCGCGAGCCACAGGGCAGTGGAATCATCCGGAGCCTTGTCCAGAGCCTGACGCACCAGTTCATAGGGACGGCCACTGAGCTTGCCACCCTGAACCATGGCCAGAGAGTCGGCCAATGCAATCAGCGCCTGCGGATGATTGTCCGTGAGTTCGGCCAGCTTTTCGTAAGCCTTGACCGCATCTGCAAAACGGTTCATGGACTGATAGACCCTTCCCAGCATGTACCAGCCCTCGGGATCTTGCGGATTTTCCTCCAGCTTCTGCTCCAGCCTGCGCAGCGCTTCTTCCATGCTGATGGTCTTGCCGCCGGCATTTGCCGCATGCGGGTTGGCTGCTCCGGGAGTACCACTTGTTTCCAGCAACTGGGGTGAACCCAGCTGCATATACAAACCAATACTCAGCAAGGGCAGCAGCAGGGCCACCACCACCGTCGCCAGCCGGGCACTGGCGGGGCGTACACTGACTACCAGGTCTTCACCTTCAGTATCCTCCAGCAAGCCGATTTCCAGCTCTTCCCGAGACTGGGCATAGCTTTCCTCATCAAGATTCCCTGAAGCCTTCTCACGCTCCAGCTCGGCAAGCTTCTCTTTCGCCAAAAGCAAATTCTGTTCACGCTGATTATCAGTAATTTCAGGGCGTTTTCGCAATAGCACGAAGGCAAGCACCGCCACACCAAACCCTGTCATCAGGGCAGCAATTATCCAGAAAGTCATTGTTTGTCCCCGGTGGAGTCATCATCCTGGTTGTCGTTGTTGTCGTCCTTGCCTTCAAGCATTTGTTCTGCCCGCCGGCGTTGTTCATCCGTCAACAACGGCTCTGCCGTTGCCGCGCGGCGGCGAATGATGCGGATCATCATCAACAAGCCCAGAACGAAGATGATGACCGGCCCCAGCCACAGAATCAGGGTGCTGGCCTTGAATGGCGGTTTGTACATGACAAAATCACCATAACGCTTGACCATGAAATCCACGATCTGATCCTTGTCCTGACCTTTCTTTATCATTTCATAGGTCTTGCGCCGAAGATCCTTGGCCAGTTCGGCATTGGAATCAGCAATGTTCTGATTCTGGCAGACCAGGCAACGCAATTCCTGAGTCAGCTCCTGATAGAGCACTTCCTGTTGTGGATCGGAAAACTGGTAGGTATCGATACTGGCTACGACGCTGTTTCCGCCAAACAGAAACAGCAGCAGAACCAGCACCCGGCTGTTGCTGACAGAAAAACTCATGAATCACTCCACGGGAGACTTCTGGAAATAGGGAGCAAACTTTTCCTCCCAGACCTGGGGATACAGGGCTCCGGTATGTTTCTCCCGAATGATGCCCTGGGCATCGATGAGGAAGGTTTCCGGCGCGCCATATACGCCCCAGTCAATAGCTGCGTCGCTTTGGGGATCAAAACCCAATTCAACGAAAGGATTGCCTTTCTGCTTGATAAACGCAATGGCATCGGCCTTGTCATCCCGCCAGTCGACACCAACAATGGGAATTCCCTGGCGCTTCAATTCCAGAAGATAGGGATGCTCCTTCCAACACTCCGGACACCAGGTGCCCCAGACATTGAGCAGCCACACCTTGCCTGCATAGTCGCTGCTCTTTACCCTATCATTTTCAGCCAGCAGGTTGGGCAGATCAATGCCAGGAGCCTGACGTCCGATGAACTCGGTGGGGATGTCCCGGGGATTGTATTCCCCCTTGTTCATCTGCATGAGGACGAAATAAAACAATCCCGCCATGGCGAGGAAAATCAGCAGGGGAATGAATGCGCGATTCTTGCTCATGCGACCACTCCCGCCTTGTCCGCCACCGCCGCGCGCCGCGCCAGTACCCGGTAACGCCGGTCTGAAGCGGAAAAGATTCCTCCCAGACCCATGATGATGGCGCCCAGCCAGATCCAGCGCACATAGGGCTTGTGATACATGCGCACGCTCCAGGCGCCTTCATCGCCCAAAGGTTCCCCCATGGCCACGAACAGGTCACGGGTCAGACCGGCGTCGATACCTGCTTCCGTCATGGGCATGCCGGATCGATAGTTGCGTTTTTCCGGGTACAGGGTGGCGATGATCTTGCCTTCCTGGGTGATGACCACTTCGCCACGATCTCCTTCATAGTTGGGCCCTTTCAGATGCGTGGCGCCCTTGAAGGTAAAGGCATAGCCTCCCATTTCGAAAGTTTCGCCTTTCTCCAGGCGCAGATCCTTTTCCGTGCTGTAGATGGAAGTCAGGGTAATGCCCACGATGAACACGGCAATCCCCGTATGCCCCAAAGTCATGCCCCATTGAGACAGGGACAGCCCCCCAAGACCACGCCCACGAGACTGCTCTTTCACTCCCTTCAGGGTGGTAAAGAACACCCAGAAGGCCAGGGTCATGCCCAAGGCCGCCTGCCAGCTGAACTGCTGCATCACCACAACCGGATAGAGCACGCCGAATATCAGGCTGGCAACCAGGGCAAGGCGTACCTTTGACCAGATATTGTGCAGGCTGTCCTTCTTCCAGCGCGCCAGGCTGCCCAGCCCCAGAAGTACCACCAACGGGATGGTCAGGGGCAGGAAGACCGCGTTGAAATAGGGCGGCCCCACCGATATCTTGCCCACGCCCAACGCATCCATGAGCAGAGGATAGAGCGTGCCCAGGAGGATACTGGCGCAGGTAACCACCAATATCACGTTATTGAGCAGCAGTGCGGTTTCCCGGGAAACCAGGTCAAAACGCACATAACTGCGGATATGGGATGCACGCAGGGCATACAGCGTCAGCGAACCACCGACAACCGCAACCAGGAAGAACAGAACAAACAATCCCCGTGAAGGATCCGAGGCAAAGGCGTGTACGGAGGTAAGTACTCCGGAGCGCACCAGGAAAGTACCCAACAGGCTCAGGGAAAAGGCAAAAATCGCGAGCAACACTGTCCAGGCCTTGAAAGCGCCCCGTTTTTCCGTCACCGCCAGGGAATGCATCAGGGCCGTGCCTACCAGCCAGGGCATGAAAGAGGCGTTTTCCACCGGATCCCAGAACCACCAGCCGCCCCAGCCCAGTTCATAATAGGCCCACCAGGAACCCAGGGCGATACCCAGGGTAAGGAAAACCCAGGCGATCTGGGTCCAGGGACGGGACCAGCGCGCCCAGGCCGCATCCAGGCGCCCGCCCAGCATGGCTGCCAGGGCAAAAGCAAAGGGAATGGCGAAGCCTACATAGCCCATGTAGAGCATGGGAGGATGAATGGCCAGACCGGGATCCTGAAGCAGGGGGTTGAGATCACGCCCTTCCGGCGCTGGCGGCATGAGCCTCTCGAAAGGATTGGAAGTAAACAGCATGAAAGCCAGAAAGCCAATGGAGATCAGCCCCAGGATACCCAGCACCCGAGCCATCATTACCGGCGGTATGCTGCGACCAAACAGGGTGACCGCCGTGGTCCATATGGAGAGGATGAGCGCCCACAGAAGCAGGGATCCCTCGTGAGCGCCCCACACGCCGGAAATCTTGTACAAATCCGGCAGCGCGGTATTGGAATTGGACGCAACATAGAGCACGGAAAAGTCGCTCTGCATGAAACTCCAGGTCAGGCAGCCAAAGGAAATGGCCATGAACAGGAACTGGAGCCGGCTTGCCGGTTTGGCGATAGCCACCCAGGAAGCAATGCCTCTGTGTGCACCGATCAAAGGCAGGGTGGCCTGAACCAGTGCGACGCCAAGCGCCAGGATAAGGGCGAAATGTCCAATCTCGGGGATCATAGCGGCTTGTTCTCCCTGGCCATGGCCTCGATTCCCTTCTGGTGACCCTTTTCCAGGGCATCCGCCACTTCCGGTGGCATGTAGTTTTCATCATGCTTGGCCAGCACTTCCTCAGCGACAAAAACGCCATCGGGTCCCATGCGACCCTGGGCGATTACTCCCTGTCCTTCCTTGAACAGATCCGGCAGGATGCCGGTATAGGCAACCTTTACCGTGTGATGATTGTCGGTGACCTTGAAATGCACGGTCAGTTTCTCACCCCGCTCCAGGGTACCTGGCTCCACCAGACCGCCCAAACGAAAAACATGGTTTTCCGGCGCCTTGTGCTCCGCCACCTCGGTGGGCGAGAAGAAGTAGGAAAGATTGTTGCCCAGGGCATTGAATACCAGGTAGGCAGCAGCGGCGAGAACAACCAGCCCCGCCAGCAGGAAGCCGAATCGCTTGTGTCTGGCTTTCATGATTTTTGCTCCGATTTGATTCGAACAAGGCGGGAAATCCGTTGCAATACCGATTTTCTGCGCTGGTGAACCATGATGGGTTCAACAATCATCAACAGCGCGGTAACGCCAAAAGATCCCCACACATAGAGGGCATAGCCGCCCATGTAAAAAAACTCCGACAAGGCTTTCATCGCCCCACCTCCGGCAGTTCCGATACCCAGCGCGCATCCTTTTCACGTTCGAGAATGATGGAGCGTACCCGATACAGGGACACGGCGATGCTGTAGGCCCAGAAGGCAAAGGTCATGACAAGCATGGCCTGGAGCATGATGGTGCTCATGCTGGAACCATTCTTGATACTCACGGACGCCCCCTGATGCAGGGTATTCCACCATTTGACCGAGAAATAGATGATAGGGATATTCACCACGCCCACCAGGAGCAGGACAGCTCCCGCCCGGTCGGCCCGGCGGTTGTCATCGATGGCGCCTTGCAGGGCAATGAAGCCAATGTAGAGGAAGAACAAAATCAGTTCCGAGGTCAGGCGGGCGTCCCATACCCACCAGGCGCCCCACATGGGCTTGCCCCAGAAGGCTCCGGTCCACAGGGCGATGAAGGTCATGATGGCTCCGGTCGGCGCCAGCGCCTGGGCCATCATGGAAGACAGCCGGGTATTGAACACCAGCCCAATGCCCGCCCAGAATGCCATGACCAGATAGATGAACATGGACATCCAGGCAGCTGGCACATGGATGAAGATAATCCGGTAGCCTTCCCCCTGCTTGTAATCCGTGGGAGCGACGAAAAAACTCATGTACAACCCCACCGCCAGCAACAGCAGCGCTATCCAGGCGGCAATCCTGGCGATTTTTCCGGCCAGAGGGTAGAAGGTCGCCGGCGAGGAAAATCTGTAGATATTGAATATTCGTCCGCTCATGAAAATTTGCCCATGTGCAAAGGCGCTTCAGCTTGAGACCATAGGGTAACCGGAAAATTCCATTTGTGGATTAAAGCTTTGTTAACAGACCGTTGAAAAACGCAGTTTTTCGACAGTCTGTGCGCAGTATCGGGATATACCGCCATTTTCAGTGGCTGCAAGCCATTGAAAATGAAGGAACCGGGGAACCGCATTTTCCGGTTCCGGGGTTGAAAAAGTCCAGGGGAGGCCTTTTTCAACATCCTGTTAAGATTCATCGGGTTTTCCACCGTAACAGAAATCATTCCGCGGATATCCTCAAAGCGGCCGCGGTTGCCAGGGGCGCCGCCAGTATCGACAACAGGAGAATGGCGCCGAGCATGGAAAGATGCCCGGCACCACCAAGACCGGATACCTCCGCCTCCACGGCTCCTGCGCCAAAGATCAATACCGGAATATACAGGGGTAGCACCAGAAGGGAAACCAGCACCCCTCCCCCACGCAACCCCAGGGTCAGGGCAGCGCCAATAGCCCCGATCAGACTCAGAGCCGGAGTACCGAGCAGGAGCGTAATCATCATGGTCAGAATGGTATCGCCCGACAAGTCGTATTGCAGTCCGAGCAAAGGCGACAGCAGCACCAGAGGCACCCCGGTAACCAGCCAATGGGCAAATACCTTCCCCAGCACCAGAATGGACAAAGGCTGAGGCGCAAGCAGCATCTGCTCCAGGGCGCCATCCTGATAGTCCACGAAAAACAGCTTTTCCAGCGCCAGCATGGAGGCCAGCAGAGCCGCCACCCAGAAAACCCCGGGTGCAATAAGGCGCAAGGTATCCAGCTCAGGACCTATGCCCAAGGGAAAAAGACTGACGACGATGACAAAGAAAAACAGGGTGGTAAGCACGTCGGAGCGACGCCGCATGGCCAGCAGCAGATCTCTGGCGATGATGACCCGAAAAGCGTCAAACATGACCATCCTCCTTCCATCCCAGCCGCAGCTTCTTTACTTTTCCGGAAGTCAGGGCAACTTCCTGGTGGGTAGTAAGCACCACCAGCCCGCCGTTGGCCACGTGTCCGGCAATGACATTTTCCAGCAGAGCCACCGCCGCCACGTCCAGACCCACGAAAGGTTCATCAAGAATCCACAAGGGCGCCTGGCTCAACAACAGGCGCGCCAAGGCCACCCGCTTCTGCTGCCCCTGGGAAAGCACCCGGGCCGGCAGATCCTCATGACCACGCAGCCCCATGCGTTCCAGTACGTCCCAGGCCTGATCTTGCTTCGTCTTCAATCCGGCCATGCGACAGGCCACGAGCAGATTCTCGATACCGGTCAGATCGTCCTTGAGCCCATTCTTGTGCCCCAGGTACAAAAGCTCCGCGGCAAACTCGTCCCGCTGGTTCCTGATCGCTTCCCCTTTCCAGCGCACCTCTCCTTGTGAAGGCGCGACCAGACCGCAAAGGGTGCGCAACAGGGTGGTTTTTCCACTGCCATTGTGGCCATACAGGTGCAACAGCTCCCCTTCCTCCACGGTGAAATCGATGCCCGAAAACAGGCGTCGATCACCACGAGTACATTGCAGATTGACCACGTCGAGCATGAAAGCTGTTTATCCCCGTTCAAAGTTCGCGATTTTACAGGGAATTGGACAGGATTTCCTGCTTTCCGACACAGCTCACATCATCTGAGATGACGCGCCAGGAACACACCGCCCGGCACCGCTATCAGCGCCAGTAACCAGACCACCACCGGGCCGGCAGGCAAATCGTACAGGGATGAAATCACCAGCCCACCCCCGTATGCCAGCACGCCAATGACATACCCTGTCACCAGTCCCTTGTACCGGGGCAGTTTGCGAATGGCGAGAGCCGGTATGATCAGGCTGGCAAACACCAGATAAACGCCCACCACCTGCACGGAAGCTGTCACGGCCAGGGAGAAAAGCACATAAAACCGACGCCCCTGATACCCCATGAGATTCCAGAGCAACAGGATCAGGGCATACAACCCCGCCATCCATTGCAGTTGGCTCCAGCGCACCCACAACAGCTGTCCGGTGAGCAATTCCTGGAGGTGCTCGGCACCATGGGGATTGCTGGCGCTGATCAGCAAGCCACCGGAAGCGGCCAAAACAAAGCTGATGCCAATCAGCGCCTCCTGCTCACGGGGCCAGAAACGCTCGAAGCTGTACAGCAACAGAGCGCCGCCAAGAGCCGCTGTCAAGGCAGCTGCCTGCGTTTCCCAGCCGCCTTCCGGCCAACCCAGTTGCTGTGCCAGCAACACACCCAGTACAGCGATCTGGGCAATGGCCAGATCGATGAATATGATACCGCGACGCAAGACCTCCCTGCCCAGCAGCACATGGGTACTCAATACCAGCAAGCCCGCCAGAAAAGGCGGGCCGATAATGGACCAGTCAACGATGTTCATGATCCCGCTGCCGATAACAACAGTTCGAGGGTACGATCATACAGCTGAAAAAGATCCCCGGACTGATCATCTCCACCCACGGTAAACGGCAAGACCAGCTCAGGTATCTCTGCACGCTCAGACAACCAGGCGCTGGGCCGGCCATCCTGATAGGCAGCGCGAATCACCGCTCGCGCGGGCGTCTGCTTCAGCAGGGCCAGTACCCGGGTCAGATCCGCACTGCTGGGTGGCACACCGGGTTTTGGCTCCAGGGTGGCGATCCGCTCCAGTCCCAACCAGTGCAGCAGATAGGTCCAGCCGTTGTGCTGCACCACGACAGGCATGCCCTTGAGCGCCGCTCCCTGCCTGTCCCAGTTTGCCAGCGCCTCCTTCCAGCGTTTCATGAAGCGGGCCGATCTTTGTTCATAATACGCGCTGTTTTCTCCATCCAGCTGCATCAGCCGCCGACTCAACACCCTGGCAACCCTGGCGATGTTGTGCGGATCCGTCTGGATATGCGGATTGCCCTGGGGATGCACATCTCCCTGAGCGCGATCCAGCCTGGCAGGTCTTTCCCGCAACGGAACAGCCGATGCCGCTTCCAGATAACCCGGCTGCCCCGGCTGCACACGCGCATTGCCGGCCCGGCGCAACAACACCGGAAGCCAGCCGATTTCGAGATCCGCGCCGGTACAAATCAGCAAATCCGCCTTGCGCAAGCGCGTAATCAGGCTGGGACGCGCCTGGACATGATGCGGATCCTGCAATGCCGTGGTCGCGACACTGACATGCAGCTTGTCGCCGCCCAACTCCCGGGACAAGGCAGCCCATTCCGGCTCACAGGCAAACACGTTCAGATCAGCATGAGCACTGGCATTGAACCCCAGCAGGGCAAACAGCAAAACACTTGATTTTTTCATTGTCTCGTCCTCAAAACTGGTGAGCGCCATGCGCGCCCAAACTCACGATATATTGCAGGATGAAGCGGTCATCACTGAGTGACTGGGCTTCATCATGGGTATACTGCAAACGCAGGCGGCTGAATTCACTATGACTCCAATCCACCATCAGACTGACGTCCCAGGGATCGTGGCCGAGCGTATCGAGTGAGGTACCATCAAAGCGACTTCCATTGTCATCCGCATACAGTCCGGAACCGCGGATGCCGATCCGCCAGTTGGGTCGAAACTGATAGGCCATTTGCGCATACCAGCCAAACTGTCTGCCGTCATAGGGTAGCCAGTCCACGGCGGAAGGTTTGAAACGACCGGATTCATCACGCCAGAACAAACCGCCCTGCAACACTGCGTTGTGCCGATAGGGGTTTCCCATGGGCGCCCATTTCCATACCAGATCCGCGATTACCAGATCACTGTTGCCACTGAACAGATCGGGGTTGTCTTCGTCTCCCGATTCCCGCTCCCGGGCATCCACGGAAAGATAGGAAAGACCGGCCAGCCAGCTGTTGCTCAACCCCACATCTCCGCCCGCATGGGCAAACAGGCTCCAGCTGCCAAGTCCCTGATGGGCGGACCCGCCCGCAGGATACTGAGCGCCCCGCAACAATTCACCACCGAACTCCAGAAAGGTATCGGTAGGCGCCAGCCAGCGCAGTTGCAGTCCATCATCCAGATAGCGGCCATTCAGCATGGCGCGATAAGGCAGGGGGCGATCCGCGAAATCGTCGGTATGCGAGTGGCGCTCGTTCATGTAGGCAATGGCAGAAAAGAACCGCCCGGCTTTGAGGGTCAGATCCCCAGGCATGGCCAGGGTCTGTATCCAGGCTTCCTCCAGCTCCGCGGAGGTAGAACCATCCTCATCCGCCAGGGATAGGGTGAGGTTGCCAAACAGCAGATCGTCTATATTGGACTGAAAGTTCAGCTCCGATTCGCCCAGGGAGAAGCCCTGACTGCCATTACCGGCCTCCCCTGCCGTGCTGAATCCCGGAATATCGTCTCCCCGGTCATGACGGAACGACTGATAACGCGCATTCAGAGTCAAGGCAATGGCCGGATTGAAGGCGTTGGGACGACTTTGCTCCGCAACCGGCGCGGGAGCGGGTTGCTCTTGGCGCTGCTGATTTTCCAGTTCCTCGATTCTCGACTCAAGGCGCTTGATCTGGGCCTGATAATTCTTCTGAATATCGGCAAGTTGTTGTTTGAGTTGCTGAATATCCTGGGCAGTCTCTGCCCGCACACCCAAAGGCGCACAGATCATGCTGCCCAGCAAAAGCATGCTGAACCTGTATTTCATGATTTTTCCTGATTGTTGTGTTGCCCAGACCGGAAATACGGAAACACCGCATTCCCGGTACGGGACTCGATTACGCGCAACCGGACCTGTCGCCCGGGAGCAATAAAAGGATGGTTAACCGGCCTGCCTGGTATGGCGCTGGGACAGTAACCCCTGCCCTCAAACCGGTTTCAGCGATCAGGAATCAGAAGGAGGGCCACGGGCTATCGGAGTGAAAATTTGCGTTTCACTCACTTTGCCCGAAAGGGCGACGAGTGGTACAACCAGCCATACAACAGGCTGATGGAAAGAAAACAGCGGAGCTGACAATGCGCTGGAGCCCTGCTGCAACACCAGGCATTTGAGGCAGATTTCACCGTCAGGGGTATCCAGCGGCTGGTGCTGATGCAAAACAGACAACAGCTGTGTTACCACCAGACAAGCAGCCAGCAGCAAAGGCAAAAGCTGCCTGATCATGGCGGGTTTTGATGAATAAGCTGGCATCCTGTGGCAACCTGAACCCATTGCGGACTCAGACCGTAATCACATTCCGGAAAAATCTATTGCAGCAATGGTAACACATAGGAATTGAAAGCGTCTTCGTCCATTTGCCCCCGATGAATATACTTGATACGCCCGTCACTGGCGATGACCACAGTATAGGGAATGATGCCGGTGTCGTTACCCCATTTGCGCATCAGCTGGCGGGAGTCCATGGGATCGAGCACCAACACCGGATAGTTGATGCCCAGACTTCTGGCGACATTTTCCAGGGGACGCTTGTCGTCTACGCCGATGCCGACGATCTGCAAGTTACGATCAGCATACTGCTTCTGGTACTGGACGAATTCCGGAATTTCATACTGACAAGGCGCGCACCAGCTGGCCCAGAAATTCATCATGATGACCTTGCCCTTCCAGTCTTCCAGACCATGGTTTTCACCATCCAGAGCAGGCAAGGAAAACGGCGTCATTTCCCATGCGTTGTTGGTTTTTTCGGGCAAAGTGGTACTTGCGCTTCTGGCCGCAACCGGCTTGCTTTGTCCCGGGTCTTGTGTGGCGGAGCCGGTGGCATTTACCTGGCTGTCACACGCGGCCAGCATACCCGGAAAAACAGCGGCAATCAGCAGTCGCCGAAAGCTATCCACCACTGCTTTCCCCTTTGCTGCCATTGGCCAGAATCTTCCATTCCACGGTATAGCGCTTCTGCAATTCATCAAGATAAGCAGCAAGCTTTTCATCCATTATGGTCTGCCGTACCTTGTCTTTCATGGAAGAGAAGCCGCGAACCTTGCCGGGACGGCGCTCCACCACAGTAACCAGATGATAGCCTTTGCTGGTGTGGATGATCTCACTTACCTCGCCATCCGCCATACCCTTGAGGCTCTTCTCGATTTCCGGCGCACCTTCACCTTCCTTGAACCAGCCCATGTCGCCATTGTGGGAGCGCCCCCAGGGATCGATGCTGTACCGCCCGGCCAGCACGAACAGACTCTCGCCTTGCTGAATACGTTTTCTCATGGCCGCAGCCTGGGCATAGGAAGAAACCACCAGCTGCCCTACATGCCAGCGTTCCGGAATCCGCGCCAGATCGGGGTTGGCCGCAAAATAGTCCCTGAGTACCTTCTCATCGGGAATCCACTCGGATTCCAGTTCCTCCATCATCATCGCCGGCAACAACTCATCCGCATAGGACTGTACCTCGGCATCCACATTTACCCCCTCATGGGCTGCGGCGCGGGCAAATAACAACAGTTCGGTGCGCTGGTAGAGCTGTTCTTCTATCCAGGCTGCGTCTGGCGTTTTCGGGAAGTCACCCTCATTCACGATGTCCCCATAAGTCAGGCGCAGGTTGTCACCTTCCACAAGCAGGGTATCCGGAGCAATATCCTTTGTGATCCGATCCAGATGAAACTTTACATGCTGTTTTTCACGCAACATCTGGAGGGTCAACAGGCGCAGTTGGCGAAAATCTTCCGCAAGCATGGATGCCTTGGCTGCGGCCAGGACATCCGCCTGTCCGGCGTAGGTTTTTTCCAGTTTTTTCTGCTCGTCTTCAGGAATGGACAGTTGTTCACGCAATTTCTGTATGTAATAGCGATACAGGCGCGCGGTTCTGTAGTCTTCCAGTTCCTGAAGAAATTCCGGACGCTGATCCAGGCCCCGGACGCTGGCTTCGAGGCGTAAAAGACGCAGAGCCACCAGCCGCTTGAGCAGGCTTCCTCGTAACGCCGCCTGCTGCGGTGCGTCCATGGTATTGAACTGGGTGGCGAAAGGCGACGAACGCACGGCTGTTTCGAGATCTGCCGCTGTTACCTGGGCCGGCCCCACGGTGACCAGTACCTCCGTGGCCTTGGCCGCCACCATGCCCGGCATAGCCAGTATCATCGACAGAAAATATAACAATGTTCGGTTGGCAAACTTCATAGGGGCAACACTCTCATAAAATCGTTCACCCGGACAGAAACCGGGCCTTGACAACAAAAACAGGGAGCCAGGCTCCCTGTTTTTGTTACAGCTTCCGGCAGAACTCAATCTTCAGGGATCTTGCCTCCGAGATCCGGCGCACTGGCGTGCATCCAGGATACCGCAGAGTCATAATCCTCCAGAATCGGCCGTCCTTTCCAGACATGCTCTTCATCATTGGCAATGAAGGGTACGCCATTCTCGTTCACCTCATGACAGGCCGCGCAACGGAAGGGGCCATGAGAGCCATCCGGATTGTACTGCGGCGCCTGTTTGTAGGTAGTGGTATCCGCGATGGGCGCTACCGGATACAGACCATGAATGGACTGGTGACAGGCCTGACAGGCCAGTCCGGCATGACCCTTGGAATAACGCATCAGGCTGTACTTGCCCGGCTGGTTGATGGGGAATGCAACACCGCCCTGTCCTTCGACGAAGGGAGCCGCATGACAGTCCGCGCAGTGAGGCGCTCCGGGAGAGAGCCAGTAGTCACGACCATGGGTTGCCGCTTCGTAAGGCACGGCGGCCGCGCCGGTTGCGCCTGCCGGCAGCTTCAGGCTAGCAATATCGACAGCCGGATTGGCGGACAGGGGCACCACATTGATATCACCATCCTCGTCCTTGCTCACCATGGGACCATTGCCCTTGAGGGCAATAACAGCGATATCAGGAACGGTACGCTTCTTGGCCCAGGTCAACAGAATACCAGACTTGCCCGGAGTGTCATGCCCCTTGGCATCCAGCACCACCTTCGGATCCATGTACTTGTCGATAAGCTCCTGCTTGCTTACTCCAATCGCTTTGGCGATTTCATCCAGAGACTTGTTACGAATCGTATCCCCTTCCTGCTTGAAGGCATTTTTCAGATTGTCACGCTGATACAGCTCGCGGGATAGCTGGTTGTGGCAATTGGTACACCACAGACCCTTGCCGCCCTTGCCATTGCCAATCTGGGAGACATTCGCCTGCAGCCATTCACCGATGGCGTTCAGGTGCTCGTCAGACTCCACGCCATCCTTGTCCTTGTTGGGATTGGAATGCACGTCGCGTCCCACGTAGCAACCACCGGAAGCATCCCGGTTGTCCGCATCCGCGTATGCGTTCTTGCCGTCCGGCGTGATGGGGTACTCGTCCATGCTACGGTCATAACGGTGTGCCGGGTGACAGCCCTGACAGGAACCGGAACGGCCCTGGGAATCCGGCAGAGGGACCTTGGTCTGGTGAACCGTATGGATTGCCTCGGTAAGCGCCGGAACCTGTACTTCCTTGCCTTCCTTGTTCTTGCGCTTGACAGAAGCCAGTACGCCAATGACGTTGTCCGCATGACATTTCTGACAAAGCACAGGGTCACGGCCCAGACGGTTCATGGTAGACCGACTGTTCGGGTCATAGTTCTTCATGAAATCCGTACCGTTGTGATCGTCATGCATTTCCAGAATGGATACGGAAGTCGCTTTCAGATCCGCAATCCAGTCGGACGCACCCAGACCTTTCCAGAAAGCCCGCTCCTGCTTGTACAGGTTGTACTTCTTGCCATTGGCCGTTTCATTGGCATGACAGTTGGAGCAGTTGGGAATATCGATGGGGTTGGTACCCACAAAGGTAATGGGCTTGCCGCTATGACTGTCCAACACCGGCTTGCCGCTTTCTGCGTCCACCAGGCTCACCCAGTTTTCCTGGAAAGGCTGAATATCGCTTTCCACCAGGGTCAGCAGATCCTTGGCCGCGGTACGATCATTGAACGGCGTCAAAGGCAGACCCAGGGCATCCCAGATACCAGGGTTGGTCAGCACGATGGGCACATTGTCCAGCACCGGTGACTTGGTGTACACGATAGTGCCTTTTTCGCCGGTATAGTGCAGATGGCCGCCACTAATGGGGCTGGGCGCCGCAGCACCGGCAGGACCGTTGTCCCGGGGCACGGGAATCTGCATGCCCACGAACAGTTTTTCCTTGTCGGCGCTGGTACCCTTGGGATTGGTACCTTTCAGATCCTTGTACACATACAAATGAGTGAAATAGGCATTGGCGACGCTTTCATCCTTGTCATATTTACCATCGCCGTTGACATCATAGGGCACGTCCCAGTACTTCAGCTTGTTGCCTTCGGAATAAGTATTGTCGACAAAACCATAAGCCAGCTTGAACTTCTTCTTGCCATCGACGACCACAGTGGGGTCATTCTCGTCGGCTTCGAGCAATTCAGGATATTTCTTTTTTCCTCGCGCCGTCTTGATGACCTGGGACTGAACCGAATTGTACGGTGGCAACACACAGCAATAGGTAAAATCGAAACCGGTGCAATGCATGCCCAGTTCGTAATTGATAGTGATGTTGTAATCGTTCTTGGGTTTGCTGGTATCCGCCGCAACTTCCGGCCCCCCATACATTTTGGGGCCTGCGGACATGGTTTGTGCGTGTGATTCAGCAGCTTTTGCCGGCGCTTTTTCGGCAACCTCTTCCTGCGTGGTACAAGCGCCTACTGCCATTGCAGCAACGATTGCTGCGGACAAGGCTTTTTTCATGATAACCCCCTGTTATCGGGAGCACCTTGAGATCAACCTAATTTGCATCGCGGTTGAAACAAACAATTCCCTGAAAAAACAGGCACACATGAATTGTTGCCGATTTGGCACATGCTCCAGCACAGGACGCTCAGATAATCAGGCTGTTCAAAGATTTCCCGTTTATGATCGAATTTTGATGTCGCCGTCCGTTGGCAACACCCCCCTCCAAATTCGCCTCCTTTGGTATAAATACAGCACTTGTGAAGGCAACGATGTGGAGAATAACATTATCAGCTTCCATGCGCAACGAAAATATGCTTAATAAACAATATGTTAGAATATTAATATTTAATAAAATTGGACAGCGGCATAAAAAACCAGAGGAAACCCGTCGATTCCCACCGGCGGGAGCATCATATGACCTGCATCAATGACATCCGCCATCTTCTGTCCTATGTTGTTTTCAAGTTAGTGGAACAATTTTTAATCCAGGAATCTGTCGGATTTAACCCGAGTATTGCACCGGAATCCGGAATTTTCCCGGAGAGATTTTTGCCCGGATTGTTCGAACGGACAAAAGCCGATGTTATTCATCGGCTTGCAGGGCGTTCGGGCAAGCTGGGTGAAAAGATCCCGGGAAAAACCGGATAGCATGACAGGTACAAACTGTATCCAGCATAATCGTCACGCAACAGGCTGTAATTCATGGTAAAAACCAATATTTTGCGCATTCTGGTGCAATATTCGGGCTAATACCTGGAGTGAACTCCAGGTCAAGCGATGGAGAGCCAGCGCCAAAGGGTATTCGGGATAATCGGGGTGAACAATCAGCTGGAACTGATGGCCGTATTGCGCGACCTGGCGACTGCTTTCGAAATCACAGAACAGGCGGGTGGTTTGCCGGGAATTGCTATTTCAGCACTGCTGCAAGTTTGCTGGCGATGCGATGCAAGGGGTCGGGGAGTAAATTCTCATCCAGGGAATACAGCAGATTCTTGATTTCCAGCCCCAGCTCCGTGTCGCCTTCGAGTTGCAGGCGGCGCTGGAAGAACAGGGTATCCGGGTCTTCCTGGTTGAGCGCCAGTAGCAGAAACTCCCTCGCCTTGCCACCGAAGCGTACATCCGCACTGCCCTGTGCAGGGGCAGCGAGCAGCTTGCCAGCCTGTAGCGTCAGGCGGTAGTCCAGGGCGAGATCCATCACCTCGATCTGCAATACCCGCTGCTGCAGGAAATCCAGTTCGCCATTTGCCAGAGGCTCTGACAACAAACGGTTCAACAGCAGTGTCAATCCCTGTGAATGCAGGCGATTGGGTAACAATCTGCCCGGCAGGGAAAGCAATGACCCGGCACGAGGCGGGGAGAAGGGAAGGGGCAATCGTGTAATCATGGTTGCAGTTTGCCATGTCTGTCCCGGTTGCCATTTGAGGAACGTCAAGGAAAGTGATCGAAGGGGTGGGGAAGATAGGCGCCCATAGTATTCAGGAGTGTTCCAGGATGTCGTTACAGATTGGTGAACCGCCGATCATGCGCAAGACCGGCCGGTTTGCGCTCTTTGCCCTTGGTTTTCGCCCTTTCTTTCTTGCAGCAGGCATTTCTGCCTTGGTGCTGCTGGGGTTGTGGCTGGCGCTGTGGCAGGGTGTGGTGCCTGCCGGAGGCTATTTTACCCTGGTGGAGTGGCATGCACACGAAATGCTGTTCGGTTATACCGCTGCGGTAATCGCCGGGTTTTTGCTTACTGCGGTAAAGAACTGGACAGGGATGGCCGTGCCCGTGGGACGGCAGTTGCTGATCCTTTCGCTGGTCTGGCTGCTGGCAAGGCTGATGGTGGTCACCCCTGGCATGCCGGGGATGCCGGTGGCGCTGGTGGATCTGGCTTTCATTCCCCTGGTGAGCTGGTCGTTGTGGCGTCCGCTCTGGCATGGGCAGAACAAGGTCAATCGCATGTTTCTGCTGATTTTTGTGGGCATGACCCTGGCCAATCTGCTGGTGCATCTGGATGTGGCTGGCGTGGGGAGCAGCCTCTGGCCCCGGGGTGTCTATCTGATGGTGGACATGGTATTGCTGGTGCTGCTGCTGGTGGCTGGCAGAGTGGTGCCTTTTTTCACGGAAAAGGCGGTTCCGGGCGCACGTGCCAGGGTGCGTCCCTGGGTGGAGAATGCGACCTTCGTGAGCATGGTGCTGGCTGCGCTGACTGAACTGATGTTTCCCCATGGTCCCGCGGGCGGAACCCTGCTTCTGCTGACGGCCATGGTGCAGGGCATACGGCTGGCTGGCTGGTACCACCACGGAATCTGGCGCGTGCCCATTCTCTGGGTGTTGCATCTGGGTTATGCATGGTTGGTGCTGGGCTTGGCCTTGCGTGGATTGGCCGGCTTTGACCTGCTATCTTATGCCATCGCTTTGCATGCCATTACCGTGGGAGGTATCGGCGTGCTTACCCTGGGCATGATGTCCCGGGTGGCATTGGGGCATACCGGGCGCAACATCAATGATACCGGCCCTCTGATTCCCGTAGCTTTCGTGTTGCTGAATCTCGGTGCTGCATTCCGGGTGTTTGGCCCCCTGCTTGTAGTAGAGAAATTCAATCTTTGGATCAATATCGCCGGTGGATTGTGGATGCTGGCGTTTATGGCTTTTGTGCTGGTGTACACCCCCATACTGATCAGGCCACGGATCGATGGCAGACCAGGTTAACTGTCTCTACTGCGGGCAGCGCATTTCCGCGGATGCCGCGCATTGCCCCCATTGCGGTGCAGTATCCCATTTTCAGGAAAAGGGCTATCGGGCCGGTGCGCGCAGGAGATTTGTCCTCTGGTTCATTGTCCTGGTCGTACTCTGCGGCCTGGTCATTGTCTGGTTGCCAAGATAGGTGTTGAACATGAAGGGGTCGGGAAAACCGTTTTCCCGAACTCCAGTCCAGGTTCCAGGTTTCAAACCACGCCCTTTTGCACGTATAATGGCGAAATCACACTATTATTGGCTCATTCCGGGGAAACCTTCCAATCATGGAATCAGGATCAATGTCGCCTGTTGTGCAAGATGCTCGCGAACATCTTTCCCGTGCCGGGATCTATCCTACTTCCCAGCGTCGGGCTCTGGCCGGAATATTGTTCGACAGGCATCAGCATCTGACTGCCGACCAGGTTTTTGAGAAAGCACGCAGCAAAGGGATCCGGGTGTCCCGGGCAACGGTTTACAACACGCTGAATCTTTTTGTGGAAAAAGGGCTGTTGCGGGAAATTTTCGTCAATGCCACGCATACCTTTTATGATTCCAACATTCATCCCCATTTTCATTTCTACAATGTCGATGAAGGTTGTCTGACAGACATGGATGGCCGTATCGCGGATGACCTGATCCTGCACAAACTTCCTCATGGCACGGTTGTTGAGGGTGTAGATGTGGTGGTTCGGGTTCGAAATCACTCCTGATTTCTTTTTTCCATTTTCCTGAAAAATTCGTACATCCATTGATCTACCGCAATACTTTAGATTTGGATTAATTCTAATATATACCCTCGTTTTGCCATGGGATTGGCGATGTTTCTCAAGGAAGGTTTTCTTCTCCTAACGGCGGTATTGAACCGTCTGCAGTAACAGGTGATTGACAAATGAAGAAAAGAATATTTCTTTCCGCATGCATGGCCGGTCTGCTGTCCACGGCTTTTTCAGCCGAACCCATCCAGGTGATTCAGCCGGTTCAGAATATCAATCTCGCGCAGGTCGAACTGGGAAAAAAGCTCTACTTTGACCCGCGACTGTCGAAGTCCGGGTTCATTTCCTGCAATTCATGCCACAATCTGAGCATGGGGGGTACCGACAACCTCCCCACTTCCATCGGTCATGGTTGGGCCCAGGG
This sequence comes from Sedimenticola sp., assembly GCA_026985055.1. Classification (GTDB taxonomy): domain Bacteria; phylum Pseudomonadota; class Gammaproteobacteria; order Chromatiales; family Chromatiaceae; genus Thiolapillus. The sequence goes on along the minus strand of JALSQZ010000008.1, from coordinate 883 downwards.
CCCCATCAATGCACCTACGGTACTCAATTCCAGCATGAATGTTGCCCAGTTCTGGGATGGGCGGGCCAGGGATCTCAAGGAACAGGCCGGAGGCCCCATTGCCAATCCAGGTGAAATGGCATCCAATCATTCCTTGGCAGTGGATGTATTGAAGTCCATCCCGGGCTATGTTCGTGAGTTCAAGCTGGTTTATGGTGATGACAGCATCAGTATAGACAGGGTCACCCAGGCAATCGCCGAGTTCGAAAAATCGCTGGTTACCCCTAATTCACGTTTTGATCAGTGGCTCCTGGGCAAGCAGGATGCACTCACCGAAAAGGAACTGGCGGGCTACAGGCTGTTCAAGGAAAGTGGCTGTACCGGTTGCCACAATGGTCCCGCGGTGGGAGGAAACTCTTTTCAGAAAATGGGGGTGATTGAACCTTATCATACCCGGAATTCTGCGAAAGGGCGTGCTGCGGTGACTGGCAAGGATGCTGACCGTTTCATGTTCAAGGTGCCTACGCTGCGCAATGTGGAGCTGACCTATCCATACTTCCACGACGGCGCGGCAAAGACCCTCACCGAGGCGGTGGACATCATGGGCCGGCTGCAGCTGGGCAGGAAGTTCACGCCCGAGGAGAATGCCAGGATTGTCGCCTTCCTGAAGACCCTCACCGGGCAGCAGCCGCAGTTCGTGATTCCCATCCTCCCGCCGTCTGTGGACACTACGCCAGAGCCCAGGCCTTTTGAGTGAAACACGGCCGTTGAATCCCCTTCTGGACAATGTCTAGGAGTCTGTCGGATTTAACGCTGATCGGCTGCAAATCCCTGGAGGGCGATTAACTCAGCTTATCGAATTCGTTAAATAGACTGACTATTCGCCTCATTCGATAAACTGATT
>JALSQZ010000007.1 GCA_026985055.1 Sedimenticola sp. | reverse complement strand
GTTGAGGGAAGAGGGCCTGCTTTTGTGAAAGTTGGACGATGTGTTCGATACCGAGAGAGTGATATCTTGGCCTTCGTTGAGCGGAACATCTTTGAATCGACCTCGGAATTTGTAGCAAATCGATAATAAAGGAGGAAATAACATGAACAAGATTGAACAATTTGATGCAGTAAAGCGGAATGACGTCTTTGAGCTTGCCGAGAAGGGATATCGTCTCATTCCCATCAGTCATGATGACAAAAAGCCGTTGCTGACGCATTGGCCCGAAATGGCCTCCAACGACATGGAAACGCTTCAGACATGGAAGCACGAATTCCCTGGTTGCAACTGGGCCGTGATGGCTGATGGGTTGCTCATCATCGATATCGACATTCGGGAGGACGCTACCGGCTTTGACCATCTGGAAAGGCTCAAGGAAGCAGCAGGAGCGGCCTGAGAAAAGGCTCCACGCATTCATACCCCTTCTAGGGACATGCATGTCTATTTTCGGCTGACAGAAGCCCAGAAGAAAGACCGTCGCATCAGGCAGGGGAGCAATGTGCTGGGCAAGAATTCTTGTGTCGATGTGCGCACTGGCAATGCCTATGCGCTGGTGCCGCCCTCTTGTATCAAGGGCCGTCCCTACACAGGACAATTGCCCGAGAAGGAGAAGCTTCCCGTTGTCCCTGAAGCGCTCATTGACGTCCTGTTTGGAGGCTCTCCCACTCCACCATCCCTTGATGAGGACAAGACGCAGCAGAAGTATCTCGAAGCCATTGAAAGGCTTTCCCAGAAAGCCCGGCAACGCCTTGCCCTTTTGCGGGTGTGCAAAAAGCTAGGCATCCTTGATCCTGAGGCTTATCAGGATTGGCAGAGTGCCATGTTCGCACTGGCAAACGATGTCTGCGATGGAACCCTGCAAGAGAGCGAGGCCTGGAGCGTTCTCGATATCTGGTCAAGAGACACGGCAGAAGGCCTGCCCTGTCGCAATTACGATGAGAACGACAATCATCGGCAGTTCATGCATGCGTGCCAGGCTCAAAAGGATAACACCATCACGTTTGGCACCATTCACCACAGGGTAAAGGAAGGGCTGCGCACCAAGGTTCCTGCTGGTGAGGCGGTAGAAGCGCTGAGAGAGGCATTCCAGGAGCTTCCCTTGCCTCGAGACATTGCCCTGGAAGCCATCAACCAGGACTGGGTGTTCATCCGCGCATATGCTGGCAACAAGCCCTATTACAACATGAGGGAAGCCCGCGCCTATTCCGAACATGGGTTCTTGCAGCATTTAAGACCCATCAAGATTGCCGCTCCGAAGGGCAAACCTCTCTCTGCTGCTCGGGAATGGATGGATTGGGCAGAGCGCAATGAGGTAGACATAAGCGAGTTTGCGCCGACACAACCGCGCATCTATCAAAAGGGAAAGAACAAGATTCTGAACAGATTCAATGGGTTTGAGGTGCAACAACCTGCCATTATCGACAATATCGAGCAGGAAATAGACCTCTTCCTTCAGCATATTCGGGAAAGGATTTGTCAGAATGACGAAGCCTTGTGCGACCAAATCCTCAAGTTGCTGGCCTGGCAAGTGCAAAATCTTGACCAGCCAGGGCAAAAAGTTCTTGTGCTCAGAGGCGGGCAAGGCACGGGCAAGACATTGTTCGGAAAGATTTTTCTGCGCATGTATGCCCCTTTTGCCATGGAAACCAGCTCAAGCGAAAAGGTAACGGGGCGTTTCAATGGCCATCTGGAAGACAAGCTCTTCCTGCTTGCCGATGAGGCCTTCTTTGCTGGCTATCACACGGACAGAAGGCAACTGAAAGCCCTGATCACCGATAGCCACATCACCTATGAGCAAAAGGGAAGAGACCCACACCAAGGGAAAAATCACCTCCGCATCATCATGACCACCAATGACAATTGGGCTGTTGCTGTTGATTCGGATGATCGCCGTTTTGTCGTCGTGGATGTTGCCCCTCGTCAGGCAGGGGATGATGCCTATTTCACCAAGCTGGCCAATGCCATCAATGATGACGTGAAGATAGCGGCGTTTCGGGAATATCTGACAGCTTACCCCCTTGGCTCATGGCACCCAATGCAGATGTCCGTTCACACAAGGGCTTATCTTGAGCAGAAGATTGCCTCCCTTAATCCCATACAAAGCTATGTCTACGAGTGCCTGAAGGAAGGGCGGCTCATTCAGCATGATGTCTCTTCTCGTTACCGCCTTCTCGAATGGCCTGAAGACAAGGAAATCGAACTTCGCAGAGCTGAAAAGGAAGCCATCCGAATGGAGATTGCAAGGATGGCAGGGCTGAAAAAGACGGTTCAGCAGTCGCAAGTGTCCAAGGTAATGAAGAACTGGGCAGGAGCAACGACAAAACATTCAAGCTCAGAGAACATCCTTATTCTCCCTCCCTTGAATGAGGCAAGAAGAAGGTTTGAAGAAAAAATGGGCTGCAAGATTGATTGGGAGGAATAGTGAAAGGCCCTCCAGCAAGAGGGGATGGAGTGAAAGGAAAGGCTTCATGGAAAGGGGCATTCTTCATGGATGCCCCTTTTGTTATATGCCAAGATGAAACGAGAGCTCTGATGATCTTTCATTTATGATGGGATTATCTTCCAAAGGCTCCACTCATAACATATTGATTATTCGATGCTTTGCTCTACAGTGGAGGGAGTGAAAAGCTAAAAGTGGACTTTGATGAATTTTCTAATGAAAGAAGGAAGGATAGAAAAAAGAGGAAGAAAATTCCTTTCCTCCCTCCTCCCTCCATGTAGGACTTACAGAGACACATACCAACAGCCGATCAAACAAGACCAGACCAAGGCCCGTGGCTTAAAGGGCGCAATGCAGGATGTGCTTATAATGAGGCGCATGTGGAGGGATATTGCGGAAAATACTGTGCCAAAAAAGATTGACCTTGCACACCGGGCTTTATTCCGATGATGGTAACAGCCACCAAGGCTTCAAGCTGCGGCCTTGATGCGTGGGAGGGGGCCGCTCGTGATGGTAACATTCGGATGCTATCGCCACACTTCCATCTTGAATTAAAACAGGAGAACAAGCTGGATATTACAAGACCAGAAAACAGATAGGGTGCTGCCAACACTTTTCACCCAGAACACTTGAACGACGCTATGTGGCAGGTGAAACGCATTTGTATCTGGGGCGGCAATATCGGCTCAAGGTCATCTTGCGTGAAGTTGAGGAGGTCAAACTTCGTGAAGGTTTCCTCATGGTATTTTCGCGTTGCCCCAAAAACACGAGCAACACGCAAAAACTTGTGGATGCCTGGTATCGGCAGCGCGCCCAGGTAAAGTTTCCGGAACGTCTGGAGCAATGCCTGAAACGCTTCCCCAAGCCAGAAAGGTTTCGTCCTGATGGCCTCATCATTCGGCGTGTCAGGAAGCGTCTCCCTCAGGGCGCCTGTTGCTAAATGTGTGTCTCATGCAGGCGCCTACGGATGCAATTGACTATGTCATCACCCATGAGCTTTGCCACATAGCCGAACCGCATCACGGCCCGGCTTTCCACCAACTGTTGACGACGGTCATGCCAGATTGGAAACGCAGAAAACAACGCCTGGAACGCATTCTGGCCTGATGCTTGACTTGATATTCCCAGATCATGACGCGGCATTGTCAGGCATCCACAGGCATTGTGCTTGCTGCTGGCAATCGCGTGCGCGTGATGGCAGATTCAGAACATGAGATTTCACGCTGACGGTCCAATTATTCCGGACATCCTGCTGGAACGCAGCGATGCGGGGCGCGTCGTCTTCCTGTGCGGCGCGGGTGCCTCGCAACCATCGGGCATGCCCAGTTTCGTTGATCTCACAAAGCACGTGATCGATTTCTTCGATCCGCCCGAAGATTCCGAGATCATGCGGGCCTTTCAGCCCTGGCTTGAGCAACAATCCACGCTCAACGTGCCGCTGGATCAGGTGTTCAACCTGCTGCACGAAGAATACGGAAAGGACGAGGTGAATGCCCTGGTTACGCAGCGGCTCACGCTTGCCTCTCCGGAAGATACTGACAAGATGGGACGCGAACACCGCCTGATCAAGCGCATATCCTCAAACCAGGAGGGGAGGCCACAGGTCGTTACAACCAATTTCGACCGCTTGTTCGAGCTGGACTCCAGCGGCGATGACATGCCCATCCATGTGCTGCCTGCGCTTCCAAACATCGATTTCGGCACGAGTGTCGAAGGCATCACCTATCTGCATGGCCGGCTTGTTAACCCCAGCGCGAAGCATCATCCTTATGTGCTGAGCAGTGCCGACTTCGGGCGCGCCTACCTCTCGGAAGGGTGGGCAACGCGCTTCATCAAGAGCCTGCTGGAACGATATACGGTAGTGTTGCTGGGCTATCGGGCGGAAGATCCTCCCATCAGGTATTTGCTGCAGGGGCTTAACCATGGCGGCAGGCTGGATGGCTCCCGCCTCTATGCATTTGACCGCGGGCGCGCGGAAGACATCGAGGCCAAATGGCGTGATCGTGGTGTAACGCCTATCGCCTATGCCGAGCATGAAGTGCTGTGGCGCACCCTGGAGGCCTGGGCAGAACGGGCCGATGACCCGCGCAAGTGGCGCGCCTCCATCATCTCGTCCGCACAGCAGGATCCGAAAACATTGGTAGCCCATGAGCGCGGGCAAGTGATGCATGTGCTGCGCACCGTTCAAGGCGCGCGGATGTTCGTGGAGGCCGATCCTCCACCGCATCCGGAATGGATCTGCGTGATGGACGACAAGATCCGCACAGCCGAGCCGAACAGGCTGTCCGAACTCGACGAGAATGATGAAACCTTCAACCCGCGCGCAGCCTACGGGCTGGATGATGACCTGCCGGACATAAGCGAAGAACAGTACAGGCAAGGCATCCGTAATGACAACCTGCTGCTGTGGCGTGAAGGCGATGACACCCCCGCCGATCTGCACCGGCTGACACAACGCTTCGAGAAATATGCCCCCCTCCCGCGTCGGCTTGACCATCTCCTTGCCTGGATCACAAGATCTCTGCACAGCCCCGTTCTGGCATGGTGGGCTATCAGACAGCGCGGCCTGCATCCGCACCTGCTACGGCAAATCGATTGGCAATTGGAAAGAGAAGGCTTCGACGAACGTGCCCGGCATGTCTGGAACCTGATTCTTGAACACCATCAAGCTCCTGATGATGAGCAAGATGATGATTGGTTTCATTTTGAACAGCGCGTGAAGCTGGAGGGCTGGACAGCTAGCACCTTGCGAGAGTTTCGCCACCTCACGACACCGCATGTGTTCATCAGGCCCAAAGACATGGGTGTGAGACGGGTAAAGCCTCCCTCCGCATCCTGGGATGCTCTCGATCTCAGGGAGCTGGGAGAGTTCGAGGTCAGGTTCCCTGAGCGTCATGGCGATCTGGAAATCCCTGATGAAGTGTTGCCTCAGGCCTTCGGCATCCTGCAGGATCAGCTAACAATGGCAGCCGGCTTGCTGTATGATATAGATGCCTTTTTTCTCTCTCCCACATGCTATCCGGAACGGGAGATGGAGGGGGAAGAACATCTCTCGCCAGTCGGCAAGGTCATGAGGTGGTTTGTCCAGCTGTTCGACCGGCTGGTCCAGTTGCATCCTGATCTTGCGCGTGGCCATGCGTTGACCTGGTCATTCGATGAACCATTCATCTTCCGCAAGCTCAAGCTTTATGCCCTCAATCAGGGGCTTCTGTTCAAGGCTACAGAAGTCGCCGAAGCAGTGCTTGCGCTGGATCAGGAAGCCTTTTGGGATTCCCGGATCACCCGGGAGCTGCTGTT
>JALSQZ010000006.1 GCA_026985055.1 Sedimenticola sp. | reverse complement strand
CCCGGAACCAGAAAATGCGATTTCCCGGTTCCTTCATTTTCAATGGCTTACAGCCATTGAAAATGGCGGTATATCCTTATACCGCACACAGGATGTCGAAAAACTGCGTTTTTCAACACCCTGTTAAATGTTATTCCGCCTGCCCATTATGAATACTCCTGCGCAGTCTCCAGCGCTTCACTGGTTTCCAGCCACAGGGTTTCCTGGGCTTGGCAACGGGTGTCGAGTTCGGCTTTTTCCGCCAGCAGGGCTTTGAGTTTTTCCTTGTTTTCCGGTTCGTAAAGGCTGTTTTCGGCCAGCAGTTCTTCCAGTTCCTGCTGACGCTGGTGCAGTTGTTCCAGTTTTTTCTCGGCAGCGGCGACCTTGTTCTTCAGGGGTTGCAGCGCCTGGCGGCGGGCGGCGGCTTCGCGTTTGGCCTGTTTTCGATCCTTGCGCTCAGGACTTGCCGGTGTCGCCCCGGTCGTGGCTGTGATTCGGGCCTGGGCCGCCAGCCAGGCGGGATAGTCGTCCAGGCTGTCGGCAAATTCTTCCACCTTGCCGTCATGCACCATCAGCAGTTCGTCGGTACTGACGCGCAGCAGATGGCGATCATGGGAGACGATGACCATGGCGCCGCTGAAGTCCTGCAGGGCCGAGGCCAGGGCTTGGCGCATTTCCAGGTCCAGATGATTGGTCGGCTCGTCCAGCAAAAGCAAATTGGGGCATTGATAGATGAGCAGGGCCAGGGCGAGGCGGGATTTCTCGCCGCCGGAGAAGGGCGCAGTCTTTTCCAGCGCCTTGTCGCCCATGAAGCCGAAGCTGCCCAGGTAGTCGCGCAGTTCCTGCTCTCTGGCCAGTGGATCGAGCTGCAGCAGATGTTCCAGGGCGGAATGTTCCGGGTGCAGTTGTTCCACCTGATGCTGGGCGAAGTAGCCGATTTTCAGATCCTGGGCGGTGTCCCGTTTGCCCGCCAGCAGGGGAAGCTGTCCGGCCAGGAGTTTGATGAAGGTGGATTTGCCGGCGCCGTTGGGGCCGAGGAGGCCGATGCGGTCGCCGGGGGAAATACTCATGCTCACGCCGGAGACGATGGGGATGTCGGCATAGCCACTGGCCGCGGCTAGCAGGCGCAGCAGGGGGTTGGGATTCTTCTGTGGCGGGCGAAAGCGGAAGTGAAAGGGTGAGTCCACATGGGCCGGGGCGATGAGCTGCATGCGCTCCAGTGCCTTGAGACGGCTTTGTGCCTGGCGTGCCTTGGTAGCCTTGGCGCGAAAGCGATCCACATAGGATTTGATGTGGGCGATCTCGCGCTGCTGCTTCAGGTGTTCTGCCTGCTGGTTGGCCAGCCGCTCGGCGCGGATGCGCTCGAAGGCGCTGTAGTTGCCGTTGTACAGGGTCAGCTTGCCCTGTTCGATATGGGCGATATGCTCGGTGACGGCGTCGAGAAACTCGCGGTCGTGAGAAATGAGCAGCAAGGTGCCGGGATAGCGCTTGAGCCAGTTCTCCAGCCAGATCACCGCATCCAGATCCAGATGGTTGGTGGGCTCGTCCAGCAGGAGCAGGTCGGAACGGCAGATCAGGGCCCGGGCCAGGTTCAGGCGCATGCGCCAGCCGCCGGAAAAATCCGTGACCGGGCGCTGCTCGTCACCGGGCTTGAAGCCCAGGCCATGCAGCAGTTGCCCGGCGCGACTGCGTACCTGATAGCCGCCGATATTCTCAAGCTGTCCATGCAGCAGGGCAAGCTCGTGGCCGTCGCCCTTGGCTTCGGCTTCGGCAATTTTTTTCTCGATCTGGCGCAGTTCCTGATCGCCGTCGAGCACATACTCGATGGCCGGGCGGTTGTCCTGGGGTGTTTCCTGGGCTACCCAGGCAATCACCCATTCTCTGGGGAGCTTCAGGTCACCGGAATCGGCTTGCAGCTTCCCCAGGATCAGGGCAAACAGGCTGGATTTGCCCGTGCCGTTGGCGCCGGTGATGCCCAGTTTCTGACCTGGATGGATCTGGAAACTGGCATTTTCAAACAGCAGCTTGCTGCCGCGGCGCAGGCTCAGATTCTGAAAATGAAGCATGGCGGGATCAGTGCAGCTCCCGATAGGTATCGGCAAAGGCGGTGATGGCCTTGTCCAGATCATCCCTGGTGTGGGCGGCGGAAATCTGGGTGCGGATGCGCGCCTTGCCCTTGGGCACCACGGGATAAAAGAAGCCGATGGCGTAGATGCCTTTTTCCAGTAGTCTGCGGGACATTTCCTGGGCCAGGCGTGCGTCCCCGAGCATGACCGGCACGATGGGATGCTCGCCGGGAGGGATGTCGAAGCCCGCGTCTTTCATGCCCTGGCGGAAATAGGCAGTATTGTCTGCCAGGTGGTCGCGCAGTGTGGTGGTTTCCGTGAGCATATCCAGGGCGCGAAGGGAAGCGGCGCAGATGGAGGGCGCCAGGGTATTCGAAAACAGATAGGGGCGGGAGCGTTGGCGCAGCAGGTCGATGATTTCCTTTCGCCCGGAGGTGAAGCCGCCGGAAGCGCCCCCCAGGGCCTTGCCAAAGGTGCTGGTGATGATGTCCACCCGATCCATGACTCCATGGTATTCATGAATGCCGCGTCCCTTTTTGCCCATGAAGCCGGTGGCGTGGCAATCGTCGTGATGCACCATGGCGCCGTATTCATCCGCCAGGTCGCAGATCTCATCCAGCCGGGCGATGCTGCCATCCATGGAAAATACGCCATCGGTGGTGATGAGTATGCGCCTCGCGCCGCCTTTGCGGGCTTCTTCCAGCTTGCTGCGCAGGTCGGCCATGTCATTGTTTCTGTAACGGAAGCGCGCCGCCTTGCTCAGGCGTATCCCGTCGATGATGGAGGCGTGATTGAGTTCATCGGAGATCACCGCGTCTTCCGGCCCGAGCAGGGTTTCGAAGAGACCGCCGTTGGCATCGAAGCAGGCGGCATAGAGTATGCTGTCTTCCATGCCGAGAAAATCCGTGACTTTCTGCTCCAGCTCCTTGTGGATGTTCTGGGTGCCGCAGATGAAGCGCACCGATGACAGGCCAAACCCCCATTGATCGAAACTGTCCCGCGCCGCGGCAATCAGATCCGGGTGGTTGGCCAGGCCCAGATAGTTGTTGGCGCACATGTTGACCACTTCCCGGCCATCCGCGAGCAGAATGTCATTCTGCTGGGCGGAAGCGATACGGCGTTCTTCCTTCCACAGGCCGGCCTCACGGATTTCTTCCAGTTCCCGCTGCAAACCTTCTTTTGCTGATGCGTAACTCATGAGCTTACTCCCAGGACAGCACGACCTTGCCGGATTCGCCGGAGCGCATCACATCGAAGCCCTGCTGAAAATCACTGTAGTGAAAACGATGGGTGATGATCTTTTCCAGGGGCAGGCCGCTCTGGTACATCATGGTGCCCTTGTACCAGGTTTCGAAGATTTCACGGCCATAGATACCCTTGATATGCAGCCCCTTGAATACCACATCGTCCCAGTTGATGCCCGTGCCGTTGGGCATGATGCCGAGCATGGCGATACTGCCGCCGTTGATCATTTTGGAGAGCATCTCACGGAAAGCTTCGGGAGCGCCGGACATTTCCAGGCCCACGTCGAAGCCTTCCAGTATTCCCAGGGCGCGCATCATCTCGCGGGTGATGGTTTCCTTGCCCACATTGATGGGGATGGCCTTGGGCACGATGGTGCGCGCCAGGTTCAGGCGGTATTCATTCAGATCCGTGATGACGATGTTGCGCGCCCCGCAATGCGCCGCCACCATGGCGGCCATGATGCCGATGGGCCCGGCGCCGGTGATGAGTACGTCTTCGCCCACCATGTTGAAGGACAGGGCGGTATGCACGGCATTGCCGTAAGGATCGAAACAGGCCAGCACGTCTGGTGGAATCGGGGTGTTGGGGCGATATACGTTTTTCGCAGGAATGGCCAGATACTCGGCAAAGCAGCCGGTGCGGTTGACGCCCACGCCGATGGTGTTGGGACACAGGTGACGGCGCCCGGCCAGGCAGTTACGGCAGCGCTCACAGACGATATGCCCTTCCCCGGACACCAGGTCGCCCACTGCCAGGCCTTCCACATTGGCTCCCAGCTCGACGATGGTGCCGGCAAACTCGTGGCCGATGGTCATGGGTACGGGGATGGTCTTTTGCGCCCACTGATCCCAGTTGTAGATATGGATGTCGGTGCCGCAGATGGCGGTTTTCTGGATCTTGATCAGGACATCGTTGTTGCCGGGTTCGGGTATGGGCACCTCTTCCAGCCACAGGCCTTCTTCGGCGTGTTTCTTTACCAGTGCTTTCATGCTTGTCATGGGGAGCCATAGATTGGTATCGGGTTAATCCGGTTAATAGTATAAGGGAACCTCGAAAAATTCCTTCCATGGAATTTTTCCCGTCGCAAAGAGAAAATGCGATTTCCTCTTTGCTCACATTTTCAATCACTTGTGGTGATTGAAAATGGTGGGACATCCCTGTCCCACGCGGGCATCCCGATTATTCGAGACGCCCATAACCCCCAACCCGTATTCAGCGGGCCTTGTCCATGCGCCGGTAGCCAATGGCTTCGGTGACATGAGGCAGCAGAATATCGGTTTTTCCTTCCAGATCGGCAATGCTGCGCGCCACGCGCAGGATGCGGTGATAGGCGCGGGCGGACAGGCCCAGCTTGTTCATGGCGCCCAGGAGCAGGTTGCGGCTGTCCTCATCCAGCCGGCAGTATTCCTCCAGGTGGCTGTTCTGCAGTTGAGCGTTGCTGCAGCCCTGGCGTTCCAGCTGGCGTTGATGGGCGGCGATGACCCGTTCCCGTACCTCGGCACTGGTTGTTTCCTGATGGTTTGCAGCAAGCAGGGTTTCCGCGCGCTGGGCCGGCACCTGCACTTGCAGGTCGATGCGATCCAGCAGGGGGCCGGAAATGCGCCCCTGATAACGGGCCACCTGTTCAGCGGTGCAGCGGCAGGCCTTGAGAGGATCACCCAGGTGACCGCAGGGACAGGGGTTCATGGCGGCGACCAGTTGAAACCGGGCCGGGAAACGGGCGCTGCGGCTGGCGCGGGAAATGTTGATGTACCCGGTTTCCATGGGTTCACGCAATACATCCAGGACATTTCGGGGAAACTCGGCCACTTCATCGAGGAACAGAATGCTGTGGTGCGCCAATGAAATCTCTCCTGGCCTGGGATTGCTGCCGCCCCCCACCAGCGCCACCGCAGAAGCCGTATGATGGGGCGCCCGGATCTGGCGTTCCTTCCAGCGCGCGGGGTCGAATGGCTGACCGCTGATGGATTGCACCATGGCATGCTCCAGCGCCTGTTCGTCGGTCATGGGGGGCAGTATTCCGGGCAGGCGCGCCGCGAGCATGGATTTGCCGCTGCCGGGTGGCCCGCTGAACAACAGGTTGTGCGCTCCGGCGGCGGCGATTTCCAGGGCGCGCTTGGCCTGGGCCTGTCCTTTCACTTCGGCCAGATCCGGCAGTTGCCGGGGATGCGCGTTTTTGTCCGGGGGCTGGCACTGTGGCTGAATGGGGGTCTGGCCGGACAGGTGATTGCTCAATTGCAGCAGATGTTCTACCGGGAACAGGTCGATTCCTTCGGCCAGACTGGCTTCTTCGAGATTGGCCCGGGGGATGAAAAGCTGGCGTCCGCTTTTTCTCGCTGCCAGCGTAGCGGGCAGAATGCCGGTGACCGGGCGTACATCGCCGGACAGATTCAGTTCGCCAATGAACTCACAGTGGCGCAGGACTTCAGCAGGAATCTGCCCGGAGGCGCTGAGTATGCCGATGGCGATGGGCAGATCGAAACGTCCGCCTTCCTTGGGCAGGTCGGCGGGAGCCAGATTCACGGTGATGCGCCGGGCGGGGAATTCGTAACCGGCGTTGATCAGGGCGCTGCGCACCCGGTCGCGGCTTTCCTGCACGGCTTTTTCCGGCAGGCCGACAATGGTAAAAGCCGGCAGGCCGTTGGCCAGATGAACTTCCACCGTGACCAGCGGAGCCTCGATGCCGACACTGGCGCGACAGTAAGTAGTTGCTAGCGACATAACCTTCCCTGGTTGTCTGTCCCGGTAGTGGTCTGTCCGGGATCAGGAGTTGTTCAACGCCTTTTCCAGTTCAGCGACCTGTTTTTCCAGTGCTTCGAGTTTTTCCCGGGTGCGGGCAAGCACCGCGGCCTGTACGTCGAATTCTTCCCGGGTGACCAGATTGAGTCGCGCCAGGGCGCTTTCCAGGCCGCTGCGCAGATTGCGCTGCAAATCGTTCTGCATGGCCTGCAGCCCTCCGGGAAGAGTCTGGGCGACCTTGCTGGAAATATCGTCAAGAATTTTTGGATCAATCATTTTGAGCCGCCAGAACGGAAAACAGGAAAACAGCCTAAACCATGGGTGATTCATTTGTCCAGCTTTGGGCCATAGCCGCTGCCGGATATTGGGGCGGCATGCGCCATATTGGTGCAAAGGAGGGCGAATAAGGGGCGGATATTCCTGGGGTAGTGTTTCAACTTATTGTTTTATCGTTGCTTTATTCTTATGGCACGAAATATGCATTCATTGCCCCCAGGTTGTTAGAAGTTCACCTTTTTATTCAAGAGACAACACAATTGGAGTAAATGCATATGAAGATGAAAAAACTGGCCATCGCCTGCGGTGCCATCGTTCTGGGCGCAACTTCCGTGGCACAGGCGGAACTTACTGCCAACATTGGCGTCACCAGCAACTACCTGTGGCGTGGCGCTTCCCAGACGGGCGATGATGCTGCGGTTTCCGGTGGCATCGACTGGAGTCATGACAGTGGTTTTTACCTGGGCACCTGGGCTTCCAACATCGACTGGGGCGATGGCTCTGGCGCTGAAGTGGATTTCTATGGTGGTTTTGCCAATGAGATCGGCGATTTTGGCTATGACGTCGGCCTGATCTATTACTACTATCCGACCTCGGGTTATGAGGATTCCGATTTTACCGAACTGAGTCTCACCGGTTCCTGGAAATTCCTTGAAGCGGGAATTGCCTACACCCTGAACGGACAGGCGGACAGTGACGCAGCGTTTTCCGATGGGGATCTCTATTACCATCTGTCAGCCAGCTTTGACGTTGCGGAAACCTGGAGCATTGGCGCAACCATCGGTCACTATGATTTCGATACCAGCAAGGCATTTGGTGACGTGGATTACACCCACGGTCAGATCGATGTAACCAAGAGCGCTGGCGACTGGGGTGATTTCACCATGACCGTTTCCAAGGCGCAGGAAGAATCCGGCAGTGATGACACCAAATTTGTCATTTCCTGGGCCAAATCCTTCTAAGAACACAGAGGAAAGAACATGAAACTGGTAACAGCAATCATCAAGCCGTTCAAGCTGGACGATGTGCGTGAGGCACTGTCCGAGATCGGCGTAGCGGGTATCACCGTCACGGAAGTAAAAGGTTTTGGTCGTCAAAAAGGTCATACCGAACTGTATCGTGGCGCTGAGTATGTGGTGGACTTCCTGCCCAAGATCAAGCTGGAAGCCGCAGTGAGCGCGGATCAGGTGGACAGTGTCATCGAGGCAATCACCAATGCGGCTCGCACCGGCAAGATCGGCGATGGCAAGATCTTTGTCAGCGATGTTGAACAGACCATCCGCATTCGTACCGGTGAGACCGGTAAAGAAGCACTCTGATTAACAGGAGGAGTAAATTGTGAATAATAAATTCATTAAACAACGAGCATGGCGGTTTCTGCTGCCGTTGCTGGCGCTGATGCCTGCCTTGGCTTCTGCAGAGGACAAGTTGAGTTCCGGTGACACAGCCTGGATGCTGACCGCAACCGCGCTGGTGCTATTCATGACCATTCCCGGTTTGAGCCTGTTCTACGCTGGCATGGTGCGGGCCAAGAATGGCTTGTCCGTGATGATGCAGTGTTTCAGTATTACTGCGGTGATGACCGTATTGTGGGCCATCATTGGTTACAGTATTGCTTTTGGTGGAGCCGGGAGCTGGTGGGGTGGTCTGGACAAGATATTCCTCAATGGCCTGACGGTAGATTCGCTTTCCGGATCTATTCCGGAAACCGTGTTTATGGTCTTCCAGATGACCTTTGCCATCATTACGCCCGCGCTCATCGTAGGGGCTTTCGCAGAGCGAATGAAATTTTCTTCCATGCTCTGGTTCAGCATACTTTGGTTGGTACTGGTCTATGCTCCTATCACCCATTGGGTATGGGGTGACGGTGGCTGGCTCGGCGGCAAGGGTATTCTCGATTTTGCCGGGGGTACTGTAGTGCACATCAATGCCGGTGTAGCTGGCTTGATGGCGGCCATTATCCTGGGCAAGCGCAAAGGTTTTCCGCGTACCGCCATGCCTCCACATAATCTGATGTTTACCCTTATGGGGGCCGCCATGCTTTGGGTAGGATGGTTTGGTTTCAATGCCGGATCCGAGCTGGCTGCGGACGGTACCGCTGGCATGGCCATGGCCGTCACCCAGATTGCTACGGCTATGGCAGCTGTTACCTGGATGTTGGCGGAATGGTTCACCCACGGCAAGCCTAGCGCATTGGGCATTGCTTCCGGCGCAGTGGCCGGTCTGGTGGCGATCACACCGGCTTCCGGCTCTGCTGGTCCCATGGGCGCCCTGGCGATTGGCGCTGCGGCTGGTTTGGCATGTTTCATCTTTGTCGCCAAAATCAAGCCTGCTCTCGGTCTTGATGATTCCCTGGATGCTTTTGGCGTGCATGGTATTGGTGGAATCACCGGTGCGATCCTGACTGGCGTGTTCTGTGCGCCGAGCCTGGGTGGAGCTGGGTTTGGTGATGGTATCGACAGCATTGCCGGCCAGGTTGCGGTACAGGCCTTGGGCGTTGGTGCCACATTTGTCTATACTGCAGTGATGACCAGCATCATATTGTTGGTAATCAAGGTTGTCATTGGTTTGCGAGTCAGCGAGGAAGAGGAAGTGGAAGGTTTGGATCTTTCTCAACACGACGAGCGAGCCTACATCCTCTAATTTGGATTACGACGGGATGTCTAAGCACAAAGGCGCCTTCGGGCGCCTTTTTTTATGTACAGGATGTACGGTATGCCGCGGGCGCAGGGATGCGCAGGAGCGGCGATGTACAGGATGTACGGTATGCCGCGGGCGCAGGGATGCGCAGGAGCGGCGATGTACAGGATGTACGGTATGCCGCGGGCGCAGGGATGCGCAGGAGCGGCGATGTACAGGATGTACGGGCCGAAAACTGCTCCTGCGTTTTCGGCACTTCCACCATCCCTGGTGGTCGTATGCCGCGGGAGCAGGGCGCTGCCTGATCTCTCAGGTTTGTCGAGAAAACCCCTAACCCGAATATTGCACCAGAACGCGCTAAATGTGGGTTTTTTGCCATGAATTACAGCATGTTGCATGACGAGTATGCTGGATACAGTTTGTACCTGTCATGCTATCCGGTTTTTCCCGGGATCTTTTCACCCAGCTTGCCCGAACGCCCTGCAAGTCGATGAATGACATCGGCTTTTGTCCGCCCGAACAATCTGGGCAAAAATCTCTCCGGGAAAATTCCGGATTCCGGTGCAATATTCGGGCTAAAGAGGTGAAGGGCTTATTCCGAAGCGAGGCTGTGTTTTTGCCCTGCCAGGTATGCTTCCATGAGGGTTGCCTGAAGGCCGGGCAGGTCTTTCAGGGAATCTATATCCATATGTCTGCGGGCAATGTCGCTGAGTTCTTCGAGCAGTCGCTGTTCGCTCCATGCGGCACTCAGGCCGGCCCAGTCCATCTGGCCGTTTTTCACGAAATCACTTGCCAACCCCCTGGGCTCATCGAATACCAGAGGTTCGGCCTGAAGCATTTCATATTCGTAGGAATAGTGATCAATATCGTTAACTGTGGCGAGCATGGCATGGATGTCGTCTGGCCGACCATCATGCGCCAGCAATTGATCCAGATCCAGACGCATTTCCGGATGCAGGGTTTTGCCACGGAAGGAGAAGGTGGCGCTGACGCGGACACTGTTGCTCATGTCATCTTGGTTCTGGCCTGGGTGATGGCCTTGCGAACCTGCTCTGGCGCAGTGCCGCCAAGGTGATTTCGGGCGGCGACGGAGCCTTCCAGCGTGAGATAATCAAACACGTCCTGGTCGATGGCGCGGCTGAAGCTGCGCAGTTCTTCCAGGGACAGATCGGCCAGATCACAACTGCGTTCCACACACAAGGCCACGGCCTTGCCCACGACCTCGTGGGCATCGCGGAAGGGGATGCCCTTGCGCACAAGATAATCCGCCAGATCCGTGGCGGTGGCGAATCCCTTCAGGGCCGCCTGGCGCATGGCCTCGGCGTTACAGGTGATTTCCGGCACCATGTCGGCGAATACCTTGAGGCAGCCCTTGAGATTGTCCACCGTGTCGAACAGAGGTTCCTTGTCTTCCTGGTTGTCCTTGTTGTAGGCCAGGGGCTGGGACTTCATCAGGGTGAGCAGACCCATGAGGTGACCGAAGACGCGCCCGCTCTTGCCGCGCACCAGTTCCGGCACGTCGGGGTTTTTCTTTTGTGGCATGATGGAGGAGCCGGTGCAGAAACTGTCAGACAGGGTGATGAAGCCGAACTGGGCCGAGGACCAGATGATCAGCTCCTCGGACATGCGTGACAGATGCATCATCAGAATGCTGGCGGCGGCGCTGAATTCGATGGCGAAATCCCGGTCGCTGACTGCGTCCAGGGAATTGGCGCAGGGGCGGTCGAAGCTCAGCAGCCGGGCGCTGTATTCCCGATCTATGGGGTAGGTGGTTCCGGCCAGGGCTGCGGCCCCGAGAGGCGATTCGTTCATGCGTTGCATGCAATCGGCAAAACGCCCATGATCCCGGTTCAACATCTCGAACCAGGCGAGCATGTGATGACCAAAGGTAACCGGCTGGGCGGTCTGCAGGTGGGTAAAGCCTGGGAGCACGGTTTCGGCTTCACGTTCGGCCAGGTTCAGCAGGGCGGACTGAAAACGGCGGATCTCGTTCTGGATGGCGATGATCTCATCGCGTAACCACAGACGCACGTCCGTGGCCACCTGGTCGTTGCGCGAGCGACCGGTATGCAGTTTCTTTCCCGCATCACCTATGTCTTCAGTAAGAGCCGCCTCGATATTCATGTGCACATCTTCCAGGGACACGGACCAGGGAAAATCATCATTGGCAATGCGCTCGCGGATGCGTTCCAGCCCCGCGAGTATGCTGTCCTTTTCCGCATCCGTGAGTATGCCTTGGCTGGCGAGCATCCTTGCGTGAGCAATGGAGCCCTGGATGTCATAGCTGGCAAGGCGGCGGTCGAACTCTACTGAAGCAGTAAAGGCTTCGACAAAGGCGTCAGTGGGCTGATTGAAGCGCCCGGCCCAGAGTTTCTTGTCTGTCATTGTGCGGATGAGTGCATACCGTTGTGAATGGGCAGCTATTATACTGTACTGATCATGGCACAGGGCGAATACAGCACAGAGCAGAGTTTTCTGCCGGATTTTTGCGGGGTGCGCACCATCTTCACTGTAGTGGTGAGCGCCACCGTGCTGGCCATGGTGCTCTCTCTGGCGGCGACGGATCATTTGCATGCCTTCTGGGGAAACTTCAGTATCGGCGCCCTGTATGTACAGTGGATCGGACTGATGGCTGCGGCATTCATCTGCCTGCTGCGACGCTGGCTGGGCAGATTGACGCATGCCAGGGCCGGACTGGTTGCCTGGCTGCTGATCATGCTGGCGGCTTTGCTGGTCAGTCTCATGACCGGCTATCTGATCCCCCTGGAATATCTGGCCGGCGTATTTCCGGATGATCTGCTGATCCGCACCCTGGGCATCAGCGGCATTCTGGGCGCGCTGATCCTGCGTTATCTGTATGAGAATCACCAGCAGCAGCAGAAAGAACTGGCGGAAAGCCGGGCCCGTTTCGAGGCGCTGCAGGCGCGCATCCGTCCACATTTCCTGTTCAACAGTCTGAACACGGTAATCGGCCTGATTGCCGAGGACCCGCGCAAGGCGGAAGATGTCCTGCAGGATCTGGCAGATTTGTTTCGCGCCAGTCTTGGGGAGGAGAGCCGGATGTCCAGTGTGGGACGAGAGCTGGAGCTTGCCCGCCAGTACCTGACTGTGGAGCAACAGCGTCTGGGACAGCGACTGCATGTCGTCTGGAGCCTGGATGCGTTGCCGGATGATGCGCCCATGCCGGCGTTGCTGTTGCAGCCGCTGGTGGAAAATGCGGTCTATCATGGTATCGAACCAGCTGTACACGGGGGGGAAATCTGCATCTTTGGCCGCTACCGCAATGATGTCGTGGCCCTGACCGTGAGCAATACCCTGGCGGACACAAGCCATGCTTCGCATCGGCAGGGGAATCATATGGCGCTGGAAAATATCCGCCAGCGCCTGGAAATGCGTTTTGGCAAAGAGGCAGGTATGCATACCGGGATGGTGGAAGACCGATATCAGGTTCGTATCTGGTTTCCGATCAGGGAGCACAGGAAAAATGAAAATTCTCATCGTTGATGACGAAAGGCTGGCCCGTCAGCGTCTTTATACGCTGCTGCAGGAGCTTGGGATCGATCCAAAGTGTATATGGGAAGCGGAAAACGGCGAGCAGGCGGTTCAGCTCTGCAAGCAGCAGGAGATCGATCTGGTATTCATGGACATTCACATGCCCGGCATGGATGGCCTGGATGCCGCCGCACGGATCGTCCGTCAGGAGTTGCCACCTGCCATTGTGTTTACCACCGCATACAGCGAGCATGCGCTGGATGCTTTTGAAGTACATGCCGTGGATTATCTGCTCAAGCCCATACGCAGGGAAAAGCTGGCCGCAGCCCTGGAAAAGGTTACGCGCCTGACTCGCCCCCTGTTGCAACGGGAAGAGGTGTCGGAGCAATGGATTACCAGTAAATACCGCGGTGGCGTGCAGCGTATTCCCCTGTCCGATGTGTATTATTTTCGTGCCGACAGCAAGTATGTAGTGGCCAGACATCGCAATGGAGAAGCATTGCTGGAGGACTCCCTGGTTTCACTGGAAAAGCGTTTCCCTGACGACTTGCTGCGCATCCACCGCAGCACCCTGGTTCGTCCTCATCTGGTCTCGGCCTTGCACAAACAACCGGAAGGCGGGGTGGAAATCGGTTTTGTGGACATCGACGACCGGCTGGAAGTCAGCCGGCGCCATGTGCCCAGGGTGAGGCAGTTGCTCGCCCGCTAGCCCGCATATTTCACCAGAACGCGCAAAATGTGGGTTTTTTACCCTGAATTACAGCCTGTTGCGTGACGATTATGCTGGATACAGTTCGTAGCTGTCATGCTATCCGGTTTTTCCCGGGATCTTTTCACCCAGCTTGCCCGAACGCACTGCAAGCCGATGAATAACATCGGCTTTTGTCCGTTCGAACAATCTGGGCAAAAATCTCTCCGGGAAAATTCCGGATTCCGGTGCAACATGCGGGCTAGGATCCTGATGTCTCCGTCTGAGCGGCATGGAGATCATGCGCTGACAGGGATGTTCTGTTCATATTGCTTCCGCAGTTGCCGGGCAGCTTGCAGCATGTTCTCCAGCGCCGGCTTGACTTCCTGCCAGCTCCTGGTTTTGAGACCACAGTCGGGATTCACCCACAGTCGTTCGGCAGGAATGCGCTCAAGCGCTTTCTCCAGAAGCTGCAACATGTCGTCTGCTTCCGGAATATTGGCGGAGTGAATGTCATACACGCCGGGGCCGATTTCCGCCGGGTATTCAAAGTCACGAAATGCATCCAGCAGTTCCATGCGAGAGCGCGAGGTTTCGATGGTGATTACATCTGCGTCCATGGCGGCAATCGCCGGCATGATATCGTTGAATTCCGAATAGCACATGTGGGTATGAATCTGGGTGCTGTCCTGCGCCGCGCCGGCGGTGATGCGAAACGATTCCACCGCCCAGTCCAGATAACCCTGCCAGTCCGAGCGGCGCAAGGGCAGGCCTTCCCGCAGTGCGGCTTCGTCGATCTGGATAACATTTATGCCTGCTTTTTCAAGATCCCGCACTTCGTCCCGCAGAGCCAGCGCCAGTTGTTTGCAGGTGGTGGCGCGAGGCTGATCATCGCGCACAAAGGACCAATTGAGGATGGTGACAGGCCCGGTGAGCATGCCTTTCATGGGAAGGGAGGTCAGTGACCGGGCATAGGCCGACCATTCCACAGTCAAGGGCGCCGGACGGCTTGCATCGCCAAACAGAATTGGCGGTTTTACGCAGCGGGAACCATAGGACTGTACCCAGCCGTGGCGGGTCAGGGCAAAACCTTCCAGCTGTTCGGCAAAATATTCCACCATGTCGTTGCGCTCGGCTTCTCCGTGTACGAGTACGTCCAGACCCAGTTGCTCCTGTATCTGAACGGCCTCTTGTATCTGTTTGCGCATCAGGGTTTTGTATTCGGCATCCGTAAGTCTGCCCTGGCGATGGGCAAGGCGGGCCTGGCGGATTTCTGCCGTCTGGGGAAAAGAGCCGATGGTGGTTGTGGGGAACAAAGGCAGGCTGACCTGTCGCGGACGACGTTGATCATAACTGCTGTTGCGTATGCTTGCTCTTGTGTCGAGAGATTGCATGCGTTCCTGCACTGCCGGGTTGCACACCCGGCTGGAATGCTTGCGGCTGTCACAGATACGCAGGTTGTCCGCGAGCAATTCTTCACGTTGATGGTCTTCAGATCCCAGAACCTGTTTCAGCAGGTTAAGCTCTTCCAGTTTTTGCAGCGCGAATGACAGCCAGCTTTTCAATTCGTCGTCCAGTGCGGGTTCTGCATGGAGATCCACGGGCACATGCAGCAGGGAGCAAGAAGGCGCCAGCCACAGGCGTTCTCCGAGTCGCTGCTGGAGTGGAGTCAGCCGGGCAAGCAGTTGGCCCAGATCGGCGCGCCAGATATTGCGCCCATCGATGATTCCCAGGGACAGGATTTTGTATGTGGGTAGATGATCAGCGAGAGCCGTGATTTCGTCGGCGCCGCGTACCGCGTCAACATGCAAGCCATCCACGGGCAATCGGGCGGCCAGGTGCAGATTGTCCAGAAGAGGGCCAAAATAGGTGGCCAGCAACAGTTTTGCCGGGCTTGAGTGAAGACGGCTGTAGGCGCTTTCAAAAGCCTGTTTCCACGGCAGGGGCAAATCCAGGCTCAGTATGGGTTCATCCATCTGCACCCATTCCACTCCCAGGTCGGCTATTCTTTGGAGAATTTCCGCATAGACGGGAAGCAAGCTGTCCAGCAGTTCCAGACGGTCGAACTCTTCGTCCTCCGCCTTGCTTAGCCATAGCCATGTGAGGGGGCCGGGCAAAACCGGCTTGATCGCCGCATGCCCAAGGGATCTGGCTTGTCTGATTTCATCGAACAGTTTGTTGCTGCCCAGTTGAAAATGCTGCTCACGCCTTAGTTCCGGCACGATGAAATGATAGTTGGTATCGAACCACTTGGTCATTTCTCCGGCGGCCACGGGACGGCCTTGCGCATCTTTTCCCCTTGCGATGCAAAAGGCGGCATCGGCATGGCTATGGCCGGAAAGGTCACCAAAACGGGATGGGATGGCTCCGAGCAACAGGCTGTGATCCAGTATCTGGTCATACAGGGAGAAGTCATTGACAGGCAATAAATTCATGCCGGCAGCCTGCTGTTGTTGCCAGTGTCTTGCACGTAGGTCGGCGGTGCTTGATTCCAGTTTCGCAAGACTGTCTTCACCACGCCAGTATCGTTCCAGGGCGAACTTGAGTTCACGTTGGGCGCCGATGCGCGGAAAGCCGAGATTATGTAGTAGCGTCATGATGTGTTTTCGGAAAGCTGTGGAAAAGGCGTTATTCTGTTGCAGTGGTATCTGAAGTACAATTGATGAATAATCAATTAAACATGAGAAAATTTCATGTATATGCGCTTGTCTCACTTACGCGCCATTCTTGCCCTGGCGGATAGTGGCAGTCTGACCGCGGCAGCACAGCGCCTGCATCTCACCCAGTCCGCTCTGTCACATCAGATCAGGGGTCTGGAACAGCATTTTCAGGTTTCTCTGTTTCGGCGCAAGAGTCGCCCTCTGCAGCTGACCCCGGCAGGAGAGCGGTTGCTGAGGCTGGCAAAACAGGTGCTGCCCCAACTGGAAGATTGTGAACTGGCTTTGGAGCACATGGGCAGGGGCCGGAGCGGGCGCCTGCATATTGCCATTGAATGCCACAGTTGTTTTCAGTGGCTGATGCCTGCCCTGGATGCCTATCGGGAATCCTGGCCGGAGGTTGAGCTGGATCTCACCCAGGCGCACAGTTTCCAGCCGCTGCCGGCCTTGCATTCCGGTCGTGTTGATCTGGTGATCAGCTCGGATCGGCATCCGCACCCCGCCCTGCATTTTCAACCTCTTTTCAGTTATGAGTCGCTGCTTGTGGTGGCAGCGAATCACCCGCTGGCCAGCAAGAGCAGTATCCAACCCGGGGATCTGGAAACCGAAACCCTGATTACCTATCCGGTAGAGCCTGGACGCCTGGATGTGTTTTCCCGTTTTCTGCATCCCGCGCGGGTTCATCCTGCGGAAATACGCCATGTGGAACTGACGCCTTTGGTCATACAGCTGGTGGCCAGCGGGCGGGGAGTGGCTGTATTGCCAGGTTGGGCTGTGCAGGAATATCTTGGGGGAGAGCAGTTGGCAACCCTTCGGCTGGGCAGGCGGGGCGTATGGGGAACGCTGTATGCGGTGGTCAGAAGAGAGGATGAAGAGCAGGCATACATGCGGGAATTTCTCGATCAGGCCAGGCGCACCTGTTTTTCCCGGTTGCCCGGTATCCGCCAGCCTGTGACATGGATGGCATGAGCAAAGAGGAAATCGTCTTTTCTTTTGCGAGATCGCCTTGAAGCAATTGCTGAAATGTGAGGAATCCTGAAAGTCTCCTGCTTACGGCTTTGTGTAGTGTTCTTCAGGATGGGAACAGGCAGGTGCTTTTTCCGTGTTTTCCGGTAAAGGGGCAGATTCAGGTTGGAGGCCGCCCCTGTACCTGAGATACAATTAGCCCTTGGCGCGCCGGTCTGCGGGAAGGATCCGGACGCAAGATGAAATCAAGAAAAGGAATCAATATCAATGAACGTGAATTCTTCATCTGTTATCGGCGTAGTGGGGCTGGGTTATGTGGGCCTGCCTCTGGCGATCGAATTCGGGAAAAAATACAAGACCATCGGGCTGGATCTGAAGGAAGAGGTTATCGCCTGCTATCGCGATGGCATGGATCCGACCGGGGAAGTGGAGAACGAGGCGTTTGCCGCAGCCGGCAAGTTGTCTTTTACTACCAATGCCCGGGACCTGGCAGAGGCTGACTTTCTCATCGTGGCCGTACCCACGCCTATCGATGAAGCCAATCAGCCGGATCTTTCCCCTTTGGTAGGGGCAACGCGCACAGCCGGACAGGTAATGAAGAAAGGTGCGACCGTGGTGTTCGAGTCCACGGTTTATCCGGGATTGACGGAAGAGATCTGTGTGCCCATCCTGGAGCAGGAATCGGGTTTGACCTGGAAGCAGGATTTCCATGTGGGTTATTCTCCCGAGCGTATCAATCCTGGTGACAAGGTGCATACCCTGACGCGCATCGTGAAAGTGGTTTCCGGTGATGATGGGGAGTGCCTGGAAGCGGTGGCCTCGTTGTATGAATCGGTGATTGAGGCGGGGGTGTTCCGGGCGGCCTCGATCAAGGAAGCGGAAGCGGCCAAGGTGATCGAGAACACCCAGCGGGATCTGAATATCGCCCTAATCAATGAACTGGCCATCATTTTCGACCGCCTTGGTATCGATACCCTGCATGTTCTCGAAGCTGCTGGTTCCAAATGGAATTTCCTGCCTTTCCGCCCCGGACTGGTGGGAGGCCATTGTATTGGCGTTGATCCTTATTATCTGACCCACAAGGCAGAAGCAGTGGGTTACAACCCCCAGGTGATCCTGGCTGGGCGGCGCATCAATGACAACATGGGCAAGTTCGTGGCGGAGAAAGCGGTGAAACTGCTGCTGTCCAACAATCATCAGCCCGGAGTGAGCAAGGTGGGCATTCTCGGGCTGACCTTCAAGGAAGACTGTCCTGATCTGCGCAATTCCAAGGTGGTGGATATCATCAGTGAACTTGAGGAGTATGGTATCGAGCCCATTGTGCATGACCCCGTGGCTGACAGAAAAGAAGCCGAAGCCTATATGGGCAAGCCCATGGCCGAGCTTTCCGATTTCAGGAATCTGGGCGCTCTGATCATTGCCGTGCCTCATGAGAAGTTCCGCGACATGCCGGCCCAGGCGTTTCTGGACATGCTGTCAGATGATGGCTGTCTGCTGGATGTAAAGTCCATGCTGGCCCCTGATGACATACCTGCACAAACCACTTTCTGGCGGCTTTGAGCATGGGCGGTCGCAGCAACAGTTCCTATGCAGCTCTTCAGGAGCGACTCAGGCAGGCGCCGGCTGTCTGGCTGATTACCGGCGTCGCGGGCTTCATCGGTTCCAATCTGCTGGAAACCTTGCTCAAACTGGATCAGAAGGTCATTGGTCTGGATAACTTTTCCACGGGCTTCGAGCACAACCTGGATGAAGTGAAGGGGCTGGTTGATGAGGCGCAATGGAACAATTTCCGCTTTATCCAGGGAGATATCCGCAACCCGGAAGACTGTGCAAGAGCCTGCTCCGGCGTGGATTATGTGCTGCATGAAGCCGCACTGGGCTCCGTGCCCCGTTCAGTGGAAGATCCGGCGTTGACCAATGAGAACAATATCGATGGCTTTCTCAACATGCTCATTGCCGCCAGGGATGCGGGGGTAAAACGTTTTGTCTATGCAGCTTCCAGCTCCACCTATGGCGATCATCCGGATCTGCCCAAGGTGGAGGACAAGATCGGTAATCCGCTTTCGCCCTATGCGGTCACCAAGCTGGTAAACGAACTTTATGCGCGGGTATTTGCCCGCACCTATGGTTTCAAGACCATCGGCCTGCGTTATTTCAATATCTTTGGCAGACGTCAGGATCCAGATGGCGCTTATGCGGCGGTGATACCCAAGTGGTTTGCAGCTCTGATAAAGGGAGAGCCCTTGTATATCAATGGCGATGGCAGTACCAGTCGGGATTTCTGTTATATCGACAACTGTGTGCAGGCGAATCTGCTTGCGGCGGCAGCACAGGACGATGCTGCCCTGGATCAGGTCTATAATGTAGCTTATGGTGAACGTACTTCACTGAATGAATTGTTTGGGCTGATTCGGGAACGGGTTGTTGCCAAATACCCGGCAGCGGCGGACACCCAGCCTGTTTACCGGGATTTTCGGGTTGGGGACGTGAAGCACTCCCTGGCGGATATCAGCAAATCGAGGGAGTTGCTGGGGTATGCGCCGGAGTTCTCGGTGGAAGCCGGATTGGATCAGGCGGCAGTTTGGTATTTGCAAAATCTCGTCGATTGAAGCGCTTGAGGGATACGCTCAGTCCCGCTTGGCCAGTTTTTGGTAGAGACGATGATAGCCTTTATTCCCCAGCATTCTGCGTAGTCCTTTTTTAGCGATTTGTACACCGCGCTTTCGAATGGCGTAGTGGCGGTCTCCGGAAATCATGCGGGAAAATTCCTCCATGCTCACGTTATGGCGTATGGCATAACGACCGATAAGCATAGGATTGTGCTGGAACAGCGGTCCACGAATTTCTGATGTAAACAGGGTTTCGTAACCGAGCTTTCCTGCTATGGCCAGATTGTTGGAATTGTATCTGCCACCAGGGAAAGACATGGTGGTGCATGGGGATTCCGTGTGGATTTCGATGAGTTCCCTGGAAACTCGCATTTCTTTTTCTGCTTCGGTGCTATTTATTTCATCCAGAAAACGATGGCTGCTGCCGTGGCCCCCCATTACATGCCCGTTAGCGTGTAGTTCGCTCACTTCCTTCCAATTCAGGAAATTTGCGTCGGTGCCGATTTTGTCGGTGGTGAGAAACATGAAAGAAGTGTGCCCGTACTCGGCGAGTATGGGCAGCGCGTGGCGGTGAAAACTCTTGTGGCCATCGTCGAAAGTCAATAGTACAGTATGTTTCTTGCATAGTTCCTCTCGGGGATTTTGGGCTGTCTGTTGTGCATCAAGCACCAAAATGCCTTTGTCTTTCAGCAACAGGAGTTGTTTGCGGAACTGGCTGGTAGATAGGCTGTAGGGCCTGTCATCGGGATGCAGTTTTCGATATTCATGCTCTCCTTCATAGAGGCAGTGGTACATGAGGCAAATGCTGTAATCAGATATCATGGGTTCTGTTCCTGTTATCCTAGATAATCATGGTATCCAAGGGTGTTGCGATGAACAACAACTTTGCTGTTGTCGGGATTATGAAGCTTGTGTAATGTTTGATGGGAGGAAACTGATGTGAGTAATAGGAGTTTGATCGGTCGTTTCCTGCCAGGAATATTGTTTCTGGTTCTTGTTGCCTGTAGCGAAAAGAATGGCCGGCAGGAAAGTCTGCCGTTGCCGCAGTTGTCTTCAGAGCAAATCGCGGCGCTTTCAGGAAAAACTTTCTATTTTGCCCATCAGTCTGTTGGTTACAATATTGTTGAAGGTATGGATAAGATACTCCAGCGGATGGGGTTGTCTGGGCTGTTCAACATAAAGGAGATTAAACCGGGAACACCTGTTCCCCGGTCTGGTCTGTTGCATTCTGCCATCGGACACAATGGCAATCCAAAGAGCAAAATGAAGGAATTTCAATCCTTTCTGGAGACACGCCTGAAAGACAGTGTTCCGGACATGGCCATGTTGAAGTTCTGCTATGTGGATGTTGGTGAGAAAACGGATGTTTCGATACTGGTAGATGACTATACGCATACAATGTCCCGTTTGCAGACAGAATTTCCGAAGACGGTTTTTATTTATTCCACCATTCCCCTGCGAGTCTTCGACGATAGTTGGAAAGCAGATGTAAAGCGTTTGATTGGGATGGACGTCTGGGGAGATCAGGCGAACATCAAGCGAAACGAATATAATGCCAAGATACGAGCAAGATATGCTGCGAGTGGGCATCTGGCGGATATCGCTGACTGGGAGTCACGTTTTCCGGATGGTCGTGAATATCGAGTGAGCATTTTGGGGGGTGAATATGCCGCTCTCATTCCCACATATACCAATGATGGAAAGCATCTGAATGCCTATGGACAACAGGTGGTTGCTGGTCGATTGCTGAAGTTCCTTGCGGAGCTGGTGACCAGAGGGGCAGACGGTGACTTGTTAAAAACCGACTGAGGAAACCAGCACTACCTGGCAGTTCTGTTTTCGCAGTAAGACCTTCGGAGGGGAAGGTGGTATTCAGGATTATTTTGGCCGATCAGGACAATCCGGAGCATGAACAGGCGATTCTCCGGCTGTGGAACGATAATCTCCGTTTTGTCGCTGAAGGGCGATATGAATGGGTGTATCGGAAGAATCCTGCCGGAGATACACTGACTTGCCTTGCTGTTCATGAGGAAACCAATGAGATTGTTGGCATGGCTTCTGCCATGCGCCGAAATTTCAGCTGTGAAGGGGAAAGTTTTTCCGCAGGTGTAGCCATTGATTTTGCTATCGATGCAAACTATCGGGTGTTTGGTCCAGCTTTGTCGTTACAACGCAATTTGGTTGACCAAGCCTGGAAGCAGGATTTGGACTTCATGTTGGGATTTCCGAATCTTGCTGCACAGGGAGTTATTAAGCGCTTGGGATATCAGAAAATTGGTGAAGGGATTCGCTTTTCTCGTGTAATTCGTTCCAGAAAGAAGCTCGAACAATTGTTTTCCCGGCGGCATATTCCCAAATGGGCGGCGGCGGTCGCCCCGGTGCTGGATGCAGGGCTTTATTTTCGGGAGAAAATGGTTTCGTTGCCGGGAAAACCTTTGTTGTTGTCATCCATGGAAGAATTTCATGATCAGTGGGCAAAACTATGGCAGGTCAATTCCCTGCAAGACCGGTTTCAAGGAGTACATGGAGAAGACTATGTGCGTTGGCGGTATGCTGATTGCCCGTACAGGGATTACCGGTTGTTCTGCTTGCTAGACGAAGATCGGCTTGTTGCTTTTCTGGTGTTCTCTCTGGGGGATGGGATTGTCTTAGTGGATGATTTTCGGTTTTCACATGAGTGCTGGGTGGAGCCGCTATTCCGGCATTTTTGGCGAAGAATGCGAACCATGGGACATATGGTAATCAATGTTGGTCTGGTATCCTCTGATGGTATGACCGATCATATGAAGCAAGCTGGCTTTATTGCCCGGCCCTCTCCTCGTTGGGGCGGTATTCTTTCCAATCCTTACAAGAAGCGGGATTGGGGAAGCATTTTTTCTGGTGGAGATTGGTACATTACCGATGGCGAGATCGACTTGTGAACCGTGATCTGACCAGTATTCCCCACAGACTGCTGTTTGTGAACTATTCCCTGGAAATGGGGGGTATTGAAACTCTCTTGCTGGAGTTGTCTCGGGCGATGATGGCTGGCCGAGCCTATCGTCCTGGAGTATGCGTATTTCAGTCTGGAGGGAAACTGCAAAAGGAATTTGAGGCTATTGGTGTGCCTGTACATGTTATTCAGAAGCGGCGATCCAGAGACTACTTACTTCCTTTCAGAATCCGTGGGCTGATACGGCGTGAAGGCTATGAAATTGTGCATGCACACAATCAGGTATCCTGGCTTTACGGCGGGCTGGGAGCTTTTTTTTCCAGAGTCCCTCTGATATATACCGAACACACTTCATTGGAAAAATTTCAGACGGCTCAGCAGAAACATTTGAAAGTAGCATTACGCTTGCTGGGAGGGAAGACGCAGCTTGTAACTACAGTTGCGAAGCATCTTGTTCCTTCTCTGGAGCACGACATCGGAATTCCCGTCTCACGTATAAGAAATATCTACAACGGTATCGATCCTGCCCCCTATGACATCAATATTGAGCGTCGCGAAAAACTGGAAGAATTGGATCTGCCGTTATCCAGCAAAATCATAGGTATTATTGCCAGTCTTACAGAAGCAAAAGATCATGCCACATTGCTGAGAGCTTTTTCCATTGTGCTGGATCAGGTTCCTGAAGCCCGATTGTTAATTGTGGGCGAGGGACCTTTGGAGAAGGAAATGCGCAGCCTCGTAAAGGTGTTGGCCATCGATAATCATGTGCATTTTCTTGGCGTGCGGCGTGATATTCCGGAATTGCTGCAATTGTTTGACGTGTTTACCTTGTCTTCACTTATTGAGGGTCTGCCAATTTCTTTGCTGGAGTCCATGGCCAGTGCATGTCCGGTAGTGGCTACACGGATACCGGGAGTGGATGAACTTGTTACCGATGATGCGGGCATACTTGTTCCTCATTCCAGCCCGGACGAACAGGCCAGAGCGCTTATAAAGATGCTGACGAAACCGGAATTGGCCAAAATCCTTGGGCAGGGAGGGCGAAACCGGGTTTTACAGGAATTCAGTTTCAATGCCATGATTCAAAACTATCTTTCCTGTTATGATGAGCTCCTTGCTGGCATGGATCACTGATAATATTAACTTGGCACAATCTATGCCGTATTCAAAGCTTCAAGAAAAGGTGAGATCAAGACGCGTTTCGTGGGCAAGGGCAGGCAGGCTGAACGCGAAATAGATTGATGCCGATGAAATGGTCTCCTCCCGATCCTACGAATCGGCGTCACAATGCGCCATGATGGGAGATTCAACTTTCCATCACAAAGTACGGGAGAAGACCATGAACAAGATTACGACAATTGGACTGGATTTGGCAAAAAACGTTTTTCATCTTGTCGGTTGCGATGCGCGTGGACAAAGGCAGCTTAAAAAGCAGCTGAGCCGACGCCAGATGTTGAACTATTTCGCCAATCTGCCTTCCTGCTTGATTGGCATGGAAGCCTGCGGCACGGCGCATTACTGGGCGCGGGAACTTCAAGCCCTGGGGCACGAAGTGAAATTGATACCGGCACAGCATGTCAAAGCCTATTTGCGGGGCAACAAGAATGACTACAATGATGCCCAGGCGATAGCCGAAGCGGTGGTTCGCCCGCAAATGCGTTTTGTGGCGATCAAAACTCCCGAAGAACAGGACATCCAGGCGCTGCATCGCCTGCGCACACGGCGTGTGGCGGAACGGACAGCCTTATGCAACCAGCTGCGCGGACTGCTCAGTGAGTACGGCATTGTAATTCCTCGCGGCATTACCGCCTTGAAGCGGTACCTGCCCCGGTTGCTCGAAGACGCCGAGAATGGCTTGAGTGACCGCTTCCGGCGTTTTCTGAAACAAGCTTCCGGGCAACTGGAAGAACTGGAAGCGCACATCGATTTCTTCGATGAAGAAATGGCACAATTCAGCCACCAGCATGAAGCCTGCCAGCGACTCCAGACGATTCCCGGATTTGGGGTCGTTGTGTCGAGCGTCTTTTTTGCGCAGGTAGGCAATGGTGAAGCGTTCCGGCGCGGACGGGATGTCGCGGCTTCGCTGGGATTGGTGCCACGCCAGTACAGTAGTGGTGGCAAGGAGGTTTTATTGGGCATTAGCAAGCGGGGAGACAGTTATCTGCGCGGGTTGTTGATTCATGGTGCGCGTGCCGTGGTGCGTCATGCCGCAGGGAAGCAGGATCGCCTGAGTCGCTGGATTCAGCGGCTGGTCGAACGACGTGGACATAACAAGGCGGTGGTGGCGCTGGCCAACAAAATGGCGCGCATGGGCTGGGCGATATTGGCTCACAAAACCACCTATCAGGAGGCATGAGGAAAGAGGGATGTCCAGATATGCCGCCACGGCTGTCGATATAGCCTGTGGAATTGTGGACGAGTCCTACGGAGCGGCGCACGATCCCACAGGCTCAACAACAAATGAAAATTGAAATAATTGAATTGAGGTAACCTGCCAACGATTGCGAAGCATTTGTCGCCATAGATGACACAACAGGTCAGACCGGCGTATTGAAAACCTGATTAACCTGAAGGTCGAAAAGACCGCAGTGCCGGCAAGGACAATACGCGCGTATCTTCATCGAGGCCAGGAGTCCATTGATCGGCTCCACCAAACAGGCCGGATATACGGAAGCAATCCTGTCCCTGTCATTTGTCAACACAGATGCTTGCAAAATGGGAGGAGACCATATACGGGTTAATAATCTGTGCCATTTGGCACAGATCGCTGCCGATTCAGGGAAATATCCACGATGATTGATATTTGTCGTGTTTACAAGTTTTTTACAACTGCTACCATCGGGTCACTCATTGTTCTTCCACAACGAAATGGAGACAGCGTATGTTAAAGCACTTTCTTCCCGGCCTGATTTTGGGGCTGACCCTGATCGCCCCGGTCTATGCCGGGACCGCCGCCGATGATATTCAGGTAATCGATCCCTGGGCACGGGAGATTCCTCCGGGTCTGACAACGAGTGCCGGCTTCCTCAGCATGAAGAACACCGGTGACACGGAGCATAAACTGGTAGCCGCCGAATCGGCCAACACCGGCATGGTCGAACTGCATACTCACATCAACGACAATGGTGTGATGCGCATGCGCCCGGTGGAAAACATTCCCGTTGCGCCGGGCAGCACCACCACGCTCCAGCCGGGTGGCTTACACCTGATGCTGATGATGATCAAGAAGCCGTTGAAAGCGGGCGAAAAGATGGCTATTACCCTGGAATTCGAAGACGGCAGCAAGAAAGACATCGAAGCCGAAGTGCGGCATTTCAGCATGGAAAACATGAAACACAAGAACATGGGGCATTAACCGGGAAGCTCCCAATGTTCCGCCAACGGAAGATCACCCGAGCATGAGAAAATCTTACTGGCTTTTCCTGACCTTGCTGATATCGACAAGCAGCGCCCATGCCTGGTCATTGTTTTCCGCTGCAGAGGAAGAACGCTATCCGGGCATGGGCGGAGAGTTT
>JALSQZ010000005.1 GCA_026985055.1 Sedimenticola sp. | reverse complement strand
GTCAAGGCATGATAGAGCACCTTGGGATGGGTTTCACATATGGTCAGGTCGTGTCCTTTGCATTTCTCCTGGAACTTCAGGATGACAGCCATGCCATTGACAGTCATGGCACTGTAAAGTGAATTCTGGGGGATCACGCTGCTTGCCACGCGAATGTAATTATCCCTCAACAGCTCGTCGGCAGGTCGTTGCCCGCCCTTGCCCAATGACCAGCATGTCAAGGTATCCACTGCCAAAATCACACGGAGTTTTTCCGGGTATTTCGAGCAATATTTCTGAATGCAGTTCAGAACTTCCTCACCGGTCTTCAGGCAGCATAGCTTCAGTTGCCTGATTTTCTTTTCTTCAAGCCTGGCAACACAAAGACCATGCTTGCCATCGCCACCGGGATCATAGCCGAACAGCAGGGTAGTAGAGGTCATGTGGTTTCTCCTGTTGGGCGGTTTTGGTTGGCTCATTCGGGAAAGCGCCCCACCTCCTGCCGCTGCTGGCCGAGGCCGGTGGCGAAAAGCTCCATCACGCCGCCCTTCCGGGCCGCGCCTTCCATGAGGGCAGCGGAGGTCTCGGGCTGCATGAAGACGCGCCCGCCGGCCCTGGCGGTACGCCGGGTGATATCCTTCTCCGACACGTCCACCATCCGCGCCGCGCCGGTATCATCCACGTGGGTGAGTTTGTTCATGGGCTTGTCTCCTCGCCAAGCAGGATTCTGGTGGCTTGCTCAACATCCCTTTGCCGCATCAGGGCCTCGCCGACAAGGAAGGCCTTTGCTCCGGCGTCCTTCAGGAGGCGAATGTCGGCGGGGGTGAAGATGCCGCTTTCGGCGACGATGAGGCGCTCCGGCGGGATCATGGCGGCCAGTTCAACCGTCGTGTCAAGTCTTGTCTCGAAGGTTTTCAGATTGCGGTTGTTTATGCCTATCAGGGGGGTGCGCAGTTTGAGCGCGCGGGAGAGCTCGCGGCCATCGTGGCTTTCCACCAGAACGTCCATGCCCAGTTCCATGGCGGCCATTTCCAGCTCGGCGGCCAGAACGTCGTCGATCATCGCCATGATCAGCAAGATGGCATCGGCGCCCATGGCGCGGGCCTCGAAGACCTGGTAGGGATCGAGCATGAAATCCTTGCGCAGCACCGGCAGGCAGGTGGCGGCGCGCGCCTGTTCCAGATAGCGCGGCGCGCCCTGGAAGAAGGGAGCATCGGT
>JALSQZ010000004.1 GCA_026985055.1 Sedimenticola sp. | reverse complement strand
CGGTGGCGGGAGCCGGTGGACAATTCTTCATGGGTTTTGGCGATGGCGTAAACCAGGTTGTTCAGATGGGCCTTGGAGATGTCTTTTTCCTTGTCGCTCTGAAGGTCGGCGGCAATTTTTTCCGCATTGTAATTGCCCGGATTTATATGCCTCCAGACCGTTGCCGTGCGTTGCTCAAGTTCAGTTCTGACCGGTTTGAGTTCTTCCCGAAGCTGTTTCAACCCCGAGGTATCCAGTTCATGAATCACGGTTGCAAGATCGACCTGCCGTTCTGTCCCGTCGATATCGATAGCGTCAAAGGTTTGTACGCCTTTTTCTTTCAGCCGTTCAACAATCCATGCTGGCGTTTGTGAAAGCTTGTTTCTCTCTTTGTTGCCCTCCGAAACTGTTTGATCTGCCAATCTGGCTTCAACCCATTTCAGTAGTTTTTTGACATAGCCGAGGAAAAACAAATCGCTCTTAACTGGCTGGATGGTTTCATCCACCAAAATCCGCCGCAATTCGGCAATCTTTTCTGGCTCGTTGTCGATCAACGATCGCAGCCGGCTTTCGATGGAGTCACAAGACCCAAGTATTTCCCGTGCGCTTTCGGGCAGTTCGCGCCAGGCTGCTTCGGGAAACGCTTCCAGCGCCTCCGCGTTGTATTCACCCTCGAGCCGGGTAAAGCCGCGCCGGTTGAGAAGGAACCCCAGCGCCTGTGCATGATCCCGGGCCGGAAAGCCAAAATATTGCTCCAGAATCACAAACAGCAAGCGCTTGGCCATTTTTCTCCTGTCGAAGCCCCGGCGCATGTGCCGCTTGGCGGTACGATCACGCATCAGCAGAGTATAGTCAGCGCTGTTGAGTGTAAGTACTTCACCATACCGTTCTGAAATGGTACTCAGAGTTTGACCCTGCTGATAGAGCGCCCTGAATACGCCGGTATGCGCTGCCCCCACGTCGATCGCCACAGGTGCAACAAATACGGTTGTAGATCGGTCAGTAGTAGTCATAATTTTTCCTCCCTGAGGTCAACTGCAAACTAAGGCTGGATAGCTGAAACAGTACAATTCTAACTTGGCAATAGAGCCACCAGATGAGCCACTGACCCAAAGCAGGAAAAAATCAGTCTGCGATAAAACCCGCCTTTTCCAGCATTTCCCGGCTCAGGCCCTGACTGCCGGATTGTGCGGCCTTGTCGCCCAGCAGCAGGCGTTCCAGATAACGGGCGATGAGATCGACTTCCAGATTGACGCGGCTGCCGGGGCGGTAACTGTCCATGATGGTTTCCTGCAGGGTGTGAGGCACGATATTGAGATCGAAGCGGGCGCCGTCCACGCCGTTGACCGTGAGGCTGGTGCCGTCCACGGTGATGGACCCCTTGTGTACGATGTATTTCGCCAGTTCCGCGGGCGCTTCGATGACGAAACACACGGAACGGGCATCCTCCTCGCGGGAGATCACGGTGCCCAGGCCGTCCACATGGCCGCTCACCAGATGCCCGCCGAGTCGGGTGGCCAGGGTCAGGGCCTTTTCCAGGTTCACCGGGCTGCCGCTCTTCAATTGCCCCAGGGAAGTGAGGGAAAGGGTCTCGCCGGAAACATCGGCCACGAATCCGTCTCCGGGCAGTTCCACGGCGGTGAGGCAGACGCCATTGACGGCGATGCTGTCGCCCAGCGCCACGTCGGACAGATCCAGCTTGCCGGTATGGATGCGAAGCCGAACGTCACCGCCCTGATCCTTGATGCTGCTGACTGTGCCAATGGCCTGAATGATGCCTGTGAACATGACTGACTACTCCCCGGCAGGCGCTGCCGTAATACGAAAATCTTTCCCGACCGATCGTATGTCCTGAATCTTCAGGTCGATGCGATCCGCCATCTTCTCCAGCCCGGACAGATGGAACAAGCCCCGGGCATTGTGTCCCATGAGATGCGGCGCCATGTAGATGATGAGTTCGTCGATGAGTCCGGCCTGCATGGCGGCTCCAGCAAGGGTGGGACCGGCTTCGATAAGCACTTCGTTGATTTCCCGTTCCGCCAGAAATTTCATCACCAGGGGCAGATCCACGCCATCAGGCATTTGTTGCAGATGAATGCCGCGGCTCGCGAGACGCGCTGCCTTGTCCTGGTCTCCATGGCTGTGAATGAGACAGACCGGCCCCGGCAACGACAACAGTTTCGCATCTTCAGGTATGCGCAGACTGGAGTCGAGCACCACCCGCCAGGGCTGGCGGAAATAGTCCGGGGTTTCCACTCCGGGCAAATCTTCGGGAGAGAGACGGACGTTCAGGGAAGGGTCATCCGCCAGCACCGTGCCTATACCCGTGACCACGGCAGAACTTCTGGCGCGCAGGCGCTGTACGTCCCGCCGGGCATCCTCGCCGGTGATCCAGACGCTCTCGCCGCTGGCCATGGCGGTGTGCCCGTCCAGGCTCATGGCCAGTTTGCAGCGCACCCAGGGCAGGCCGGTTTTCATGCGCTTGATGAAGCCCGGGTTGAGTTTTTGCGCGTCGGATTGCAACAGGCCGGAAGCCGTTGCCACGCCCTGCTCCGCGAGCATGGCGAGGCCCTTGCCGGCAACCAGGGGATTGGGATCCTGCATGGCGGCGATGACCCGGCTGACGCCCGCTTCGAGCAAGCCTTCTGTGCAAGGAGGCGTCTTGCCGTGATGACAACAGGGCTCCAGGGTAACGTAGGCGGTTGCGCCCCGGGCCTTTTCACCGGCATCGGCAATGGCGATGCGTTCGGCATGCGGCTCGCCAGCCTTGCGATGCCAGCCTTCGCCGACGATCTCACCCTTGTTCACCAGCACGCAGCCCACTCGCGGATTGGGATCGGTGGTATACAGCCCTTTCCGGGCAAGCTGAATGGCCCTGGCCATGAACTCATGATCTTGCCGATCAAAAGTCATGGCAAGCACCTATTCCCTGCCCAGCAGATCGAGCTGCTTGCGCAGGGCTTCGGGGTCAGGCTGTTGCTCCAGACGCTCGATTTCCTCGCGAAAGGCCTGCACATCCTGAAACTGGCGATAGACGGAAGCAAAGCGTACATAGGCCACCTGATCCAGGGATTTGAGTTCATCCATGACCAGCTCGCCAATGCGTTCGGTGGGGATTTCAGGATCGCCTGGGGCCATGAGCTTGCGCGTGATGCGACTGATGGCCGCTTCCACTTCCCGGGTGCTTACGGGGCGTTTTTCCAGGGCGCGGAGCATGCCCAGTCGCAGTTTCATTTCATCGAAGCTGGCGCGACTGCCGTCGGACTTGACCACCCGGGGCAGATTCAGTTCGACCTTTTCATAGGTAGTGAAGCGCTCGCCACATTCGATGCATTCACGGCGACGGCGCACCTGATCACCTTCCCCCGCTGCACGGGAGTCCACCACCTTGGTGTCTCTGGCGTTGCAGAAGGGGCAGCGCATCAGTCCGCGTACACCGGCAGGCGCTTGCAGATGGCCAGCGCCTTTTCCCTGACTTCGGCAATGACTTTTTCATCGCCACGGGCGTCGATGACATCACACATCCAGCCCGCAAGCTCCGTGGAATCCTGCTCACTGAAGCCCCGGGTGGTGATGGCCGGCGTGCCAACACGAATACCGGAAGTGATGAAAGGCGACTGGGGATCATTGGGCACGGCATTCATGTTGACCGTGATATTGGCGTCTCCCAGCCAGCGATCCACGTCCTTGCCGGTGAGCCCGGCTTCGATGAAGCTCACCAGAAACAGATGATCGTCCGTGCCTTTGGAAACCACGTCGTAACCGCGTTCCATGAATACCTTTGCCATGGCCTGGGCGTTCTTTTTCACCTGCTGCTGATAGGTCTTGAACTCCGGCTCCATGGCCTCCTTGAAAGCCACCGCCTTGCCTGCGATCACATGCATCAGAGGGCCGCCCTGGGTGCCCGGAAAGACAATGGAATTGAGCTTCTTCTCGATCTCCTCATTGGCTCTGGCCAGAATCAGCCCGCCCCTGGGGCCACGCAGGGTCTTGTGCGTGGTAGTGGTGGTCACATCGGCGATCTGGATGGGGCTGGGATACTCGCCCACGGCAATCAGGCCAGCCACATGCGCCATGTCCACGAACAGGTAGGCGCCCACGCTGTCCGCAATATCACGGAAACGCTGCCAGTCCACGATGCGTGAATAGGCAGAGAAACCCGCCACGATCATCTTCGGCTGATGTTCTTTTGCCAACGCTTCGACCTGCTCGTAATCGATTTCACCGGTTTCCGCATTCAGGCCATATTGCACCGAATGGTAGATCTTGCCGGAAAAATTGGGCTTGGCGCCATGAGTCAGATGCCCGCCATCCGCCAGCGCCATCCCCAACACGGTGTCGCCGGGCTGACACAGCGCCATGTACACTGCGGCATTGGCCTGGGAGCCGGAATGGGGCTGCACGTTGGCGTAATCGGCACCAAACAGCTGCTTTGCCCGGTCTATGGCCAGTTGCTCCACCACATCCACGTTCTCGCAACCACCGTAGTAGCGCTTGTGGGGATAACCCTCGGCATACTTGTTGGTCAGCACGGAACCCTGAGCCTGCATCACCCGGGGACTGGTATAGTTTTCGGACGCAATCAGCTCGATATGCTCTTCCTGACGTTTTTCCTCGGCCTGAATGGCGGCCCAGATGGCATCATCATAACCGGCGATCTGCATGGATTTCTTGAACATGGATTTTTCTCCAATAAACAAAAACGGCTCCCGTTTAGGAGCCGTTATTTTAGCGATTTACAAGCAATAATGCTTGAATAAACTGGGGTGGATGACGGGACTTGAACCCGCGACGACCGGAATCACAATCCGGGACTCTACCAACTGAGCTACATCCACCATTGAATGATATGGCCTGATCCTTCCCGGTCTGACCAGAGCAGGTTCGAATCCTGCCGCATCCGGGTACTGTCCAGTTCCCTGGAATACCCATTTCCATTGGCGCGCCCGGCAGGATGATCGTCCTGCGGACTCCCCCTGCGGGGCCGTGCTGCGCACGGTGCTGGCTTGCCATGCAAGCCAGTCGAACCTTGCTGTTTGGATGACGCAGGTTCGAATCCTGCCGCATCCGGGTACTGTCCAGTTCCCTGGAATACCCATTTCCATTGGCGCGCCCGGCAGGATTCGAACCTGCTACCCTCGGCTTAGCTTACCACTACGCCTTTCGACGCCCTGTTACCAGGTTTGTGGTCTGGACTATCTCTTCACCATCTCAGGTGTCGCACGTATAGTCTCTACGGAACCCTCCGATAATCTTTCGCCAACCGAATGTTTGTGGCCTGATTATTCTTGGGTGCTTTTACCCTCAACGTAACTGAGCGATTGTAATCCTTTGGGTCAAGGTAATAACACTCATCGGTATCCGGACAATAAATGCAATAAAGATCTATTTCATCTTTATCTACCTGCCGCATATGCGTTCCATTTTTATCCGCCCAACTGGAACGGAAATGTACCGTTATGCTGCCAGTCCGGTCAACTGACTTGTACTTGACCTGAATTCTTACAAACTTCCTTTCTCTATATGCCACCAAATCAAATGCAGCATGCTCCGTTACTGGATTCAATATCAAGAATCCCTGCTCAAACAAATTGAGCTGAGCCTTCAAAACACCCAGATCTCCCTTGTCCTTGGTATGGTGCATAGCAAAATGCTATTCCAGACCTATGGATGGGTCAATCAGAGGTTTCCTCGGGATTGCCATCAGCACAACCTGTTAAGGTTTCCCCGATACAGTGCGATCCACTTTATGGGTTCTGTTTCCCCATAAAGGCTCCTAATGCGTACTCATCAATACATGCAGGGTACGCGCCTAAAGGCCGATGCTCTATCCAAATGAGCTACGAGCGCAATTCTATAATGAGACTGCCAATCTCAAGAAAGTGGTCGGGGTAGAGAGATTCGAACTCCCGACATCCTGCTCCCAAAGCAGGCGCGCTACCAGACTGCGCTATACCCCGTAATCCTGTGCCTCCTTTCCGTTCTCACCTCTCTACCCCATTGAGAGATTACAAAATGCGTCCTGCATTTTGCCCTGCGGGTCGCGCTGCGCGCGATAAAATCGCTCCCGGCGATTTTTATCGAACTCCCGACATCCTGCTCCCAAAGCAAGCGCGCTACCAGACTGCGCTATACCCCGTAATCCTGTGCCTCCTTTCCGTTCTCACCTCTCTACCTCGTAGAGAGATTACAAAATGCGTCCTGCATTTTGCCCTGCGGGTCGCGCTGCGCGCGATAAAATCGCTCCCGGCGATTTTTGTCGAACTCCCGACATCCTGCTCCCAAAGCAGGCGCGCTACCAGACTGCGCTATACCCCGTAATCCTGTGCCTCCTTTCCGTTCTCACCTCTCTACCCCATTGAGAGATTACAAAATGCGTCCTGCATTTTGCCCTTTTCGGCGAAGGCGGTGCATGATACTCAAGGGGTGAACGATAGTCAATCGGCCCAGGCTCCCGGATTGGGGTATTATGGCATCAGGAATATATTCCAAACAGGATCCAAGCCATGACCAGAAAAGTTCATCATCTTGCCTTGTTGCTGATTTTGGCCTTTGCTTCAGCAACTTCGGTCGTCGCCGGCATGTATCGCTGGACCGATGATCAGGGAAATGTCGTCTATTCCCAGCAACCTCCGCCGGATGACCGTGAACACAAAAGCATTGCCCCACCGCCGCCACCGGCCGAGCCCGTGGAAAACAGCCTGGAGAAAAGCCGGGAGCTGAATGAAAAGCTCGATGCCATGGCGGAGGAACGCGCCAAAGCCAGGGAAAAGCAGCTCAGGGACAAAGCGGAGAAGAAAAAACGCGACGCCCGTTGCGAGAGCGCCAAAAAGAATCTGAAAACCCTGACCGAGCGGCCACCCAATACCTTGTACAAGACACCGGACAACGAGTGGAAGCGTTTCACTCCGGAAGAATTCACCGAACAGGTCAAAAATCTGAAAAAAACCATCAAGGAAAACTGCAAATAGGGGAAAAAAATGCCATTGCTCACGCTAGACACCAATCTCGTTCTTTCTGCCGAACAGAAAGCGGCCCTGCCCGCCGCGCTTTCCGCCGAGGTGGCTCGCCTGCTGGGCAAGCCGGAAAGCTATGTCATGGTAATTGTCAGGGACAACCAGGCAATGACCATGGGCGGCTCCAACGAGGGTAGTGCCTATCTGCAACTCAAAAGTCTTGGATTGCCGGAAAATGACACGCCCGATCTGTCAGAGAGCCTTTGTGATCTGCTCAGCGCTTCCCTGGGGTTGGCCACGGATCGTATTTATATCGAGTTTTTCAACCCGCCCCGGCACCTTTGGGGCTGGAATCGCGGCACCTTCGGCTGACATTTTGCATGTTGTTTGGACAGGATCGCAGCCGGCTGCGAAAGTATTATCTGCAGGCCTGGAAAAAAAAACGGGATGGCAAGCCGCTGGAATCCCTGGAGTCTCTCATCGCCACGGTCATCGAGCAGCATCCGGAATATCATGCACTGCTGCAATCAGAAGATGCCCTGGACAGGGACTATACCCCGGAAGCCGGCCAGACCAATCCCTTTCTGCACATGGGCATGCACATCAGTCTGGCGGAACAGATCAGCACCGATCGCCCGGCCGGCATTCGTGACATCTACCACAAGATATGGACGAAACTGGGTGATGCACACGATACGGAACACCGTATGATGGAATGCCTGGGACTGGCGCTATGGGAAGCCCAGCAGCAGAATCGCGCTCCCGACGAGCAGGCGTACCTGGAATGTCTGAAAAAACTGCAATAAACCGCTCCCGGCCGGCCAGGGACATCTTCGGTTACCGGAAATACTGGGCGCACAAGTTCACCCCGGCGCCTTTCCTGCCCATGAGCCGGGAGGAAATGGATGATCTGGGCTGGGACAGCTGCGACATCATCATCGTCACCGGCGACGCCTATGTGGATCAGGCAAGCTTCGGCATGGCCATCATCGGCCGGCTGCTGGAAGCACAGGGATTTCGCGTCGGCATCATTGCCCAGCCCCGATGGCAGAATACGGAAGACTTCCTGCAACTGGGCCGCCCCAACCTGTTCTTCGGTGTTACTGCGGGGAACATGGATTCCATGGTCAACCGCTATACCTCCGACCGCAAGATTCGTTCGGACGATGCCTATACTCCTCATGGCGAAGGCGGCAAACGCCCGGATCGGGCTTCCCTGGTGTACAGTCAGCGCTGCAAGGAAGCCTGCAAAGGCGTTCCGGTAGTCATCGGCGGCATCGAGGCCTCCCTGCGGCGCATCGCCCATTATGATTACTGGCAGGACAAGGTACGCCATTCCGCACTGGTGGACAGCAAGGCCGACATCCTGCTGTATGGCAATGCCGAACGCGCCATCGTCGAAATCGCCCACCGCCTGGCGGCAGGAGAAAATATCCGCGAGATCCGCAACCTGCGCGGCACGGCCGTGCTGCTCAATACCCTGCCATCCGACTATACCTATATCGACTCCAGGGATGTGGAGGCGCCGGGGCCGGCGCATGCAAAACCCAATCCCTATGCCAGCACGCCTGCCCCGCCTCCAATGTCTGAAAGCGCCCAGGCCCCACTGGTTACCCTGCACACCCGTCCCAGGCAACTGGATCGGGAACGCACCGCCGTCCTGCTGCCCTCCCACGAACAGGTGAAACGCGATCCGGTACTCTACGCTCACGCCTCGCGCATCCTGCATCTGGAATCCAATCCCGGCAACGCCCGGGCACTGGTACAGCAGCATGGCCGGCGCTGGCTGTGGGTCAATCCGCCGCCTGTTCCCCTGACCACCAGGGAACTGGACCGGGTATATGAACTGCCCTACCAGCGGCGTCCCCATCCGGCCTATGGCGATGCGCGCATTCCGGCTTACGAGATGATCCGTTTCTCCATCAATATCATGCGCGGATGTTTTGGCGGCTGTACCTTCTGCTCCATTACCGAACATGAAGGACGCATCATCCAGAATCGCTCGGAAAAAAGCATTCTCAAGGAAATCGAGGCAATACGCGACAACGTTCCGGGATTCACCGGCAACATCTCGGATCTGGGCGGCCCCACGGCCAACATGTGGCGCCTGCATTGCAAGGATCCGAAGATAGAAGCCTCCTGCCGGCGGCTGTCCTGTGTCTATCCCGGTATCTGCAAGAACATGAAGACCGACCAGATGCCTCTGGTGCATCTCTACCGAAAAGCAAGAGCAATTCCCGGCATCAAACGTATCTTCATCGCCTCCGGCTTACGCTACGACCTGGCGGTGGAAACCCCGGAGTATGTGCGGGAACTGGTCACTCATCATGTGGGCGGATACCTCAAGATCGCCCCGGAGCACACGGAAAAATCGCCACTGTCGCACATGATGAAACCCGGCATAGGCACTTATGACCGTTTCAAAGCCATGTTCGAGAAATACTCCAGAGCGGCCGGCAAGGAGCAGTATCTGATCCCCTATTTCATCGCCGCCCATCCTGGCACCACAGATGAAGACATGCTCAATCTGGCCCTGTGGCTGAAAAGAAACGGTTTTCGCGCCGACCAGGTGCAGGCTTA
Source organism: Sedimenticola sp. (assembly GCA_026985055.1). GTDB lineage: Bacteria > Pseudomonadota > Gammaproteobacteria > Chromatiales > Chromatiaceae > Thiolapillus. Next base: position 16,547 of record JALSQZ010000004.1, on the reverse strand, counting down.
TCTGCCATCTCCCATGGCCCTGGCCACGGCCATGTGGCATACCGGCTACAATCCCCTGAAAAAAGTGACCCGCAGCGGAAAAACCGTGTTTTCTCCCCGGGGCATGAAGCAGCGCCGTCTGCACAAGGCTTTTCTGCGCTATCACGATGCCAACAACTGGCCCCTGCTGCGCGAGGCACTGAAGAAGATGGGACGGGCCGACCTCATCGGCAACGGCAAGCAGCATCTGGTGCCCGCCTGGCAGCCCAGGGGCACGGGAGAGCAGCACAAGGAGACAAAATCCCGTCCCTTCCGCACCAAACACGTCCGTCGTTCGGGGAAAAAACCATCACGCCAGCGGCGCGGCCTGGGAAAGCGCCGCTGAACCTGTGCCGCAGGGCATGGTCGAACTGTCATTCCCATCGGCTACACTATGGGGGATCTCGAAAAATTCCATCCATGGAATTTTTCTCGTCGCAAAGAGAAAATGCGATTTCCTCTTTGCTTACATTTTCAATCACTTGTGGTGATCGAAATACACATGCACAACCAGAGCAGAAGCGACAACATGAGCCAGCAGAAATGGATCAGCGAGTACAGCCTGGGTGAAGAGATCGCCCACGCCATCACTCATGGCATAGGCATTCCCCTGAGTATCGCCGCCCTGGTACTTTTGGTGGCTTTCTCCGCACTCTATGGCAATGCCTGGCACGTTACCAGCACGGCCATCTACGGAGCCACCCTGATTCTGCTGTACACGGCATCCACCCTGTATCACGGCATTCCTCACGAACGCGCCAAGCCGCTGCTGCAGAAACTCGATCATGCCGCCATCTTTCTGCTCATTGCCGGCACCTACACACCTTTTACCCTGGTCACCCTCAGCGGCCCCTGGGGCTGGACGCTATTCGGCATGGTATGGACCATTGCCGTACTTGGTGTGTACATTGAACTGTTTGCCGACAAACGCTGGCAGCGCTGGTCTTTGCTGCTCTATCTGGGCATGGGTTGGCTGGTGCTGATTGCGATCAAACCGCTCATCGACAACCTCGCTTCCGGCGGGCTGGCCCTGCTGGTGGCCGGCGGTCTCAGCTATACCCTGGGCGCGGCCTTCTATGCCTGGGAAAGACTGAACTGGAACCATGCCATCTGGCATGTCTTCGTGCTGGCGGGCAGTACCTTGCACTTTTTTTCCATCTTTTTCTATGTAGTTCCCGGCCCTTGAGGAAAAAACCATGTTTTATGGACGAAGCCTGATATTTTTGCTGCTCTTCGCAGCAACCCAAAGCATCCATGCCGATGCCCTGGAAAACCCCAAACCCGATGATCCCATGAGCGGTATCGGCACCATCTACGGCTGGCAGTGCGAGGCGCAGAGCATCGAGTACCAGATCGACGACGGTAATCGCATCCCCATCCCTTACGGCGCCCGCCGGCCCGACACGCAAAAAACCTGTGGCGACGCGGACAACGGTTACGTCACCCAGTTCAATTTCGGGCAACTGAAAAATGGGGAACACCGCATCCGCGTGTATGTGGATGGCGTCAAGGAACATGACCGGATTTTCCGCGTGGCCCGGATGGAAAAACCCTACATGCGCGGTCTCCAGGGCGAGGCGGTGGTTACCGAGTTCCCGGATGCCGATCACGATATCACCCTGACCTGGTCGGAAAGTGCGCAGAATTTCCAGATCACTGCCATCGGGCCGTCTGGAAGCCACCCCCTGCCTGCATTCAACGGCCTTTGGCGGGTAGAGAACAGCGCCGGCAATGTCCTGTTCCAGGTATTTGCCGGTTACCGCGACCTGGATCCCTGGCTGACGCTGTCCATGCTGGACATGGACAGCAATGATCTGCAAATCTACAGCGGGCTTCTGGAAGGACGCAGCGCAATCATCGATGACGAATTCGCCCCGGTGGATGCCGCATTTGAAATGGAGCTGCTGAACGCCGATGAAATGCGCATGACCGTGGTACATTGCAAACCCGCCGCGAGTTGCAATATTCGCGCCGGGGATGTCTTTACCCTGCTGCGCAGGGAAGACATAACCCCCTGAGGTCTGTCAACTGCGCAGGGTCTTGATGTAGTTCACCCGGTCCCAGGCTTCGGGATCGATGGCATGATCCTGACAGACACTGCCAATCAGCTGGCGTAAGGAAGCATATTCCTTTTCTTCCAGCCAGCGGCTCATGTCGTCCAGGGTTTGTGTAATCACATCCGGCCCGCGCTGGAGCAAGGCTGCGCACATATGGGTAACACTGGCTCCGGCCATGAGCATCTTCAGGGCCTGCTCCGCGCCGTGAATACCGCCAGTCGCGGCCAGGGACAGATCCACCTTTTCGTACAACCGACCAATCCAGTGCATGCGCAGCAGGGATTCATAGGGGTGGGAAAGATGCAGTTCCGGCTGCACATCCAGGGTTTCCAGATCGAGATCCGGCTGGTAGAAGCGATTGAACAGCACCACGCCATCCGCCCCTGCGGTTTCCAGCTGGCGAACCAGATGTCCCAGGGAAGTGAAATATGGCGACAACTTCACCGTCACCGGAATCCCCACCTGCTCCTTGAGCTGACGCAGAATATTGACATACCGGTCTTCCACCACTTCCGCCGAATCTTCCGCCGTGGGCAGAAAATAGATATTCAGTTCCAGGGCGTCCGCGCCGGCCTGTTCCAGCTCCCGGCCATGTTCCACCCAGCCGCCTTCGGTGGCGCCGTTGAGACTGGCGATAACAGGGATTTCCAGGGCGGACTTGAGCGCCTGCAACTGTTCCAGATATTCGTCCAGGCCGGTCTTGTAGTCCGGATGCAAGGGCAGATAGCTGTCCGCCTCCCCATGTCCCAGATCCTGAAAATCCATGAGACCGGTAAGCTGTTCTTCCTCGGCCAGGACTTCTTCCTCGAACAGGGAATACATTACCAGGGCCGCCGCCCCGGCGTCTTCCAGCCTCCTGGCCATATCCAGATCCCGGCTCAGGGGCGATGCGGATGGCACCAGCGGACTCTTCAACGGCAGTCCCAGATAGGTGGTTTCCAGATTCATGATGCACTCTCCTCCGTTTTTTCAACGGGCAGGGAAGCCAGTTGCTCAAGATGATGGTAGCGCTCCAGCACGGCTTCCTGTTCCTGGGCCAGAAATGCCTCGGCTTCCTGCGGATGGCTGCGCCAGAGCATGGCGAAGCGGGTTTCCGACTGATAATACTCCTTGAGAGGCACGCTGGGCTTCTTGTAGTCCAGCTGCAAGGGGTTGAGTCCTTTTTCCCTCCGCCGCGGGTCATAACGATACAGGGGCCAGTGGCCGGAATTGATGGCGAGCTTCTGCTGACGCAGATTGAAGCTCATGTCCACACCGTGAGCGATGCAGGGTGAATAGGCAAGAATGATGGAAGGCCCGGGATAGGATTCGGCCTCCATCAGGGCTTTCAGGGTGTGCACATCCTTGGCTCCGGAAGATACGGATGCCACATAGACATTTTCATAGGCCATGGCGATCATGCCCAGATCCTTCTTTGGCGCCGCCTTGCCCGCAGCAGAGAACTTGGCCACCGCTCCCCGGGGAGTGGCCTTGGACGTCTGACCACCGGTATTGGAATAGACCTCTGTATCCAGCACCAGCAGATTGATGTCCTTGCCCGAGGCCAGGGCATGATCCAGACCGCCAAAACCGATGTCATAGGCCCAGCCGTCGCCACCGATGATCCACACGCTCTTTTTCACCAGATAGTCGGCGATGGACAGCAGGCGCCGGGCCTTGTCCCGATCCAGCTTGCGCAACTGTTCCTTGAGACGCTCCACCCGCTCACGCTGCTGGTGAATGCCCGGCTCGTCCGACTGGTCTGCCTGGAGAATTTCCCCCACCAGATTTTCATCCAGCTGATTCCCCAGTTGCGCCAGCAGCACTTCCGCCTGATGCCGGTGCTGATCCACTGCCAGACGGAAACCCAGACCGAACTCGGCATTGTCCTCGAACAGGGAGTTGGACCAGGCCGGCCCCCGACCATCAGGATTGGTCGTATAGGGGGTGGTGGGCAGATTGCCACCATAGATGGAAGAACAGCCGGTGGCGTTGGCAATTAGCATGCGGTCGCCGAACATCTGGGTGGCAAGACGAATGTAAGGGGTTTCCCCGCAACCGAGACAGGCGCCGGAGAACTCGAACAACGGCTGGGCGAGCATGGCGGATTTCATTTTCGGCCAGGCGATCTTCTCCCGGTCATATTCCGGCAACTGCTCGAAAAAGGCCCAGTTGATGCGATCCTGTTCGATAATCTCGCCCTTGGGCACCATGTCCAGGGACTTGTGACTGGCATTGCTCTTGTCCCGTGCGGGACAGACATCCGCGCACAGGCTGCAACCGGTGCAGTCATCCGGCGCCACCTGGTAGGTCACATACAGACCGGCAAACTCCTTGCCTTTCATCGGACGATAGAGAAAACCTTGCGGCGCATCCTTCAGGGCGTCTTCGGTAAATACCTTGGATCGGATCGCGGAATGCGGACAGACGAAGGGACATTTGCCGCATTCGATGCACAGCTCCGCATCCCACTTGGGCAGTTCCAGGGCAATACTGCGTTTTTCCCAGGCTGCGGTGCCCAGGGGCCAGGAACCATCCGCGGGAATGGCGCTCACCGGCAGCTCATCGCCCTTGCCCGCGATCAGGGTGGCGGTCACCTGTTGCACGAAGTCTGGCGCATGTTTCGGCACCGGCGGCAGGAAATCCAGGTCGCCGTGCGTCTCATCGGGCAGCGTCACTTCATGCAAGGCCGCCAGGGAAGCGTCGATGGCGTCAAAATTGCGTTGCACAATCTTGCGTCCCTTGCGCCCATAGGTCTTCTCCACGGCGTTCTTGATTTTTTCGATGGCCTCATCCCGGGGCAATACACCGGAAATGGCGAAGAAACAGGTCTGCATGATGGTATTGATGCGCCGCCCCATGCCAGTTTCCTTCGCCACCCGGTAGGCATCTATCACCCAGAGTTTGATGTCCTTGGCGAGGATTTCCTCCTGCATGAGTCGCGGGAGGCTGCTCCATACCTGATCGGGAGGGGTAGCCGTATTGAGCAGTAACACCGCACCTGCGGCCGCCTTTTCCAGCAGATTGAAGCGTTCCACGAACTGGGGCTGATGACAGCCGATGAAACTGGCCTCACCGTCTTGAACGAGATAGCTGGCGCGAATCGGCCGCGGGCTGAAACGCAGATGGGAAACCGTTACCGCGCCGGCTTTTTTCGAGTCATAGACAAAATAGCCCTGTACGAACTGATCGGTTTCTTCGCCAATGATCTTGAGTGTGTTCTTGTTCGCACTCACGGTGCCATCGGATCCCAGACCATAGAACAGGCACTGTATGACCCCCTCCATATCCCGGTTACGGGCCTTGTGATCCCATTCCAGGCTGGTATGGGAGACATCGTCATGAATGCCTATGGTGAAATGGTTCTTCGGCTGTTCCGCGCGCAGATTTTCAAACACCGCACGAATCATTCCCGGCGTGAATTCCTTGGATGACAGGCCATAGCGTCCGCCAAGAATATGCGGCAATCGGGTAAACCTATCTCCTCCAGCCGCTACATGTTCGGCAAAGGCGGTCATCACATCCTTGTACAGGGGTTCGCCCCCGGCGCCGGGTTCCTTGCAGCGATCCAGCACAGCCAGGGCCTTGACACTTTCCGGCAAGGCATCGAGCAGGCGCCCGGCATCAAAGGGCCGGTACAGGCGCACCCGCAGCAGCCCCACTTTCTCGCTCTCGCCAAGCAGATGCTCCACGGTTTCCTCCACTGCTTCGGCGCCAGAACCCATGAGAACAATGACCCTTTCGGCATCGCTGGCGCCAAAATAATCGTAGAGGCGATACTGGCGACCGGTCAGACGGGCAAACTCGTCCATGCACTCCTGCACCACGGACGGCAGCCTTGCGTACCAGGGATTCACGGTTTCCCGCCCCTGAAAATAGACATCCGGGTTCTGCGAGGTTCCGCGCAACACCGGCTTGTCCGGCGTCAGAGCGCGTTGACGATGTTCGACCAGGCATTCATTGGGAATCATGGCGCGAATCACTTCATCATCCACCAGATCCACCTTCATCAGCTCATGGGAAGTGCGGAAGCCATCGAAGAAATGCACGAAAGGCACATGCCCGCGCAAGGTAGCCGCCTGGGCGATAAGAGCCATGTCCATGGCTTCCTGCACCGAACCGGAGGCCAGCATGGCGAAGCCCGTGGCGCGGGTCGCCATGACATCGGAATGATCACCGAAGATGGACAGCGCCTGGGCCGCCAGGGAACGCGCCGCCACATGAATGACCACTGGCGACAACTCGCCAGCGATCTTGTACATGTTGGGAATCATCAGCAGCAATCCCTGGGAAGCGGTAAAAGTCGTGGTCAGGGAACCTGCCTGCACCGCGCCATGCACCGCACCGGATGCGCCGCCTTCGGACTGCATTTCGATGATCTCCGGAATGCCGCCCCAGATATTCTTCTTCCCCTGGGCAGACCATTCATCGGAAAATTCCCCCATGGGTGAAGCCGGAGTAATGGGGTAGATAGCAATGACTTCATTGGTTTTGTGCGCCACATGCGCTGCGGCCTGATTGCCATCGAGCGTGATCTTCTTTGTCATCATCTGTTTCCTTCCGGGTTGCCTGAGCAGATATCTTCATTCTGTACTACAACTTATTAACTCGGCAACGATCTATGTCATATTCAGGGCTTAAAAAAGTCAGATCAAGGCGCGGCTCGCAGGCAAGGGAGGCCCCTGGCAAAAGCCGGAATGCTAAGCTGACTTTTTTTGAAGCCCCTAACGGATTGATCAATCAGGAATCAAGATGCCCGCTCCCGAAACCACACACTGGCTGATCACCGCCCTGGAGATCATGTCTGCATTGTTCATTTTCGTCATCGGCCTCATTGCGCTGTGGATACTGGTGACTTTCGTGGCCGATATCAGCCAGACCAAACAGGCCATACGCCGCAACTATCCGGTGATCGGTCGTTTCCGTTACCTGTTCGAAAAACTCGGCACCTTCTTCCGTCAGTATTTTTTCGCCATGGATCGCGAAGAGCTGCCTTTCAATCGTGCTCAGCGCGGGTGGGTGTATCGTGCGGCAAAGAATCTGAACAACACCATGGCTTTCGGATCAACCCGGGACAACCGGATTCCCGGCAGCGTACTGTTCGTCAACACCCCCTACCCCACCCTGGATGAAAATGCCGTTCCCGCCATGCCGGTAATCATAGGAAAGGAATGCCGCAGCCCCTACCTGGCTCCTTCTTTTTTCAACATTTCCGGCATGAGCTTCGGCGCCTTGTCCCGCCCGGCTGTGCAGGCGCTGTCCATGGGCGCAGCCAAGGCCGGTATCTGGATGAACACCGGCGAAGGAGGACTGACACCCTGGCACTTGCAAAGCGGCTGTGATCTGGTTTTTCAGATCGGCACGGCCAAATACGGGGTGCGTGATGAAGACGGGGAACTGCATGACGGCAAGCTCACCGAAATTGCGGCTCATGAACAGGTACGCATGTTCGAAATCAAACTCAGCCAGGGCGCCAAACCCGGCAAGGGCGGCATTCTCCCGGCAGGCAAAGTCACCGAAGAAATCGCCCGGATTCGCGGCATACGCCCCGGATGCGCCTCCATAAGCCCGAATCGCCACCCGGATATCGCCAATGACGAGGATCTGCTGAAAATGCTGCTGCATGTGCGCAGAATCACCGGCAAACCCACAGGTTTCAAGACGGTTATCGGGCAGGCGCGCTGGCTCGACGAGCTGTTCAGCATGATCATCCGCAAGGGCGAATCCAGCGCACCGGATTTCATCACCCTGGATGGAGCGGAAGGCGGCACGGGCGCGGCACCCATGCCCCTCATGGACGCGGTGGGTCTGCCCCTGAAAGAAGCCCTGCCCCTGCTGGTGGACAAACTCGAGCAGTATGGGCTGCGGCAACGGATCAAAATCATTGCATCGGGGAAACTGGTCAATCCTTCCGATGTGGCCTGGGCCCTGTGTGCAGGCGCTGATTTCATTGTCAGCGCTCGGGGGTTCATGTTCAGCCTGGGTTGCATTCAGGCGCTGCAGTGCAACCGGAACACCTGCCCTACGGGCATAACCACCCATGACCCAAAACTGCAAAAAGGGCTGGATCCGGAGTTCAAATCGGAAAGGGTGGCCAACTATGTGCGAAATCTGGTCTATGAAGTCGGCATGATCGCCCATGCCTGTGGCGTCCAGTCACCCAGGGAACTGAGCCGTGAGCATGCCCGAATCGTTCTGGAAAACGGCATGTCCATACCCCTGGATGAATTGTTGAGGCCCCATGGCCAGTCAGGGAACAGGAGTTGAGATGTCAGCGGCGCTGCTGACGCAAATAGTTGGAACGGCTGCGGGACACCGGGCGGGCATCCGGGAAGATCAGCGGAGCCAGCTCCTCAAGAGCGCGCTGGTACACACGGCGCTTGAAATAGATAACATCCTTGGCCGGCTGCCAGTATTTCACCCAACGCCAGTCATCGAATTCAGGTTTTTCGCTGCCATCCAGGCAGAAACCGCTTTCATCACAGATCACCTGCAGCAGAAACCAGCGCTGCTTCTGACCGATGCACAAAGGCTGGGCATTGCGCCGAATGAATTTCTTGGGCAGACGGTAGCGCAACCAGCGTCTGGTACAACCCAAAAGCTTGACCTGGTGTGATTTGAGCCCGACCTCTTCTTCCAGCTCGCGGTACATGGCTTCCTCGGGAGACTCACCCTCCTGGATGCCGCCCTGGGGAAACTGCCAGGCATCCTGACCGATACGACGCCCCCAGAACAACCTGTTCTCGTCGTTGACCAGTATTATGCCCACATTGGGTCTGAATCCATCCCTGTCGATCACGGGATTGTTCTCATTCTTTGTCTTTCAATGATATGCATTTTCCACAGTCCGGATGGAAACCGCAAGTGAATTGGGCAAAGACGCCAACCACAGCAGCCGGAATTTGGTTTCGGATTCCGGTATAGTTCCCCCTGTTTTTCCTTCTTCCATTCCAAATGAACATGGCTCTGGTGCTTTTTGATCTGGACAACACCCTCCTTGCCGGCGACTCCGACTATCTCTGGGGACAATTCCTCGCTGAGCAGGGACTGGTGGACAAGGATTTCCAGGAAGCGGAAAACGAACGCTTCTATCGGGAATACAAGGAAGGCCGGCTGGACATCTTCGAGTTTCTGGCCTTTTCCCTGAAACCCCTGAGCGAACACCCCATGGAATACCTGCGGCAACTCCATGAGCAGTTCATGCGGGAAAAGATCAATCCCATCATCACCCCGGATGCGCAAATGCTGGTGGACATGCACCGCAAGCGTGGTGATGAACTGGTCATCATCACCGCCACCAATGCGTTCGTCACCACCCCCATCGCCGCCGCTTTTGGCATACGGCATCTGCTGGCCACGGAACCGGAAATAAAGCATGACCGCTACACCGGCCGGGTGGCCGGAACGCCCTGTTTTCGTGAAGGCAAGGTGAAGAAGCTGGAAGCCTGGCTACGGGAACACGATCAGAATCTGGGCAACGCCTGGTTCTACAGCGACTCACACAATGACCTGCCTCTGCTGGAAAAGGTCACCCATCCCATTCCCGTTGATCCCGATGAGACGCTGTCCCGGGTTGCGCAACAAAGAGGCTGGCCGGTTCTCTATCTGCACCATGCATCACCCGCTGAGAAATAAGCTCTCCCTCCTCGCTCTGCTGCTGGCGCTTGCCCTGACCAGCCTGAGCATCTCCTTGATGATCGGCAGCGTGGACATTGCCCCGGGTGAACTGTGGCCGTTGCTCTGGCAGAACGATGGCGGCAGTCATTACCGCATCATCCATGAGCTGCGTCTGCCGCGTACAGTCTCTGCCTTTGCCGTAGGCGGCGTGCTCGCTCTGGCCGGGCTGCTGATGCAGGCGCTGCTGCGCAATCCCCTCGCCGACCCATACATTCTTGGCGTCTCCGGCGGCGCGGCGGTTGCGGTGCTGGGCGCCATGCTTATGGGGCTGCCTTTTGCCTGGCAGGCGCCCATGGCTTTTGGCGGCGCCCTGGCAAGCATATTGCTGCTGTTTGGCCTGGCGCATTCCGGCAACTGGAATACCACCAGACTGCTGCTCACCGGCGTGGTGCTAGCTGCAGGCTGGTCAGCCCTGATCAGTTTTGTTCTCAGCCTCAGCCCACCCGTGCAACTTCCGGGGATGCTGTTCTGGCTCATGGGAGATCTGAGCGACGCTCTCAATCCAGCGCTGCCTGTGGCGGTTCTTGTGCTTGGTCTGGTGCTAGCTCTATGGTTGGCGCCGGCCCTGAACCTGGCGCAGTTGGGAACGGCCAGGGCCGCCTCCCTGGGAGTGCGCATCCGCCGTCTGCACATGTTTGTCTATCTGCTGGCCTCCCTCCTGACCGCCGCCGCGGTCAGTATCGCCGGCGCCATCGGTTTCGTCGGGCTGATCGCCCCGCATATGCTGCGTCTGGCCAGCGGCAGCGATCATCGCATTCTGATTCCCGGGGCGGTGCTGCTGGGCGGCTCCCTGCTGGTGCTGGCGGACACCGCGGCCCGCACCCTCATCGCCCCCATGCAGCTGCCCGTGGGCGTATTGACCGCCCTTCTTGGGGTACCCATGTTCCTGTATCTTCTGAATCGCGGGATTGCGGGGAAAACAGCATGAGAAATCCCCTGCTGCATGTCCACGAACTGTCTGTGCGGATTGGCGATACCCAGGTCTGCAAGGGTCTGAGTCTGGATATTCTCGCCGGCCAGTGCTGGGGCATACTCGGACCCAATGGCGCGGGCAAGACCACCTTGCTGCACACCCTGGGTGGACTGCACGCTGCAGACGCCGGGCAGATTCTGTACCACAACCGTCCGTTGCGGGACATCGGCGCCAGGGAGTTGGCCCGTCTGCGCGGCATGCTGTTCCAGAACGAATCCCCGGATTTTCCCGGCAGCCTGTTCGAGACCGTACTGAGCGGCCGCCACCCTCACCTTGGCCGTCTGGGCTGGGAAACCCCGGAAGATCTGGATATCGCCCGCCAGGCCATCCGCACGGTAGGACTCGATGGCCTGGAGCAACGCAGGGCGCAAACCCTGTCTGGTGGCGAACGACAACGTATGGAAATCGCCATGCTCCTCGCCCAGGCGCCTCAGCTGGGATTACTCGACGAACCCAGCAACCACCTGGATCCGGATCAGCAGATTGTCATGCTGCGCCTTCTCAAAAAGCGCTTCAACGCCGAGCGCAAGGCGCTGGTCATGGTGCTACACGACGTCAATCTTGCCATGAGATTCTGCGATCATTTACTATTGCTGAAAGGAAACGGCCAGCAGCTATCAGGATCGACCTGGGAAATCGCCACGGAAAAGAACATCCAATGGCTCTACCAGCACCCGGTTTCACTTCTGCAAGCCCAAGGAACGACCTGCATTCATTTCCTGTAACCACTTTATCGAGGGACTCCCATGCTCCGACGCATTACCCTGATCGCCGCCGCATCCCTGGCCACCCTGATCCTGTCCGGATGCAACGACGAATACTATAACGACGGCGGCTATTCCGGCGGCAGCGGCTATTATCCGCCCGCTCACGACTATGACGCCCCCAGAAGAGACCTGATTGAAAACTGCAAGGGCAAGATCAGGGAAAAAGTCAGAAAACGTCTCGGCTACAAGGCCAAAATCGAGTGGGGCAAGTACGACATGTACAACAGCAGCCGCTACGAAACCACCATCAACGGCAAAGGCAAGGCACGCAACAACGGACGCAAGCACAAACTCATATACAGCTGCAAGATGAACCGCAAGGATGCCTGGGTGCGCAGCGCCCGCATCGAACTCGACAACGATGGTTATGCCGGGGACGGCAACTGGAATCAGAAAGCGGTACGCGCCTGCAAGGATCGCATTCGCTATCAGGCGAAGCGGAATATCCACCGGCAGTTCAGTCTGGATTTCACCCGCCAGCATGTGAATACGCCCGCCAAGCGCAGGCGCCATGTCACCGGCGAGGCCATTGTTCGCACCAAACAAGGCAATGGCAGAATTTCCTATGACTGCAAACTACATGTCAATCCGTTACGTATGGACAGCGCGGGCTACCGTTGGCTCAAACCCTTGCCAAACACCAATGGTGGCAGTGGCTCCTATCAACCGGGCATAGGTAACCGGGACGCCAAACATCGCTGTCAGAAGAACCTGAAAAACCGGCTGAAGCTCTTCGGCTACAGGAAAATACAGTTTCCCAATACCAGCGTGCGTGACCTGGGCAACAACAGGAAGCAGGTGGACATCAATGTCCGTGCCAGGACAGAAGACGGTGGCTCGGTACGGGAGCATTATCGCTGCCGCATCAACAGCCGCAACGGCAGGGTGCTCGACATGAGCAAGATCCGCTAGGAGTCTGTCGGATTTGACCGATCGAAGCGAAAATCACTGGGGGCGAATTAAATCAGTTTATCGAATGAGGCGAATAGTCAGTCTATTTAACGAATTCGATAAGCTGAGTTAATCGCCCTCCAAGGATTTGCAGCCGATCAGCGTTAAATCCGACAGACTCCTAGCCCGCATATTTCACCAGAACGCGCAAAATGTGGGGTTTTTTACCCTGAATTACAGCATATTGCGTGACGAGGATGCTGGATACAGTTTGTACCTGTCATGCTATCCGGTGCAATATTCGGGCTAGTTTTCATCGGAAGAGCTGATCCGGCGCCAACCGGGTCAGCTCATTGTTCCTCATCCCGCATGCGCTGACACAGGGTTCTGTCGTCCGGTTCCTCTACTGCATCGACAATCGCATTGACCACTTCACCAAACTCTTCCGGTGTCAGTACCCCCATGATCTTTCCCAGTAACAAAGGATCCACCTGAGCATACACGGTTGTGCCATCCGCCAGATTCACCACTACCCCGGCGGTATGATAACCATCGGATTGTTCCGCATCGAACAACTCCTGATTCATATCCATTAGCTGGTCATAGCGTTCCTCGATCTGCTCCGACAACCGATCATCCAGATCTTCCGGCAGACGCGCTTCCCAACAGTCGTCTTCGATCCGGGTTTCCGCCTGCAACCCCAAGTCACCCAGATAGGCCATGAATTCATCGAAAGGCCGGGCATGAAAAAACACATATTCAAGCATGATTGTCTCTCTTGTCAGGGGAAGAATCCATCAGGCAGCGGCCGCTGCCGGCCAGCTGTTCACGTACATGCTGGGCAAAACCGGCGCCAGCTTCCTGGTAGAAATTGTATATTGCGTCCACCCCCGCCTGCTCCAGCGCCAAACCATCATCGTCATAACGGGTAACCGCAGCAATTACTCCTTGATAACCGATATAATCAAGCAGTTTCTTGGTTTGCATCATATCTCTCAGGGTTGGCATGGCCAACATCACCAGACGCAACTGCCTTACATCCACACCCTGCCAGAAATCCAGGTCTTCCGCATCTCCAAGGATGACATTATGGCCTTTTTCCCGATGCCACCGCACAGCAGTGGCATTTGCGTCGATACCGATCACACGATCACCAAAAACCTCGCGCATGGTTGTATAGGCGCCGCTGCCAACCCGCCCCATGCCGGCAATCAGGATTTCCGCCTTACCGATGTCGGGCGGAATGTCCACAGGCAGACGTTCCGGTGACTGAAAACGGCTCAGCCAGGACTCCCAACGCGAATACAGGCCATGAACATTGGCGTTCACGATCGCGGCAAGAATGAAACTCAAAGACAGGGACAGGGCAATCGTAATCACCCATTGCGGTTCCAGCCAGCCTGCGCTCACGCCTACCACCGCCACGATCAGGCCAAACTCACTGTAGGTGGACAATTCCATGGCGCACAGAAAGGAAGTACGGGCGCGCAGGCGGAAACGGGTAAGGAGCATAAACCAGAGCACGGATTTTAACGGGATGAGCAACACCGCCAGCATCAGGGCCGTCACCATATCTGCCCCGGTGGGCAGGGTTTCCATGCCAATCTGCAGAAAAAACCCCAGAAGAAACAGATCCTTGAAACGTAACAAGGCGCGCGACAGCTCACTGCTCTTGGGCTGCCCCGCCAGAAGCACCCCGAACAACAGCGCTCCCAGACCGTCTTTCATGCCTACCAGTTTGAACAACTCTCCGCCTCCCAGAGCCATGAGCAAACCGAAGAGCACCAGCAATTCCCCATGCCCGACATGTTCCATGAGCAGATTGAGCAGAGGTCTCGCCAGGGGCAGGAGCAACAGGGCAAAAGCCCAGACACTGGGAATATCCCCTGACTCCAGCACCAGAAACAATACCGCGATGATGTCCTGTATGACCAGGATACCGATACTGATCTGGCCATGACGGGTTTTCATCTCCCCCCGCTCTTCCAGTATCTTTACCGCAAATATCGTGCTGCTGAAACTCAGTGCAAAAGCCAGCAGTGCCGCCGAGTACCAGTCCAGCTGCCCCAACCAGACCAGGCCCACCGCTCCGGGCAACAGCAGCAGGCTGGCCGCCAGCAGGGTGACAAGAAGCATGTGTATACTGGCCGAAGCCCAGATCTCGGGCACCAGCAGATTACTCAGGCGCAGCTTAAGGCCAATGCTGAACAGCAACAGCAGTACACCCAGGTCGGCTATTTCCCCGAGTACTTCCCCACCTTCTACGCCCAGGCCATGCAGAGCAAAACCCGCCAACAGAAATCCAACCAAAGGAGGCAGAAACAGTTGCCGCGCCAATAGCCCCAGCACCAGCGCCATCAACAGCCAGAGTGGATCCAAAAAACTTTCCTCTTGAAAAAGGGAATCAGATGATGAGGGCATCTCGAAAAATCGAGATGCCCGAGTGGGACAGGGATGTCCCACCATTTTCGATCACCACAAGTGATTGAAAATGGGAGCAAAGAGGAAATCGCATTTTCTCTTTGCGACGAGAAAAATTCCATGGATGGAATTTTTCGAGGCTCCCATGAGTCCAATGGGCATTCTACCAGCAAGCGTTTCCGTATTCCGGATAACGGGGAAGGCCATCTGGCAGGCCATGCCGGCAGAAATCAGATCACGAATTTTTTGCCCGATTTTGATGCCAATCAATAAGCCATACTTTCAACAGGGGCATACTATAGTTGTAGTAAGCAAGGAATCCCTGATTACCCAATGAACAAATATGGAGGAAAGTAAAATGAAATCACTGAAACGCATTTTACTGGCCGCTGTTGTAGCTGGCGGCACATTGATGGCAGGTTCCGCAAGCGCCTTTTTTGGTGGATGGGCTCCATGGAACTGGTTTGATGATGATGACTGGTATGATTATCCGCCACCTTGGTATTACGGCGCTCCCTATGGTTATGGGTACGCTCCCTACGGATACGGCTACGCTCCCTATGGCTATGGGTATGCTCCCTATGGTTATGGCTACCCTTATGGCGGCTATCCTTACGGCACTCAGCCTCCCGCTCCGCAATCCAGCCAGCCGGCAAAGCCCGCACAACCTTCAAGCAACAACCCCGGTCGCTGATCGGAAACAGCAGGCCCGGCAACTTGCCGGGCCTTTCCTCGACAGGGAAGGCTGCTTCGGGTAATAATCCTTCGTATAAGGAGGATTTAACATGAAAACAACAAACAAGGGCCGTCGGCGCTTTTTTCGGTATCTGCTCGCATCCACAGGGGCAGCAGCTGTCGGCCAGGCAGCCGCGCATCACACCGACACTCACTTTGAAGAAGACTCTGCACATCATATCGTCTATCAGCTCAACAAGGCGGATCCAACCTATATTTCCCATATCCTGTTTTCCGCGGGGGAGATGCTGCGCAAGTATGGTGATGACGTGGAGATCGTCATTGCCGTCTTTGCCGAAGGCATACATTTGCTGGGCAAGCACCCCTTGCGTCCCATTCCCCTGGATCTGCGGCAAAAGGCATCGTCCCTTGCTGCCTATGGCGTGGCTTTTCATGCCTGTAACAACACCATGAAATCAATACGCTGGACGGAAAAAGACATTGTGGATTACGCCAAAATCGTTCCCATTGGCGTGGATGACATCATGTTGTTGCAGGAAAAAGGCTTCAGCTATCTCTCCTGGTAGCCTTCCTGTAACCTGTGCGAGGCAGAAAAAACAGGTTTTTTAGGGCATCTCGAATAATCGAGGTGCCCGAGTGGGACAGGGATGTCCCACCATTTTCAATCACCACAAGTGATTGAAAATGTGAGCAAAGAGGAAATCGCATTTTCTCTTTGCGACGAGAAAAATTCCATGGATGGAATTTTTCGAGGTTCCCTTTAGCAGGATGTTGAAAAAGTCCTTCCCTGGACTTTTTCAACCCCGGAACCAGAAAATACGATTTCCCGGTTCCTTCATTTTCAATGGCTTACAGCCATTGAAAATGGCGGTATATCCTTATACCGCACACAGGATGTCGAAAAACTGCGTTTTTCAACACCCTGTTAGCCCGAATATTGCGCCAGAACGCGCAAAATGTGGGTTTTTTGCCATGAGTTACAGCATGTTGCGTGACGAGTATGCTGGGTACAGTTTGTACCTGTCATGCTATCCGGTTTTTCCCGGGATCTTTTCACCCAGCTTGCCC
>JALSQZ010000003.1 GCA_026985055.1 Sedimenticola sp. | reverse complement strand
TGCGTAAGATCGGGTTATATTTCCCGCCTCAAGCCTTTCTCCGAGAAGGGCAACCCTTACGGTATTCCACATGACCTTCAAATCCAGAGCAAACGACATGTTGGCAAGATACCAGATATCCATGATCACCTTGTCGCGCTTGCCGACGGTCTTGCCGCCATTGATTTGTGCCCATCCGGTCAGGCCGGGGCGGGCCAGGGCTCGCAAGCCGAGCCATTCGGGCAGATCATGCGGAAGATCGACCGGCAGCAGCGGACGCGGGCCGACGAAGGTCATGTCGCCCTTGAGAATGCTGTAAAGTTGCGGCAATTCATCCAGCCGCGAACGGCGCAGAAAATTGCCCACGGCTGTCTTGCGCTCTTCATCGGTGAGAATCTTGCCATTCGCATCCACGCCATGTTTCAGGCTGCGCAATTTGTAAATGCGTATGATCTGGCCCTTGCGGCCCGGCCGTTCCTGCCAGAAAATGACTGGAGCCCCCATGGTCAGCAGAATGACCGGCGCCAGGCAAGCCATGACGGGCAAGGCTGCGAGGCCAGCCAGGCATGCACCACTGATATCGAGCATGCGTTTGGCTGTGCCGTATTTCTTCAGCCTGCTTTTGACCTTTTCCTCAAGGCCTTCAGGCAGAGGGATGGCATTGGGCGCGGTCATGACGGAATGCTGCGCCATGTTGGCGGGAGGCCGGAGAAACTGCTCCAGCACCTGCTGAAACTCCTGCACAATGATCATGCCCTCTTCTTCCAGAGTATCCATGACACGTCTGGATTTGCTGTCCAGGTCTTCCCGGGGCATGGTCAGAAAAATACGCCTGACGGTCACACCATGGATCGACATCTTGGCCAATATGCCAGATAGCTCCCAAGGGGCCCCGATCACTTCGCACTGGCGTATGTGATGCCCGAAAAGGGCCGAATTTTCATCAAGTATGCCAATGGCAAAAAACTTGTTCCGTCCAAAGATCTCCATGCTGCGCAGGCAGATTTCCGCCATGGGAGTGAACCCGATGAGAAGCACAGCTTCCCTGTTGGCAAATGTATCCGCCGGTGCATTCCGCCTTTCCCTCTGCTGGCTGAACCAGCGTCCCGCCAGACGTATTGCGGAAAGTCCCCCAAGCGCCAGCAGCCAGTGCATGAAGGGCAGTGACCTCTGAATGCCCTCCAGTCTGAAATGGGTGAAGGATACCAAAACCGTAATCAGTATGGACAAGCTG
>JALSQZ010000002.1 GCA_026985055.1 Sedimenticola sp. | reverse complement strand
AATCTTAATATCCTTCTAGCTACCGGACACTTTGAAGGGGGTGACGGTCATTGTCTCCCAGATGCTGATATAATTGGAGAAAACAAGCATACATCAGCATCAGGAGGGAGAGAAATGACCATCACCCAGCTATATTCTACCATCATGAGCAAGGTACAAGAGATGCGTCCGCATGAGCGAGTGACCCGGCAACGCAACATCAGTTGGCTGATAGTCGGCATTTTCCTGAGCCGTAGCGTCCACCTCCTGCGGGTGGCAGCCAAGATTCCGGGACAGGCTTTGACCTCCAGCAAGGAGAAACGGCTGCGGCGACTGTTGCACAATTCCGCTATCCGGGTGCGGGACTGGTATGAGCCCATGGCCCGCACCCTGTTGATGGCCGCCCACCGCAGCGGCACGGTGCGCCTTATCCTGGATGGTAGCAAAGTGGGCTTTGGCCATCAATGGCTGGTGGTGGCGCTGGCCTATCGGCGCCGGGCCTTGCCCATTGCCTGGACCTGGGTACGACACCCCAAGGGCCACAGCAAGGCCTCCGTCCAGTGTGCCCTCCTGGCCTACGTGCAGCGCTTGATGCCCCCAGGGGCCACGGTGGAGGTGGTGGGCGACAGCGAATTCGGTTCGGTCCCGGTCATGCGTTTGCTGGATAGCTGGGGCTGGCGCTATGCTCTGCGCCAGAAAGGCCGCCATCTGCTCCGTCTTCCGGGCCAGGACCATTGGCAACGCTGCGACACCCTGCTCACCGCCTCGGGCCAAGAACGGTGGCTGGAAAAGGTGGAGTTGACCCAGGAGCATGCCTACCCCACCAACGTCTTGGCCTTCTGGAAACGGGGCGAGAAAGAACCCTGGCTGTTGGCCACCAATGCTGTCTCGCCCCGAGAGACCAAGCGCATGTATCGCCGCCGCATGTGGCTGGACGAAATGTTTGGCGATTGTAAAGGACATGGCTTCAACCTGGAGGCCACCCGCCTGCGTCATGTCCTTCCCCTCTCTCGTCTGACCCTGGCCGTGGCCCTGCTCTATGTTTGGCTCGTGGCGTTCGCTTCCCGCACCATCAAGAATGGGCAGCGTCGCCTTGTGGACCGCTCCGACCGTCGGGACCTGAGCCTCTTTCGCATCGGCTTCGACATGCTCGAGCGTTGTCTTGTCAACGGCGAACGCATCTCCCTGGGCATGATCCCCTACTTCACGTGAAACTGTCCGGTAGCTAGTAGATGCGCTTGAAA
>JALSQZ010000001.1 GCA_026985055.1 Sedimenticola sp. | reverse complement strand
GGCGACAACGTGAAGATGACCGTGAAACTGATCGCGCCCATCGCCATGGAAGAAGGCCTGCGCTTCGCCATTCGTGAAGGTGGCCGTACCGTCGGCGCCGGTGTCGTTTCCAAGATCATCGAGTAATCGTTATGGCTAACCAGCGTATCAGAATCAAACTCAAGTCCTTCGATCACCGGCTGATAGATCAGTCAACCAAGGAGATCGTGGACACGGCGAAGCGTACCGGTGCCCGGGTAAAGGGGCCGATTCCGCTTCCCACGCGCAAAGAGCGCTACACGGTACTGATTTCTCCGCACGTCAACAAGGACGCGCGTGACCAGTACGAGATTCGCACCCACAAGCGGCTCATGGACATCGTCGATCCTACCGACAAGACGGTAGACGCATTGATGAAGCTGGACCTGGCCGCCGGGGTTGATGTTCAGATCAAGCTGAACTGAGGTTTTTAATCATGGCATTAGGATTAGTTGGACGCAAAGCAGGCATGACCCGGGTCTTCAATGAAGACGGCGTCTCTGTGCCTGTCACTGTAGTTCAGGTAGAACCCAACCGGGTTACCCAGGTTCGCAGCCCCGAAATTGACGGCTATCAGGCGGTACAGGTTACCGTGGGCAAGCGCAAGGCGAGTCGCGTGAACAAGCCCATGGCCGGACATTTTGCCAAGGCGGGCGTGGAAGCCGGTCGTGGCCTGTGGGAATTTCGCCTGGAAGACCATGACGGTGAAGTGCCTGAAGTAGGCAGTGAAATCAAGGTCGATCTGTTCGAAACCGGGCAGAAGGTTGATGTCAGTGGCATCTCCAAGGGCAAGGGTTTCCAGGGTGGCGTAAAGCGCCATAATTTCAGGATGCAGGATGCCACTCATGGCAACTCCATCTCTCACCGCGCGCCAGGTTCCATTGGTCAATGTCAGACCCCGGGTCGTGTATTCAAGGGCAAGAAAATGGCCGGCCACATGGGCAGCGAAAAGGTTACCGTGCAGACCCTGGAGATCGTACGTGTCGATTCCGAACGAGGTCTGTTGCTGATCAAGGGCGCTGTCCCCGGCGCTCCTGGTGGTGATGTCATCGTCACTCCGGCGATCAAACTGAAGAACAAGGGTTAAGTCATGGACTTGAATGTAACAGGCGGGGCTTCCCTGCAAGTATCAGACACCGTATTTGGTGCCGACTTCAAAGAAGCGCTGGTGCATCAGGTGGTCACAGCCTATATGGCTGCTGCCCGTTCTGGGACCAAGGCGCAGAAAAACCGGTCCGCTGTCAGTGGCGGCGGCATCAAGCCGTTTCGCCAGAAAGGCACCGGCCGCGCCCGTCAGGGCACCATCCGCAGCCCCATCATGCGCAAGGGGGGCGTTACCTTCGCGGCGCAGCCCCGAAGCTATGCGCAAAAGGTGAACAAGAAAATGTATCGCGGCGCGCTGCGATCCATTCTTTCCGAATTGTTGCGCCAGGAGCGCCTGGTGGTAGTGGACAGCTTCACTGTGGAGGCTCCCAAAACCAGGGAACTGGTGGGAAAACTCAAGGAGCTGGGCATGGACGATGTACTCATCATCGTCGCTCAACTGGATGAGAATCTGCTGCTCGCGGCACGCAATCTCTATCACGTGGATGTGCGTGACACGGATCAGTTGGATCCCGTATCCCTGGTAGGCTATGAAAAGGTTCTGGTTAGCGCTGAAGCGCTGAAGAAGATCGAGGAGAGTCTGGCATGAGCAAAGAACGTCTGATGAAAGTTCTTCTGGGTCCGCTGATGTCGGAGAAGAGCGCCAATGCCGCAGACAATGCACGGCAGTTCACCTTCAAGGTGAGCATTGACGCGACCAAGCCCGAGATTGCAGCGGCCGTCGAGGAGCTTTTCGAAGTGAGCGTCGATAAAGTGCAGACGATCCGGGTCAAGGGCAAAAGCAAGCGTTTTGGCCAGATTCAGGGTAAACGCAAGGACTGGAAAAAAGCCATTGTGCGCCTGGCAGAAGGTCAGGATATCGATTTTGGGGCCGGTGCCTGAGCGCCGACACTGACAAGACAAGCAAAGCGGAAGCAGAAAGATGCCAATCGTTAAAGCCAAACCGACATCACCGGGCCGCCGGTTCGTTGTCCAGGTAAAGACTCCGGGACTGCACAAGGGTGCGCCCTACGAGCCACTGGTGGCCAAGAAGTCCAAATCCGGTGGTCGTAACAACCAGGGTCGTATCACTACCCGTCATCGCGGCGGTGGTCACAAGCAGCGCTATCGTATTATCGATTTCAAGCGTGACAAGGATGGGGTGCCAGGTGTTGTCGAGCGGCTGGAATATGATCCCAACCGGAGCGCACATATCTGCCTGATCAAGTATGCCGATGGTGAGCGACGCTACATTATTGCTCCCAAGGGAGTAAAGGCTGGCGACGTTATTCAATCCGGTGTGGAAGCCCCCATCGAGCCCGGAAACAGTCTGCCGTTGCGCAACATTCCGGTGGGAAGCACCATCCATTGTATCGAAATGAAGATCGGCAAGGGGGCGCAGATTGCTCGCAGTGCCGGCACTTCCGCTCAGCTCGTTGCTCGTGAAGGCGATTACGCGACCCTGCGTTTGCGTTCCGGCGAGATGCGCAAAATCCATGCTGACTGTCGTGCAACCATCGGTGAAGTTGGCAACTCCGAACACAGCCTGCGCAAGCTGGGCAAGGCAGGCGCAACCCGCTGGCGCGGTATTCGTCCCACGGTTCGGGGTGTGGTCATGAACCCGGTGGATCACCCGCATGGTGGTGGTGAGGGGCGTACTTCCGGTGGCCGCCATCCCGTCAGTCCCTGGGGTGTGCCCACCAAGGGCTACAAGACCCGCAGTAACAAGCGTACCGATAAGTTCATCGTACGCGATCGTCGCCGCAAGTAATCAGGTGAGGTAAGAGAAAAATGCCACGTTCAATACGAAAAGGTCCTTTCGTCGATCATCATCTGATGAAGAAAGTGGAAGAAGCCGCAGCGAACAACGACCGTCGTCCGATAAAGACCTGGTCGCGCCGTTCCATGATTCTTCCGGAAATGGTCGGTCTGACCATTGCGGTTCATAACGGCCGTCAGCATGTGCCGGTTCTCGTTTCCGAGAACATGGTAGGACACAAGCTGGGCGAGTTTGCGCTGACCCGTACTTATCGCGGTCACGCAGCCGACAAGAAATCCAAGCGTTAAGGAGAGCAGACAATGCAAGCAACAGCAAAATTGCGTTATGCACGCCTCTCAGCGCAGAAAGGGCGTCTGGTTGCTGATCAGATCCGGGGCCTGCCAGTAGAACGTGCGCTGGAGACCCTGCAGTTCAGCAAGAAGAAAGGCGCTGCACTGATCAAGAAAATTCTGGATTCTGCCATTGCAAATGCAGAAAACAATGAAGGTGCCGATGTGGATGAGCTTCGGGTCACAACCATCATGGTTGATGAAGGGCCTACCATGAAGCGCATTCGGGCAAGAGCAAAAGGCCGTGCGTCCAAGATTCTGAAACGCACCAGCCACATCACCGTCACCGTTGGCGACGAGTAAGAAGGCAAAGATATGGGTCAAAAAGTAAATCCGATTGGAATCCGCCTGGGTATCGTCAAGCAGCATACCTCGAAATGGTATGCCGATAGCAGCAGCTACGCTGATCTGCTCAACCAGGATCTGGAAGTTCGTGACTTTCTGAAGAAGAAGCTGGCACATGCCTCGGTTTCCCGCATTCAGATCGATCGCGCCGCCAACAATGCGCACATCACTGTACATACCGCGCGTCCAGGTCTGGTGATCGGCAAGAAAGGCGAGGACATCGACGCCTTGCGTCGCGAGGTTTCCCGCAAGATGGGTGGCCCCGTGCATATCAGCATCGAGGAAATTCGCAAGCCCGAACTCGACGCCCAGCTGGTCGCGGAGAGCATTGCTCAGCAGCTGGAGCGGCGCATCATGTTCCGCCGTGCCATGAAACGCGCCGTGCAGAATTCCATGCGCCTGGGCGCGGAGGGTGTGAAGGTGAACATCTCCGGACGACTGAATGGCGCGGAAATCGCGCGGGCGGAATGGTATCGTGAAGGTCGCGTGCCTTTGCATACCTTGCGCGCGGATATCGATTATGGCACCGCGGAAGCCGAAACCACTTACGGCATTATTGGCATCAAGGTATGGATCTTCAAGGGTGAGATCTTCGGCGACGAAGCGCTGACCGAGTCCAAATCCGGCAACAAGGGCAAGAAATCCGGTGGGAGAAGTTAATCATGTTGCAGCCTAAACGCACCAAGTTTCGTAAACAGCATACCGGGCGCAACCGTGGTCTGGCTCACAGGGGCAGCAGCGTGAGCTTCGGGGAATTCGGCCTCAAGGCCACCGGTCGGGGTCGCATAACCGCTCGTCAGATCGAGGCGGCGCGGCGTACCATTACCCGTCGCGTCAAGCGTGGCGGTAAACTGTATATCCGGATTTTTCCGGACAAGCCCATTACCAAAAAGCCCTTGGAAGTACGAATGGGTAAAGGTAAGGGTAACGTTGAGTACTGGGTAGCGCAGATTCAGCCCGGTCGCATGCTCTATGAAATCGAGGGTGTAAGCGAGGAACTGGCGCGCGAAGCCTTCAAGCTTGCGGCCGCCAAGTTGCCTGTATCTACAACATTTGTTAAGCGGACGATAATGTGATGAAAGCGAGTGAACTGCGGGACATGTCCCTGGATGAGCTGAACAAGGAATTGATGGAGAAGCTCAAGGAGCAATTCAATCTGCGCATGCAGAATGGCACGGGCCAACTGGCGCGCCATCACGTTATCAAACAGGTGCGTCGTGATATTGCACGCATCAAGACAGTAATGAACGAAATGCGGAAGGCAGGTTAACGATGAGCGAGCAAGGCCAGACAAACCGGACCCTGCAGGGCAAGGTGATTAGCGACAAGATGGACAAGTCCATTACCGTACAAATCGAACGTCGCGTCAAACACCCCATCTACGGAAAATTCATTCGTCGTTCCACCAAGGTGCATGCGCATGACGAGAACAACGAGTGCCGCACGGGCGATACGGTGGTAGTTGAGCAGTGTCGTCCTCTGTCCAAGACCAAAAAATGGCGTTTCGTCAAGCTGGTCGAGCGCGCGAACTGATTTTTCCATCAAGAAAGACTGACAACATAAGGGTAGTGTCATGATCCAGATGCAAACTATGCTGAACGTTGCCGACAACAGCGGCGCCAAACGTGTTCAGTGCATCAAAGTGCTGGGCGGCTCTCATCGCCGTTATGCTGGCGTGGGCGATATCATCAAGGTGTCCGTAAAGGATTCCATTCCCCGCGGCAAGGTTAAGAAAGGTGATGTATACAACGCGGTCGTGGTTCGCACCAAAAAAGGCGTGCGCAGGCCCGATGGCTCCGTGATCCGTTTCGATGGTAACGCAGCGGTGCTGCTGAACAGCCAGTTGCAGCCCATCGGTACCCGTATCTTCGGCCCGGTGACCCGCGAACTGCGCGGTGAGCGTTTCATGAAGATCATTTCACTGGCTCCAGAGGTGCTTTGAGGAACCGTCATGGCAAACAAGATTCGTAAAGGGGACGATATCATCGTCCTGGCTGGTAAGGACAAAGGCAAGCGCGGTACCGTGCTCAAGCTGGTTGGCGAAGACCGGGTTCTGGTGGAAAACATCAACCTGGCGAAGAAACATGCCAAGCCCAATCCCATGAAGGGTGAGCCCGGCGGCATCGTGGAAAAGGAAATGCCCTTGCATATTTCCAATGTCGCGCTGTT
This sequence comes from Sedimenticola sp., assembly GCA_026985055.1. GTDB lineage: Bacteria > Pseudomonadota > Gammaproteobacteria > Chromatiales > Chromatiaceae > Thiolapillus. The sequence continues at coordinate 20,856 of JALSQZ010000001.1, read as the reverse complement.
CAATCCGGTGAGCAACAAGGCTGATCGCGTGGGTTTCAAAACCCTGGATGACGGTCGCAAAGTACGTATATTCAAATCCAACGGCGAAGTCGTGGACGTCTGAGGCACAATCCAATGGCTAGGTTACAGGATCATTACAAAGAGAGCGTCATCCCCGCGCTGATCGAAAAATTCGGTTACAAGAGCGTGATGGAAGTGCCGCGTATCGAGAAAATCACCCTGAACATGGGTGTAGGCGAAGCGACCGGAGACAAGAAGATTCTCCAGAATGCTGTTGGCGACATGGTCAAGATCGCCGGCCAGCAGCCCGTGGTAACACTGGCTCGCAAGTCGGTAGCGGGGTTCAAGATTCGTGAAGGCTGGCCCATCGGCTGCAAGGTCACCCTGCGTTCCGAGCGCATGTACGAATTTCTCGATCGCCTGGTGAATATCGCCATTCCCCGTATCCGTGACTTCCGGGGGCTCAATCCCAAATCCTTCGATGGTCGTGGCAATTACAGCATGGGCGTCAAAGAGCAGATTATTTTTCCGGAAGTAGATTATGACAAGATCGATGCCCTGCGCGGCATGGACATCACCATAACCACCACAGCCGGAAGCGATGAGGAAGGTAAAGCCCTGTTGGAGGGTTTCAACTTCCCCTTCAAGTAACCGTTAGAGAGAATTCAGGAAACCATGGCAAAGAAAAGCATGATCGCCCGTGAAAACAAACGGGCCAGGCTGGCGGAAAAATATGCGGCCAAGCGCGCTGAGCTGAAGGCAATCATCAAGAACCCGGAAAGTTCTCTGGAGCAGATCGATGAAGCCGTCCTCAGATTGCAGAAGCTGCCTCGCGACTCCAGCCCGGTGCGCAAGCAGCGTCGCTGCCGTATCACCGGTCGTCCGCACGCGGTATATCGCAAGTTCGGCCTGTGCCGCAACAAGCTTCGCGAAGCCGCCATGCGAGGAGATGTGCCTGGCCTGAGAAAAGCCAGCTGGTAAGTATTTCCCGTTCTTGGCGGTGTTTTCACACCGGCCGGAACCGGAAGTGTTCGGAGCTGGATAAAGTTCTGGATTTTTTTCTGAAAATTAGTTAAAGTTTCCGGCTCCCTCAACTGGGGGCTGTATTCGTCAATGGGTATCGGACTTCGCTCCAGAAGTTGCCTGACCCGAGGAGCCTATAAACTATGAGTATGTCAGATCCGATTGCGGATATGCTTACGCGCATCCGTAATGGCCAGGCTGCTGGCAAGGTCAGCGTAACGCTGCCTGCGTCCAAGAAAAAGCTGGCTATTGCCAATGTATTGAAGAGCGAAGGTTACATCGCCGATGTAAGTTCCTCTGAAATCGACGGCAAACCCGTCATGGAAATTACCCTCAAGTATTTTCAGGGCCAGCCGGTCATTGAAATGGTCAAGCGGGTCAGTCGTCCCGGTCTGCGTATCTACAAAGGGCGTGACGAACTGCCCAAGGTGCGTGGCGGACTGGGCATTGCCATCGTTTCCACTTCCCGTGGGTTGATGACCGACCGTGAGGCCCGCAAGCAGGGTCATGGCGGCGAAGTCATCGCCTTCGTGGCCTGATTGTCGAGGAGGTTTTGAAATGTCGCGTATAGCAAAAGCTCCCGTGCCGGTGGTGTCCGGTGTGGAAATCAAGCTCGATGGCCAGAAGGTTACGGTGCAAGGCTCCAAGAGCAGCGCCGAATTCGAGGTTCATCCTCTGGTGGAGGTCAAGCTGGAAGATGGCGAACTGCGTTTTGCGCCCCGGGATCCCGAAAGCAAATCCGGTTGGGCCATGGCCGGTACCATGCGTTCCCTGGTGAACAACATGGTGATCGGTGCTTCCCAGGGTTTCCAGAAAAAGCTGCAGCTCATCGGCGTGGGTTATCGCGCACAGGTGAAAGGCAAGGTTCTGGATCTCAGTCTGGGCTTTTCCCATCCGGTCGAGTATCCCATACCGGAAGGCATCAGCATTGAAACGCCTTCCCAGACAGAGATCGTGGTATCCGGCACCGACAAGCAGAAAGTGGGACAGGTGGCGGCCGAGATTCGCCGCTTCCGTCCACCCGAGCCGTACAAGGGCAAAGGTGTCCGCTATGCGGATGAATATGTAATCCGCAAAGAAGCGAAAAAGAAATAAGAGGTTATGACGATGGACAAGAAGACAAGTCGCATGCGTCGGGCCCGTCGGTCCAGAGCCAAGATTCGCGAGCTGGCTGTGCATCGCCTTACCGTGCACCGCACGCCAAGACATATCTACGCCCAGGTTATCGCGCCTGATGGAGCCACCGTGGTTTGCTCCGCATCGACCCTGGACAAGGACGTGCGTTCCGGCGTGGAAGGCTCTACCGGCAATGCGGATGCTGCTGCGGTAGTCGGAAAGGCGGTTGCCGAGCGTGCCAGGGCGGCGGGCGTGGAAAGCGTTGCTTTCGATCGCTCCGGTTTTCAATATCATGGCCGCGTAAAAGCGTTGGCGGAAGCAGCCCGCGAAGCCGGGCTCCAGTTCTGAGGATTGGAATATGGCAAATTTTGAACAGAACGCTGGCGGCGACGACCTGATTGAGAAACTGGTTGCGGTCAATCGCGTGGCCAAGGTAGTCAAGGGTGGTCGCCAGTTTGGTTTCTCCGCCCTGGTCGTGGTCGGTGATGGCGACGGCAAGGTTGGTTTTGGCATGGGCAAGGCCAAAGAAGTGCCCATCGCTATCCAGAAGGCGATGGAAACCGCACGTCGCAACATGAAGAATGTAAAGCTGGCGGATGGCACTTTGCAGTATCCGGTGATAGGCAGGCATGGAGCCGCCAAGGTATACATGCAGCCGGCATCCGATGGTACCGGTATCATTGCCGGTGGTGCGATGCGCGCCATCTGCGAGGCCGCAGGTGTGCATAACGTGCTCGCCAAGTGCATTGGCACGAATAACCCGATCAATGTGGTTCGCGCCACCATGAACGGCCTGGCCAACATGGTCAGTCCTGAAGATGTCGCGGCAAAACGCGGTAAAACCGTGGAAGAAATCCTGGGGTAAGACAGTGGCTGACGCAAAAAAAATGAAGGTAAAGCTGGTACGCAGCATGAATGGCCGTCTGAAAAGCCATCAGGCCTGCGTTCGCGGACTGGGTCTGCGTCGCATGCATCAGGTGGTTGAGGTGGAGGATACGCCCTCCACTCGCGGCATGTTGAACAAGGTATCCTATATGGTACAGCTCGTGGAGGACGCATAAGATGCGCCTGAATACACTCAAGCCCGCAGACGGCAGCAAGGCGAATCGCAAGCGCGTCGGCCGTGGTATCGGAAGTGGACTGGGAAAGACCTGTGGTCGTGGCCACAAAGGCCAGAAGTCCCGCTCCGGCGGTTTTCACAAGGTTGGCTTCGAAGGCGGTCAGATGCCTTTGCAGCGCCGTCTTCCCAAGATTGGCTTCCGTTCGCGCAAGGCCAGGTATACCGCTGAAGTTCGTCTGGACGAGCTGGCCAAGGTGCCTGGCGATGTCGTGGACATGAATGCGCTGTGGGAAGCGGATATCCTCCCGCGCAGCATGAAACGCGGCAAGGTGATTCTGTCCGGTGAAATCAGTCGCGCTGTTACGGTAAAAGGCTTGCGCGCCACCAAGGGCGCTCGTGCCGCCATAGAGGCAGCCGGTGGCAAGGTAGAGGACTGATTGACTCATGGCGCTGAATCCCGCAGCAGGTGGTAGTGGTATACAGTTGGGGCAGCTTACGGAGCTGCGCCAGCGGTTTCTGTTCCTTTTGGGGGCGCTGATCGTATACCGCATCGGTACTTATATCCCGGTGCCCGGAGTGAATCCGGCTGCGCTGGCGGCGCTGTTCGACCAGCAACAGGGCAGCATCCTTGGCATGTTCAACATGTTCTCGGGCGGGGCGCTCAAGCGCGCTTCCATACTCGCGCTGGGGATAATGCCTTATATTTCTGCCTCCATTATCGTGCAGCTGATGACCTCGGTCGTGCCCACGCTGGAGCAGTTGAAAAAGGAAGGCGAGGCCGGGCGGCGCAAGATTACCCAATATACCCGTTACGGTACCGTGGTGCTGGCGACCTTCCAGGCTGTGGGTATTTCCGTGGCCCTGCAGAGTCAGTCTTCCGGCGGGATGTCCATGGTGATGGCGCCTGGCATGGGCTTCGTGTTTACTGCGACCGTTTCCCTGGTTACGGGAACCATGTTTCTCATGTGGCTGGGGGAGCAGATTACCGAGCGTGGCTTGGGCAATGGCATATCCATGATCATCTTCGGCGGGATTGTCGCCGGTTTGCCGGCAGCTTTTGGCAATGTCGCGGAAATGGTGCGTAATGGTGAGATGAACGCCTTGTTCGCGTTATTCTTGTTGTTGCTGGCGTTGGGCGTGACCGCCTTTGTGGTTTTCGTGGAGCGTGGCCAGCGAAGAATCACCATTAACTATGCCAAGCGCCAGCAAGGCAGAAGATTGTTGGCGGCGCAGAGCAGTTTTTTGCCACTGAAGCTGAATATGGCGGGTGTTATTCCTCCAATCTTCGCTTCCAGCATCATTCTGTTCCCGACGACTCTGGCGCAGTGGGCCGGTAATACCCCCAACATGCGTTGGCTGCAGGACATTGTGGCCAAGCTTTCTCCCGGACAGCCGGTTTATGTGGTGCTGTATGCCGCGGCCATCATTTTCTTCTGCTTTTTCTACACGGCGCTGGTATTCAACGCCCGGGAAACGGCAGACAATCTGAAGCGTTCCGGTGCGTTCATTCCGGGGATTCGCCCTGGTGAACAGACCGCCAAGTACGTTGACGGTGTAATGACCCGTCTGACATTGGCCGGGGCGATTTACATCACTGCGGTATGCCTGTTGCCCGAATTTCTTATCGTCGGCTGGAACGTACCGTTTTATTTTGGCGGCACCTCATTGCTGATCGTGGTTGTCGTGATCATGGATTTCATCGCCCAGGTGCAATCGCATCTCATGTCTCACCAGTATGAGGGGTTGATGAAGAAAGCTAATCTAAAGGGCCAGGGTAGTACGGGGCTTCCCCGTTGATCATGGCGTAAAGACAGGAACGAGAAAATGAAAGTTCGTGCTTCAGTAAAAAAAATGTGCCGTAACTGCAAGATCATCAAGCGCAAGGGCGTGGTACGCGTGATCTGCACGGATCCCCGGCACAAGCAGCGCCAGGGCTGAATGTAAGAATGACACTTCCGGCAACAGTCGTTCTGTTGGGGAAGGTCGATATTGAAAAACTATGCCAGTTGGGATATAGTTCCGCGTTTTCGCTGATCGAATTTCCAACTGTTGAGTATCAGGAGATGACAGGATGGCCCGCATAGCAGGCGTAAATATTCCGGACCGTAAGCACGCGGTTATCGCTTTGACCGCGATTTATGGCATTGGCCGTTCGCGTGCAGAAAAGATTTGTGAGGCTGCCGGCGTAGCGCCCGACAGCAAGATGATAGAGCTTGACGAAGAACAAGTGGACAAGATCCGCGCGGAAGTCGCCAAGTACGTCGTCGAGGGTGATCTGCGTCGCGAGATCTCCATGAACATCAAGCGTCTGATGGATCTTGGTTGCAACCGTGGTATTCGTCATCGTCGCGGACTGCCCCTGCGCGGTCAGCGCACCAAGACCAACGCACGTACCCGTAAGGGTCCGCGTCGTCCCATCAAACGCTAACAGACAGTTAATTCGAGAGTGTAGGTACAGGCATGGCCAAGTCCACAACCCGTTCCAAGAAAAAGATCAAGAAGACTGTGAGTGATGGCATCGCCCATATTCATGCGTCTTTCAACAACACCATCATTACCATTACTGATCGCCAGGGTAATGCGCTTTGCTGGGCGACTTCCGGAGGTTCTGGTTTCCGCGGTTCGCGCAAGAGCACGCCTTTTGCTGCTCAGGTTGCGGCGGACCGGGCCGGTCAGGTGGCCAAGGAATACGGGGTGAAGAACCTGGACGTGAATGTCAAGGGGCCTGGTCCCGGCCGAGATTCCGCGGTACGCGCCCTGAACAATGCCGGTTTCAAGATTACCAGCATTACTGATGTGACACCCATCCCCCACAATGGATGCCGCCCACCCAAAAAACGTCGCGTATAGTCTGGAGCATTAATCATGGCAAGGTATCTTGGACCAAAATGTAAACTGATGCGCCGCGAAGGTACTGACCTGTACCTCAAAAGTCGTGCGCGTTCCGTCGATTCCAAATGCAACATGGAAAAGTTGCCAGGGCAGACCCAGGAGCGTCGTCGCCGTCTCTCCGACTATGGGGTGCAGCTTCGGGAGAAGCAGAAGGTGCGTCGTCTGTACGGCGTGTTGGAAAAGCAGTTCCGCAATTACTATGCGGCTGCTGACCGGCAGAAGGGGCCCACCGGTGAGAATCTGCTGCAACTGCTGGAACGCCGCCTCGACAATGTGGTTTACCGTATGGGTTTTGGTGCGACACGCAATGAAGCAAGGCAGTTGGTCAGTCACAAGGCCATAGAGGTCAATGGCAAGGTAGTCAATGTCGCCTCCTATCGGGTCAGTCCGGACGATGTGATCTCGGTTCGGGAAAAGGCGCGCAAGCAGGTTCGTATCGCCAATGCGCTGGCATTGGCCGAACAATACGGTTTCCCCGAGTGGGTGGAAGTTGATGTAAAAGGCATGACAGGTACGTTCAAGCGCCTGCCTGAGCGTGCGGATCTGCCCGCTGAAATCAACGAACAGCTCATCGTAGAACTTTACTCCAAGTAAGTCAGGAAGGTACGTTCATGGCGGATTCCGTCACAGAATTTTTGAAGCCACGCATTATCGGCGTGGACAAGGTCAACGAGAAGCGCGCCAAGGTCTCACTTGAGCCTCTGGAAAGAGGTTTTGGTCATACCTTGGGGAATGCGTTGCGTCGCATTCTGCTCTCTTCCATGCCCGGTTGTGCGGTTGTCGATGCGGAAATCGACAACGTGCTGCACGAATACAGTGGCATCGAGGGTGTACAGGAAGATGTGCTCGAAATCCTGCTCAATCTTAAAGGCGTGGCCATCGTCATGGAAGATCGTGACGAGGCAGAGCTCAGCCTCAAGGTAAAGGGGCCAGCCGTAGTCACCGCCGGTGATATCGAGCTTACCCATGGTGTCGAGATCGTCAATCCCGATCATGTGATTGCTCATCTGACCGACAAGGGTGAGCTGAGCATGCGCCTCAAGGTGCAGCGTGGCCGTGGTTACGAAGCAGCTTCCAGTCGCGATAGCGCTGCCGGTGAAGATCGGCCCATTGGTCATCTCAAGCTGGATGCCTCTTTCAGCCCCGTGCTGCAAGTGGCTTACAGTGTGGAGTCAGCCCGCGTCGAGCAGCGCACTGACCTGGATCGGTTGGTCATGGATATCCAGACCAACGGCACCATCGATCCGGAAGACGCCATCCGCAGGGCGGCCACCATTTTGCAGAAGCAGCTGGAAACCTTTGTCTATCTGGAAGAAACCACGCCGGAAGACGAATCGGTATCCGAGCCTGAGGCTCCCGCAATCGATCCGATTCTGCTGCGTCCGGTTGATGATCTGGAGCTTACGGTACGTTCCGCAAACTGCCTCAAGGCGGAAAATATCTTCCTTATCGGTGATCTGATTCAGCGCACCGAGGTGGAGTTGCTCAAGACCCCGAATCTTGGCAAGAAGTCCCTGAATGAAATCAAGGATGTTCTCGCCACCCGTGGACTTTCCCTGGGCGTGCGCCTGGAGAACTGGCCACCGGAAAACATACAGGAACTGGTGGCGAAATAATCGCTGCTCATCGATCTTAAACTTTTACTCAGGAAAGTCGACCCATGCGTCATCGCAAAGCCGGACGGCAGTTAAACAGAAACAGTTCTCACCGCAAGGCCATGTTCCGCAACATGGCTGTATCTCTCATCGAGCATGAGATGATCAAGACGACCTTGCCCAAGGCCAAGGAGTTGCGTCGCGTTGCCGAACCTCTTATTACTCTTGCCAAACAGGATAGCGTAGCCAAGCGTCGCCTGGCGTTTTCCCGTCTTCGGGATGCTGCCGCCGTCGGCAAGCTTTTTGGGGAGTTGGGTCCGCGTTATCAGGAGCGTCCGGGGGGGTATCTGCGTATCCTCAAGTGCGGTTACCGGCCTGGTGACAAGGCTCCCATGGCTTATGTGGAACTGGTGGATCGCCCTGTTTCCGAGGATACCGAGGAAATTTTCGAGGATTGATTTGCGAGAATCAAGACCAGAAAAGCCGGGCCTTGGTCCGGCTTTTTTGTGTCAGGCGGAAAATGATGAACAGTAACATATACAGATGACATGAAAGTGCCGGGCATATATCTGTTCACTGATTTTGGCAGCCGTGGCCCCTATATGGGGCTGATGGAGGCAGCCGCAGTTGCTGTTTGTCCCCGGCTGCGCGTATCCACCCTGATGAGTGACGCTCTGGCCACGGATCCCAGGCGGTCCGCCTACCTGCTTGCTGCCCTGATGCGCTGGTTGCCGGCGGATGCAGTGGTCGTGGCCGTGGTTGATCCAGGCGTGGGTGGCGATAGGAGGTTGCTGGCCTTGCGTACCCAGGGACGATGGTGTCTTGGGCCGGACAATGGCTTGCTGTCTCGTCTGGCGGCCGCCGATGAGGAATCCCGGCTTTGGGAGTTGCCTTCCCCATCCGGCAGGCAGATATCCGCGAGTTTCCATGGAAGAGATATTCTCGCGCCGGCCGCCGCCCGGCTTGCCTGTGGGCAGCCGCCGGATCTGATTCCCGCCAGACGCCAGGATATGCTCGGAATGGACTGGCCGGAGATGCTCGCGGAAGTGATCTACCTCGATGATTTTGGCAATGCCATGAGCGGGATTCCTGCTGCCGCTGTATCTGACCACAGAACCCTGATCTGCGAGGGCAGGATGTTGCCACGGGTTCGAACCTTTTCTGATGTGTCTCCGGGAGAGTTGCTGTGTTACGAAAACTCACTCGGATTACTGGAAATAGCCGCCAATGGGGGCAGTGCCGCGCAGATCCTGGGGCTGAAAACGGGTTCCATTCTTTCCCTCTCGGGAGAATCGTCATGATATTGCCTCTCGTCACTCACAGGCTGCCGTTTGTCCGTTCACGCCCCGGTACTGTGGAAATCGCGCCAAGGCTGGGCTAGTATCAGGAATATGAAAATCCTGCACATCAGCATTTTTATTCTGGCGTTCTCATGCGCTCATGCGGAAATATTCAAATGGGTGGATGGCGACGGTAATATTCATTATGGTGACCAGCCTGATTCAGCGGCAGCGAAACCAATGAAAAAGCTGCCAGGTCTGTCCACCTATGCGCCTCCTGTCACCCCGGAAAAATCGGAGGATATGTCCGAGGAAGACCGGGGTGTCGTTGCTTCTCCAGCGGCTGACAAGAAGTCGGCGCCGGGGTATCGAAGTATCGACATCGTCAGCCCGGAGGATCAGGCCACGGTGCGCAGCAGCCCCGGAACCGTGTCGGTATTCGTGGCATTGGCGCCAGTGTTGCGCGAGGGGGATTACCTGAAGGTAATCCTCGATGGGAGTCCTTCAAAGGCCAAATACCAGGGTACGGTAATCAATTTACAGAACGTGGATCGTGGTGAACACAAGCTGGCGGTAGCGGTTTACAGCAAACAGGGCAAGGAGCTTTTGCGCTCTGGGACGCGAACCTTTTTTCTGCACCGAACCATCGCCAAGCCCAGACCTGCTCCGCGCTGATTCCCCGTCCGCTGCAGGCTTCGCCCCCCATGAATGCTGATTCCAGTGTATTGTCTGATGGAATGGCAACGGCTATTCTGGCTCATCAGGTCGCTTCCCTGATCCTGTTTGATCGTGATCTGAAGATTCTGTACATGAATCCCGCCGCAGAGATGCTTCTGTCTGTCAGTGCAAGGATGGCGCAGGGGCTTTCCATGGCGCAGGTGATGCGCTGTTCCCGTGATGTATTCGACCAGCACCTGAATACGGTGATTGAAAGCAATCAGCCGATTACCGAACGGGGCATTGCCTTGTCACCTCCGGACGGGCACTCGATCACCGTGGACTGTACCCTGGTGCCGGTGGAGGCCGAAGACCGGCAGGTTCATGTTCTTGCCGAGATACGGCGGGTTGACCGGCAACTGCGTATGACCCGCGAGGAACAACTGATTAGCCAGAATCTGGCCACCCGGGATCTGATTCGGGGCATGGCGCATGAAATCAAGAATCCCCTTGGGGGAATGCGTGGGGCCGCCCAACTGCTCGCCATGGAGCTGGGAGAAGACTCGGCGCTTTGCGACTACACTCGCATTATTGTCAAGGAAGTGGATCGCCTGAAGTCTCTGGTGGATCAGATGCTCGGTTCGCGCCAGCTTCCGGTGATGCGCAGCGTCAATATTCATCATATTCTGGAACGGGTGTATATCATCGTGACTTCGGATCCGGAAAACTCGATCCGGTTCGAGCGCGACTATGATCCCAGCATCCCGGAGTTGCAGGGCGATGAAGGGCAGTTGGTCCAGGCAATATTGAATATTGTGCAAAATGCCGTGCAAGCCATGGGCGGCAAGGGTTCGGTGCTGCTGCAAACCCGGGTTCTGCGCCAGTTTACCCTGGCCAGTGTGCGCCATCGTCTGGTGTTGCAGCTCAATATCGTCGATGATGGTCCCGGCATCCCGCCAGAACTTCAGGAGCGGGTGTTCTACCCCATGGTCAGTGGTAAATCCGAAGGTACCGGGCTGGGGCTGTCCCTGGCCCAATCCATGATCAACCGGCATGGAGGTCTGATAGAATTCACCAGCAAACCGGGCAAGACCGTGTTTACCATCTACCTTCCCCTGGAGCATGGCAATGAGTGATACCGCGATGATATGGATCGTGGATGACGACCGTTCGATACGCTGGGTGCTGGAAAAGGCTCTGGCCAAGGCCGGCTATGAAACCAGAAGCTTTGAGGCGGCGGATGATTTGCTCAAGGCTTTGCAATCCGTGGAGCCGGCAGCCATTCTTTCAGACATTCGCATGCCAGGCATGGACGGCCTGACTCTGCTGGGCAAAGTGCATGAGCTGTATCCTCAGTTGCCGGTCATTGTCATGACCGCGCATTCGGATCTGGACAGCGCGGTGAATGCCTATGGCGTAGGCGCTTTCGAATACCTGCCCAAGCCATTCGATCTTGAGGAGGTGCTGGATCAGGTTCAGCGCGCGGTCGCCAGCCGGAGTCAGGAGAAGTCTGCTCATGGAGAAGCGCTGGTCGGCGCTCGCGGCATGATTGGTGAAGCGCCATCCATGCAGGGAGTTTTTAGAGCCATTGGGCGTCTGGCGCGTTCCAACATCTCGGTGCTGATCAATGGTGAGTCCGGGACGGGAAAGGAACTCGTGGCCCAGGCGCTGCACCAGCACAGCCCCCGCTCCCAACAGCCTTTCATTGCCTTGAACATGGCGGCTATCCCGCGTGAACTCATGGAGTCTGAACTATTCGGGCATGAGAAAGGCGCTTTTACCGGGGCTCAGGCCAGACGCGTAGGCCGTTTCGAGCAGGCAGAAGGCGGAACCCTGTTTCTGGATGAAATTGGCGACATGCCTCCGGAAGCGCAAACCCGCTTGTTGCGGGTTTTGGCGGATGGCGAGTTTTACCGGGTGGGGGGCGTCAGTCCCATTCGCGCAGATGTACGTATAGTCGCAGCCACCCATCAAAACCTGGAATCCCTGGTGGAGCAGGGCCGGTTTCGCGAAGATCTGTTTCATCGTCTGAATGTCATTCGTATCCAGATTCCGCCATTGCGGGAGAGGAGGGAAGACATATCCCTGCTGATGAGCCACTTTCTTTCGCAGGCTGCCGAGGAGCTCGATGTTCAGGTAAAAACCTTGCGTCCTGACGCCCTGGCGAAACTCGAAGCATTTTCCTGGCCGGGAAACGTACGTCAACTGGAAAACACCGCACGTTGGCTCACGGTAATGGCGTCAGGGCAGGAGATTCATCTGCAGGATCTGCCTCCGGAGATCCTCCAGGCCGGAGAAGAGGCGGCAATGGAATCGGGCGTGGCCACAGACTGGGAATCCGTACTCGCCTCATGGGTAGCGCGGCGTCATGCCGAAGATGCACAGGGTCTGTTGGCTGAAGTGGAGGCGGTGATGATCAAGGCGGCACTCCAGGCCACTGGCGGACGTCGCCAGGAGGCGGCGCGATTGCTTGGCTGGGGACGCAACACCCTTACACGCAAACTGAAAGATCTGGAAGAGCCGGATCATGTGCCGTGATCTACCATTTCCATGGCTTGAGCAAGGCGATGACACCGGCCAGCAGGGCTAGAATGAGAAAAAGCTCGATAAACATTATGAGAGGTTGCAGAAAGTGGATCTGACCAGTATAGAGTTGTCCGGCTCCATCATAGCCGATGTCCAGGTTCTGGATGAAGAAGTCCGGGTTCGCTTTGAACCGGCCTACCTGATCAAGACCATGACAGGTTCGGACGAACGCACACGCTGGCGACAGAATATCGACCTGATATTTGAGAATGGCGAATTACTGGAAGGCGGTACTATCGACCTTCCGGCCACCTGTGCCGGGGGAGATGTGGGGGAGAATATCTATACTTATCGAGACATGATTCCCATTCCCCTGGAAAGCCGGGGTCAGGCGCATTGTAATCTGCGCGTGGAAGGCAGTCCGCTGTGTATTCAGGTGCAGGCCGAGGGTGTCCGGTTGGCGCGTGAAGGCATGCCAAGGTATATTGAACATCTGAGAAATTCGTGATCCGGACAGATTGGTTTCGCCCGGCCCGGATGTGAAAAGAAGTTTCCCAACCTGGGCGGGCTGAAGGCGATATAGATTGTTGCCGAGTTAATAATAAACAGACTGTTTCAGAAGTTTTGATTACCGACAAGGAGGTCTTATTTACTAAAGTTATCAATTGAACAATATTTGCTTCTTCAGGAGGAGCCATGGAACTGTACAATGATGGCAGGCATGTATGCGTTGCCTTCCGTGACCTGGTGGTTGGCGAGGCGGTTCAGGCCAATCAGTTTTTCATCGTCGACAATGAACATGCCGCGCTGATCGATCCTGGAGGAGAGCTGACATACACCGCGTTGTTCATGGCCATGAGCGAGTATGTCAATGTGAAAAACCTGGATTATGTGGTGGCTTCACACCAGGATCCGGATATCGTCGCATCCCTGAACAAGTGGATGGTGGGAACCAATGCGAAAGTCGTTGTGCCGGAGCTGTGGGAGCGGTTTATTCCTCATTTCACCCGCCCTGGAAAAACCAAGGGGCGTCTTGTGGCTATCCCGGACAAAGGTGCCAATCTGCAGCTCGGTGGCATCAGTCTGAAGGCGGTGCCCGCGCATTTCATGCATGCCGAAGGAAATTTCCAGTTTTATGATCCGGTGAGCAAGATCCTTTTTTCCGGAGATCTGGGGGCGAATCTCTGTCCCGCAGAAGACCTGGACAAGCCCGTGACTCGTTTCAAGGACATACTCCCGTACATGGAAGGCTTCCACAAGCGCTACATCAACGGTAACAAGGTTTGCCGTTTCTGGGCCAATATGGTGAGGCAACTGGATATCGACATGATCGCTCCTCAGCATGGCCGGGCCTTGACCGGGGTGGCCATAGAAGATTTCATCCGCTGGATCGAACAGTTGCAATGTGGCGTGGATCTGATGACCCAGGATGATTACCGGATTCCCTGATGAAAACCAGGATCAGGCGCTGATGTCCAGTTGGCGCCTGGTTTTTTCCAGCACATCATTTGCATAGCTTCGCAGGTCTGTCGCAAGAACGCTGTCCGGCGTATCCAGGCGAAGCTTCTTCAGTGCCGGGATCTGGGGCAGTGGGGGCGGTGGATTGTTGTTTTCCTTGCGTGAGATATGTACGCAGGCCTTGGCTGCAATAATGATATCGGTCAGTCCTGGCTGATTCCTGCCATGGTCGTACATCCATTCCGTGGCGTCACAGATACTCTGGGACAGGGAATGGAAGATGTTCCAATGGGACAACAGCATGCGGCCAATTTCCTTGCTGAACATCAGAATGCAGTCCTGCAGTTCCTGTGGCGTGATCTCCCGATAGTAATTGTATGCATAGCTGAGAATGGCGATTTCGCCAATATTGTGCAGCAGGCCGGAAAGATGTGCTTCCTCTGGATTTTTCATGCCCAGTTTTGTGGCAAGCTGTCGGGCGACATTGCCAACCATGATGCTGCGTTCCCAGGCATTGCAGAATGCTTCCTGTAACAACAGGGTGCGGGGATCGCGGGATTCCCTGAACAGATTCATGAACACCAGTTTGTGCGCTGCTTGTGTTCCCACCTGAAAGATTGCCGACTCGATTTTGGTGACGGCACTGCCCGGGTGTTGCCGCTGCGAGGCCTTGAGAAGTTTCAGGGAAAGCACTGGATCGAGCATGGCGGCTTCAGCCATTTTCCGCTGATCCTGCTTTTCATGCAGGATTTTTTCACTGACACCGAGAGACACCGGGTGCCATGAAAGAAGCAGCAGGGCATGGCGATGCAGATCCTCATAGATATGCGCCACCATCTGCGCGGAAAAATCGGCGTTCTCTTCGCTGGTTTCTTCCACCAGATAATGGGAGGAGATCATTTCCGAGGCTTCGTCCATGTCGGTCAGTTCATCCAGCAACTCATTGCTGATCTTGATGTATTGAACCGGTGTCAGGGCGGTTACCCGGTACCTGCTTGGGCGCAGTCTGGAGAGTGGTGAGCGGGAAGAAGGGTCAGTGTGCTTGATTACTCTCTGGCGTCCGTCTGCGGCTTCGAGCAGCACGTTTCCCCTGAGCAGGAAAATGCTGCTGTTCTCTGTTTCTCCCAGGTCCATGAGCAGGTCTTTCTTGCGTGCTTTCAGCCACTGGGCATTTGCCACGATTTCCTCAAGTTGGTGCCTGTCCAGGTCCGCCAGGGGGGAAAACCGGTGCAAGGTTTCTACAGATTGGATGTCCTTGTCTTCTCGCTTTGGCATAAGGTCGGTTGAAAAGTCCTGCTGCTTCGTAATGTCCGGGGAAAATCGCTCTGCTGGCTCAACAGCCGCATTTTGATGGGGTTGAGGTATTCAGTCTGAGGCTGCCGGTCAGTTGCCCTGCATTTGCCAGCTCATGACGATCCAGATATTCCAGAATCCCCAGATTGATTTTAGTGCATATCAGAGGATCATAGAACAAGGCGGTGCCCACGCCTACCGCGCTGGCTCCGGCGATGAGGAATTCAATTGCGTCTTCCGCGCTGTTGACTCCTCCCTGACCAATGATGGGGATGCCATGCTCCCTGGTGACCTGGTATACCTGGTGTACCTTGAGCAGGGCCACGGGTTTGATTGCCGGGCCGGACAGCCCGCCCTGATTGTTGCCAATCACCGGTGATCGGCTTTCAATGTCGATGGCCATGCCCATCAGGGTATTGATGACCGCAAAAGCGTCCGTACCGGCTTCGATACAGCATTTGGCATTATAGGCAATATCCGTCTGGTTGGGGGAAAGCTTGGTGATCAGGGGTTTGTCCGTGACTTTGCGGCAGGTTTCCACTACCCGCGCCGACATTTCCGGGTCGTTGCCGAAAGCAACGCCGCCTTCTTTCACATTGGGGCAGGAGATGTTGATTTCTATGGCATCTATGGGAGAGTCATCGAATTTTCGCGTTACTTCCTCATATTCTTCCAGGGTGGAGCCGGAGACATTGGCAATGAAGCGGGTTTCCCCGAAATCGAGTTTGGGCAGGATATCGCTGATCACCTTGTCCACGCCGGGATTCTGCAGGCCGATGGCATTGAGCATCCCGCCAGGCGTTTCATAGACCCGGTGAGGCGCGTTTCCCGGACGCATGCTCCCGGTGGTACCCTTGAGACATACCGCCCCGGCGTCCCGGTTGGAGAAACCATCGATACGCGTGTATTCTTCACCAAAGCCGACGCAGCCGGACAGCAGTACCAGCGGCGTTTGAAACATCATGCCGCAGAAGTCCACGGCCAGTCGGGGATCACTCATCCAGGTCTCCAGGAAGAACAGCTTGTTCAAGCTCGTATTGTATCAGCCAGAGATACCGCCAAACACGGGAAATATCATTCGTCTGTGCGCCAATACCGGCTGCAGTCTGCATCTGGTGGAGCCATTGGGCTTCGAGCTGGATCATGCCCGTCTGAAACGTGCGGGTCTGGATTACCATGAGTTCGCCAGCATCTGTGTGCATGCCTCCTGGAAGGCTCTGCAGGATGATCTGGGGCAGCCGCGTGTGGTGGCTTTCAGCACCCGTGGTTCGGGTTCCCATGCGGATTTCGAGTATGTTCCCGGGGATGTACTGCTGTTTGGTCCGGAAACCCGCGGGCTGCCACAGGAAATTCTGCAGCAGCTGCCTGCCTCTCAATGCCGGCGGCTGCCCATGCTGCCTGGACAGCGCAGCCTGAACCTGTCGAATGCGGCTGCTGTAGTAGTCTACGAAGCCTGGAGGCAACAGGGGTTTGCCGGGGCAGAAAAAGCATGATCCCGAGCAGAACGGTTTTCAGGCGGTTTCCTGTTTCTGTTCCCTGCTGAGCAATGTTTTTACCGCGGAAGCCGGATCGACATTTTCGTAGAGAATCCGATACACCTGTTCGGTAATTGGCATTTCCACGCCCAGGCTGTCTGCCTTGCTGCGGAAATCCCGTGCCGCGGCCAGACCTTCCACTTCCTGACCGATGCGTTCGCGCGCTTGTTCGATGCCCAGGCCTTCCGCCAGGGCCAGTCCCATGCGTCGGTTGCGGGACAGGTTGTCCGTACAAGTGAGAACCAGGTCTCCCAGGCCGGCCAGTCCCATGAAGGTGTCATGCCGGCCTCCCAGAGCCAGTCCCAGACGGGTGATTTCCGCCAGCCCCCGGGTGATGAGCGCGGCGCGGGCGTTGGCGCCGAAACCCAAGCCGTCGGACATGCCTGCGGCGATGGCCATGACGTTCTTGGCGGCGCCGCCCACCTGAACGCCGACGATATCGTTCGATGTATAGGCGCGGAAGCTGTCGCCATGCAGATAATCGGCTACCCGCGTGGCGTGCTGCAAGTTGTCCGATGCCACGGTAATGGCCGTGGGAAGCCCTTTTGCCACTTCCACGGCGAAAGTGGGGCCGGAAACCACAGCAAGATCTGCTTGTGGGAACCGGGCCCGGGCGACCTCGTGCAGCAGGCGCAGCCCATCGGGCTCCAGTCCCTTGGTGGCCCAGCTCAGGGATGGCGCATGCGGAGCAATGCGCTGGATCTGCCCGATGACGCTGGCGAAGGCATGGCTGGGCACCACGATCAGTATTTCGTCGGCCTGCTCAAGACTCCAGGCCAGATCAGAGCCGGAGGTGAGATTGTCGGGGAAGGCAAAGCCGGGCAGAAAGTGCCGGTTTTCCCGCTCTTTCTGCAATTGCGCGGCAGCCTTGGGTTCGTGTCCCCAGAGTCGGATCCGGTGCCCGTTTCGTGCAAGCAGGATGGCCAGGGCGGTGCCCCAGGAGCCGGCTCCCAGTACGGCTATTCTTGCGCCTGCCGCTGACATGCTGATTGAGCCCTAGTGCTCGGCGGATTCCTGCGCCTGCTTCTGCTGCTGAACCTGCTGGGCATAGAGCGCCTCGAAGTTGACCGGAGCCAACAGGAACTGGGGGAAGCTGCCGCGCACGATAAGGTCGGAAACGACTTCCCGCACATAGGGAAACAGCGTGTTGGGGCAGTAGATGCCCAGCAGCGGACCCATTTCCTCTTCAGGGATGCCCTGGGCAAGGAAGATGCCTGCCTGCGTGACTTCGGCGAGGAAGGCGGTTTTCTCTTCGATCTTGGCGGTAACCGTAACGGTGAGAGCGACTTCGATATTTCCCTCGCCCAGATCCTTGACCGTGTTGTTGAGATTGACGCTGATCTGTGGCTTCCATTCCTGCATGAAGATTTCCGGAGCATTCGGTGTCTCGAAAGAGATGTCCTTGGTATAGATGCGTTGAATGGAAAACTGGCGCTGGGTTTCTTCTGTCATGGTGATCTTTCCTGAGTTTCTGCGTTGTCGAACGATGCCGGGGGATACCCGTCATCACTTGCGTTTTACGGGCAATCCCGCGCTCTGCCATGCCATCATGCCCCCGCGCAGGTTGTGTACGTCCTTGAAGCCGGCCTTCATGAGCATTTTACAGGCCATGGCGGAACGGGAACCGGAACGGCAGGCGACGATGACGGGTTTGTCCTTGTATTTTTCCAGTTGCTGGATCTGTTTGGCAAAGCCATTCAGCGGAATATTGACGGCATTGACCACATGCCCCTTGTTGAATTCCGCAATGGAGCGTACATCTACCATGATCCCGTCGTCATGATTGATGAGCGCGGTGCTTTGCAGGGCATCCACTGCGGCCTTGTTTACGGGATCGAAAAAAATATTCCATATCAGCGCGCCGGACAGGGCCACAAAGGTAATGACCAATAATGCGTGATTGCTGATGAATTCTGCCAGTTGTTCCATCCGGATCTCGGGTCTTGCGGAGAAAGGAGCGTGATTATAGCGCAACTCTGCGAAGAAAAGAGGATTCTCCACAGGAACCAAAGCCGGAATACGAGTTCCTGTCTGGTTTCAGGGGCTTTCAAAAAATCAAGATGTTTTTGTCAATCAAGCAACCTCACGATCTGATCGGAGATTCCTTAGTGTGCGTGGGTGCAGAATACCTGTCGCATCATGTCAATGAGTTGCAGGGTGCGGCTGTCGGCTACGCGGTAGAAAACGCGGTTGGCGTCCTTGCGTGCATCAAGAATGCCTTTTTCCCTGAGGATCGCCAGATGCTGTGAAATATTGCTCTGGGAGGAGCCTACCCGGGAAACGATATCATGGACACTGACTTCGTTTTCCCCCAGGGTGCAGAGGATCTTCAGTCTCAGGGGATGAGACATGGCCTTGAGAGAGCGGGATGCGCGTTCGATATCGTTGTCGTCCTGAATCAATGCCATGCTGTCACCGAACTCCTGGATCTTGTTTCTCCGTGACAAATGTATGTTTTTCACCAATGGCCTCTCCATTTGCATCAATACATGATTGATTAATAACAAACTAATACAATAATACACTGTTTTACCGGGGGAAATGCAAGGGTTTTTTCTTTCCCGGGTTTCGGCGAGTGGGGCACACGGCCAACTGCATATGCATGGTTCCGGGCTTTCCTTGCACGACAGAGGTCAAAGTCGACATGCGAAATCTGATAAAATCCCGGCCCATTGATTGCTGTTTGGCTGATACTCGAACTGGATTTCCGAAATGAATGAGACCCCCCGCCCTGTTGTACTCATCATCCTGGATGGTTGGGGATTGCGTGAGGAAACAGAAAACAACGCGATTGCCGCTGCCCGCACTCCGGTCTGGGACCGTCTCTGGTCGGAATGCGCCCATACCGCCCTGGAAACCTCCGGTTCCTCAGTGGGCTTGCCCAGCGGTCAGATGGGCAACTCGGAGGTGGGGCATCTGAATCTGGGTAGTGGCCGTGTCGTCTATCAGGAATTCACCCGGGTAAGCCGCTCGATCCGTACCGGATCGTTTTTCAGTAACGCTACCCTGGTCGGCGCGGTGGACATTGCCGTGGACAATGAGTCTGCGGTACACATTCTGGGGCTCCTGTCTCCGGGAGGCGTCCACAGCCATGAAGAACATATTCATGCCATGGTGCGCCTGGCGGCCCAGCGGGGGGCGAAAAAAATCTATGTGCATGCCTTTCTGGATGGCCGGGACATGCCGCCCAGAAGCGCCATGGCTTCCCTGCGGGCGATGGATGAGGTTTTTGCCGAAGTAGGTCATGGGCGTATTGCCAGTATTATCGGCCGCTACTATGCCATGGACAGGGATCACCGTTGGGAACGCATTCAGAAAGCTTACGATCTGATTACCCTGGGAAAAGGAAAATTTACCGCAGCTACCGCAGAGCAGGGGCTGGAGATGGCCTATGAACGCGGGGAGACGGATGAGTTCGTCGAGGCTACGGTAATTGTGCCCGAAGCAGGCGATGTCGTGCATGTCGAAGATGGTGATGTCATCATCAACATGAATTACCGTTCCGACCGCGCGCGTCAGATCACCCGTGCTTTCATCGAAGAGGATTTTGACGCCTTTGAACGCCAGGCAAAGCCCAGGCTGGGCAGTTTCGTCAGCCTCACGGAGTACAACAAGGAATGGGACATACCCGTGGCCTTTCCTGCGGAACGGCTGGAGAATGTCTTTGGTGAATATATTTCCCGTCTGGGCCTGCGTCAGTTGCGCCTGGCGGAAACGGAGAAGTATGCCCATGTGACGTTCTTTTTCAATGGCGGGCGGGAGCAGCCCTTCGAGGGTGAGGATCGTATTCTGGTGCCTTCACCGGATGTGGCTACCTATGACCTCAACCCGGAGATGAGCGCCCCGGAAGTGACGGATCATCTGGTGCGGGCCATCGAAGACGGCAAATACGATGCCATCATCGTCAACTACGCCAATGGCGACATGGTGGGGCATACGGGAAAATTCGAGGCGGCGGTACAGGCGGTGGAAACCCTGGATGAATGTTTGAGCCGGGTGACCCGGGCCATTCACAAGGTTGGTGGCGCCATGCTCATCACTGCCGATCATGGCAACTGCGAAAAAATGCTCGATGAAGAAACCGGGCAACCTTATACGGCGCACACCACCACGCCGGTTCCGCTGGTCTATGTGGGAGAACGCCCCGCCCGGCTGCTGGATGGCGGTGCGCTCTGTGACGTGGCCCCCACCCTGCTCAAGATCATGCAGCTGCCCGTGCCACCGGAAATGACCGGTCATCCCCTGCTGGAATATCTGGATGAGGATCAGGACGAACAGCCCGAGTGATGCCAGGATTAGCCCGAATATTGCACCGGAATCCGGAATTTTCCCGGAGAGATTTTTGCCCAGATTGTTCGAACGGACAAAAGCCGATGTTATTCATCGGCTTGCAGGGCGTTCGGGCAAGCTGGGTGAAAAGA